>NZ_CAJKOX010000031.1 GCF_905201705.1 uncultured Marvinbryantia sp.
CCGGATACCCGGTTTCAAAACTGCCCTCGAAAGTCCATTCAGCAAGTCCGTCCATACCGCAATCCCACCGCCTGCGGCTCTCTGTGATTTCATCGAAATGCCTACTACTCTTTCTCAACGGTTTGTTCCTATTGATATAATGGATTTTAGCACGCTAAAGTGCATTTGTCAACCGGTGATTTAAAAAAAGGTATGGCAATTTTACGGAAAAAAGTTGCCACAAAGAATAGTCTCAAAATGCTATAATCTTTTATTCATCAGGATGCTTATTGAATTTGTTAAAAACTCATGGTAAAGTATTTTTATTACAGCATGATCTACGCTATGAAAGGTTCTATCTATGAGCGATGCAGGATACACTTGTTTTAATAATCCGGCGCAGCCGGAATCCCGGAAGTTTTCTGAGCTGTTAAAAGAAATCTGGCAAGGCAGTCAGCCTTTGAAAAACCAGCTGACGGACAAATTCTGTGAATACAATCCCTCAACAGACCGGGAGAAAATCTCCCGGAAGATCAGCAACTGGCTGGCAGACAGGAATCTTCCGGCAAACAGAGAAGAGTTTTTCAAGATCTGCTTCGCGCTGCATGCCAATGAGGCAGATGCAAACCGTCTTCTGGGAATAACTGCGGAAAGCAGTATTCACTACCGCAATCCCAGAGAGCTGGTTTATCTGTTCGCTCTGCGCAGCGGGATGGATTATCCGGAAGCGCGCGCCCTTCTGACCCGTGTGTGGGATCAGAAGCTCCCTGCTACCACAGCAGAATACCGCGAATACATTCTCAAATACGGAAGATCGGAAAAAACAGGCTACCTGACTTCTTTTTTCCAGAATAGTTTCCGCAATGTAGCAACAGAGCAGGAACTGGCATTATTTCTTCAGAAAAACCGCGGTCGGTTCGGGTGCTGTCACAATACGGCTTACCGGAAATTTAAACAGATGATAGACTGTCTCATCTCTCCCGCCTCGGAAGATAACAGTTTTCTGGATGAAAAGAAATATACGCTCCGGCAGGTGGTGGAAGAATATCTCCGCATGGACGTACCCTATGCCAGAGATACCAAAGAATACACCAGGCTGCAGAAAACCATTAAGAAATCCTGGCCTTCTTCCAGGACGATCTATGAAATGTACAGCCGAAAAAGAGATGTTGACCGGAAGACATTGCTGCTTCTCTATCTGGCTACCGACGGAGAGACTATGTGCTCTCCGGAGAATTATGCGCGGGAGCATTGCCGGAGAATTGATCTGATGCTGTCTGAATGCGGGTTTCCGCTTCTGAATCCGCACAATCCCTTTGACAGTCTCGTCATTTCAGCAATCCGTTCAGAGGACGAGGAGGACTCTATCAGCGACAGAATGGTTCAGATGATACGTCAGCTATATGAACCGGAAAATAAGGAAACGTGGGGACGTTTAGTGTACAGGCAGGAAAATTGCAATGGATAAACGGCAGGCGCTTCCGGAAGGTTACCAGCTTCACGGAGGCAGACAAACTTATAAAATCGAAAAATTTATCAGTTCCGGCGCCAACTCAATGGTTTACCAGGCGTCTTATCAGGATACTCTGATGTCGGAGCATATCCATACCGTATTGATCAAGGAGCTTTATCCTTACACGCCTGACGGAGGCATCACACGGGATGAACAGATGCAGCTTCATGTAAAAGCCGACGCAGAAAAGCTGTTTGAATTTCATAAAAACAGCTATCTGTCCGGAAACCAGGTTCACCTGATTCTCGGTATGGACGCCGACCGGAATATTGCGCAGAATCTGGATTCTTTTGAGCAAAACCAAACGCTGTATACCGTCTTTTCTGCGCGGAAGGGACAGACACTCGGAGATGTGTTAAAGCAAAAAAAGGGCTTTCCCTCTCTGACAGACGCCGTTCTGTGCATTCAGAATATTCTGTATGCGCTGCGGATTTTTCACTCGCATGGTTTTCTGCATATGGACCTCAGTCCGGAAAACATCTTTCTTCTTGACACACAGGATGAGAGCTTCCCTTCTGAGATTCTTCTTCTGGATTTTAACAGCGTCTGCTGTATAGAAAAAGGCAGCGACAAAGAAGAATTGTTCCGCCTTTCTTACTATCCCGGAAAGGAAGGCTACATGGCTCCCGAGATCCTGCTGCAGAAAACAGACGAGCTCGGTCCGTGGACGGATTTATATTCCGTCTGCTGCATTTTTTACTGCATTCTTATGGACGGAGAGCGTCCACAGGATATGGAGCTGAAACGCGAACCGGAAATTATCTCCCCATATTCCAGACTGCTTCTTCACGAAAAGGAAGTGGCCGCCATGCAGGTGAACCGGATTCTTTCAAAAGGAATGCACGTGCTTCCGGACCAGAGATACCAGAACACAGAAGAGCTTTTAAAGGATACGCAGGAGCTTCTGGAAATTCTAAACGGAACGAGACGCATTGCCGTAGAAGTTGTGCCGGAGGGTCAAAACAGCAGAATACCGGCTGCAGCCGGGCAGAAGCGGAAACGAAAAATCCTTCTTGCTTCGCTTGCCGGCGCAGTTGTCCTGGCCGGTACTGCCGCAGCTGTTTTTCTGAACCAGCCACCGAAAGAGGACACGGTTCTGGATCTGACACAGTACCCGCTGGAAACGGACGATTCCGTGATCCTCACGCAGCAGAACGTCCGCTACCCGCTGAAGGATAATATCATGGAGGTGCAGGTGCAGGGCGATACCGCTGTGCGCATTCTGCTGAAAGACTTTACATACGAGCGGGACACGACCGACGCGCTCGACACCTACTCCTTTTTCAGCTTTTATAACGGAAAGGGCGATAAAAGGGGCTGGCAGAACGCCGGGCTTACCTATGATTTTTTCTATACTGAGGATAACAGGCTGCACACGGAGCTGCCGTTCCAGGATACGGAGGAGTTTCCTCTGGAATATGTTGGCGTGATCATGCAGAATTTTAATTACAGCGAAAGCAATGTGCTCCTTGAAGTGACCGGCTGCACACTGGTGGACGGAGCCGGAAACAGCTATGAGATGACGGAGCTGCTCGGTTCCCATCTGCTGTTTTTTGATGAAAACTACTGGCAGCAGAATCTGATCACACAGCAAAACCAGGAATATGTGGAAAACTTTTCCGATATTCTCGGCGGGAAGCTGGTGGTGGACGCGCAGGTATGCGACCTGGACCCGGTTCTGGAGGTAAGCTGGAGCAGCGACCATCCCGAGATCGCTTCGGTAGATGACCGCGGCCGCGTACATGGGCTGCGCCAGGGAACGGCGACGCTCACCGCGCGGATCCGCAGCAGACAGACCGGCGAGGAGCGCAGCACACAGATGCTGGTTCATGTTATCTCAAAATTGCCAGGATGAATCTATGCTCTGCCGGATTTTGCGCTGCAAGCATCCTTCATAAGCGATACGAAAAAACGTCCACCGGACGTTTTTGTCGTATGCATGGCAATAACAGACAGGAGGGAGCAATCGCTCCCTCCTGCTTACGATATCGGATATACTAATTATTATTTATATATTCTCTGGACGCATCTCCTATGGCGTATTCCGGCAATTTTATTTCTCCTTCGGAGTCGAATGTTTTCATTATGTCCTTTGACTGCCTTGACTTATTTTCCAGCCCTTTCATTATTGTATTAAGATTCTCTGTTGTTCCCGGTACAACCTCCGTTGGAATAAGATGCTCATTTACCCAATCATACAGCTTTGGATTTACTTCGTATGGGACATGCGCATCATACGCATCGTTGGAGTCCTTCATCAGCTTTGCAAAGTTAAGTACCCCCATAAGCTTCCTGAGCCCGGCTGCAAATTCACTGCTCACCTTCTTTTCTGATTCAAGCGCTGTCAGCAGGATCTCCAGAGCAGTCTCCTGGTATTCGCCTTTGTTTATCGTCTCCAATGTATCCTGAAGATTATCCAGAAGCTCATCGGATGATGTATTTTTTTTCGAGCCTGTGTCCTTTTTCCCGCTGCTGCCCGTTGTCTTCCGCTGAAGCGCAACATACGAGGAAATCAGCTTACTGTGCGTTGCATCGATTACTTTTGCCTCCACGTAATTGCCGTTTCCGGCGCAATGCTGCTCATAAAAATACTGCGTTGCCTCAAAAAGATCCGCAAACTGCTCCCATGCGGCGGAAGCATATTTTATTGGCATTCCCTTCCGAATGGTATAATTAACCATATCCACCTCTGTCTGCAGACTGTCAAGCGTAGCCTTCAGTTTCTGCGCGCTGATCGTCCGTAAAAGCTGCCGCGTCCTAATTGCAAGCTCCAGCCAGTTGGCGGCAGCATCTACCTCTTCCTGTGTAGAGGAACCCTCTTTATAAACGCCGGAAGCGTTGGAGCCTGCCAGAACCAGTTCCTTAAAGCTTGCATCTGTAAGCTCCTCCACCGGATTATTCATATGTTCGGAAGCAATCTTCGCAGCCTCCTGCAGCAGCTCCTGCAGCTTTTCCTTATTCACCTTTTCTGTTTCGGTCTCAGATTCCGTTTCACTGTCCGGTTCGGATTCCGTGGGAGGTTCGGTAACCGGCTCGGTAGACGGTTCCGTGGACGGCTCCGTGGTCGGTTCCGTTGGGAACTCTGAGGTCGGTTCCGTGGATGGCTCCGGCATTTCTGTTTCCGGAGGATATGGTTCTTCTGTGTCAGGTTCCGTTTCCGGCTCATAGGGGTCGGGAACACCTTCATAAAAATGAGCATGCTCCGGTGGATATGGCGGATAATAACCCATCTTTTGTTTATATTGCCAGTAATCGCAATCAAAGGACTGCTTATTGATTTCAAATGCCCATTTTCCCGGTTCTAATTCATTCGGTACAGCCTTCTGATTCACATGATATACCCCTCGTCTGTTCCAGTCCCCCCAGACCAGTGCATATGCTAAATTAGATGATATTATATACACGTACGTTGAACCGGACGGCAACCATTGCCCTGTAGGCGCAACCTGGGGCGGCTCTGTTTCCGTCTCCGGTTCAGATGACGGCGGCGTATCTGTTTCCGGCTCGGACGGCTTCTGCGGCTCCGTCTCCGGTTCAGACGACGGCGGCGTATCCGTTTCCGGCTCCGACGGCTTCTGCGGCTCCGTCTCCGGCTCGGATGACGGCGGTGTGATTACCGTAACGCCGCCAGAACCTGTCACAGTGCCTGTTTCGCTCTCACTTTCCGTTTCTTTCTCATCGGTTTTCTGATTATTTATCTTTCCATCATCCTGCGTCTGATAAACATCCGCTGTATCCGCGACAGCAGGAGCTGTAATTTCCGCTGCCGCCACAGAGCTGGCTGCTACAGACAGGCACAGCATCAGTGCCATCGCCTTTTTTAATGTTTTTTTCATAAGCTATGCCTCCTCCAGAAGACTGGCAAACGCCAGCAGAATCTGCAGATCCTGTTCATCCATACCCCGGTTTTCCGTTGCGCCTGCTATCGTATAGCGGACACCGTCCACGACAGTAATCAGCGACTGCATAAGAAACTGGTTTTCCTCTGAATAAGCGGCATCGGATACAAACGTATAGTTGCCCAGCGGCAAGATCTCTCCTCCAATGGATTCCGACTGTGCTGTAATTTTTTCCAGAAAGCGCTTCTGCTCTTCTTCCGAAAGATCATCCAGATTTCCGGTTATCGCGTCCTCTTCATTTTCGCAGTAATTTTTTTCTGGAACGCCGAAAAAGAACAGTGACAGGTCATCTATCATCCCCGATGCGGCAAAAATGGATTCTCCCTCATAAACCCAGAATCCAAACTCTCCCGGCATCTTAAAAGCCATCCCGCCAAGCGGGAGCATATACGTGCTGCCCGGCTCGCCCTCCATCCAGACCCAGTCATCCTCTGTTCCATCTGCCGCGGCTGTTTCCTGTGTCTCTTCCGACGCTTCATCCGCCGTAGTTGTTTCCTGCTGCTCTTCCTCTGCTTTTACGGTACTGCCCGCTTCCCCTGAAGGGAAAAAGAATACGTTAAGCGTCAGACAGCCTGCCAGAAGAAAAAGCCGCCGGTACATGCTGCAATGCTTTTGCCTCATAATGTTCCTCCTTTTCTAAAAATCTTTTTTATATAAGGCAGTATAGCATACCGCAGTTCGCAGATTTGGCAACCTTTTTCCGGCGTCCACGGATCACATTGTTTGTTGCGTCTCAAGCCAACAGAACTGGCTTCACCCTCGCGGCAGTCGCCAAATATCCGCACATGTGCGGATACCTGGCTCGTTGCTCACGGAAATAACACAAAATTCCCGGTCTTACGACCGGGAATTTATTTTCTGCACATTAGTTAAATTTACGTTTGCGAGCTGCTTCGGACTTCTTTTTACGTCTTACACTCGGCTTCTCGTAATGCTCTCTCTTACGAATCTCCTGCTGAATGCCAGCTTTCGCGCAGTTTCTTTTGAAACGGCGTAATGCGCTGTCCAAAGTCTCGTTTTCTTTAACGATTACATTTGACATAGTCTCACACCTAACCTCCCTCCAGTTGTAGATTGTGCATAATACAACTGTGGGTATTTTTTATTGCACTAGAGATATTATACCCAGTTTCCGGTCATACGTCAAGCGATTTTGAAAATTACTTTTTCTCTCCGTCATGCGGATGTACCACCACCTTGATGGACTCGCTGCTCATCTGCATATGGATCGCGTCGTCCAGATGATAGAGATCGTAGCTGTGCGTGATCAGCTTCTCAATTTCCAGGCGCTGTGCGTTGATCAGATTGACCGCACGCTGATGGGTATCGGGATTGATCATGGAGCCGCCAATCGTCAGCTCTTTTTTGTACATATCGAACAACGGCAGCGGAATGGTCGCATCGACCGCCGGAACACTGAACAGCATAACCATCGCGCCCGGACCGGCTGCGTCGATCGCCTGCTGTACGGCAAACGTCTTGCCCACGCACTCGATCACCACATCCGCGCCGTCCTCCCCGGTGAGCTTCTGCACCGTCTCCGCCACATCCTCGTGCAGCGGATCGATCACGGCATCCGCGCCTACAGAGAGGCCGATCTTTCGGCGCATCTTGATCGGCTCGCTCAGGATGATCGGCGAAGCGCCCTTTAATTTTGCAAGCTGGACGATCAGAAGCCCGATCGTGCCGCCTCCAATTACCAGCACGCTCTGTCCCTGCTGGATATTGCAGCGGTCAATGCCATGGATCGCGCAGGCAAGCGGCTCCGTCATCGCGCCCACGTCAAAAGGAATCTCCTTTTTCAGCAGAAAGCACTGCGTATCCGGCACTACAGAGTATTCCGCAAAACCGCCGTTCACATTCACGCCCAGAGCGAACAGGTGCTTACAATTCTGCTTTTTCCCCATGCGGCACGGTCTGCATGTTCCGCAGTAGATGTTGGGGTCCAGCGTCACATGATCTCCGACGGCAACACCCGTTACCGCTTCTCCTGTCTCCACCACGATCCCGGCGTATTCATGTCCAAGGACCACCGGCGGCGCCACCTCCGCCGAACCCTTCTCCCCGTGATAAATATGTACATCTGTTCCGCAGATTCCCGCGGACATATTTTTCACCAGCACCTCGTGCGGCTTCAGCGGCGCAAAATTCATTTCGCGCACTTCAAATTTCTGAGGCTGATCGGCCCCGACAAAAAATGTTCCCTTCATTTTCCCGTCTCCTTACCATATTTTATTATTTACTTTTATAAAAATCTTTTCTATAATAGTACTATATCATAGATATCTGAAATTGCAATCGGCGAAACGACGCATTTATTTATGTATTTTTACTAATGTGATCCGCCATTTTGTAAAAAAACAGTCCCGATTTTTTTAAAATAGAGGAGGCTCTTATGAGCATTACCACCACCGAAATCCGAAAACTGAACTGCAGCATGGTCTACAAAATGATTTACGAAAGCGACGGCGTCTCCAAGGATATGATCTCCCGCGAGCTGAATTTCAGCCTTCCCACCATCTCGCAGAATCTGAATACACTGCTGGCCGCAAACAAAATTTACCGTGGCTCTGTGCAGACCGCCACCGGCGGTCGTCCGGCTGTTCTGTACAAATTCAATGCCAACGCCAAAATTGCCATCGGCGTGGAGGTTTTGGCAGAACGGCTCAACGTGGCGGCAGTAAACCTGCGCGGGGAAATCCTCAAAAACGACACTCTGGAGATCAGCTTTCTGACGAATGAGGCGTATTTTTCTCTTTTCGGCGGATGGATCAACCGCTTTATAAATTCCCTGGAACGTGACCCGCAGGATATCCTTGGCATCGCCGTGACCATCCAGGGGATCGTCGCCGCGGACGGCGAGCATATTCTGTACGGAAAAATCTTAAACAGCAATGCATTTTCCCGCTCCGACTTCGCCCGCTGTTTTTCCTGCCCGCTCACGCTGATCCACGATGCGGAAGCAGCCGCGATCGCGGAGCACTGGCACGATTCATCACTGGAGAACGCTATTTATCTGTCGCTCAATCCGCATCTCGGCTCTGCGGTCATCCTGCATGACGGCGTGCTGCACACCCCGCAGCTCAGCAGCGGAACCGTCGAGCATATGACGCTCCATCCAAACGGCAATCTCTGCTACTGCGGAAAACGCGGATGCGCGGATGCCTACTGCTCCGCGAACAGCCTGCTGCGCGGTGCAGCAGAAAATTTCCCCGCTTTTTTTCAGAATGTACGTATCGGAAACATTAAGGCTATCCAGATCTGGCACAGTTATCTGCAGGAACTCGCCCTGCTGATCGATAATCTGCGCATGGTAACGGGCTCCGATATCATTATCGGCGGGCTGCTGGCAAAGTATTTTTCGCTGGAAGATCTGCAGTATGTGAAAAACAGCGTACTCTCTTACACTACCTTTCGAACCGTTGATTTTCAGATTCACAAAGGCTATCACGGAGAAAAAGCGGCGCTGGTCGGCGCCGCCCTTACATTCATCTGCGATTATTTAAAGAAAGAAGCGCTGATTTCGTAATTCTTTCCCAGCGTCATTTCTTCATCTTCGGCTGACAGAGCAGGCTTGCGATATAGGAAAAGATCAGTGCCGCCCCGATCCCGGCGGCTCCTGCTGTAAATCCGCCCTTAAACAGTCCGATAAAGCCCTCCTTGTCGATTGCTTCCTTCATGCCCTCCCAGATCACGTTTCCGAAACCAAGAAGCGGCACGCTCGCCCCCGCCCCGGCAAATTCCTGGAAGGGCTTATAAATACCGAGCGCTCCCAGGATCGTCCCCGTCACCACCAGGATCACCATGACGCGCCCCGGCATCAGCTTTGTTTTCTCCAAAAGGATCTGCACCAGCGCGCAGATCAGTCCTCCAACCCAGAATGCAGTGATATATTCCATCGTATTTCCCCCTGATTTTTTAGTATCAACAGTGCTCGATCACGACCCCATGCGCGATCCCCGGCACGCTCTGCCCCTCGTTGAAGCTCACCGTCGAGAGCAGCGCTCCGGTCGGCACGAACAGCACGCGCTTCCAGACGCCCTTGCAGATCTTCGGAAGGATCATCGCCGCGAGCGTCACCGCCGAGCAGCCGCATCCGCTTCCACCCGAATGCGTATCCTGCGTCTCGCGGTCGTAGATCTCAATTCCGCAGTCCATGTGCTGCTTTGCGATGTCAAAACCCTTTTCCTTCAGAAGATCGACCAGGATCGTCTGTCCCACATATCCCAGATCGCCGGTAATGATCTTATCGTAATCCCCCGGCTGGCGATTAAAATCCATCAGATTCTGATAGATGGTGTCGCACGCCGCCGGCGCCATGCACGCGCCCATATTCAAGGAATCCTTCACGCCAAAATCGACGACCTTTCCCGTCGTGATGCCGGTGATGCGCGCGTGACCGCCCTTTTCCGCCAGGATAAACGCTCCGCTGCCCGTCACCGTCCAGGTCGCCGCCAGCGGCCGCTGGTTACCGTAGCCGAGCGGAAAGCGAAACTGCTTTTCCGCGCTTCCAAAGTGGCTTGACGTGATCGCCGCCGCATAATCGGCATAGCCGCCCGCCACCGTCATCGCCGCGAGCGACAACGATTCCCCGCAGGTGGAGCAGGCGCCGTAAAGCCCAAACAGCGGGATATCCAGATTTTCCATGCCAAAGGACGTGGCGATGAGCTGCCCCAGGAGATCGCCGCCAAACAGATAGCGCACCTGCACTGGGAGAAGCTTTGCGTGCTGCAGCGCCGTCTTCATCGCCTCGTTCTGCATGGTACTCTCCGCTTTCTCCCAGTTATCCTCTCCGAAGCGGTCATCATTGCAGATCAGGTCGAACGCTTTTGCAAGCGGACCCTCGCCCTCCTTCTTTCCCACCACAGAGGACGAGCCAATGATATGCGGCGCTCTTTCAAACTGTATGCTCTGCTTTCCCATCATCTGATTCATGATTCTGCACCTCTTTTCCGCGCGTCGCCCCTGTCCTTTTCGCCTTTGCCGCACCTGGCTCATTGCTCACGAAAAAAAGGAGACCGCGCCATTTGACGTTAGTGTCTCCTTTTTCTATGCATTTATACAGATTATGTTGACCCTCGCGGGATCATCATCCCTCCTACCGCTGTCCTTTATCGTACGGAATACCCTCCGCCTTCGGCGCGCGCGACTTGCCGGAGGTAAACGCAAGCACTACCAGGGAGATGATGTACGGCAGCATATTGTAGATGGTACTCGGCAGCTTTAACGCTACCAGTGCCGGGAATCCGGTGTATACGTTGGACAGCGCACGGAACAGACCGAACAGAAGCGCTGCGAAACCGATGTTTACCGGCTTCCACTGACCGAAGATCATTACTGCAAGCGCCAGGAAGCCGAAGCCCGCCACGCCGTTTTCAAATTTCCATTCGCTCACACCCGCCGTGATGTACACAATGCCGCCAAGACCGCCGAGCATACCGGAGATCAGCACGCCCGCATAACGCATTTTATACACGTTGATGCCGACGGAGTCCGCCGCCTGCGGATGCTCGCCGCACGCCTGCAGGCGAAGTCCGAATTTCGTTTTATAAAGTACGATATAGGATGCCACCAGCGCAACCAGCGCGATCAGCATGAACCAGTTAAATTCAAATCCGCCGATGCGCACCAGGAACGCCTTCTTACTCTCAATATAGGTGATGGTAGAGGATACGTTATCAGCGCTCTCCGCCATATTGATCGCACGCACGATAACAACCGCCGCTGCCGTGCCGAGAAGGTTCAGCGCCGTGCCGACCAGCGTCTGGTCCGCCTTGAAATTAATCGCTGCCACTGCCAGAAGCAGGGAATACAGCATACCAAGCGCAACCGCCGCCACGATGACGAGCACGATCATAACAATCGCCGGAACGGTCGCCGGAACGAATTTCAGCACCAGCGCGCCGCCGAACGCTCCCATAACCATGATACCCTCTAATCCGATATTGATCACACCGCTGTGCTCAGAAAAGCATCCGCCGAGCGCCACCAGGATCAGAACGGAAGCAAATATTAATGTGTATTGAATCAAAAGCAGCATTATGCTTCGCCCCCTTTCTGCATCTGCGCCGCGCGTTTTTCATCCCGCTTATCGAGAAGCCGGTTCAGCCAGAGCTTGAAGAAAAATACAAAGCCGCAGAGGTAAATGATCAGCGCCGAGATCAGATCCGAGATCTGTGAGCAGTACATCGACTTATCCACGTATGCGCCGCCGCTGGTAATATGCTGGATAAAGTAGGAGGAGAAAATCGCTCCGATCGGATGCAGTCCTCCCAAAAATGCCGCCGCGATTCCGTTAAAGCCCATGCCCGGAACACTCGTCTGCGTAACCGCCCACTGCTCCACGCCGGTCAGATAGAAGAACGCAGCGCCCATTCCCGCAAGCGCGCCGGAAATCGCCATCGTAAGAATGATATTGTACTTCTCGCGCATACCGCAGTATTTCGCGGCCTGCTTGTTTAAGCCCGTCGCCTTCAGCTCATAGCCGAGCTTCGTTTTTTCCAGAAGCACCCACACCAGAATCGCCACCACCACCGCCAGTGGAAGCGCGATCGTCACGTATTTGTTGTTGGCAAAAAGCGCCGAAAGCCCCATGGACGGAATCATCGCGCCCGGATTTTTGGAGGTCAGCGCCTCAGAGTACGGGCTTGATGGATCCTTCACCGTGGAGAGCAGCATATTCACCACATACAGAGAGATCCAGTTCAGCATGATACAGGAAATTACCTCGTTTACATTGCAGTATGCCTTTAAAAGACCGGAAATTGCCGCCAGCGCAGCGCCAACGGCCACCGCCGCCAGAATGCAGACATACCATGGAAGATTCCATGCCAGCGCACAGTAGAGACATGCGCCCGCGCCCGCCACGTACTGTCCCGCCGCGCCGATGTTGAAAAGTCCCACCTTATAGGCAAACAGCACGGAAAGCGAGCACAGAAGCAGCGGCGCCGTCTTTACCAGCGTCGTTCCGAAATACTGCAGCGCCTTCACCTGCGTCGGATAATACATAAAGTTCTTCAAAATAGAAATGATCGCTTTGCCCGCGCCTGCCGGATTGATCAGCAGCAGTACGATATAACCGACCAGAAGACCGATCAGGATACAGGCCAGCGAAGCTAACAGAGACTGGAACGCACCGTTGCGCAGGAGGCTCCTCTTTTCTTTTTTATTCATTTGTGCTGCCTCCCTTCTTTGCGCCCGCCATATAAAGGCCAAGCTCCTCTACCGTAACCTTCTTCGGATCAAACTCTCCGACGATCTCACCCTCATACATTACAAGAATGCGGTCGGACACGTTCATAACCTCGTCCAGCTCCAGGCTGATGAGAAGCACGCCCTTTCCGGCATCGCGCTGCGCCACAAGCTGACTGTGGATATACTCGATCGCGCCGACATCCAGACCTCTCGTCGGCTGCACTGCGATCAGAAGCTCCGGGTTTTTGTCGATCTCACGGGCAATGATCGCCTTCTGCTGATTGCCGCCAGACATGGAGCGCGCCAGCGTGACCGGTCCCTGCCCGGAACGCACGTCGTACTGCTCAATCAGACGCTCCGCGTAGGCACGGATATCCTTTTTCTTCAAAAATCCCGCTTTATTGGTAAACTGCGGCTCAAAATAGCGCTGCAGCACCATATTGTTTTCCAGTGTGTAATCAAGCACCAGCCCGTGTTTGTGGCGGTCCTCCGGAATGTGGCTCATGCCCATGACAGAACGCTTCCGGATAGGCGCATGGGTGATATCCTCGCCGCACAGCCTGATCGTACCGGATTTTAAAGGCTCCAGCCCGGACAGGCCATAGACAAATTCCGTCTGGCCGTTTCCGTCAATTCCAGCTATGCAGACGATCTCGCCGCGGCGCACCTGCATACTGACATTGTTCACCGCATTGTTTTTGTGACGCTTCGACGCCACCGTCATGCCCTGGATATCGAGCACCACCTCGCCCGGCTTCGCGTCCTTTTTCTCTACG
The DNA here is from genome assembly GCF_905201705.1 of uncultured Marvinbryantia sp. Classification (GTDB taxonomy): domain Bacteria; phylum Bacillota; class Clostridia; order Lachnospirales; family Lachnospiraceae; genus Marvinbryantia. The sequence goes on from NZ_CAJKOX010000031.1 coordinate 13,362, forward strand.
GCAAAATTAACGTCTCTTCCAACCATCATCGCGGACAGCTTTTCCGGCGTGGTATTCTTTGTCTCAACGGTGCCCACGTATTTTCCTTTTCTGAGAACGGTACAGCGGTCGGAAACCTGCATGATCTCCGCCAGCTTGTGCGTGATAAACAGAATACTCTTTCCCTCCGCCGCGAGACTCTTCATGATCGCCATCAGCTCCTGGATCTCCTGCGGCGTAAGCACTGCCGTCGGCTCGTCGAAGATCAGTATTTCATTGTCGCGGTACAGCATCTTTAAAATCTCTGTGCGCTGCTGCATCCCGACTGTGATATCCTCGATCAGCGCGTCCGGATCTACCTGCAGACCGTATTTCTCAGACAGCGCCATCACCTTTTTCTTTGCCTCCTCCTTCTGCAGGAAACCTCCCTTCGTCGTCTCCACGCCAAGGATGATATTGTCCAGGACGCTGAAACACTCCACCAGCTTAAAGTGCTGATGCACCATACCGATTCCCAGAGCGTTCGCATCATTCGGGTCCCGGATCTCCACCTTTTTTCCATCCTTGCGGATCTCGCCCTCCTCCGGCTGATACAACCCGAAAAGCACGCTCATCAGCGTGGATTTTCCTGCGCCGTTCTCTCCAAGGAGTGCATGGATCTCACCTTTTTTTAGCTGAAGGGTGATATTATCATTTGCTATGATGCCCGGAAAGCGTTTCGTAATGCCAAGCATCTCGACAGCATAATTTTCCAATGTCACCTTCCCCCTTTCTTTCTCTCTCGCATATATTTTTATTCTACCATATATTCTACAGAATTCAAAGAAAAAATAATGATAACATTATGCAATTTAGCAAAAAGGGCACTGCTCTGCGGCAAATTCTGCCGCATTGCAATGCCCCTCTTATCTTTTCAGATAAAAATTTTATTTGATGTTTCCAAGGTCGTTTACAGTGATCGCTGTCTCCGGCATGGTCTCGGTGTTGTTGTCAACCGTAATATCGCCTGCTACCATAGAAGCTACCAGCGCTCTGTAGTCGTCCTCTGTGAAGGTGTCGCACCACTGCGTGCTCTCAAGCGGGAGCTGTACGTAGTTATCTTCCGGATTCTCGGATACCAGACCAAGGTTGTCGATCTTGCCGACATACTGATCCCATGTTCCTTCCAGAACGATCGCGGAAAGCAGTGTGTTTACCGTCGGAGCAAGACCCTTCATTGCGGAAGTGATGGTCATGCCTTCGCCGTATGCGTCGATGACCGGAGCCTGATCGGAGTCAACACCGATCAGCTTGCCGCCAACCTTTGCCGCTGCCTCTGCTGCGGAGGTATAGATGCCGCCGCCGCATGCAAATACTACTTCTACGCCGTTGGTGGAATACCAGGTATCCATCGCTGCTGTGATATCAGCGTCGCCGTAGAACTGTCCGCCGTATGCGTATTCGATCGTAACCTCATCCTCGATGCCCATCTCTACAGCCGCTGCATTTGCACCCTGCACGTAGCCGAAGCCATAGCGGATAACTGCCGGTACGGACATACCGCCGAGGAAGCCGAGATGCTTATAACCCATCTTTACTGCCGCATAGCCTGCCATGTAGCCCGGAAGCTCTTCCTGGTAAATTGCGCAGTAGGTATTTTCTACATTATAAACCTCAGAGAGATCGACATCCGTCTGATCGCCGCGAAGGTCTGCCTCAGACATATCGAGCGCCACAAATTTCACATCCGGATAAGCCGGGGATTCTTCTCTTAAGGTAGCTCCGAACAGATAGCCCGGAAGCACGATGATGTTGTAGCCCTCTGCGCACGCCTGGTCAACTGCAGCGATACGGTCCGCATCGGAATCTCCGCCCGGTTTATAGTAGTTGAAGTCTACACCGTTTTCCTCTGCAAATGCCTTGCATGCCTCGTAGGTCGTTTGGTTGAAGGACTGGTCTGTGATATCACCGGAGTCTGTAACCATCGCAATTCTGTAGGTCTCGCCGGAAGTTGTCGTTTCTGTTTCATTCTGCACAACGCTGGAGGTTTCCGCCTCTGTAGCCGTTTCCTTCGCGCCGCATGCTGTAGCAGACAGTAACATTGCACCTGCAAGCACTGCTGCCATGAGTTTCTTTTTCATGATTCTTTACCTCCTTTAGTGATTAACAATAGTGATATTATAGTAACATTTTTTCGAAATATAAGCAAGCTATTCTAAAAATAATTTTATAATTTAATGCATCAGCATGGAAACCAGCAGGTAGATCAGCGTTCCGCAAAGCCCCAGGCAGAACAGGATCAGTCCGTAGGAAAGGCTTCGGCCGATGATGCCGGTATTCTCCTTAAAGCTCTCGTAGGCGAGCGCGAAGCTGTGCTCATAATCTTTCTTCTTCGGATGCCTGCGCCATACGGTCAGATTGAGCAGCCCGACGATCCGGTTGACGATGCGCCCGCACACATGCGTCAGCGCATTGCCCTCCTCCAGCTCATGCGGCTGCGGACTGTCCTGGTAGATGGTCTTTCGCAGGAACACGATCACGCCGTCCGTGATCGTATCGAAAAAGCCAGCCTCCACACTTCCGGCTATCGGAAGGATTTTTGCGAGAAAATCTACCGCGTGATCGAGCACCGTGCAGACGCCGCCGCACACCGCCGGGATCGCCGTCAGCAGGATCGGGCGGTACACATAATCCTCCAGATCCAGCACGCGCGGCCAGCGGTTCACGTAAACGGTGCTGCCGTCCGGCTGCTTTACAATCATCCAGGTGCGCACGATAAGCACATAGATCAACACGCCGATCGTGATGGAGATCAGTCCTCCCTTTAAATTTGTCAGACTGAAATATGCCACCGTGTGCGGATTTTCCGCAAGCCCGCAAAAACTCTGCGCCATATCAGCGATCTTATCCATCGTCAGATGCGGAAACGCGCCCATCAGAGGAAACAGCAGCGCCGGAACGCCGATTGCTGCCGCGCTCACCTTATTCATATACCTTCCGCACATGCTGTCGTACTTTTTCTGCACTGCCGCGTCGTTGTTTTTCTCAACGAACACCGCAAAGAACAGCTTGCACATATACGCCACGGTAAGTCCCCCGCTGATAAGGAACAGCCACTCGATGATCTTCATATCGCTGACGCCAAAAAAGCCCTGCGCCAGCGCGCCCTCTTTGAGCGCCTCCATATACTCCACAATGCTCTCGTGGATAAGCGTCTTGCTGATATAGCCAGAAAACAGCGGAATGCCGCCGATGCCGAGCGCTCCGGAAAGATAAATTGCCGCGAGCAGCGGCTTCTTTCTGCCAAAGCCGCGGATTTCGTTTAAGTTTAATTTATGCAGGTTCATAAAGATGACGCCCGCCACCATAAAAAGCACCAGCTTGAAAAGCGAATGGTTCACCATGTGAAGAATGCTCCCGCGCACCGCAAGGGCGTTTTCTTCTGCGAGCAGTCCCTGCATCCCGACGCCCACCAGGATAAAGCCGATCTGCGACACCGACGAGCACGCCAGCGTGCGCTTGAAATCAACGGAGAACAGTGCGAGCATGGCACCGACCACCATCGTGAGCGTGCCGATGATCAATACGAAGGTTCCCCACTTCCAGTCGTGCAGCAGGATCTTGCAGCTGATCACCAGAATACCGAACATACCGGTTTTCGTCAGGATACCGGAGAGCAGCGCGCTCGCCGGAGCCGGAGCGACCGGATGCGCTTTCGGAAGCCAGATATGTAAGGGAAAAGCGCCCGCCTTCGCCGCAAAGCCAAAGAACAGACACCCCGCCGCCACGTACACATTTTTGCCCTCGCAGGCGTCGTGAAGCTCGCTGATCTTTAAGGTGCCGACCTGGTTATACAGGAGGAACAAGCCCATCAGCATCACCAGACCGCCGATCACCGCCACGGCAAGGTAGGTCGCAGCCGCGCGCAGGGACTCCTCTCTCTCGTCCTGCGCTACCCACACGTAAGAAGCAAGGGACATCACCTCAAAGAACACAAAGGTCGTATAAAGATCCGCCGAGAAGAAGATTCCCTCGGTTGCCCCAAGCGTCACCAGCAGGAACAGGTAATAGCGGTTCCGATTGCTGTAGTGCGCAAAATACTGCGCGCTGAACAGCGTCGTCGCCATCCACATAAACGCCGCGATCGCGCCGTATACTGCGCGGAAGCCCTCCGTCTCAAAGGAAAGTCCCATGCCGCAGACGCCCGGAACCGTAAAGCCCGCCCCGTCTGCCCCCTTTATGATAAGCAGAAGGAGCACAAGCAGAAACTCTGCGATCGTAACGCAGCCCGCCGCCCGGTCGCGCAGCGTCTTATCTTTTCTTCCCACCAGGAAGGATACGCCCGCTCCAAGCATCGGAAAAAATACGATAACCGCCAGTAAAAAGAAATTGTTTTCCATTTTTGCGTTCCCTCCTTTCTAATAGATACCCGCCGCAACGTCCTGGAAAAAGGCGATCAGCGGCGAGGAAAACAGACCGAGCACGATCACGCCCGCCGCAAAGCAGATGAGCGGCAGACACATTTTCCAGGTCGGATCCTTCACGGACGCAATTGCAGAATCATCGAAATCCCTGCCCGGGAAAAACGCCCGGATGACGATCGACATCATATAGATTGCCGTCAGAAGCGCGGAGATCAGCAGGCAGCCGATACCAAAATACGCCTGCACATTGCCGCTCTCCACTGCCGCCCCCGCCAGATTCCACTTGCTGACAAAGCCTGCCAGTCCCGGCACGCCCATCAGTCCGAGCGCGGAGACAGTAAAGCAGCCGAACACGACCGGCATTTTTCTGCCCATGCCGTTCATCTCATAGATGTAGCTCTTGCCCGTCTGGTGCATAAAAGCACCGGCGCACAGGAAGGAGCAGATCTTCATAAAGGCGTGGCAGACCATATGCGCCAGCGCGCCCGTCATCCCCCACGGAGTCATAATGGTGGCGCCGAAAATGATGTAGGACAGGTTGCTTACCGTCGAGTAGGCGAGACGCCGCTTGATGTGCGTCTCCTTGACGGCACGGCTGCAGCCGTACACGATGGAAAACATCGCAAAGCCCATCACGACTGCCTGCACCCAGGTACCGCGCAAAAAGTCCGTGCCAAAGCTGTAGTATGTCAATCGGATGATCGCAAACACACCCGCCTTCACGACGGCAACCGCGTGAAGCAGCGCCGTGACCGGCGTTGGCGCAACGCCCGCGCTCGGAAGCCAGGAGCTTAAAGGCCAGATTGCCGCCTTAACGCCAAAACCCATAAACGCAAGCAAATAAATCAGCAGCAGCGTGTTCGTCTTATCGCCGATTTTTTCGAGGTTTAATACGCCGCCCATCACAAACTCCACCGTATCCCCGTATACGATCAAAAAGACCAGTCCGAGGAGCGCGAACGCCGCCCCGCCCAGGGAATAGTAAAGATACTTGCGGCTCGCGAGGATCGCCTCCCGCTTTAAGGTGTGCATCACCAGCGGCACCGTCACCAGCGTCAGCATCTCGTAAAAGAAATACATGCTGAGCATATCGGACGCAAACGCAATGCCAAGCGTTATGCCGTAGGTCATACTGTAAAACATGAAAAATATCTTCTCGTGCCCCTCATGCTCCATATACTCAAAGGAGTACAGCATCGCCAGCGGCCACAGCACCGCCACCAGACCTGCGAACACCATCGACATGCCGTCGATCTTGAAGGAAATGGACAGATCGCGCACAAAATAGATCACCTCAAAAACCTCCGTCGGGCCGTGCGCCACCAGGGACAGCACGATCGCCGAGGTCGCAAGCATAAGAAGCTCCAGATATACCATCATTCCCTTCCGCTTTTTAAACGGAAGCAGCGGCGTCAGAGCGCCGCCGATGATCGGCAGCAAAATTGCAGCTAAAATCCAGTATTCACTCATATTCCGCCGCCCTCCTTACAGCACCGCACTGACGATCCCGGAAAGATACGCCGTCAGCGGGTTCGGGAACACGCCCAGAAGCACCGCAAGCGCGGCAAGGATCGCCAGTGGAATCGTCATTGTCTTTACCGGTTCCAGTTTTTTCAGAGACTTATAATCGTAGTCCGCTCCCGGCAAAAAACCTTTGATGGTAATTGGCAGAAGGTATCCTGCCGTCAGCAGCGCGCTGACAAGCAGCACTACCGGGCCGAGCCAGGAAAATACGGAAATGCCCGATTCCAGGGAGCCGGTCGCCAGATACCATTTGCTGATAAAGCCGCTTGCAGGCGGAATACCGATCAGCGCCAGAGATGCAAACGTATAGCACCAGATCGTCACCGGCATCTCCTTGCCGATGCCCGTCAGCTCATCCACCCGCGTCCTTCCGGTGCGGTAGATGATCGCTCCGGCGGAGAGGAACAGGCAGGACTTGATGATCGCATGAAACACAATATGCAGGAGCGATCCCGTCATCGCCTGCGGCTGCAGCAGCGCAAGCCCGAACAGGATGTAGGACGCCTGGCTGACGGTCGAGTAGGCGAGCCTCTTCTTTAAAAGCTTCTCACGGTAAGCAAGCATGGAGCCCATAAATACCGTGATCAGCGTCAGCACCAGCCACGTCGTCTGCACCCAGGTGCCGCGCAGAAAGTCCGGACCGATCACATAAAATACGGTGCGGATCACGCCGATAACGCCCGCCTTTACGATCAGACCGGACAGCACCGCGCTCGCCGGAGCAGGCGCCACCGGATGCGCAGTCGGCAGCCAGGCGTGCATCGGAAACATACCCGCCTTCACGCCGAAGCCAAGGATCATAAAGAACGCGATCACCAGCAGCATACCCTCATGACCGACCACCCGCGTCATGTCGAGCGAGCCTCCTGCGGTAAAATCAAGTGTCACGGCATACTGGTTCATAAAGTAGATACCAAGCAGCACCATGTATGCGCCGCAGAGAGAATAAAACAGGTACTTCATTCCCGCCATCAGCGCCTCCCGCGTCCTTGTGTGCAGCACAAGCGGGAGCGACGTCAGCGTCATGATCTCATAAAATACATAAAACGTGATCAGATTGCCGGAGAACGCCAGCGCGAGAAGCACCCCGTACACGATCAGATAAAAACCAAAATAGCGCTTTTCCTCCTGCTCGTGTTTCATGTACTCGAAGGAAAATACCCCGGCAAGCACCCACACAAGCGACACGATCACCGCGTACAGCCTGCCGAGCGCGTCCACACGGAAGAAAATTTTTAGGTTATCTCCAAATTGCAGCAGCAGTAATTCCTTTTCGCCGCCAAAAATCACCAGCATCGCCAGCGCCGCCGTGACCGCAAGGGCGATGCCCGTCATGCGGATAAGTCTTGCGCGTTCCCTGAAAACCGGCAGAATCAGTACCGCCGCGCCGCAGAGGATCGGAAAAAATACCGCGATAACGATCCAGATAGAATGATTCATTTGTCCTCTCCTTTCCTCTTACGCAAAATTTGAAAGCCCGGTCTCTATGATGTGCAGGATCGGCTCCGACATCATACCGAGCGCCATATTCAGCATCACGAACAGCACGATCGTAAACGTGTAAAGCTTCTGCTGGCCCATGGTGACGGTCGTATAGCCTTTTTCCTTTATCACACTCTTCTTTTCCGGCACGTAGATGCGGATAACCGTCTTTAAGAAATAAATCGCATTTAAGATCGTACTGATCGCCAGAACGATCAGCGTCGGCAGCATCTTCATGGTCGGATGCAGCACCGCCGCCTCCGCGAACAGAAGCTTGCTCACAAACCCGGCAAAGATCGGCACACCGACCATCGAGAGCGAGCCGACCGTGAAGCCGACGCCCGCGATCTTGTTACGGTAGCCCGCGCCCGTCAGCGCGAAGAAGCTGCGGCTGCCCGCCGACACATCCGTAAGCCCGATCGCCGAGATAAACAGCAGCGACTTCGTGGCGGAGTGCGCCAGGATATGAAAGATGCTTGCCACCATACCTTCTGTTGTTCCAAGTCCAAAGCCCATGTAGATATAGCCGATCTGCGCCACCGACGAAAAGGCGATCATCCTGCGGATGTCCTTTTCCATGATCGCGCTCACGGAGCCGAAGATCATGCCGCAGAGGCCGAACACAAACAGCACGTTCAGAATCTTGCTTTCGCAGATAATGTCAAAGCCGATCACACGGTAGAATATCTTGATCAGCAGGAAAATATATCCCTTGGACACCAGGCTGGACAGCATCGCCGCCGAGGAAACTGTCGAGTAGCCGTAGGCGTCCGGCAGCCAGGAATGGAACGGGAACAGGGCGCTCTTGATGGAAAGACCGACCGTGATCAGACCGATGGTGATGATCATCGGGATGCGGTAGGTTCCCGCTGCCATGATTGTCTCCACCTGCTCTTTGATGTTGGACATCAGCAGATGCCCGGTCAGGTCATAAAGCATACAGATGCCCATGAGCAGCAGTCCGGAGCCTAAAAGACTCATGATCATGTAGCGCACCGCCGCCTCGATCGTTCTTCCGTTCTGGCGGATCATGATCAGACCGCAGGCGGAGATCGTGTTGATCTCGACAAACACATACGCCGTAAACAGGTCGTTTGTGTAGACCAGCGCCAGCAGGGAGCTTAAAAGAAGGTCCGTCAGGATATAGTAAATGTTGTGCTTGCTCTTTTCCACCTCATCGTCCAGCTTTTTTCTGCCGCCGAGCATCGAGAGCAGCATAACCATGCAGAAGGCGAGCGCCATCGCCGCCTCCAGCGCGCCCGCGCGGATCTCGTTGCCCCAGGGAGCCGGGAAGTGTCCCATCATAAAGGTATAGCTTCCGCCCACCTCTATCATGTAGCCCAGAAGCCACGCCGACATCACCCCGATAACCGTGATCACCGCCGTGTTCAGCCACTTTGCATATTTTCCGGGCAGAACAGAGGATATTATACCGGAAAACATGGAGATCATGATAGAAAAGAAGGGGACATTCTGTACAAACGCCATCACAGTCCCTCCTTTTTCAGCCGGGAGGAAATCTCATCCAGATCCAGCGTGTGATAGCGCTTATAAAGCCGCACCGTCAGAGAAAGCATCAGCGCCGTGACGGAGACGGATACCACGATGCCCGTCAGCACAAGGCCGCTGGGGATCGGGTTGATATACGCCTCGACCTCCTGCACGCCGTTCACTACGATCGGAGCCACGCGTCCGGAAATATAGCCCTTTTCCGCGAGAAACAGGTACACCGCCGTGTCCATGATATTCAGACCGATGATCTTCTTGATCAGATTTTTCTGAAGGAGCAGGTTTGCGAATCCGATCCCGAACAGGATCATCGCGATCTCCTCTCCCATATTTGCCATAAAGTTTGAACCGATCATGCTAAAAACCTCCCTTACGAAACAGTGCAAAGAATGCGTACATCGTGCAGGCGACGACCAGTCCCACGCAGATATTTAAAGGCAGGATCAGTCCGCTGCTCAAAATCGCGCCCGGTGTGCCGAGCGGGATCCCGCTCTCCAGATGGTGCGCGCCGGTGTAGAAGGAGTAGCTTTTGGCCAGACAGTAAAAGGTCAGCGCCGAAAAACTCACCCACTTGTAGGTTTTCTCCGTAAAGAACCGTTCTGTCTTTTTAAAACCAAAGGCGTTTAGGTAGAGGATCAGGCCGGCGCCGATGATCGCGCCGCCGGAAAAGCCGCCGCCCGGAGACAGATGTCCGTTTAAGATCACGTAGATGCCGAAAATAACGATGATCGGCACCAGCACGGAAGCGATGCCCTGCAGGATGGTGTCGTTCTTCGGCTCATAAAAGCTGTCGCGTTTTTCTTCCTCCTCCGCGCTCTCCCTGCCCTTCTTCTTATCGTTGCGCAGCAGGATCAGCACCGTGCAGGTCGCGATAAACAGCACGTTTGATTCGCCGAAGGTATCGAATGCACGGTAGTCGAGGATCATGCCGGTGACGATGTTGACCGCCCCGGTGTCCTGCAGACCGTCCTCAATGTACTTCGCCGCCACCTCATTGTTGGTCGGGTTATGATCGCTTCCCACAGGCGGAAGGTAGGACACCTCGACCAGCAGGATCGTGATCAGAAGCAGACAGCAGATCAGCGCCGCCGCCCTGTAAAAGCGCTGGAAAAAACGGTAGATCGGGTTGTGCTCGGTATCGTACACCCTGTCGATCACCTTGTCGTGATCCCTCCGGTAGCGCCGTAATTTCTTTTCATTCGGTATGTACTCCTGCTGCGGCACGATCTCAACGTTGTCAAGGTAGGGATCCTTCTCGCCGCTGATCCACCCGCGCATACGGACCAGGAGCCGTTTTTTGTATTCTTCCTCGGAAATCTTCTTACTCATCTTCCTTATCGTCCTCCTCTCCCATCGCGTGGATTTTCTTCAATGTCACAAAAAACAAAAGACTGGTGACGCCTGCTCCCACAGCCGCCTCGGTGATCGCAAGATCCGGGGATTCCAGCAGGATCCAGATGATCGACATGATCAGACTGTAGGACATGTAGATCAGGATGGAATTCAGGAGGCTTTTGGAAAAGCTCACCGAGATCGCGCAGACGATCAGAAAGCCAAGCAATATGTACTGAAAAATCTGCATCACACTTCCTCCTTTGCCTCGTTATTTTCTTCCTCAAGGTATTCCTTTATCTCGTCGGAAACCTCGCAGTAATTGTCCAGGTGCGGGTTTGTGGTCGCCTCCAGCCTGGAGATCAGATGCGAGGATACCGGAGATGCGCACCACAGAAATACGACCACCAGTCCCATCTTCAGAGTGGTAAAGTTGAACCCGGAAAGAATCATCAGACCGATCAGCGAGATGCCGATGCCAAGGGTATCGCCCATCGCCGCGGCGTGCATCCGGTTCAGCACGTACTTGAATTTAAACACGCCGAGGATCTGTACAACAAACGTGAACAGTCCGAGAAGCAGCATCCCGGTGCCGAGAATAAACTGTGTCCATTTAAGAATTTCCATGCTCTTCCTCCCCTTCTGCACTCTGCTCTTCTTTTTCTTCCATTTCCCTGAGCCTTCTGCCGTGGTCGCGCCGCTCCAGGTAAACGCCGGTATAGACCTTCGTCAGCACGACGACCGCCAGGAAGCTGATCATCGCATAGATCAGACAGATATCCACCAGATATCCCTCATTTAACCGCAGGGCAAGGATGGAAATAATTACCATAACCATCGTGCCCAGCATATTTACCGCCACAAGACGGTCGGCGATCGTCGGTCCGATGATCGCGCGGATCAGACAGAGCACCGCCATGACCGCAAGAACGATCAGCGCAATGTCGAACACCCATGCATACGCCTGCATCAAAGCCATATCACTCACCCGTCCTTTCTAACTTCTCCAGCATTTTCACGAAAACGGAATCCTCCATCCCTTCCGCCAGGCTCTTGTCAAGACAATGCACCACCAGGCGGTCCTCCTGCAGAGATACGGTGATCGTTCCCGGCGTCAGAGTGATGGAATTTGCAAGTATCACACGCGCCGCCCGCGATCTCAGGCTTGTCCGGAATGTGACCATCACCGGCTCCACGATCTCCCGCTGCGACAGGATCAGATGGATGACGGCAATGTTTGCGCGGACGATCTCCACGATCAGCGTCCCTATGTACCATAGAAAATAACCGCTCTTTTTGTACAGGATGATTTCCTTATGTATGCTGTAATCCATAAATTTACAGATAAAAGCAAACACGAAAAGAGCAATCACCGCGCCGAACACAACGATCTCAGCGGTAATCGCTCCATTGAAAATGATCCAGACCAGAAAAAACAACACTAACATTTTTCTTATCACTCCTTCATCTGCTCGCTAATTATTAATTATAGCAGAATAGAAGAAGGAAGTACAAGCTTATTTTTTATAAAAAGTTAAGGATTACCCAATAAATCAGCCCCAGCACCCAGCCGGAAAATATGCCGTAGAGGATCACCGGTCCGGCGATGGTAAAAATCTTGCAGCCGATGCCGAACACCTGCCCCTCCTTCTGAAATTCGATCGCCGGAGCCGCCACGGAATTTGCAAATCCGGTGATCGGCACAAGCGTTCCGGCTCCGCCGAATTTTGCCAGCCGCTGGTAGATGCCGCAGCCCGTCAGAATAACGGAGATGAGCACAAGCAGCACCGAGCACCAGGTACCCGCCAGCTTCTTGTCGGCGCCCAGATTCATCGCCATGTTGATGATGAACTGCCCCAGGGCGCAGATCGCGCCGCCCGTCACAAAGGCGTGCCACATATTGCTCCAGAGGCTGTGCGTGGGCGTCACCTTTTTCACGTAGTCGTTATATGCTTTGTTTTTCTGTTCTTTTAAGATATCTGCCATGCTACCACCCCATATAAAAATATAATAGACTTCCGATCGTCTTGCCAAGCGCCAGAAAGATCACGATGACACTGATCCCCTTCGCAAGCCCGATGCGCCGTGCCGCGATCGGGAAAATGTTGATCACCTCCGCCAGCGCCATGATCCAGGCGCCCACGTACATGCCCGCCGTAAGTCCCAGCACCGCCAGCATCAGCCTGCCCTTAAAAATGGTCATGCCGTAAACGGTAAACATATTTCCATAAACGGCGCCCAGCAGGATCATGCTCTCATAGAGCTTTGTGTGGACAGCCGTGCGTGAGATCCCGGCAAACCGCGTGATGATGCCAAGTCCGACAAGCAGCGCGACCACGCCCGCCGCCACCAGGACGCCGCCGCCCGCTCCGATCAGGATCAAAAGTCCCGTGCGCATCATCCCGTGATCCCCTTTCCGCTGCTCTGCGTGGTCTTTCGCTCGTTTTTCGGCACGTGACGGCTGGCCTCGATGATGGTATCGTTCACATCGTTTTCATAGGTGCGCATCTGCACCTCCAGAGGCGTCGGGTCCGCCGTCAGCTTCTTTCCCGCAAAATGATTGAAAAATACGATGATGCCAAGCCCCAGCCCCAGGGAATATGACAGCTCCAGGACCGTGAAGCCGTCCGAGGTCTGCCCGGTAAACAGCTCGTACACCTGCCCGAACAGCTCGGTGATCGACACGTCATTGTTGAACGTCATGATCGAAAAGGAGGCTCCGAAAAAGCACAGCACGCAGACCGCCGCCGTTTTCAGCCAGCTCACCGCATCTGCGGGCTGTTTCTGTTTCTCGTAAGTGATGATAAAATCCGGTACGCCGATATTGTTGATCTCCAGACTGGGAAATTCCTTCTGGATGCAGGCGATCACCTCCATCACCGATTTCACATAGCGCCCCGGCTCCCTGCCGACCGCCTCCGGGAAAAGCATCGTCTTTACCCGCGCCTCGATCTCCTTATTACTGCAGGAAATCTGGGCAATGTCTTTTAAAAAAACACGGCGGTCATGTACCCCGACATTTTCGTCTATTTTCAGATATAACGTATCCACGTCCGTTCCTCCTGTGGGTGATCTCCATTACTTTTCTGCTAGTATCCGCAAAACAACAGAAAATATACCGTTTATTGAAGAGCGTCGCGCATTTTTTTCAAAATCTTCTTTTCCAGGCGCGATACCTGCACCTGTGTCCTTCCGAGCATCTCCGCCACCTGCGACTGCGTCTGATCTTTAAAATAGCGCATAATGATAAGAAACTGCTCCTCCGGCTCCAGCGTCTCCATCACCTCCGTCAGCACCATGCTGTCGAGCACCTTTTCGTTCATATTTTCCTTTTCCTCGATCCGGTCCTCCAGATAAATTTCCGTACCGTCTCCCTGATAGACCGGGCGGTGCAGCGATTCCACCTCCGATGCCGCCTCCATCGCAAGCACAATGTCCTCGCGGGAGATTCCGATCTCCTCTGACAGCTCCTCCACCGTCGGCTCGCGCCCAAGCCGCTTTTCCAGGCTCTCCCGCGCGGACGCCGTCTTATATGCCGTCTCCTTTAAGGAGCGGCTGACCTTCAGCATCCCGTCGTCCCGCAGGAAGCGTTTGATCTCCCCGGCGATCATCGGCACAGCATAGGTGGAAAATTTCACACCGTAGGACAGATCAAAATGATCGATCGCCTTTAAAAGCCCGATACTGCCGATCTGAAAGAGATCCTCATCGTCCGTCCCCCTGCCGGCGAAGCGCTTCGCGATGGTGAAAACAAGTCCCAGATTTTCCTCCACTAATTGTTCTCTTGCAGCTTTATCCCCCTGGTGCGCTTTCTCAATTAACCATTGGGTGTGCTCCATCTAAGACTTCCTTTCAATCATGATATTCGTTCGGGGTCCTGCCAATGCGCTTTTTCATCGTCACCGCTGTTCCCTCGCCGACGGTCGATTCCACCTGCACGTCGTCCATGAATGCCTCCATAAAGGCAAAGCCCATGCCGGAGCGCTCGGTGTCCGGCTTGGTCGTAAACAGCGGCTCCATCGCTTTTGCGATATCGGCAATTCCGACGCCCTTATCCGACACGGTGAGGGTGAGCACCTGCCCGCTGATGCTGCAGGAAACCGTCACCTTTTTCACCTCATTTTCATAGCCGTGGACGATCGCGTTCGTCACCGCCTCCGAGAGCGCCGTCTTGACGTCCGCCACCTCCTCCAGCGTGGGATTTAACTGCGTCATAAATGCCGCCACCGCCACGCGCGCAAAGCTCTCATTGCAGGAGCGGCTGTCAAATTCAATCATCATTTCATTCGTCTGTTCCATATGCTTCCCCCTCAAAACATTTGCGACTGCTCCGGCAGTCCCTCATAAATATCGATCACCTTGTAAATGCCGGACAGCGTGAGAATCCGCAAGATCCGTTCGTTTACATGAACCGCCGCCACTGCGCCGCCCATAAACCGCATATTTTTGTAGCGTCCCATGATCAGTCCGATCCCGGAGCTGTCCATAAAGCTTGTCTTCCGGAAATCAAAAATGATCCGCCGGATATTGCAGCTCTGTATCAGCCGGTCCGATCCGCGCTTGATCTTTTCCGCATTGTGATGGTCCAGCTCCGCCGGAAGAAGCACCGTCAGATCCGTCCCGTTAATTTTAAAAAAATCCTCCATTCTCTATCCTCCCCTTTCTTTATCTATGAGCTGCCCGACAAATGAGCCTTCATCGATTTTTCGTGCTTTCCATGGCTCCTATCTATACAATAAGGACCCGGAAGGTTTTCCTTCCGAGTCCCTGCTTCGAGCCTTCTCTTTTGTTTTTGTCCCGGCTTCCGGTCTGCGCCGTCCGCCTTCCCTGGGTACGCTTACCAGTTCTGCGTGCCGTCCTGCGTGCCATCCACCGATGTCCCGTCCGCGTTGGTTTCCGACACCGGCGTGCCGTCTGCGTTTGTCTCTGCCGCCGGCGTACCGTCCGCATTTGTCTCCGCCTGCGTCTCTCCCGTATCTGTCGTGCCTGTATTGGTCAGCACCGACTGGTCGCTGACATACTGCGACAGGTTTGCCGCCTGCGCCTGTGCCGGGAATTTCTGTATCGTCTGGGCAAACGTCTTGTCCGCGTTTTCCGTATCGCCGAGATTGTAGTAGGCAAAGCTTAAATAATACCATGCGTCATACTGTGTATCGTCCGTCTCCGTTGCCTGTTTAAGCTTCTCTGCCGCAGTGCTGTAATCGCCCTGCGCGTAGGCAGTCGCGCCCTCGGCGTACTGCGACTCGTAGATCGTGGACTTCACGCTCGTCATGATCGTATCGTAGAGCGTCTTGCCGTTGCCCTCCAGACTGTCCGCTTCCACCCCGGCAAGCTCCGTGGCAGCGCCGTTCTGGTCGCCCGACAGGAATTTTGCCGCCGCAGACAGGAGCTGGTCATAGCCGTCCGCCTTGCTCTGGGCAGCCTCCATCGTGCTTGTGGCCTCGTCGATCTGCGCCTGATAGCCCGCGATCTCCTCCTCCAGCGTGTCCACCTTCGCGCTCTCCGCCGCCAGCTTTGTGTTGGCGTCCGTCACCTGCTGATTGGCGCTCTGGTTGATCTTTTTCGTGTTCGACGGGATCGCCAGAAACCAGATCAGCGCAGCTCCCAAGACAAAGCCAAGCAAAATATTCAGAAACGTTGCCGCGGATGAGCTGTCGCGGAACGTAGTTGGCTGAATGATCGTATCATTGCCGCTCATATATCTGACCGGACCGAGGAATTTCTTTTCTTCCCGCTCGTCCAGCGGCGTTACCCGCCGACGGTACTTCTTTTTGCCGAGATTGGTGGCAACGCCTGTCGCCTCCTCCACCTCATTGAGATAGCG
The DNA here is from genome assembly GCF_905201705.1 of uncultured Marvinbryantia sp. Classification (GTDB taxonomy): domain Bacteria; phylum Bacillota; class Clostridia; order Lachnospirales; family Lachnospiraceae; genus Marvinbryantia. Next base: position 29,415 of record NZ_CAJKOX010000031.1, read on the forward strand.
CAGCGTCGTCGTGTTGGTCGCGTCGATCTGCGACGCCTTCTTCAGCAGTCTTCGCGCTTTCTCATACTCCTCCTGCTTCAGATAAACCAGCGCAAGCAGATGGTAGCCCTTGATCAGATTCGGATTCTGCGTCAGCACACGCTTCAGCTGGATGACTGCCATATCGTCGTCACCCTGGCGGCAGTACTGCAGCGCCTGATTGTATTTATGGATCGTCTGGTTAATGACGTCCAGCTTGTTTTTATTCGACTGAAGCCTGCTTATGTAAAGGTTCGCCGCATTGTTCTCCGGCATGATATTTTTGCTGATGACCCACTCGCTGAGTGCGGAAACCACCTCGCCGGTCTCATAGTAAACAAGACCGAGCAGGTTTCTGGCGTCGATGTTTTCTTTATTAAATTTCAGGCTTCGCTTCAGACAGGACACCGCTCCGGAAAGGTCGCGGACGCTTGCCTTCTCAAGCCCCTCGTTGTACAGCAGATTGGAAATCCGCACCACCCTTTTGAGGATCGTGACATCCGCTCCGCAGCCGCTGCAGTAATCTATGGAAGATAACGGCGTGCCGCAGTAAATACATCTCATACGACCGCCCCCTTATCTGTGCTTGTTCTTTTCTTCCTGCAGCATTTCCTTCAGGATATCGGTGATATCTGTGAAGTCGCGCTTGTAAATAGCATCCTCCGCCTCGTTTACATCCAGGCTCGGATGAAATTTCTTCAGTTCCTCTTCGTAATTAATCATGTATTCCTCTCCTCTATGAGTGCTTTGATTTCCCCGACCAGATACAATGAGCCGACGCAGAACAAAAGCCCGTCTCCCCGCTTTGCGAGCGCCGTCTCAAAAGCCTTGCCGATGTCCTCTTCCGCTGTCACCTCTGCATCTGTATATTTCCGGAATATCCCGGCAAGCTCCCCCGCCGGAACGATGCGCTTCCCCTCGATCTGCGTGGCGACAACCTCCGAAAGCCTGCCGGTCTCACAGATGGTTCTGATCATCTGCTCGTAGTTTTTCTCGACCACCGCGGAAAAAAGCAGCACGATCCGCCTTCCCTCCTGTACGCCGTTTAAAGTGCGCACAAATTCGCGCACGCCGTCCTCATTGTGCGCGCCGTCCACGATCACGCCCGGCAAAATAGTCTCCATGCGCCCCTGCCAGTGCGTATCCGCCATCGCCTGCAGGCGCACATCGCAGGGAATCTTATGCTCCGGATCGACCGCTTCCATTGCCAGGAGCGCCAGCGACGCATTCTCCGCCTGATACGGAGCCGGGTAGGGCACCGTGATCTTCCTCTTCTCATAATACAGGGCATCCAGCTCAAAATCAATGCTTTTATCGGTTTTATCCAAAATTTCGTACATCTCCCTGTGCAGCCCCACCGCCGGAGCGTGCATCTTTTGCGCCCTGCCCAGGATCACCGCCTCCGCCGCCGTACCGCGGCACCCGTCGTAGATCACTGGCACGCCCGCCTTAATGATGCCCGCCTTTTCCTGCGCGATCTGCTCTATGGTATCTCCGAGGATCTCCGTGTGGTCGAGGCTGATGCTGGTAATCACACACGCCAGCGGATGCTCCACGATATTGGTGGCGTCCAGCCTGCCGCCAAGCCCCGTCTCCAGCACGGCGTATTCCACCTCATGCCGTTCAAACAGCACCAGGCAGACCGCAAAGAGGATCTCGAAATACGCCGGATGAGCAAAGCCGTCCGCCTGCATTTCCCGGATCACCTGCCAGACCTTTTCGTATGCCGAAAGAAATTCCTCATCGGTGACCGGTACATTGTTGATCTGGAAACGCTCGTTTATCTTTACCAGATGCGGGGAAATAAACAGCCCGGTTTTCTTTCCGCCCGCTGTCAGCATAGACGACAGAAACGCGCAGACAGACCCCTTGCCGTTCGTACCCGCCACATGGATCACCTTCATTTTCCGCTCCGGCCGTCCCAGCCGCTCTATCATCTCAACCGTGTTCTCCGGCTTGTTTTTTTTCGTAAACTTCGGAACGCTCTCGATATAGCTTACCGCTTCCTCGTATGTCATAATGAATGTCTCTTCTTTCTTCGCTCTCTCATTTTTCAGACGGCGGCTTTTTTTTCATCGCTCCCGTCCTCATCTATCATATATATTTCGGGGCGGCATTGCAAGTAATTTTTTTCGCGTGTTTCGACATGACTGCGCTGCTGCTCACGTCAGCCCCAAACACCTGCTACGCCGCGAAGCCAGTCCTGTGGGTCTGAGACGTGAGAACGCGATTCAGGTGTGAGCAGATCCTGTAAAAAATAATAAGAGCCGGGCATCTTTCATCCCGGCTCTGCGATACTCAAATAACTTTACTTAAAAATGCTTTTAAGCGCTCGTTTTTCGGATTTCCGAAAAATTCTGCCGGAGCTGCCTCCTCCAGAATATGCCCTTCCGCCATAAAGAGGATGCGGTCCGCCACCTCTTTTGCAAAGCCCATCTCATGGGTGACGACGATCATCGTCATATGCTCGCGGGCAAGCTCTCCCATAACCTGCAGCACCTCGCCGACCATTTCCGGGTCGAGCGCCGAGGTCGGCTCGTCAAACAGCAGCACCTCCGGTTTCATACAGAGCGCGCGCACGATCGCGACACGCTGCTTCTGTCCGCCGGAAAGCTGGCTCGGATACGCGTTTGCACGGTCGGCAAGCCCGACGCGCGCCAGAAGCTTCATCGCCTCGCTCTCCGCCTCTTCTTTGCTGACGCCCTGCAGCTTCATCGGCGCGATCGTCATATTTTTCAGGACCGTCATGTGCGGGAACAGATTGAAATGCTGAAACACCATTCCCATCTTCTGACGGTGAAGATTGATGTTGACATTTTTGTCCATCAGATCGACGCCGTTAAAATAAATGTGCCCGCCCGTCGGATCCTCCAGACGGTTCAAACAGCGCAGGAAGGTGCTTTTGCCGGAACCGGACGGTCCGACCACAAACACAACTTCCCCTTTCTGGATCTCGGTCGACACGCCGTTTAACGCGTGTACGCCGACAAACTCTTTTTTCAGATTTTCTACCCGGATCAGGGGTTCGTTACCGTTCACTGTTGCGCAGCCTCCTCTCCAGAATACTCAGGAGCTTGCTGAACGCAAGCACCATCACCAGATAGATCAGCGCCACTGCGATCAGCGGCATGAACGCATCGTAGGTGCGGCTTCGGATAATATCTCCGCCCTTTGTGAGATCCTCCAGCGCGATATAACCGGCAACGGAGGTCTCCTTTAAAAGAACGATAAACTCGTTGCCAAGCGCCGGAAGCACGTTTTTGAATGCCTGCGGCAGAACAATATAGATCATTGTCTGCGCATAATTGAAGCCGAGGCTTCTGCCCGCCTCAAACTGCCCGTTGTCGATGGACATGATACCGCTTCGGATGATCTCCGCCACGTATGCCCCGGAATTCAGGCCAAACGCCAGAATCGCCACAAAGGTCTTGTCAATCTTAACGGAACCAAAAATAACGAAATAAATGATCAGAAGCTGGACAACCACCGGCGTCCCGCGAATGACCGTGAGATACAGCTTACAGAGCGCATTCAGCACCTTCAGCTTTTTCGTCTTATCGTAGGTGGAACGCACCACCGCTACCAGAAAGCCAAGCGCGATACCGATCAGAACGGCAAAGACCGTCACCGTCAGGGTGGTCTTTAAGCCGTTCGTCAGATATTTCCAGCGGCTATCCGCTATAAAATTTAAATAAAACCGGTCGTATAAATTCTGCAGCATTATTCTGTAACAGCCTCAGTTTCTGCCTCTGCGGCTTCCGTTACTGCCTCGGTCTTTGCTTCCTCCGCTGCAGCTTCTGTCTCGTCCTCGCCGCTGTCTTCGTTGATATATTTGTCAACAACCTCCTGGAATGCACCGTTCTCCTTCAGTGTGTTGAGCGCGGTATTTACCTTCTCCAAAAGCTCGTCGTTATCCTTTGCGATAGCGATCGCATATTCTTCATCGGTATATGCCTCGTCGATGATCTTGATGCCCTCGTTCTCAGATACAAATACCTTTGCCGGCTCGCTGTCGATAACAACCGCGTCGATCTTGCCCTGCGTCAGCGCCTGCACTGCCTCAAAGCCCTTGTTGTAACGCTCTACGGTAACATCCTCCTCATCGCTTACATAGATGTCGCCGGTGGTGCCGAGCTGTACGCCGACCGTCTTTCCGCCAAGATCATCCGGGCTTGCGATCTCGCTGTCCTCTTTTACAATGATCACCTGCGTAGCGGTTGCATAAGAGTCTGTGAAGTTTACGGACAGCTTACGGTCCTCCGTAACGGTAAGACCTGCCATACCGATATCCGCCTTGCCGGACTGAACGGCTGCCAGCACGGAATCAAACGCCATATCCTCGATCTCCAGTGTCATGCCAAGCTCCTCTGCGATCAGAGCCGCGACCTCCGCGTCGATGCCGACGATCTCGTCACCCTCGTGATACTCATACGGCGGGAATTCTGCGTTGGTAGCCATCACCAGAACGCCGCCCTCCTCTGCCATAGCGGTAAAGCCAAAAGACATCGCCATAGCGCCTGCAAGTAAAGCTGCTGTTAATTTTTTCATAATACTCATCCTCCTGCATAATTTTGAATAAATATACTTGAATATTTATGATTAATACGCTACCACCAATCAAAATGTTTGTCAATCATTTTCGGCGAAAAAAGCACCGGGAACTCAAGCTGCGCTTGCTTCCCGGTGTTTTTTGACGATTTGCACGGCTTTGCTAGGTGCCAAAGTATGAGAAGTGCATGTAATCCTTGCTGTTTCCCCAGTCGCCCTGGCTGAAGCCGTACTTCTTGAATATTTTCGCAACAACGCCGTTTTTCGGTATGGAGTAAGGATCTTTGCCCGGCCTCCAGTATTTTCCGGCTGTGATAGCCCCGGTCGCGATGTTGACCATGTAGTTTTCCGTCCAGTTAATGTCGATCGCAGTCCCGGTGTTGTGCTCGGAATGACCGCCTCTCCATTCATACCCGCCCAGCTCATGGATCGGGAATTTTTCAGAGTTGTTGTAGATCTCTTTAAAAATCTGCTGAACCGTCGCCGCAAGATTTTTATGCACCATGATCGTCCATGTGCGCGTGTACTTCGCTCCGCTCCTGCCGTTCTTGAAATCCCAGGTTTTTACTGTGATGGATTTCATATTTTTCTTAGCCTGAGACGCCGAGGTGTAATACCCGCCCGGATAACGCATACTCAGATTTGCATTTCCAAATACCTTCTGATATTTCTGTTTTGTGGTCGGGTTCTGGATAATGCCTGAAGCGGCGGCAGCGCCGTTCGTACCGGAATTGTTTCCGGTGGCCGGTTTCTTTGTCGTCGTCTTCTTAATAAACCCGTAAGCGATACCTGACAGCTTTCCATAGGCAACGCCGGCTGAGTTTTTCTTATAGGCGCGCACCACGTAAGCATAAGCCTTGCCCTGCTTTCTGCCGCTGATCGTACAGCTCGTCCTGGACGCGCCGCTGATCGTCTTTACACGCTTGTACAGCTTGCTGCCGGTCGAGTAATCGCGGCAGAAGATCTGATAGCCGGTTGCACCGCTCACCTTTTTCCAGGTAATCTTATGACTGCTGGTGCCGGATGCCGTCACCTTCACGTTTTTTACCTGCGCAGGCGCCGAAGGTTTTTTCGCTGCCTGTGCAAACGCCGCCAGCCCTGTCCAGAGCATCAGCGCCGCAAATAATGCCATCATAACTCTGACTGCGGATTTTTTCTTATGAACCATGTCTGTTCCTCCCAATTTGCAGATTTCTCAGTCAAATCCCCCACAGCAGGCCACGGACATGACCCCGCCTGTTCTTTCCGCCCCGTGAGGCGGGTATTGGACTCTCCCGAAAGATATCATAACATATTTTTTAACAAATGGGAAGTATTTATTTCAAAATTGTTACAATTTTGTTTCTTTTGTTTCTTCAAAAAATTCTCCGACACATTGCTATCCGTGCTTTTTTCTGCTATACTCTTACCATCAGGCCCGGTATCCATGACGGCATCCGCGGCAAATACTTTACGCCCGTCCGGGGCAGAAAGAGAAATGTACGGCATGAATGCACAAAAACCATCCGCATCCCACAAAGAACAAAGCACCTTAAACCGACTTGCCTTAAAAGCCGGACTATTCTATATTTTTGCACAGCTTCTCGTGCGCGGAATTACCTTTCTGACAACACCGATCCTCACACGGCTTCTGTCGAAAGCGCAGTACAGCGACATCCGGCTCTATGAATCGTGGCTGCTGATCATCGGTCCGGTTTTTTCACTGAACCTGTACCGCAGCGTGGAGCGCGCGAAATATGACACGGGAGAAAACTACAATGAATTTGTGTCGTGTACATCCATGCTCTCCTATCTCTCCATCGGGTTCTGTTTTCTGGTCTGTCTTTTTTTTAAGGAACCGGTGAAGATTTTCTGCGACATGAATGATCTGATGTTTTACACAGCGTTTCTCTATACCTTCGCCCACACGGCGATCATGTTTATGCAGCGCCGCGAAAAGCAGCTGATGCGTTATAAGGTAAGCACCGCCGTGACGGCGGTGACTGTCATTCCCGCCACGCTTTTGTCCATCCTGCTGATCTGGATCGGAAGAGAAACGGGGCATACCGACGCGCTCGTCTCCCTGCGCGTAATCGGCTACTATGTGCCGTTTATCATCGCTGGGATCATTATTGCCGCCGTACTGCTGTTTCAGGGAAAAAAGGCGTACTCCCGCGCACACTGGAGATATGCGCTGCTGTTTTCCCTGCCGCTGATCCCAGAGGCGATCTCTATCCAGATCATGAATCAGTCGGACCGCATCATGGTGCGTCACCTGATCGGCAAAGAAGAGGCTGCCATCCTTGCGCTCGGCACAACCGTTTCTTATATTATATGGATTCTGGAGGATTCTGTCTGGAACGCCTGGCTGCCCTGGCTTTACGAAAAGATTTCCCGAAAGGAAACGAAGGATGTGGAAAAACCGTGGACCATTCTCATGCACGGCTTTGGAATGCTTTCCTGGTTTCTGGTGCTGCTCGCGCCGGAGATCGTGGCGATCCTCGGAAGCAGCGAATACCGCGACTGCATCTATCTGACAGCGCCCATGCTGACCGGCACGCTGTTCCGTTTCTACAGCTACAGCTATACCGCCGTAGAAAATTATCATAAAAAAACCGGCTATGTGGCGGCCGCCACCGTCGGCACCATGCTGCTCAATGTGATTTTAAATTACGTCTGCATCAAAAGCTTCGGCTATCGCGCCGCCGCTTACACGACGGCGTTCAGCTACTTCGTTCTGCTGCTCGTACAGAGCTTTATGGAATACCGTCTGACCGGCGCGCTCATTATTCCCATCAAAAAGACCGTCGCCGTCTCACTCGCTTACTTCGCACTCTGCTGCGCAAGTATGCTGCTCTTTGCCTGCCCTTCACTTATCCGCTACGGCGTGCTGGCGGCAGGCGTACTGCTGGCAGCAAAGTTCCTGCTGCCGCAGTGTTTTGGTATTCTGAAATTATTGAAAAAATAACAGCAAATTTACTCTACCTCAATTTGTATCTTTCCCATCGCCTCATGCAGCAGCTCCACCGCTTTTTCCAGCGTCTCGCCTTTGGTGACGACGTGACCGATCCGATGAGGCCCGATGCGGAATTTTTCTACTCTCTCGCCCACCTCATGATCAAATAAAATCTCGTAAATATCCGGGTTTTCTTCGTTGCGGTTGACGATGGAACGGATCACGCCGTCCCTGTCGCTCATCAGCAGATGACTGGCATTCGGCACCTTCGCATCGCCCGTAAAATCCAGATCCTGCTCTCCGAGCGCCGCCCGGAGGATTTTTTCATAATAATCAAAGCCATAATAGATGGAAACGGATTCCGCCAGGCAGGTCGCGCCGGAGCGTCCGCCGATCTCCAGCACATACGTCTTGTTATCCTTCAGGATAAAATCCGCATTGATCGCACAGTTGTCCAGCTCCATCGCCTCGATCGCCATCCGCAGCTGCTCCTTGGCGTCCTCAATGACCGCCTCGTCCAGCTCGTAAGGCACAAAGTGTCCGATCGGTACGCCGGTGTCCCCGTGGAACACATAATCGCCGTGCGGCATGATAAACTGCACCTTCCCCTGGTAAACAAACGCCTGCGCGCCAAACTCCTCGCCCTCGATAAACTCCTCGACGATAAAATAATCCTTCTTCGTATATTTCTTCGCCAGCGCGATCGCCCCGGCAAACTCCTCACGGCGGTTCACCCGCGTGATGCCGCGGCTTCCGGAGGAATCGACTGCCTTAAAGATCAACGGCAGAGAAAGCTCGTCTATCTTCTCATAGACGTCCGGCGCGTCAAAGGCGATCTTACGGTACTTCGCCGTCCGCACGCCGTGCTTCTCATAGACCTCTTTCATAAGAAGCTTGTTCGTCGCAATGGTCGCTCCGCGGCAGGAAAGCCCGCAAAGTCCCAGGGCATCACAGACCTTTCCGATCGTGATAACGGCAACGTCCGTTCCCGCCGTCACGATCCCGTCAATCTTTTCTTCCTTCGCGATCTCCAGGATCTTCTCCCAGTCCGTCGTATTTTCATAATACACCTTATCTGCATATGCAAAACCCGGATAATTTCCCGGTATACTAACCGCGATGGAATAAATCCCCAGACGCTTCGCCGTCTGGATCAGCGGCACCTGATATATCCCCGCGCCCAGAATCATAATTTTCTTCATCGTTCGTTCCTCTCTTTCCTTTCCGTCCGTAAACCTTTCGCACCACAAACTGCGGCGACCGCTGTATCACAAGAAACATCCTGCCGATGTACTCCCCGATCAGACCCATAAACAGCAATATCACGCCGGAGAAAAAACACACCGCGGCTACCATAGTTGACCATCCGATCGGAACCGCCGGATGGATCGCCTTGTTGATAAAGACGGCGATCACCCCGACCAGTCCCAGGATCGAGAACAGACATCCGAGCCTCGTCGCCACCCGCAGCGGCACAACAGAAAAGCCCATAATATTCGACCAGAGCTGAAGCAGCTTTTTCAAAGTATAGTTAGACTGTCCGATCTCCCGCTTAAAGTGCTGGATCGGCACGCTGCTGATATTTTTTGTCGTGCGCAGAAACAGTCCCTGCAGGTGCGTAAACGGACTCTCATAGCGGATCACCGAATCCCGCACGAACCGGCGGATCACCCAATAGCTCGACGTCTTCATCCCTTTTGGTTTTCCGATCAGCCAGCGCACCGTCATATAATTGACATAACTGCCGAAATTGCGGAACGGGCTCTGCTTTTTCTGCTCGTAATAGCCATAAACAATATCGTAGCCCTTGTCAAACTCTGCAAACAGATATTTAAGCTGTGAGGGATGCGTCTGCCCATCGTCGTCCATCGCGATCAGGATATCCCCCTCCGCATAGTTCAATCCTGCCATCACGGCATTATGCTGCCCGCTGTTAAACGCAAGCTCGACCACCCGCACGCAGTCATACTCCTCTGCAAGCGCGCGCAGCTCGTTTATCGTCTTTGGATTATTTGGAGAATAATCATCCACCAGCACAAATTCATATTCGTTTCTGCCAAGGCGCTCCATTTCTTCCATGGTCGTCTCGACGACCTTACGGATCGTCCTGTCTGAATTATAACACGGAATGATGATGCTGTGCAGCATTTTTTCTCTTCCTCCTTCTTTACTTCTTATTCAAAGTCCGTCGCCGCCTTGCAGGCGCGTCTCCTTCTGCGCGCAGCAAGCAAAAGGAACAGAAACACTGCGAATGCGATAACAGAAACACAGACGCCGATCCGCATTCCCGGCATCCGGTAGCGCAGCTCGATCGTATGCTCTCCCGGCTCCAGCCAGATGCCCATATACATCAGGTTTGCCTTTTGGATCTCTGTCTCCTGTCCGTCCACATACGCCGTCCAGCCGTTCTGGTACGGAACAGAAAACACCAGAAGCTTCCTCTCCTCCAGACTGATCGTTCCCCTGACGCAATTTGTCAGGACCTCCACATTCTCCAATGAGTTTTCCTTCAGATGATCCGTGTAGGAGCTCATATTCCCCATCGGCTGACAGAAAATCTGAATATCGTCAAACTTCAAAGTATCTTTATCGGAAAAAGTAATCTTGCATTCACCGGCGGCTTCCTTATGGTATCCCAGATTGAACAAGTATGCTTTCTGTCCGGAATAATAAGGATTCTCCACACCGTGAAGGCTGTAGGAGGATTTGTATTCCCCGCAGCTGTAGCTAAACGATGTGCTGTAGCCCTCCTCATAGCGCAGCCCTTTGATATACAGATAGACCTCGGAATCCGCCGTGCCGTCAAATTTCAGGGTAAGAGAAGCCTCCTCATCCTCTGACGCCTGGATCGTGATCCTTCCCTCCTCCAGCGTTACGTTTTCGCAGATCTTTTCCGTAATCTCTGCAGTCCGTCCGGTGATCTGCACATCACCGTCCGCCGCTGTGGTTTCAAAGTCCGCTCCGCTTTCCGTGCTGTCCAGCGAAGCCGCCTGCATCAGCACCTCCTGCCGTGCCGGCACCTCATACGAGAGCAGCTCGTCCTCACTGATCACAGTGTCATACGTGTAGCCGATGGGCAGCGCCATCTCATTTTCAAACACCTCATAGGTCTTGCCGTTTTTCTCCGTCTCCAGCATCTTTGTGTAACCGTAGGGCAGATCATATGCGGTATCCTTCAGAAGCGCATAATATTTCACACACGCCAGCGTGTCCAGGAAGGAGCGCCCGTTAAAGCCCAGAAGGCGCACGCCGCTCCAGGTGCAGACGCCCATCTGGCTCCAGAAATCCTGCATGATCCTGCTGGTCGTACTGGAATACCAGACTGTGCCGTTGTAGTCCAAAAACTGCGCAGCTCCCTGTATCTGCCGGTAGGTCTGCCTGGTAGCCGCACGGTAAAACGTGTCGTCCTCTACATCCTCTATCGCTGCCAGCGGCATATTTGTGATGCTGTCCACCACCGTGCCCGCCTGCGGAAATTCATCAGTGTAATTGCCCATTCGCGGCGCAAAGGTTTCCAGTCCATAGCACCACAGGGATACAACCGTCAGGCCGACCAAAGCTCCGCCTGCCAGACGCGTCTTTCCCGGTTTTCGCCATAAAAACAGCAGGACCGCAAGCGTCAGCACCATCACAAAACCCGATACCAGCGCAATATAACGGTTTTTTCCATGAGCGAACAGCACCTCCGCTGCAAACAGCGCCAGGAAAGGCAGCGACGCCAGCACCACGATCAGCCGCTCTTTTTTTGTAAGCTCGCAGATATCCTCTATCACAAACGCCAGTGCAACGGACAGCGCAAACGAATACACATAGCTCCAGCGGTTGTTGATATTACTGAAGCCGCTGAACACAAATGCCACCGCCGGGATCATGCAGAAGATCGTTCCCGTGATCACCGATGCCTTGACGATTTTCCTTCCTTTTCGCAGGAAAAGCACTACCAGCCCGATGTAGATCAGCGGGATATATCCCAGACGCAGCCAGTTTCCCGGTCCCCGTCCGGCCGTCAGAAAATCGCGCAGGAAATTGATCGGCCACTTCCATCCATAGGAAAGAAAATTCGTACTGCTGCCGTACTCCACCGCCTCCGTGCGCCCGCTCGTCAGATAGGATGCAAAGGAATCCACCAGCGTAGCGTTCCCGATCAGAACGCCGAGCAGATAGGAGCCGATGATCATGCCGGCCAGCTTCCAGAATTCCCGCCAGGTGCGCCGCCCACGATTTCCAAAGAACCGGATCAGGAAATAGACGCCGGTGGCAATCGTGTTGATATAGAAAAAATAATAGCCGCACCAGAGATGGATCCACACAACCAGCGTGCAAAGCCACCAGCGGTTGTTCTGATAGATTTCTTCCACGGCAAGAATACACAGCGGCAGCATGATCAGACCATACAGGAAGTGCGCATGCCGCATACACGCCCACATCCCATAGCCGCAGTAAATATAGGAAAAACTGCCGATCAGCGCCGCCGTCCATCCTTTTTTAAAGTACATCAGGAACGCCGACATGGAAAGTCCGGCAACGTAAAACCGCGCCAGCAATATAAACGTATAGGCAAATTCCACGTCAGAGGCGTCGAACAGCAGAAACAGCCAGTACAGCGGTTCCAGGTGCACGGTAATGGTGTTCCCCATGCCAAGCGTGAAATCGTAGGTGGGAATGGAAAAATTTCCATCAAGAAATCCCGCAAGAATCTCCCGCGTTTTTTTTCCAAAATAAGCCGCCCGAGGCACGTATTGCGCCACCGCGTCAGAATACCATACAAAGCTTTTATCCTGCACGAGCAGCACCAGAAATACGCCTGCTGTCACCACGGCAAACAGCACGCTGTACAGCAGAATATATTTCAGGTAATAGCTCACCCTGCGCGTTGAATGCATTTCTGCCATATCCTTACTCCTCCGACACCGGCTCCGCCGGGATAAATACGCGGTCGTGGACCGGATCCGCCGGCTTTGCCACCCGCTTTACCGCCTCTTCACAGAAATAGTCCTGCGCGCACAAAAGTACCTTTCCGCGCTTGTCGATCTTCTCGTAGGTGCCGTCCGGCTGCAGGATGTGCGCCTTGACATTGTCCGCGAGCTGGATCTTTAAAATATGAAATGCCTCTTCCTTAATCTCGTCGTTATCCAGCGGGAAAAGGATTTCCACACGCTTGTCGAGGTTGCGCGGCATCCAGTCCGCGCTGCCCATGAAGATCTCCGGCTGCCCGTTATTGTGGAAGTAGAAAATACGCGCATGCTCCAGGAAGTTTCCGACGATCGAGCGCACCGTGATATTCTCGCTGACGCCCGGAATACCGGTCTTTAAGCAGCAGATGCCGCGGATAATAAGCTCGATCTTCACACCTGCCGCGCTCGCCTCATAGAGCTGGGCGATGATCTCCCTGTCGCACAGGGAATTCATCTTTGCAATAATATGCGCCGGTTCGCCTGCCCGCGCGTGCTCCGTCTCCCGGCGGATCAGCTCCCCGAAACGGCTGCGCAGCCATATCGGCGCAAGCGAAAGCCGGTTCCAGTGCTTCGGCTCCGAGTAGCCGGAAAGCATATTAAACACAGCGGTCGCGTCCTCGCCGATCGCCTCCGCACACGTTAAAAGACCGCAGTCCGTGTAGAGCTTTGCCGTGGAATCGTTGTAATTTCCGGTGCCGAGATGCACATACCGGCGGATGCCGTCCTCTTCGCGGCGCACTACCAGCGTGATCTTGCTGTGTGTTTTTAAACCGACCAGACCATAAATGACATGACAGCCCGCCTTTTCCAGCATTTTCGCCCAGACGATATTGTTTTCCTCATCAAAGCGCGCTTTCAGCTCCACCAGAACGGATACCTGCTTGCCGTTCTCCGCCGCCTGCGCGAGCGCAGCAATGATCGGTGAATTGCCGCTGACGCGGTAGAGCGTCTGCTTGATCGCCAGCACATCCGGATCTTTTGCCGCCTGGCGCACGAAATCCACCACCGGATCGAACGTCACGTACGGATGGTGCAGCAGAATATTGCCCTCGCGGATCGCCGCAAAGATATCGCTGCAGTTCATCAGCGCCGGAACCGGCTGCGGAACGTAGGGCTTGTTCTTCAGATGGTCGAAGCCGGACAGACCGTACATCTTCATCAGAAACGTGAGATCGAGCGGTCCGCTGATATGGAACACATCGTCACCTTTAATGTTGAATTCTTTTTTCAGGATCTTCAGAAGCTGTTTGTCCATGCCGTCCTCGACTTCCAGGCGGATGACCTCGCCCCACTGGCGCTTCTTGAGCTGCTTCTGGATCTCCTTGAGCAGATCCGCCGCCTCGTCCTCCTCGATCGTCAGATCGGCGTTGCGCATGATGCGGTACGGGTGCGCGCAGACTACGTCGTAGCTTAAAAACAGCTTACCGATGTTGCGCTCAATGATCTCCTCAAGCAGAATCACAGAACGCTTCTCCGGCTTTTCTTTCGGCAGCTCAATGATGCGCGGGAGCACGGACGGCACCTGCACGGTCGCAAACTGTATGGAGGGTTCCTTTTTGCCCTCCTCCTTTTTGGAGATCAGCGCACCGATGTTCAGTGTCTTGTTGCGGATAAGCGGAAACGGGCGCGAGGAATCCATCGCCATCGGCGTGAGCACCGGATAAACATTTTCCTCAAAATAGCGATCCACATACGCCTTCTGCTCGCGGTTTAAGTCCTCATGCTTCGTAACGACCTCCAGCCCCTGCTGCTTCAGCGCCGGAAGCAGCGAGCGGTTGTAGGTGGAATACTGCAGCGCAACGACCTCCTGCACGCGCTTTAAGATCAGCTCCAGCTGCTCGGACGCCGTCATGCCTGCAATATCATGTTTTGTATAACCGGCGTGCACCATATCCTTCAGAGAAGCCACGCGGATCATGAAAAACTCATCAAAGTTCGACGCGGTGATGCTCAAAAACTTCAGGCGCTCAAAAAGAGGGATGCTTTTATCGCGCGCCTCGCTCAGCACGCGCTCGTTAAAGCTGATCCAGCTGTCCTCCCGGTTCCGATAGTATTCCGGTTTTGTGAAATCCATATCCATTGCCTTTCCCTCCTACATCGTCTTTTTCTGCCGGATAACCGGGCGAATATGAAATACCTCTTCAAAATAATCTGCCTTTGGCGGAAACAGTCCCTTTTCCAGCGTGATATCCTCCGTCGTCTCCACGTGGATCTGAAGCTCCGCTTCCTTCAGCGTAAAGCGAACCTGACTGAATTTCTGCTTGTGGCTGCGGTCAAGGGCGTTCGCCACACGCAGGATCGCCGTCAGCTTCATAATGATCAGATACTCCTTCTCCCCAAGTCCCGGCTGCATCATAATATCCTCGTAAGTGAAATCGAGCGTATTATATTTTACCACATTTGCGATCATGCGCCGCTCCTTATTAGACAGCCCGATGATCTCGGTCGCCATGATAATGCTGTAGGAACACTCTGCGCCGTCGGAGAGGTTGATGTATTTTCCGCAGCCGTGCAGGATCACCGCGATCTGCAGCAATAACCGCTGGCGCGCGTCCAGCCCGGAGAATTTTTTAATCTTGTCAAAAATCGGCAGCGCCAGATTTTCCAGATTTTTGATATGGCTCTTGTTGCACTGATAGCGCTTTGCGATGATCCGCGCCGCGGCGATGATATCATCGTCAAAATTATGCTCCATGCGGATCAGCCTGCTTCGCTGCGCATAATCGCAGGCAATGCCGTCATTTAAGCAAAGACCTGGCATCCAGATGGTCTGCGCTCCCATCTCCTCGATCAGTCGCTTGTAGATGGTGACGGACGGCAGCACCAGGGAAGCGCTCTCAGACGGAATGCCGTACTCGCGCGCGATCTCCTCCGGACGCATCTCGATCACCCGTTCATACATCTCCATAAACTGCGCGGCGTCCACGGTTGGCTTTCCGAGAAGCTCCAGGATATAGTCGCCGGCAACGATCAGATTTTTGATCTCACGGTCCTTTAAGTACATTTTTTTAAAGCTGGCAAGCTCGTTGTTGATAAGCTCCTCCGCCATCTCCTCCATATGAAGGGTGTGGCGCACGAGATCCGCCATCTTTTCACGGATACGCAGATGCCCCATACGGATATTCTGCGTCGTCACCAGCTTGTCGTTGTCAAACAGACAGATCTGGATACTTCCGCCGCCCACATCCACGATCGCGGTTCCGTTCTGGATGATTTTGTAGAAATCCTTCTCCCCAAACGCGATCGACTTATAATCCAGGAAGCGCTGCTCGGAATTGTCAAGGATCTCCAGGTTAAGCCCCGTCTCCCGCTTTACCTGCTCCAGAACGAGCATACGGTTTTCCGCCTCCCGCACGGAGCTGGTCGCACAGGCACGGTATGACGTTACCCTGTAGCCGTTCATGATCCGCACAAAATCCTTCAGGACGCTGCAGAGCTCCTCGATCTTTTTCACGCTGATCTTGCCGGTATTGAAGGTATCCTTTCCAAGCTCCATCCGGTAACGCACACAATCGACCTCTTTCATCTCGTGCCGCGCCGGAAATTCAAAGATTTTCATTCCTACCTCGTAGGAACCCACATCAATGGATGCAAACATTTTCACTGCCATGTCATGTTTTCTCCTTGCTTACGATATAATGCCTTTACATCTGTCCGAGCAGATAATCGATAAACTGCTGTGCGGTCCTGCCGGAAAGCCCGCCATGGGACAGCTCCCACTTGTTCGCCTCCAGCAGAAGCTCCTCCTCCGGAAGCGCAACACCGTTTTTCTCTGCCAGCACCCTGACGATATTCTGAAATTCCTTTTTGTCCGGTGCGCAGAAGAAAATCTGCACGCCGAAGCGGTTGACCAGGGAAAGCTTTTCCTGCACGGTGTCGGAGGAATGCAGATCGTCCCGGCGATCTTCCTTGTCGCTGAATTTCTCCCGCACAAGGTGACGGCGGTTCGACGTCGCATAGATCAGAACGTTGTCCGGCTTTTTCTCCAGTCCGCCCTCGATCACCGCTTTCAGATACTTATATTCTATCTCAAAATCTTCAAAAGACAAGTCATCCATGTAAATTATGAACTTATAATTGCGGTTTTTTATCTGTGCGATCACGTCGTTCAGCTCCTGGAACTGATGCTTATAAATCTCGATGACGCGCAGCCCGCGCTCATAATACTGATTTAAGATGCCCTTGATGCTGGAGGATTTTCCGGTGCCCGCATCGCCGAACAGCAGGCAGTTATTCGCTTTCCGCCCGCTCACAAACGCCTCCGTATTGTCGATCAGCTTCTTCTTCGCGATCTCATAGCCCACCAGGTCGTCCAGATGTACATGCGCGATATTCCTGATCGGCACGATCTCCACGCCCCCGTCGGTGCGCTCCACCCGGAACGCCTTGTGAAGCCCCAGCTTTCCAACGCCGAAATCCTTGTAAAAATCTATCATATGCTGCATAAATTCGTCCACATCTCCCGACTGCTCCAGTAAAAGCGTCAGGCTGCAGATACGGTCGCGGATACGCTTATTGAAGGTCTTGCTGCTGCGGTCGATATTCCGGTAATCCATCAGGCAGCGCATCGCGGTTATGCCGGTTTTTTTCTCGATCTCCCTGAGGTCAAACGCATAAAGACCGCGAAAAATCTCAAAATCGTGTCTCGCGATGTCGACGATGCTGCCCTCCACCTTTCCCACGATCTCGCAGGAGGTGCTGAATGCATTTTCATGGTTCACCAGCAGATAGGTCAGATAGTTGTGCCAGAGGTTGCCCTCAAAGCCATAGGAACCGGCCATCTCCACCAGGCCGCTGATGCAGTCATAGTATACGCCCCGCAGGGTATCCATTCCATACTGCTCGCTGCCGTCGTAATCGAGATTTTCCATCACCCAGACCATATTGTCAAAAACCTTGGCGTCCTTAAATTTACGGTATACCAGCAGTTCTTCCACTCTTGTACTTCCGGTCATATTTTCCCTCCGCAATAATTTCCGAGGATTTTTACGTTTGCCGCTTCCTCCGTAATGCCGCGCAGCGCATTTTTCACAGCGCTGTCGTTCAGATTACCCTCCACATCCACGAAAAACCGGTACTCCCAGTTCCGCTCCGGGATCGGGCGCGATTCGATCTTGCTCATGTTCAGATTGTTGTAAATAAAATGCGACAGTATATGGTACAGCGCTCCGCTTCTGTGCGGCGTCTCAAAACAAATGCTGATCTTGTTGGCGTCTTTTTCAAAAATGCGCTGGTTTGAGACAATGATAAAGCGCGTGGAGTTGCCCTTTGTCGTGGAAATATGTTCTTTCAGCACCTCCAGCCCGAACACCTCGCCAGCAAAAGCGCTCGCGATCGCCGCCTGCGAAGCGTCCTGCTCCTTTGCGACCTTTTTCGCCGCCATCGCCGTGTTGTCCACTGCCACCTGCTGCCAGTCGCGGTGCTCGTTTAAAAATTCCTCGCACTGCATCAGTCCCTGCTCGTGCGAGCAGACCGTCTTAATATCGGAAAGCTTCGTCCCCGGCAGTCCCAGCAGCGTATGCTCAATACGGATGATCTGCTCGCCGACAATGTAATCGTCGTATTTCAGAAGCAGATCATAAATTTCACTGACGAAGCCCGCAGTGGAATTTTCGATCGGCAGCACCGCGAAATCCGCCATGCCCTCCGAGATCGCCTCCAGCGCGTCGCGCCATTTTGCCACCGCAAAGGAATTTACCTTATCGCCGAAATACTTCTTCATCGCCGCCTGCGTGTAGGCGCCCTCCACGCCCTGGAACACGACGCGGATATTCTCTTTTTCAATGCTCTCCACCTGCGTAAACGGCAGCCTGCCGATCACCCCCTCGCGCGCGAGAAGCTGGTACTGCCGCTTTCTGCTTATTGACATGATCTGCCGGAAAAGCTCCTCGATGGCGTGACTGTTGAAATCGCTGTCCGTCAGCGCCGTCAGCGCGGCGATCTTCGCATCCTCGCGTTCCTTGTCAAACACCTTTTTTCCGGTCTGTATCTTATATTCCGCGACCTTCTCGCAGACTGCCATTCTCTTTTCATAAAGCTCCACGATCTGTTTGTCGATCACGTCGAGCTCCCCCCGTAAAACGGATAACTCTGTCATCTGACCACCTCCATCTTCAGTTCCTCTATCGTCCGTCCAAGCAGCGGATGCCGCACGTGCGGCGCGATCTGCGCGAGCGGAACCAGGACAAAATCGCGCAGATGCAGCTCCTTATGCGGAACGGTAAGCGTTTCCGTGTCGATCACCGCGTCGTCGTAAAGCAGGATATCGAGGTCGAGCGTGCGCGGTCCCCAATGAACAATGCGCTCCCGCCCCGCCTCCGCCTCTATCTCGTTCAGACGAAGAAGCAGCTCCTGCGGCGTAAGCAGCGTGCGGAGCTTCAGCGCGCCGTTTAAGAAATCGTCCTGCTCCACGCCGCCATAAGGCTCCGTCACGATATAATCCGCGACCGCCTCCACCCGACAGCCGCGCGTCTTTCGCAGCGCCTCCACCGCGCCGTCAAGATAAGCCTGTTTATCTCCCATATTGGAGCCGAGCGCAATATACGCCGTGTGCCAGCCGCGCGTAATCTCTACGCTCACCGTCTCCAGAGGCAGGCCAACCGGCGCCCACGGCTTCTTCACCTCAAGCCGTATCGCCTGCAGACGCGGAAACGCAAGAAGCAGTTCCTGTGCGAGCTGCTCTGCCGCCGCCTCTATCAGCTTAAACGTGTGCTCCTGCATAAATTTCGTTATATATTGACTAACCTCTCCGTAGTGGATCGAGTATTCCAGCGCATCCGTCATGCCTGCCGTGCGCGTGTCCGCAAAGAGCACGGCAGACAGCACAAATTTCTGCCCAAGCACGTTTTCCTCCGGAAATACGCCGTGGTTGGCAAAGACCTCAAGATTTTTGATGATGATCTTATCCATGAAGAATAGCCTCCGTCATCCTGATCGCCCTGGCATTTTCCTTCACATCATGGACGCGCACAAACATCGCCTGCTTCATCACTCCGAAGACCGTCGTCACCAGCGTGCCCTCCACGCGCTCCGCCGCCGGAAGGTCCAGAGTCAGCCCGATCACCGACTTGCGCGAGGTACCGAGCAGCACCGGGTAGCCGAGAGACTGCAGCTCCTCCAGGTGGTTGATCGCTGTCAGATTGTGCTCGTAGGTTTTGCCAAAGCCAACGCCCGGATCGAGAATGATCTTATCGTCGGCGATCCCCGCCTTCTTTGCGATCGCCACCGTCTCCCGCAGATCCGCAAGCAGCTCTTTTCGAAAGTCCGTGTAATCCGCCGCCTGCCGGTTGTGCATCAGACAGCAGGGCACGCCCGCCTGTGCGATGACGCCCGCAAGCGCCGCGTCGTATTTCAGTCCCCAGATATCATTGACGAGATCTGCGCCCGCCTCCAGCGCAGCCTTCGCCACCGCGCTCTTATAGGTATCCACTGATATGGGAATATCAAAATGCTTCTTTACCAGCCCGATCATCGGCGTCACCCTGGCGATCTCCTCCTCGTCGCTCAGCATCGTGTAGCCCGGTCTGGTGGACTCACCGCCAATATCAATAATGTCCGCGCCGTCCGCGATCATCTGCTCCGTGTGCGCAAGCGCCTCCTCCGGATTATTCCAGCGCCCGCCGTCTGAAAAGGAGTCCGGCGTCACGTTTAATATCCCCATAATATAGGTGTGTCCCGTCTCCCGAAATTCCCGGTTTCCGATTTTCATAGTATAATCCTCCAGTTTTTCTTCTCGTTTTTCCAGTCGCACTGCGGCTCTGCCGGGCAGGCAAAGCAGCTCCTTGAAAGCTTATCCGCCCGGTAAATAAGCCCGGAAAGATTTCTTTCTTCGCGAATGCCTGCATTGCGGTGCTGCCTGATCGCTTCCAGGATTTCCGCTGATTCGCTCTCCGTGAAACCGCACTCCTTTAAAATCTGCGGCGCCAAAAGTGCGCTCGCCTGCTCGTGCGGCGTCCCCTCCCGGTACTGCAGATGCCTGCCGATATCGTGCAGCAGCGCCGCCGCATAGATCATTTCCTTTGAAAGTCCCACCGCCTCCTCCAGGTTCAGAAGCTGTGCGATCCGCGCCACATCCAGAAAGTGCGCCATATTGTGGCGGCAGAAAACGCGTGTCCTTTCACATTCCTCTATCTCTCTTAAATACGACCGGTAGGTTTTGTTTTCCAGTATCTTATTTACCCGCTCCATCGCTATCGCTCCAGCATCCGGTAAAACTGATTCTGCAGCGCCTCATTATTTTCAAAGATGCCGCGGGTGACGACGGTGACAGTCTTTGTGCCCGGCTTTTTCACGCCGCGCATCGTCATGCACATATGCTCCGCCTCCAGCATCACCATAACGCCCTGCGGCGCCAGATGCTCCATAAAGGCATCCGCCACCTGTGCGGTAAGCTGCTCCTGCAGCTGCAGCCTGCGCGCAAACACATTGACTGTGCGGGCGATCTTGCTCAGTCCCACAACGCAGTCGTTCGGCACATACGCCACATGCGCCTTTCCCCAGAACGGCAGCATATGATGCTCGCACATGGAATAAAAGGTGATGTCCTTTTCCATGACCATATCGCTGTTTTCCACATGGAACCGCTTTTTCAAATGCTCCCCGGCATCCTCATACATACCGCCCGCGATCTCCTCATACATGCGTGCGATGCGGTCCGGCGTCTCGATCAGCCCCTCGCGGTTTATATCCTCGCCGATTCCTTCTAATATCAGCCTTACGCCTTCTCTGATTTTATCCTGATCCATCATGACATTTTCTCCTTCATCCTCTGCAGCGGACCGGCATTTCTCCGCCGCAGTTGATCTTGTTACTGTTCACTCCGTTCGCAGTAACCTTCTCTGCTTCCCCGGCAAGCGCCCCCAGAAACGACAGGGAACCGAACGCCAGTATCACGCCATCCTCCCGCTCCGCCTTCGCGATGCTCTCCGCAGCAGCCTCCGCGATACTTCCGGCTGCATGCACCTCCGGGATATATTTTCCTGCAATTTCCGCCAGCTTCTCCGCCGGCAGCGCCCGCGGATTGTCCGGCGTCTCGATCGTGATCATTTCTTTTATGTAGGGAGCCACCGTTTTCAGAACCGCTTCGTATTCCTTGTCCCTTAAAACGCCGCAGATTGCAATGATCCGCCTGCCCTTTAAATAAGTCTCAATGGAAGCCTTTAGCTGCTCTGCCGCGCCGCGGTTATGCGCCCCGTCGATGATAAAAAGCGGCTTTTCATTCAGCACCGTAAAGCGTCCGCGCCAGACAGTTTTTGAAAGCCCCGCCCGCAGCTGCCCCTCCGTGATCTTAAAGCCCAGGCTATTAAGCGCGCGTACCGCCTCCACTGCAACGACCGCGTTTTCGATCTGACAGGTGCCGGCAAGGTGAATCTCCAGGTCTTTATAGCCGCCGTAGGAAAAGCTCTGCCTCCAAAGTCCGCAGGAGACGTCCGTCGCCTTCGCCACGTCCGCAATGCAAAGCTTCGCCCGCTGCTGCGCAGCCGTTTCCCGGATCACCTGCATCGCCTCCGGCTCCTGACGTGCGCTCACCACCGCGGTGCCCGGCTTGATGATGCCCGCTTTGTGCGCGGCAATCTCCGCCAGTGTGTTTCCAAGAAACTGCATATGATCGCGGCTGATGGAGACAAGCACCTCCAGCACCGTCGTTTGCACCGCATTTGTGGCGTCCGTGTCGCCGCCCATCCCCGTCTCCAGCACAACGATGTCACATTTTTCCTGCACAAAATACAAAAATGCCAGAGCGGTCTCTATCTCAAATACCGTCGGCTGCGGTTTTCCCGCCGCCTTAAGACGCGCCGCCGCATCGCGGATGCATGTCGCGTGCTCTGCAAGCGCCTCTCTTGTAATATATTCCTCATTTACCTGGATGCGTTCCCGGTAGGAAAACAGCGTCGGTGAAATGTATCGCCCCACGCGGTATCCCGCCTCCTTTAAAATGGTGGACAGGTATGCCAGCACAGAGCCCTTGCCGTTTGTCCCGGCTATATGGATAAATTTCAGCGCATCCTGCGGATCGCCAAGCTCCTTTAGCAGCGTCCGCATACTCTCAAGTCCCAGAATACTCCCGGTTTTTCCCGCCTCGTCGAGGTACGCCCTCGCCTCTTTATAATCCATACCGCTACACCGTCCTGCGCGCCGCATCGCCGCGGACCAGAGCAGTCAGGGGGCTGCAATACAGAAGATTTGTGAGGACGCAGTACACCGGTATCATCGTCCCGCACTGGATCAGTCTGCCCGGCAGGATCGCGCGCAGATCGTAACCATTCATCAGCACCAGTCCGCTTGTCGTCAGCACCAGTGTCCCCAGAACCGCACAGCACACGATCGACAGGCACAGATACAGCATTTTCTGAAGCTTTGCGCCCCTCATCAGCGGCTGCATCAGCGCCGGGATAATGCCCCAGGTCATCGTGGAGAGCGTGATCAGCGGATTGACCGCATAGCCTTTCAGCAGACAGCCGAGAATATCCGCCGCCATGCCGCATAAGCCGCCGGCCAGCGGACCAAACCAGAGTCCGGCGAGAATGGTCGGCAGGCTGCTGATCGTGATCCGCGCAAAGCCAAGGTCGATCGAGATCACTTTGCTCAAAATGATCTGCATGGCAACCAGAAGCGCCATAAATACCAGTGTACGTGTTTCGATTGTCGTCTTGTTATTTCTTTCCATAAAAATAACACCTCCATAATGTGATTTCAACGGATAAACCTTATCCGCCCCGAAAACACCGCCGTCCGCCGACATACAGACGGGGCATTTAGAGTAGATAAATAATATTCCCTCCACACTATGAGGCGTTCTCATATATGTAGCAACGGGTGCGGAAAAAGCATCGCAAGCCCCGTCGGGACTTTTCGGTTCAGGGCGACTCCCCAGCCGCTGACAACTTAACGCGCTTATTCCTACTTCGCTATTATTTATTTATCGACATTATACCACAGTGCCCGCGATTTTCAATACTAAGTTGCATTGTTACGCATAATTTTCGCCGCATCTGTGCATACTCACACTATGAAAAACTTTTTGAAATGCGGCGTATTCGGCTGGTGTCTGGAAATTCTCTGGACCAGCCTCGATTCCCTCCGCCGCGGGGAATTTAAGCTGATGGGGCAGTCCTCGATCTGGATGTTTCCCATCTACGGCATGGCTGCCGTCATCCGCCCGCTCTCGGTGCTTTTTGCTCCGCTCGGCGTGATAAAGCGCGGGCTGATCTATATGAGCGGCATTTTCAGCATGGAATATCTGACTGGATCCTTCCTGCAGAAAAGGGGCATCTGTCCGTGGGATTACAGCGACGCGAAGCTGAATTACCGCGGGCTGATCCGACTGGACTACGCGCCCTTATGGTTCCTCACCGGGCTTTTTTATGAAAAGATTTTAAAATCATGATTTTTGTTCTTCCCTTCCAGCCCATTATAGTGTATACTTGTAACGATCAGCAGGTCTGCCGCCTGTCATGCAGCCTGCGAGAAAACATGGGAAAAGGAGATGCAATTTATGAGACACTTAATGAGCCCTCTGGACCTCTCCGTTGAGGAGCTGAACGACATTCTGGATCTGGCAGGCGATATTGAAGCCAATCCGAAAGCCTACGCTCACAAATGTGATGGTTTAAAATTAGCCACTTTGTTTTATGAACCAAGTACAAGAACGCGACTCAGTTTTGAAGCAGCAATGATGAATCTGGGTGGCAATGTACTTGGTTTTTCTTCGGCCGCCAGCTCCTCCGCCTCCAAGGGCGAGAGCGTTTCCGATACCATCCGCATGGTATCCTGCTACGCCGATATCTGCGCAATGCGTCACCCGAAGGAGGGGGCGCCGCTGGTCGCTTCCACAAAATCCTCCATCCCGGTCATCAATGCCGGCGACGGCGGTCATCAGCACCCCACACAGACGCTCACCGATCTGATGACCATCCGCTCCCTGAAGGGACGGCTTGACAACCTCACCATCGGTCTCTGCGGCGATCTGAAATTCGGGCGCACGGTCCACTCTCTGATCCACGCGATGATCCGCTATCCGAACGTGAAATTCATCCTGATCTCCCCGGAGGAGCTGCGCATTCCCAGCTATATCCGCGAGGATGTTCTTCAGAAAAACCATATCCCGTTTGAAGAGGTGGTCCGCCTGGAGGAGGCGCTGCCGAAGCTTGATCTGCTCTACATGACACGCGTACAGCGCGAGCGCTTCTTCAACGAGGAAGATTACGTGCGCATGAAGGATTTCTACATTCTGGACAAAAAGAAAATGGCGCTTGCCGGACCGGACATGCTGGTGCTCCACCCGCTCCCGCGCGTCAACGAGATTTCCGTGGAGGTGGACGACGACCCGCGCGCCGTTTACTTTAAACAGGTACAATACGGTGTCTATGTAAGAATGGCACTGATTCTCACACTGCTGAAATGGAGGGATACCACATGTTAAACGTAGGCGCACTGAACGAGGGCTTCGTGCTCGACCATATCGAAGCCGGAAAAAGCATGACCATTTACCACTATCTGCGGCTGGACAAGCTGGACTGCACCGTGGCGATCATCAAAAACGCCGTCAGCAATAAGATGGGCAGAAAGGACATTATCAAGGTGGAGTGCCCGATCGATATGCTGAACCTGGACATCCTCGGCTTCATCGATCATAACATCACCATCAACATCATCCAGGACGGAAAAATCGTGGAGAAAAAGGACCTTTCTCTCCCGAAAAAGATTGTGAATGTCATCAAATGCAAAAACCCGCGCTGCATCACCTCCATCGAGCAGGAATTAGACCATATCTTTATCCTGACAGACCCGGAAAAAGAGGTGTACCGCTGCAAATACTGCGAAGAGAAATACCGCGGAAAATAAAATCACTGAAAAACAGGGCTGTGAAAAACGGAGTGGAAAACCTCCGAATTTCATAGCCCTTTACTTTGCAGAATAAATTTCATATTCATGGCACACGGCGCTGTTTTTTCTTTTTTCCTGCCGCGCAGACCAGCAGAACCATTACCGAGCCTCCGCAGAGCAGTATCCACAGCATCAGGTCTGTTTCATCCCCGGTTTTTGCTGCGGCTCCTTTCGCATCGCTTCCGGAGGAATTGCCTGGTGTTTTCCCGGATGTTCCCGTGTTCCCCGTCTGTTTTCCGCCCGTTTTTTCGGTTTCTGTTTCCGACTCTGTTTCGCCCGGCGCTTCCGTTTCTGTCTCCGTCTCCGTTTCATCCGGAGCTTCCGTTTCTGTCCCCGTTTCTGTCTCATCCGGCGCTTCCGTTTCGTTTCCGCCCTCCGGCTGCTCCGCCAGCACATAATAGCTGTTGTGTGTGGTGGCAAAGGAAATCTTACCGCCGGATACGCTGCTCTCCATCCGGGTCACGCTGCCCTGTCCGGATACATAATAGACGGACGGGTTTCTGTATCCACCATTCAGGCCGATGGTAACGGTGATCTGTCCGTTCACCTCATAACGCTGTCCGTTGCTGTCCACAAAATAAATGTCGTAGACGCGCAGGTTCGTCCCAAGCCCTTCCATGCAGTTTTCGATCCAGTCATGGATTTCCCCGTTTTCTTCCTCCAGTATGTGCTCCACCACGAAGAGCAGCCCGTCCGGCAGGCTGTCCCCTTCCACGGTCACAGCCGTCCCGTCGTCAAGCGTCACTTCCCCGCTGCCCTTTTCCACAGTATCCGGATGTCCGTTCACCTTTGTGGTCAGCACGGTCTGGCTGTCCTGCGCAGTCTGTGTTTCCTGCGCCGCCTGGCTGTCCTGCACGGTCTGTGTTTCCTGCGCCTGTGCAGGTGCCGGGAGCGCTGCGAGCAGGAGGCACAGCGACGCCGCTTTCGCCAGTGTCCGGATCCTCTTCTTTAAAAATCCCACTTTCCCGTCTCCTCTCTGAAATTTCCGGTCTTACTGTGTATCAGCAAGCTCTGCCGCAAAGGTGACTAACGCCCGGTAGGTGCCCGGACTGGTTTTCCCCCACGTTTCGCTGGGGATGTGGACTGTCAGCGAGACAGATGTCCCACCGTTTTCCAATTCCTTACTGCTCCAGTTCTTCCCGGTAAATGCCGTGCCTCCCTGCCAGAGTGCAAACGGGAAGCGGTTCCCGTCATCCGCCGTGTCCGTAAATTCCGTGGTATCCACGCTGACACGGACCTCCTGCTTTGTTCCGATCTCCCCTGTCACAGACAGGCTGCCGATTTCTGTGTCCACCGTCCCGAAAGTGATATCCTGGCTCGCCGGGATGGACATTGTGTAGGACGCATTCTTTTGGATGGTGAGCTGCATGGACTGCGACTGGCTGCCGTCAGCGGCATACGCTGTGCAGACGGACATTGCCAGGACAGTCGCTGCGAGACTCGCGCCCGCAGCTCTCTTTTTCCATTTTTTCCCTGTTTCCATGCCTATGCCGCCTCCCGGTGCTTAGTTTGTGCTGTCTACAACTGATGAAGTGAACACGATCTGTCCGCTGTAGCTTCCTGCTCCTACCGTTCCAAGAGCAGCGAAATGTAACGTACCGGTTCCGGTCTCTGCCTCCAGAGAATTTCCTTTAAACTCTGCCACCACTGCGTTATCTGCGATTGCTTCCCCTCCTGCGCTCAGGCTGACGGTGGATGTTATCGTATTTGTCGCATCTGCAGAATCTGTAAGCGTTACCTTGCCGCCTGCTATTCCGCTTGCAACAGTAACCGCCACTTTCTTACCTGATGCCACATTACTTTCTGTAAGTGCGATCGGCTCTGCAGCAACACTTACTGTTTCACTCAGCGTCACAGTTTTCGGGATGCTCAGTACATACCGGGAATCTTTTGCATATGTCACTGTCAGCGTATCGTTTTCTGCCGCGAAAGCGGTCAGCGCCCCTCCTGCGATCATTCCTGCTGCAAGCACTCCTGCAAGTCCTTTTGTAAGAT
>NZ_CAJKOX010000032.1 GCF_905201705.1 uncultured Marvinbryantia sp.
CGGTATCTTCGTACAGAGCGTCCCAGGGTGGCAGGCAGGCTCCGGGAGATGGGCTTTCCGGTGTACCCTTCAGACAGCAGCTTCCTGCTGTTCTGGGGGGAGGAGACCCTCTGGGACCAGGCCATGGAGCGGGGCGTGATGCTCCGGGCCTGTGGCAACTTTCCCGGCTTGGATACCGGCTTTTACCGCATCGGCCTCAAGGGGCAGCCTCAAAACGAGGCTCTGCTGGAGGTCCTGGCGGAGACAGGAGGAAACGCATGGCAAAAGCTATCATGATTCAGGGGACCACCTCCAACGCGGGAAAGAGCTTCCTGGCGGCGGCGCTGTGCCGGATTTTTGCCCAGGACGGCTACCGGGTGGCTCCGTTTAAGTCTCAGAATATGGCCCTCAACTCTTACATCACAGACGAGGGCCTGGAAATGGGCCGGGCCCAGGTGATGCAGGCGGAGGCGGCAGGCATCGCGCCGTCCGTCAGCATGAACCCGATTCTTCTGAAGCCGACAAACGATGTGGGCTCGCAGGTGATCGTAAACGGTGAGGTGATCGGGAATATGAAGGCGCGGGAATACTTTGCTTATAAGAAAAAGCTGATTCCCGACGTGATGAAAGCGTTTGATAAGCTGTCCGGGGAGTACGATATTATTGTGATCGAGGGCGCGGGCAGCCCGGCGGAGATTAATCTGAAATCGGACGATATTGTGAATATGGGGATGGCAAAGCTGGCGAAGGCGCCGGTGCTTCTCGTCGGAGATATCGACCGCGGCGGTGTGTTTGCCCAGCTCATCGGGACAGTTATGCTGCTCGATGAGGATGAGCGGGCGATGGTCAAAGGGCTGATCATCAATAAATTTCGCGGAGATAAGACGATCCTGGATCCTGGCATCGGGATGATTGAGGAGCGTGCCGGGATTCCGGTCGTAGGAGTTGCGCCGTACCTGCATATCCAGGTGGAGGACGAGGACAGTCTGACAGAGCGTTTCGCAGGGAAACAGGAAGTCGGACTGATCGATATTGCAGTCATCCGCCTGCCGCGTATTTCCAATTTCACGGATTTCAATCCTTTTGAGAATATGGAGGGCGTCTCTCTGCGCTATGTCGGAAATGTTTCAGAGCTGAAAAACCCGGATATGATCATCCTTCCCGGCACCAAAAGCACGATGGAGGATCTGCGCTGGCTGCGCCAGAGCGGTCTGGAGGCGGCGGTGCTGAAGGCCGCGGCAGCCGGCAAGGTGATTTTCGGCGTCTGCGGCGGCTATCAGATGATGGGTGAGAGCTTAAGCGATCCCCAGGGAGTAGAGGGCGGAGGCACGATGCGCGGTATGGGGCTGCTTCCCATGGAGACTGTGTTTGCGGACGAGAAGACGCGCACGCGGGTGAACGGCGCTTTTGAACATGTGGATGGCATCCTCGCCGGGCTTTCCGGGGAGCCGCTTTCCGGTTACGAGATCCATATGGGCGTAACGTCACCAGGAGAAGACTGCCGCAGCCTTACCAGAATCAGGAATTACGCGGCGGGACAGTGCTCTGCACAAAATATGCAGAATCAAAAAGAAGCTTTTGCCGGAGAGGAAAAGCCGGACGGAGCCTGCCGCGGCAATGTGTACGGCACTTACGTGCACGGCATTTTTGACCGGGAGAATGTGGCGAAGGGCGTCGTGACGGCGCTCGGAAAAGCGAAGGGACTGGACGTCTCAGAGATTACGGCGGTGGATTTTGCGGCATTTAAGGAGAGCCAGTATGATATTCTGGCATCAGAACTGCGGAAACATCTCGATATGAAAAAAATATATGAAATTCTGGAGGAGGGCATCGCATGAAGGTAGAGCTGGAAAATGTAAAACCGATGGAGATCGAGCGGCGGAGCTTTGAGATCATTACGGCGGAGCTAAAAAGAGAGCTGCCGGAGGATACCGCGCCGATCATTAAGCGCTGTATCCACACAAGCGCCGATTTTGATTACGCCGATAACCTCTGCTTTTCAGAGCATGTCGTGGAAAAAGCACTGGCAGCGCTGAAGGCGGGAGCCTGCATCGTGACTGACACGCAGATGGCGAAATCGGGCATTAATAAAAAAGCACTTGCCAAATTCGGCGGAGAGGTTTATTGTTTTATGTCGGACGAGGACGTGGCGCAGACGGCGCGGGAGAACGGGACCACGCGCGCCACAGCCAGCATGGATAAGGCGGCTGCGCTTGAAAAGCCGCTGATTTTTGCGATCGGCAACGCTCCGACGGCGCTGGTGCGCCTTTACGAGCTGATAGAGGAGAAAAAAATAGCGCCCAGGCTGATCATTGGCGTTCCGGTCGGCTTTGTAAACGTGGTGCAGTCGAAGGAGCTGATTATGCAGACAGATGTCCCCTATATTGTGGCGAGGGGCAGAAAAGGGGGCAGCAACATTGCCGCCTGCATCTGCAATGCGCTGCTTTATATGGCAGGCGGTCGCTGACATCAGGTCAGGACTTTGCATTCACTGCGACGCGCAGCTAGTCCTGTGGGCAAAGTCCGTAAGAAAGTGATACAGGTGTGAGCAAATCCCATTCGCGGAGCGAATTTTAAATGGATTTGCGAATGTTACTGTGAACGACGTGAACAGTAACCATTGTTCATAAACCCTCAGAAAATTTTAAGGCCAGTTTAATGAAATTCAAAGCAGGATATGGTATACTACGTCTGTGACACGTATTTACTTACAATAAGGGGGATGAACAGATGAAGAGGACAAAAGCGATTCTGGCGGCAGCACTGGCGGGAAGCATGGCGATCTCAGCGGCATTTCCGGCGATGGCACAGGAAGATGGCGGGGCGACGCTGGTAGATCTGTTTTATACATATTCCAAAGACAATATGATCGTGGAGTATTATGACAGCAATTATCTCACGGAGTCAGGGAAGCTTCAGAAGAAAAGCTACGACGGCTTTCTGGCGCTCTCTCAGACGGATCTCGACTGGGACGGCACAGAGGAGCTGCTGGCAATCCGCCTGAAACCGGCGGCAGATGAGAACGGGGATACGATAAACACACTGATCGCAGAGGTTTATCAGAGAAAGGACAACACACTGCAGCGCAGCGCGCAGTATACGCTGGCGGAGGATATTCTGGCATACGACGGAGCGCAGATCGATGTGTTTGCGGTAGACGGGGAGAGCGGGCAGTTTCTCTGCTGTGAGGCGAGAGACTCGGCGACGCTGCTTGCGGACGGCGTCACCTGGAGTATGCGCGCAGCCGGGTATGACGGGGAAAGCTTTTATGAGGTGTCAAACGTATCGATGGCCGGCAGCGCCTTTTCTGCGGAGGACACCGAAGCGGCGCGCACCGCGATGAACGCGGTCGGGCTGTATCCGCAGGATCTGATCTGGGCTTCCGCTGCGGAGCAGTGCGGGCTGGGACTGATCTGTACAGTCAGGCGCTATCACACGTCTGAATATGAGAACATCCGAGCGGCGCTCGATGCGGGGCAGGCGCAGCAGTACGGCGAGACCTGGTTTAAAAATTATATGAATCCGGACCGGGAAAATAAATTCGCCAAAGAATTTGCCGTCAAGCTTACGGAAAGCGCGGGGCAGGCGCAGACCGCCCAGACGGACGGCGTACATTATAGCTTTGACGGGGATTATGTGATCCCGGACAGCGACAGCCGCTATATTACGGAGGAAGATTTAAGCAGTCTTTCCGCAGACGAGATCCTGCTTGCGCGCAATGAAATTTATGCGAAGCACGGGCGGATCTTTAACAATGCGGCGCTCGATGAATATTTCCGCAGCAAGAGCTGGTATCAGCCGACGGTGGCGGGCAGCGACTTTACGGACAGCTACGCGGCTTCCGTGTTTAATGACTGCGAGATTGCGAATATCTCGACAATGGTAAAATACGAAAAAGCGCACGGTCTGAACGGATACTAAAATGATCCGGCGGATCGGCGCAGGAGTGAGAGGTTATGGAGAAACAGCAGACAAAGGCGATTCTGGTTGTCAGCTTTGGCACCAGCCATGCGGACGCCAGGGAGAAAAATATAGACCGGATCGAGGCGGATATCAGCGCGGCATTTCCGGAGTACCGCATTTACCGCGCGTGGACCAGTAAAATGATATTGAAAAAACTAAAGATCCGGGACGGTATCGTGATCGACACGGTAAGGGAGGCGATGGAGCGGATGGCGGCGGACGGCATCCGCGAGGTGATCGTCCAGCCGACGCATGTGATAAACGGTATTGAGAATGACCGGATGCTTGCGGATGTGCGCGCATATGAAGAACAGTTTGACACGGTACGGACAGGCACGCCGCTGCTCACGACAGAGCAGGACAGCCGGGAGGCGATCGCGGCGCTGGGACAGGAGTGGAACGCATTGCCGGAGAATGAGGCTCTGGTGCTGATGGGGCACGGGACGGAGCACTATGCGAACACGGTGTATGCCGCGCTGGACTATATGATGAAGGATATGGGCTATGCAAATATGTTCCTCGGCACGGTGGAGGCGTATCCGACGCTGGAGGCGCTGATCCGCCAACTGAAAAAAGCAGCTCCAAAGAAGGTGCATCTCGCCCCGTTTATGATCGTAGCGGGAGATCATGCGAAAAACGATATGGCAGGCGGGGAGGAAGATTCCTGGGCAAGCCGGTTTATGCAGGAGGGCTTTGCGGTCGAGTGTCATCTGAAGGGGCTTGGCGAATACCCGCTTATCCGGGAAATGTTTGCGCGCCATGTGAGGGAAGCGAAATGAGCATATATATGGCAGGCATCGACCATACAAAAGCGCCGCTTGACGTGCGCTCCGTATTTTCCTTTACGAAAAAGAGCATGGCGAAGGCGATGGAGAAGTGGAAGGAGATTCCGGGATTTTCAGGCTGTGTGATGATCGTCACCTGCAACCGCATGGAGCTTTGGGCGAGTGTGCAGGAGGGGACGGAGCCGGATCTGTTTGAGCTTCTCTGCCGGGAAAAAGGAGTGGACGCAGGCCAGTACCGCAGATATGCCGTTCTGCGGGAAGGGCGCGAGGCGGTAAACCATCTGTTTGAGTTGTCCTGCGGTCTTCAGTCCCGTATTCTTGGGGAGGATCAGATCATCACGCAGGTGAAGGACGCACTCGCGTTTGCCAGGGAGCAGTATGCGGCGGACAATGTGCTGGAGGTCCTGTTCCGTATGGCGGTAACTGCCGGAAAGAAGGTAAAGACGGAGGTACTGCTTTCCAAAAAGGACAGCTCTGTCATCCACCGGGCGGCAGAGGTCTTAAAAGAAGAAGGGTACTGTTTTGCGGGCAGGAAGTGCATGGTGATCGGAAACGGCGAGATGGGAAAGCTTTCCGCAAATGTATTCCGGGACGAGGGAGCCGACGTCACGGTCACAGTGCGCAGCTACCGAAGCGGTATCGTCGATATTCCAAAGGGCTGTAAGCGCATTGATTATGCGGAGCGCATGACGATCCTGGGACAGTGCGATTATGTGATCAGTGCGACGGCAAGCCCGAACTATACGCTGCGCAGGGAAGAGGTGCGTGCGGCGCTTCAAAAACCGGTGATCATGATCGACCTGGCGGTGCCGCGGGATATTGAGCCTTCGGTTGGAGAACTGCCGGGCGTTACGCTTTATGACATCGACCATTTTGACGCCGGACACATCAGTGCGCAGACGCAGGCGGATATCGCGCGTGCAAAGGAAATTTTAAAGGAGCAGATCACAGAATTCTTCGACTGGTACGAGGGCAGGGATGTGGTCGAAAAGATCCAGGACGTTAAGGCGGCGTTTGTGGAGGATTTTCACCTGCGCACCCAGAAAAAGACGCGGGAGCTGGGCGTAAGCCTGCAGACGGAGAACGCGCAGGCGCTGCAGGAATACCAGGA
Source organism: uncultured Marvinbryantia sp. (assembly GCF_905201705.1). Taxonomy (GTDB): domain Bacteria; phylum Bacillota; class Clostridia; order Lachnospirales; family Lachnospiraceae; genus Marvinbryantia. The sequence continues at coordinate 5,839 of NZ_CAJKOX010000032.1, forward strand.
GTATATTGAGACGGCGGCCGCAAAGACCATCAACAAGATGATGTTCGGACTGCGCAGAAGCATAAGCGACCGGGCGTTCCGGGAATGTATGGAGGCATTGGAAGGTTTATATGAAAAAGACGATTATCATCGGCAGCCGGGAGAGTAAGCTTGCCGTTATCCAGGCGGAGATGGTGAAGCAGGCAATCGAGCGGGAAAATCCCGGGCTGTCTGTTTCCATACTGACGATGAAGACGACGGGCGATAAAATTCTGGACCGCACGCTGGATAAGGTGGGCGGCAAGGGATTGTTCGTGAAGGAGCTGGACCGGGCGCTTCTGGAAAAAAGGAGCGATCTTTCCGTACATAGTCTGAAGGATGTCCCGATGGAGATCTCGGATGATCTTCCGCTGCTTGCGTTTTCTGAGCGGGCGGATGTGCGGGATGTGCTGGTGCTGCCGGAGGGCGCACGGGAGATCGATTTTTCAAAACCAATCGGCTGTTCGAGCAGCCGCCGGATCCTGCAGCTAAAGGAGCTGTATCCGCAGGCGGATTTTCGCCCGGTGCGCGGAAACGTGCTCACCAGGCTGCAAAAGCTGGATGGCGGGGAATATAGCGCGCTTGTCCTGGCGGCTGCCGGTCTTATGCGGCTGGGGCTTGCGGCGCGCATCAGCCGCTATTTTTCTCCGGAGGAGATCATTCCTGCCGCCGGACAGGGCATTCTTGCCGTGCAGGGCAGGGCAGGGGAGGACTACGGGTATCTGGAGGCAGTCTCGGATACAGAGGCGCGGGATGCGGCGCTCTGTGAGCGCGCTTTTGTGCGGGCGCTTGGCGGAGGCTGCAGCTCGCCGACGGCGGCGTATGCCCGGATAGAGGGCGGGCGGATTTTTCTGACCGGTCTTTACTGTGAGGAGAGCAGCGCAAGATGGCGCAGGGGAAGCGTAAGCGGAGCGCGCACAGAAGCAGTAAAGATCGGTCAGAGGCTTGCCGAATGTCTTTTTCAGAGCGTCTGCTCATCAGAGGCAGAAAAAGGCGGGCGTCTTGCGGATATTTGTTTGGAAGGAAAGGAACCATAGTATGCAGGGAAAAGTATATCTTGTCGGGGCCGGTCCCTCTGATCCCGGTCTGTTTACGAGAAGAGGCGAGGAGATTTTAAAGCGTGCGGAGGTCGTTGTTTACGACGCCCTCGTCGGGCAGGGCGTGCTTGGCATGATCCCGCGGGAGGCGAAGCTGATCAATGTGGGAAAGCGCGCGAGTCATCATACGATGAAGCAGGAGGAGATCAACCGTGTGCTTGTCCGGGAAGCAAAAGCAGGCAGGCTTGTTGTGCGCCTGAAGGGCGGCGATCCTTTTCTCTTCGGCAGAGGCGGCGAGGAGCTGGAGCTTCTGGTGAAAGAGCAGATCCCCTTCGAGGTGGTGCCGGGCGTGACGTCGGCGCTCTCCGTTCCGGCATACTGCGGGATCCCGGTCACGCACCGGGACTACTGCTCTTCTTTGCATATTGTCACCGGGCATAAGCGCGCGGAAAAAGAGTACGACATAGATTTTGAGGCGCTGGTGCGCATCGGCGGGACGCTTGTGTTTCTGATGGGAGTTACCGCCCTGGAGGATATCTGCGAAGGGCTTCTCGCGGCGGGGATGCGCGCGGATATGCCGGCGGCGGTCCTGCAAAAGGGAACGACGGCGGCGCAGAAAAAGATTGTTGCCACCGTCGCTGACCTGGCGGAGGAAGTGAGAAGACAGGGCGTTGAGACGCCGGCGATCATTGTGGTCGGAGAGGTGTGCGGCCTGGCGGAAGCATTTTCCTGGCAGGAGAAAAAACCGCTGTTCGGAAAGAAAATCCTTGTCACAAGACCGCGGGAGCTGATCTCAGAGATGGCCGCAAGACTGCGGGAGCAGGGGGCGGAGGTGCTGGAGCTGCCGGCGATCCGCATTGCGCCGCGGGAATGTGCGGGAGAAATACAGGATGCGCTGGAGCATCTGTCCGCCTTCGACTGGCTGGCGTTTACCAGTCCCTCCGGGGTGCGGGTATTCTTTGAGGACATGAAGAAATGCCGCATGGACGTCCGGCGTCTGGCGTCCCTGAAGCTTGCCGTCCTCGGAAGCGGTACGAAAAAGGAGCTGGAAAAATACGGCTGCTATGCGGATCTGATGCCGCAGCAGGCATATGCAGAGGAGCTTGGAAGAGCGCTTGCAAAGGAATGCCGGGGCGGTGAAAAAATACTTCTGTTCCGTGCAGCAGCGGGAAGCACGGAGCTTGTAGAGGAGCTGAAAAAGACGCCGGGCATAACGGCAGTGGATCTGGCGGCATACGATACGGTCTATGAGATGTCGCCGCTGATCGATGTGCGTGCGGAATTTGAAAACGGGCAGATCGACTATGCGGTATTTACGAGCGCGTCGACAGTGAAGGGTTTTAAAGAGAGTGTTCCGGGGCTGGATTTTGCAAAGGTGCGTGCAGTCTGCATCGGCAGAAAGACAAGAGCCGCCGCAGAGGAGCTTGGCATGGAGACCTTTATGGCAGAGGAGCCGTCCATGGAAGCGGTCGTGCGGCTGGTGGAGGAGCTTGCACGCGGAAAAAGAAAGGAAGCGTTGTAATGGAGTTGAGAAAGCGTCCGCGCAGACTGCGCGGCGGGGAGAATCTGCGCAGGATGGTGCGGGAGACACGGATGGATAAAGCGTCTTTAGTATATCCGATGTTTGTGATAGATGGAGAGAACATCAAAGAAGAAATTCCCTCTATGGAGGGACAGTATCGCTACAGCGTCGACCGCATGGGCGAGTGCCTGCAGGAGCTGCTTGAGGCAGGGGTGACGTCTGTGATGCTGTTTGGCATTCCGGCGGTGAAGGATGAGGTGGGAAGCCAGGCGTATGCCGCCGACGGTATCGTGCAGCGCGCTCTGCGCTACGCAAAAGAACATTTCCCGCAGATGTACCTGATCACGGACGTCTGCATGTGCGAGTATACCTCGCACGGACACTGCGGCGTGCTTTGTGGACATGATGTTGAGAATGATAAAACGCTGGAGCTGCTTGCAAAGACCGCGCTCTCCCATGTGCAGGCGGGGGCGGATATGGTGGCGCCGTCCGATATGATGGATGGGCGCGTGCTTGCGATCCGCAATACGCTGGATGAGCACGGCTTTACGAATATTCCGATCATGTCCTATGCGGTGAAATATGCGTCTGCATTTTACGGGCCGTTCCGCGATGCGGCAGGCTCGGCGCCGTCCTTCGGGGACCGCAAGACCTACCAGATGGATTTCCACAACAGCCGCGAGGGTATTAAGGAAGCGCTGCTGGACGAGGAAGAGGGAGCGGATATCATCATGGTGAAGCCGGCGATGTCGTACCTGGACATGGTGGCAAAGGTAAAGGAAGCGGTGCATACGCCGGTTGCCTCCTACAGTGTGAGCGGCGAGTACGCGATGGTTAAGGCGGCTGCGAAGCTGGACTGGATCGACGAGGAGCGCGTGATCTGCGAGATGGCGGCGGCGGCTTACCGCGCGGGCAGCGATATTTATATCACGTATTTTGCAAAAGAGCTTGCAAAGTATATGGACGAAGGGAGAATCGGCTGATGACAAGATCAGAGCAGCTTTTTCAGGAGGCGGTCACGCTGATGCCTGGCGGGGTGAACAGCCCGGTGCGCGCATTCGGAAGCGTGCGGGAGACGCCGCGCTTTATCGAGCGCGCGGACGGCGCATATATGACAGATGCGGACGGCAATACCTATATTGACTTTGTCGGTTCCTGGGGACCGATGATTCTGGGGCATAATCACCCGGAGGTATTAAAAAGCGTCACGGAGACGGCGGCGAAGGGACTGAGCTTCGGCGCGGCGACGGAAAATGAAGTAAAGATGGCACGGCTGATCTCGGAGATGGTTCCCTCTATCGAGATGGTGCGCATGGTAAACTCCGGCACGGAGGCGGTGATGAGTGCACTCAGGGCGGCGCGCGGCTTTACAGGCAGAAATAAAATCGTGAAATTTATGGGATGCTATCATGGTCATACCGACGCGATGCTGGTGAAGGCAGGCTCCGGTGTCATGACGGCGGGCGTGCCGGACAGTGCGGGCGTACCGGCGGGCTGTACGCAGGATACGCTGTCGGCGGTATACAACGATCTGGAGAGCGTGCGTGCATTGTTTGAGAGCTGCGGGGAGGAAATCGCCGCAGTGATCGTGGAGCCGGTCGGCGCTAATATGGGCGTTGTGCCCCCGGTGGAGGGGTTTCTGCAGGGACTGCGCGCGCTCTGCGACAGGTACGGCAGCCTTCTTATTTTTGACGAGGTGATCACCGGATTTCGATTAAGCGCAGGCGGAGCGCAGGAGTACTTCGGCATAAAGCCGGATCTGACTACCTTTGGAAAAATCATCGGAGCCGGGATGCCGGTGGGCGCGTACGGCGGCAGACGGGAAATCATGGAGATGGTTTCGCCCGTCGGAAGAGTTTACCAGGCGGGTACCTTAAGCGGCAATCCGGTGGCGATGGCGGCAGGGCTTGCGCAGCTTAACATTCTGCGGAATACGCCCGGCTTCTATGAAGAGCTGAATGCAAAGGGCGACTGGTTCTACGGGGAGCTTGGAAAGATCCTGACGCATTATGGTGTGCCGCACTGTCTGAATCATATCGGCTCGCTCGGCTGCGTGTTCTTTACCGGGGAGAAGGTGCACGACTATGCTTCGGCAAAGACGGCGGATACAGAGAGCTATGGCAGGTATTTTGCATATATGCTGAATCATGGTGTATATTTTGCACCATCGCAGTTTGAGGCAATGTTCCTCTCGGCTGCACATACCCGCAAGAAGGAGCTGGCGGATACCCTGCAGAGGGCTGAGGATTATGTTAAAGAAAATTACTGAGATCATTCTGGTGCCGGTCACGATACTGTTTCTCATCTCAGCAGCCGTGTACCTGACGCTGGCGTGCAGACCGCTGTATTATTTTGATATACAGCATTTAAAGATTGCGGAGGAATCGGGTTATTCCGAGAAGGAGATCCGGGAAAACTATGATGCGCTGATCGACTACAACCTCTCGCCGCGGCAGGAAAAACTGGAATTTCCGACGCTGCCGATGTCCAGGGAGGGGGAGATCCATTTTGGCGAGGTGAAGGTGATCTTTCAGCTCTTTTTGCGGATACTGGCAGTCACTGCGCCGCTGGTGGCGGCAGCCGTCATTGTTTTCTGCGTGAAAAAATGGAAATTGACGTTTCTGAAATGGGCAGGACTTCTGACGCCGCTTCTTGTCGCGGTGCTTGCGATACTGATCGCCGTGGACTGGGATCGTGCGTTTGTACTTTTCCATGAGCTGGTTTTTGCAAATGATTACTGGTTGTTCGATTCGGCGACGGATCCGGTGATCACCATTCTTCCGGATACCTATTTCCTGCACTGCGCAGTGCTGATCCTGGCGCTGATCCTGATCGGCTCGGCAGTCTGCGTGGCCCTTTCCAGGGTGCAGTCCCTGCGCGGATATTCCGGGATCGTAAAAGAAAAGCATAATGCGCAAAGTGCGCGGAAAAGGAGAGAAAAATGAAAAGACTTTATAAATCGGCAGACGATAAGATGATCTGCGGCGTATGCGGCGGGATCGCAAGATATTTTAATATCGACTCGACGCTGGTCCGGCTGATCTTCGCGATTTTCGGACTCACCGGCGGCAGCGGGGTGCTTGCTTACATTATCGCGGTGATCATTATCCCGTCGGAGCCGTAGAGGATTTTAAAAAAAGATGTATAAGCGGCGGAAAATGGACGATACTCCTTAAAGAAAACAGGAAAGGGGTATGGTTTTTATGCCGAAAAGCAAGAAAAAAATTGATCTGGAGAATATGGAACCGGAGGAAAAGCTGAAGTATGAGATTGCGGATGAGCTGGGACTTTTAGACCGTGTGCTGCAGGACGGCTGGCGGTCGCTGTCCGCAAAGGAGACGGGGCGCATCGGCGGTCTTATTACAAAGCGCAGACGGGAAGAAAAAGTATAGGGATTACATGAAAAATCTGATACAGGATCTGAAAAATAACGATTTCAAAAATATTTATCTTCTCTTCGGGGAGGAGGACTATCTGAAAAAGCAGTATAAGCACCGTCTGCAGACGGCGCTCATCTCCCCGGAGGATACCGTAAATCTGAACTGCTACGAGGGGAAAAACATTTCTGTGAACGAGCTGATCGACCAGGCGGAGACGCTGCCGTTCTTTGCTGAGCGGAGGCTTCTTGTCATTCAGGACAGCGGGTTCTTTAAGAGCGCCAGCGCGCAGCTCGCACAGTATCTTGAGAATGTTCCGCCCACCACGTATTTTCTTTTCGTGGAGGATGAGGTGGACAAGCGGCAGAAGCTCTACAAGGCGGTGAAGAGCCACGGCAGGATCGTGGAATTTAAGAAGCAGACGGAGGATACGCTGTCGCGCTGGATCCTGGGGATTTTAAAAAAGGAAAACAAGAATATTACGCGCAGGGCGATGGATCTGTTTCTGGAAAAGACCGGAACGGATATGAACAATATCAGCACGGAGCTGGAAAAGCTGCTCTGCTACACCATCGACAAAGATGTGATCATGCCGGAGGACGTCGAGGAAATCTGCACGACGCAGACTGTCAACAAAATTTTTGAGATGGTGAACGCCGTTTCCGCCGGAAATAACCGCAGGGCGCTTGATCTGTACTACGATCTGCTGGCGTTAAAGGAACCGCCTATGAGGATACTGTTTCTTGTGACCCGGCAGTTCAACCAGCTTCTTCAGGTGAAGGGGCTGCGAAGCCACGGCTACGATGCGGACAGCATTGCGGAAAGGCTGGGAATGCAGCGGTTTGTCGCCCAGGGCTGCGTGCGGCAGTCGGAGCGGTTTTCTGAGGCGCAGCTAAAGCAGCTTGTCACGCAGTGCGTGGAGACGGAGGAAGCGGTCAAGACCGGCAATTTAAATGAAAAACTCGGCGTGGAGCTGATCCTCGCGAAAAAATCATAGACGGAAAAAGGGAAAAGCACTAAAAAGGGAGTTCTCACATAGACTAATAGAAACCCCTTTGAGGTGCTTTTTTATGAAGTCTTTTCCAAAGCCGCTTACTCCCGAAGAAGAAGCCCTGTTTCTTCAGAAATATAAGGAGGGCGACCTGGAAGCGAAAAAAATTTTGATTGAGCGGAATCTGCGGCTGGTGGCGCATGTGGCAAAAAAGTATCAGAAGCAGGGGGAGGATGGGGAGGACCTGATCGCGGTTGGAACCATCGGGCTGATAAAGGCGATCTCTACCTTTGATCACGCCAAGACCAACAAGCTGGCAACCTACGCTGCCCGATGCGTGGAAAACGAGCTTTTGATGCTGTTTCGCTCACGAAAAAAGATTGCGCGCGAGGTATCGTTAAATGAACCGATCGGAACCGACAAGGAGGGCAATGAGATCAGCCTGATCGACGTGATCGAGGGGGAGACCATTGATGTGATCGAGCGCATGGAGCTGGATCAGAATACGCAGAAACTCTATGGTCTGCTGGAAAATGTTCTCTCAGAGCGTGAAAAAGAGATCTTAAAGCTCCGGTACGGGCTTTATGGGAAATCGGAGATGACACAGCGGGAAATTGCTGATAAAATGGGGATATCAAGATCGTATGTATCGCGGATCGAAAAGAGCGCGGTCGCGAAGCTGCGGCAGCACTTCCAGATATCGCAGGCATGACGGACGGCGGCGTTTTATAAGGAGAGAGCATGATCTATTTTTGCAGAAAAACCATAGAAAAACAGGAAAAGCATACAAAGCAGACAGAAAACGCAAGGGAGCTGCTGCTTGCCGGACTTCGTCTGGAGTACGGCATAGAGCGGCTGCCGGTGATCGCGGCGTCGGAGCTGGGAAAGCCCTACTTTCCGGAAATGCCGCAGATTTTTTTTAATTACAGTCATTGCCGGGAGGGGATCCTCTGCGGCATCAGCAGCACGCCCATCGGCGTGGATATGGAGACTGTGCGGGATTACAAAGGACCACTGGTTAAGCGGGTATGTCATGAACAGGAAGCGTCTCTTCTGCAGGAAGCAGCGCAGAAGAACCGGATGCTGACGAGAATCTGGGTGGCAAAGGAGGCGTATCTGAAATATCTCGGCACCGGCATCCGAAGCGATATGCGGCTTCTGGATATGTCTGCTGCTGTGCGGCAGGATAAGTTTACGTACGGCGGCTGTTTTCTGCGGCTCTGGGAACAGGAGGAGATCTGTATGTGCGCCTGCACAGAAGCGCCTTATCGCGGCGCACTTACACAACTGGAAATCTGATTATATTTTTGTTGCATTTTTAAAGTATTTATGATATCATATCGTTAAAATAAGTCGAAAACTTTTCTGAATCATCTGGAAATCGTGACGATCCTGTATCTTTATAGTTATGGGAATCTTTTATCACCTGCGCGCGGCAGTACGAAAGTGAAAGGGGAAATGTGTTTGTTTAGTACAGTGACGTCTGCGGCTATCTTTGGCGTGGAGAGCAGACCGGTGAATGTGGAGGCGGATATTACCGACGGGCTGCCGTCGTTTGCGATGGTGGGCTTTTTGTCAACACAGGTGAAGGAGGCGCAGGAGCGCGTGCGCACTGCCCTGAAAAACAGCGGGCTTCGTATGGAGCCCAAAAGGATTACCGTCAATCTGTCGCCTGCGGACGTGAGAAAGAGCGGAACAGGCTTTGACCTTCCGATCGCGGTGGCGGTGGCTGCAGCTTACGGAAAGGTTCCGGGAGAGCGCCTTGAGGGGATTCTGATCGCCGGAGAATTAAATTTAAACGGAGAGGTGCTGCCGGTACCGGGCATCCTGCCGATCGTGGCGGGCGCGCGGGAAAGCGGCTGTCATACCTGCATTCTTCCAAAGGCAAACGAAAAGGAGGGGGCGGTTATTTCCGGTATCCGGATCCTTGGCGTGGAGACACTGGCAGAAACGATCGCGTACCTAAAGGGCGAACGCGCGCTGAAGCCGGCGTGCGCTTCGGAAAATGGCGCCGGGGAAGCGGAGACGCACTACGAGGATTTCGCGGAGATTGCCGGACAGGAGGCGGCGCGGCGGGCGGTGGAGGTGGCGGTGTCCGGCTTTCACAATCTGCTGATGGTGGGACCGCCCGGCTCCGGAAAATCGATGCTTGCGCGGCGCATACCGGGGATTCTGCCGCCGCTTTCGCTGGAGGAGAAGATCGAGATTTCGAAGGTTTACAGCATCGCCGGGATGCTGAACAGGGATTGCCACCTTGTACAGCAGCGTCCGTTCCGCGCCCCGCATCACAGCATCACGGCAAAGGCGATGGCGGGAGGCGGCAACTATCCGCGTCCCGGAGAGGTAAGCCTGGCGCACAACGGCGTATTGTTTCTGGACGAGCTGCCGGAGTTTTCGCGGGAGACGCTGGAGGTGCTGCGGCAGCCGCTGGAGGAGCGCCGGGTGTGTATTTCCAGAACCAGCGGCATCTGCACTTATCCGGCAAATATTATGTTAGTTGCGGCGATGAATCCCTGTCCGTGCGGAAATTATCCTGATATTGCAAAATGCCTTTGCACGAATCATCAGGTGCGGCGGTATTTAAATCGGATCAGCTCGCCGTTTCTGGACCGCATCGACATCACGATCGAGGTCCCGGCGCTGCAGTACCGGTCTCTGGAAGTGAAGAAAACGGCGGAGACGTCGGCGCAGATCCGGGAAAGGGTGTTAAAGGCGCGTCGGATACAGGAGCAGCGCTACAAAAATACGCCGTTTCGTTTCAACGCCGATCTCGACCAGAGCGGCATCCGCACTTACTGTCCGCTTGGCAGCACACAGGAGATGCTGATGCAGGAGGCATTTGAGAAGCTTGATCTAAGCGCACGCACGTATTACCGTATTTTGAAGGTGGCGAGGACGATCGCCGATATGATGGAAAGCGGGCGGATCGAGACGGAGCATTTGCAGGAAGCGCTTTGCTATCGCAGCATTCATAAGCGCTACTGGCTAAACCGATAGAAAGGGCGGAAAATTGGAGAAGCTATACGACGAGAGAAGAGAGCTGGAGTGGTTCTGGCTCTGCAGCATTCCCGGACTTTTTGAAGCAGACCGGAAACGGCTTCTGCAGGTTTACCGGGAACCGGGGAGATTATATACTGAGGCAAAGGGAAAAAAGGGGCTGCTTCCGGTTTTAACGGAGAAGAAGCTGCAGGCGGTGCGCAGTCACTGGGAGCTTTCCCGCGCGCAGGATGCCTATCATAAGTGGAGAGAAAAGGGAATACAATTTATTAGCTGCGAAAATCCATTGTATCCCGCACGGCTTCAGCAGATACCGGATTACCCCTCCGGCCTGTTTTATAAAGGAGCGATGATTTCGAAGGAGGAACGCTGTGTGGCCGTCATAGGCGCGCGAATGTGCACTTATAATGGAAGAAACACTGCACAGGAGCTTTCAAAGCGGCTTGCCCAAAACGGCGTTTCCGTGGTGAGCGGCATGGCATACGGTATCGACGCGCAGGCACAGGAGGCATGCATAAAAGCCGGCGGCAAAAGCTACGCCGTTCTTGGCTGCGGCGCGGACATCTGCTATCCGAAGGAAAACAGGGGGTTATATGAGGCGCTGGCGGATAAAGGCGGCGTTATATCAGAATTTTATCCGGGCACGGCGCCTGCCGCCTGGCATTTTCCTATGCGAAACCGTATTATCAGCGGGCTGTCCGAGATTGTAGTGGTGGTAGAGGCGCGGAAAAAAAGCGGTACGCTGATCACGGCGGATCTGGCGCTGGAGCAGGGAAGGGATGTCTATGCGTTCCCGGGACGTATGCAGGACGCTTTGAGCGCCGGATGCAACCGCCTGATCCAGGAGGGCGCGGGGATGATCACCGATATAGAGGAGTTTCTGGAAACAAATGGTTTCCTCACAAGAAAAGCCGCAAAAGAGAAAAATCCAAATCTGGTACTTGCATCGTCTGAAAAATTGGTGTATAGTTGTCTGGATTCTGATGCAAAGAACCTGCAGACGCTGGCGGAGGAGACAGATCTTCCCATCTGGCAGCTTATGGGAGTTTTAAGCACCCTGGAGCTGAAGGGGCTTGCGTCAGAAAGCGGTAAAAATAATTATGTAAAAATGAAATGATTTTTACGGAGGAAATCCTGATGGCGAAAAACCTGGTAATTGTGGAGTCTCCCACAAAAGTCAAGACGATAAAGAAATTTTTAGGCTCAAATTATGAGGTGGCGGCCTCCAACGGGCATGTGCGCGATCTGCCGAAAAGCCAGCTCGGTATCGACGTGGAGCACGATTATGAGCCGAAGTATATTACCATCCGCGGAAAAGGGGAGCTGCTTGCGTCGCTGCGCAAGGAAGTAAAAAAAGCGGATAAAGTTTATCTGGCAACCGACCCCGACCGCGAGGGGGAGGCGATCAGCTGGCATCTTGCGCATGCGCTGAAGCTGGACGAGGATAAGATGCGCAGAATCACCTTCAACGAGATCACAAAAAACGCGGTGAAGGCATCGCTCAAAAACCCGCGGAAGATTGATATGAACCTTGTGGATGCGCAGCAGGCAAGGCGTATGCTGGATCGCATGGTGGGTTATGAGATCAGCCCGCTTCTGTGGGCGAAGGTAAAGCGGGGCTTAAGCGCCGGAAGAGTGCAGTCAGCGGTTCTGCGTCTGATCGCCGACCGGGACGAGGAGATCAATGCGTTCGTGTCGGAGGAATACTGGACCTTAAATGCGGTCCTGGATGTGCGGGGCTCAAAAAAGCCCCTGGAGGCAGCCTTTTACGGAACCGAGAAAAAGAAAATGACGCTTCATTCCCGGGAGGAGCTGGATACGGTTTTAAAGGAACTTGAACAGGAGGAATTTTCTGTTGCAGAAATTAAGACCGGAGAGCGTGTGCGCAAGGCGCCGCTGCCGTTTACGACCAGTACCCTGCAGCAGGAGGCGTCTAAGGTGCTGAACTTTTCCACGCAGAAAACAATGCGTATCGCGCAGCAGCTTTACGAGGGCGTGGATATCAAGGGAAACGGCACCGTCGGTCTGATCACCTATCTGCGTACCGATTCCGTCCGTATCGCTGACGAGGCGGATGCGGCGGCAAAGGAATATATCAGAGAGCAGTATGGAAGCGATTATGTGGCGGGCGAAAGCCAGGTGAAGGCATCCGGGAAGAAGATCCAGGATGCGCACGAGGCAATCCGTCCGAGTGATATCGGGCGCACGCCGACGCTCATCAAGGAGTCGCTGTCGCGGGATCAGTTCCGTCTTTACCAGCTTATCTGGAGAAGATTTGCGGCGAGCCGTATGGCGGGCGCGCGCTACGAGACGATATCGGCGAAAATCGGAGCCGGACAGTACCGCTTTACCGCTTCCGCCTCTCATCTGGCGTTTGAGGGCTTTATGGCTGTCTATACGCAGGAGTCGGAGGAGGACGAAAAGAGCCAGTCTGTTCTTACAAAAATCACAAAGGAGACGGTTCTGACAAAAAAAGAGCTGCAGGAGAAGCAGCACTTTACGCAGCCGCCTGCTCATTACACGGAGGCGGCGCTGGTAAAAACGCTGGAGGAGCTTGGCATCGGCCGTCCGAGTACGTATGCGCCGACCATCACGACGCTGCTTGCGCGCAGATATGTAATAAAAGAAAATAAAAATTTGTACATGACGGAGCTGGGCGAGGTCGTCAACCAGATGATGAAGAAGGCGTTCCCGAGCATTGTGGACGTAAACTTTACGGCAAACATGGAGTCGCTTCTCGATAAGGTAGAGGAGGGTGTCGTGAACTGGAAGACGGTGGTCAGCAATTTCTACCCCGACCTTGAAGAGGCGGTGAAGCAGGCGGAAAAGGAGCTGGAGAGCGTAAAGATCGCGGATGAGGAAACCGATGTCATCTGTGAGCAGTGCGGGCGCAATATGGTGATCAAATACGGACCGCACGGAAAATTCCTCGCATGTCCGGGCTTCCCGGACTGCCGCAACACAAAGCCCTATCTGGAGAAGATCGGCGTGCCCTGCCCGAAGTGCGGCAGGGAGCTTGTCGTGCGCAAAACGAAGAAGGGCAGACGTTACTACGGCTGCGAGAATAATCCGGAATGCGACTATATGACCTGGCAGAAACCAAAACCAGTGGAGGAAAAAAAGTAATTGTCTGAAATTAATATATTTTTTATTGATGCTTTGTGAAAACTGTGGTACACTGAGCGCATGAGGCATTGGACAACAACGGAAAGGAAGGGTGCGCAATGAGTGTACAATTATTGGACAAGACACGAAAAATTAACAAGCTTTTACACAACAACAACTCCAGTAAGGTAGTTTTCAACGACATCTGTCAGGTGTTGACGGATATTCTGGATTCCAATATTCTGGTTATCAGCCGAAAGGGCAAGGTGCTCGGTGTCAGTCTGAGTGACCAGGTGGAAGAGATTCACGAGCTGATTGCGGATAAGGTGGGCGGCTTTATTGACCCGCTGCTGAACGAACGTCTCCTGGCGGTACTTTCTACCAAAGAAAATGTCAATCTGGAAACACTTGGATTTGTGGACGGGGACGTCGGTAAGTATCAGGCGATTATCAATCCGATCGATATCGCGGGCGAGCGCCTTGGAACCGTTTTTATGTATAAATGCGACAGTCAGTACACGATCGACGATATTATTCTGAGCGAGTACGGCACAACGGTAGTCGGGCTGGAGATGATGCGCTCTGTAAACGAGGAGAATGCGGAGGAGAACCGCAAGATCCAGATCGTAAAATCTGCCATCAGTACGCTCTCCTACTCGGAGCTGGAGGCGATCATCCATATTTTTGACGAGCTCGATGGGAACGAGGGCATTCTGGTGGCGAGCAAGGTGGCGGACCGCGTGGGCATTACGCGTTCGGTGATCGTCAACGCACTGCGCAAATTTGAGAGCGCCGGTGTTATAGAGTCACGTTCCTCCGGAATGAAGGGGACCTATATCAAGGTCGTAAATGACGTTGTGTTTGATGAATTAAAAGAAATCAAGGCGAGCAGGAAGAAGTTTTAAGGAGCCGTGTGTTTACAAAATTTTTAGAACTTATATTGAAAAAGTGAGAAAACGGGAGCATTCGAAAGATAACGAGAGTTATTGGAAGAATGCTCCTGATTTTTGCCAACGTATAAAGTTGCATATTTTACATATATTTACTAATATATGTCTTGTGATTAGCACTCGACTGAAATGAGTGCTAATAATAAGAAAGCTGATGAAGGAGGAAACAATCATGAAGTTAGTACCATTGGGTGACAGAGTTGTATTAAAGCAGTTTGAAGCAGAAGAGACTACAAAATCCGGGATTATCCTGGCAGCAAAATCGCAGGAGAAGCCGCAGCAGGCAGAGGTTATCGCTGTAGGACCGGGCGGCATGGTAGACGGAAAAGAAGTTACGATGCAGGTTAAGGTTGGAGATAAGGTAATTTACTCCAAATATGCCGGCAATGAAGTGAAGCTGGACGACGAGGAATACATCATTGTAAAACAGAATGATATTCTGGCAATAGTAGAATAAGGAGGGTGCATTATTATGGCAAAGGAAATCAAATATGGTTCAGAGGCAAGAGCAGCACTTGAGGCTGGCGTAGATAAGCTGGCAGATACGGTCAAGGTAACACTTGGACCGAAAGGAAGAAACGTAGTACTTGACAAGCAGTACGGCGCTCCGCTCATCACAAACGACGGCGTTACCATTGCAAAGGAAATCGAGCTGGAGGATGCGTTTGAAAACATGGGCGCACAGCTTGTAAAAGAGGTTGCTACCAAGACAAACGATGTAGCCGGTGACGGTACGACGACAGCAACCGTTCTTGCACAGGCAATGATCCGGGAGGGTATGAAGAACCTGGCAGCAGGCGCAAACCCGATCGTTCTGAGAAAGGGTATGAAGAAGGCAACCGATGTTGCGGTAGAAGCTATCGCATCTATGAGCAGCAAGGTTACCGGCAAGCATCAGATGGCAAGAGTCGCAGCTATCTCCGCTGGTGATGAGGAAGTTGGAAATATGGTTGCGGACGCTATGGAAAAGGTTTCCAATGACGGCGTTATCACTATTGAGGAATCCAAGACCATGAAGACCGAGCTTGACCTGGTAGAAGGTATGCAGTTTGACAGAGGTTATATCTCCGCATACATGGCAACCGATATGGAAAAGATGGAAGCAGTGCTGGAAGACCCGTACATCCTGATTACCGACAAGAAGATCTCCGTGATCCAGGATATCCTGCCGCTTCTGGAGCAGATCGTGCAGTCCGGCAGAAAGCTGCTGATCATCGCGGAGGATGTAGAGGGCGAAGCGCTCACCACGCTGATCGTCAACAAGCTGAGAGGAACCTTTGGCGTAGTTGCTGTGAAGGCACCGGGCTATGGCGACAGAAGAAAAGATATGCTGAAGGATATCGCGATCCTTACCGGCGGACAGGTGATCTCCGAGGAGCTTGGTCTGGAGCTGAAGGATACCACGATTGATATGCTCGGACGTGCAAAATCCGTTAAGGTTGCAAAAGAGAACACCGTTATCGTGGACGGCGAGGGCAACCGTGAAGAAATCAAGGCAAGAGTTGCACAGATCAAGGCACAGATCGAGGAGACAACTTCCGAGTTTGATAAAGAGAAACTGCAGGAGCGCCTTGCGAAACTGGCAGGCGGCGTAGCGGTAATCCGTGTCGGTGCAGCTACCGAGACAGAAATGAAGGAAGCAAAGCTCCGCATGGAGGATGCTCTGAACGCAACAAGAGCAGCCGTAGAAGAGGGTATCGTAGCAGGCGGCGGTTCTGCATATATCCATGCGGCAAAAGAAGTAGAAAAGCTGGTTGAGAATCTTGATGGCGATGAAAAGACCGGCGCTAAGGTTATTCTGAAAGCACTGAGTGCACCGCTTTACCAGATTGCAGAAAACGCTGGTCTGGAAGGTTCCGTAATCGTAAACAAGGTTATGGAAGAAGAGAAAGGTCATGGCTTCGACGCATATAAGGAAGAGTACGTAGACATGATCGAGGCGGGCATCCTCGACCCGGCGAAGGTAACAAGAAGCGCGCTGCAGAACGCAACCAGCGTAGCTGCCACCTTCCTCACCACAGAATCCTGCGTGGCAAACATCAAAGAGCCGGAACCGGCAATGCAGGGCGGCGGAATGAACCAGGGAATGATGTGATAAAGCAATGAGCCGTGCGAATCCGCGGACACATGCGCTGTGTATGCTTGCATACAGGCAGCGCAGGGTGACCGCGGATTCATTGGGCGAATGCCCATCAACGAGGAAACGAAGTTTCCGAGTCTGCACGGCGGAGTGAGGTGGCAAATCCGCTGACTGCTTGCAGGCAGAAGGATTTGTTTCCGTCCTCCGGTGTCTGCGGAAGCAGACAAGCACATTCCCGTAAGGTTATATGAGTACAACGGATAACGAGGAAACGAAGTTTCTGAGTCTGCACGGCGGAGTGTGGCGAGCAAATCCGCTGACTGCTCGCAGGCAAAAATTTTAATTACAATATCAGGACACTTGCAATTTTCTTTTGCAAGTGTCCTTTGTATATGATATACTATTCGAAAAAGGAGGACTCGGATATGAGTGATTTGTATACGGAAATTATTGTAAAGAGGAAGAAGACACCAAAGGACACCATCCTGAAAGCTCTGCTGATCGCAGCGACGGTTCTCGCAGTGCTGGCTGCGCTGTTCACGACGCTCGGACTGATTGCTTTTATCGTGGCGGTCGCGCTCGGCATCGCGGACTTTTTCCTTATCCCGACATTTGATGTGGAATTTGAGTATCTGTATGTAAATGGTGAGCTGGATATCGACAAGATCATGTCAAAGCAGAAGAGAAAGCGCGTGTACAGCGCCGATATCAAAAACCTGGAGCTTCTGGCGCCCACAAATTCTCACGCGCTGGATTCCTACAATCGCCGTCAGGATTTAAAAACACTCGATTTTTCCTCGCGTGATGAGCAGAACAAATCCTACACGATGATCGTCAAGGGAGAGAAAGGGCTGGAGCGCGTGATCTTCGAGCCGAACGAGGTGATTCTGAAGGATATGAAGCGCGTGGCGCCGCGTGAGGTAAACCTGTATTAACGGCAGGCGCAAAAGATCTGAAAAGGTGCGGGATCTGCGCAAAATGTCTTTAAAAGACGGACAAATGTGTGGGTAAAAAAGAATGCTTTAAGGGGCGGAAAAAAGTGTCTCTGACAGTTGACAGCCGAAATGATATTTGATAGAATATCGGGAAATACAAGAAAGAGAGGAATAGGAAATGGGCCGTATCATAGGTGAGGGAATTACATTTGACGACGTGCTTCTGGTGCCGGCATACTCCGAGGTGATCGGAAACCAGGTTGATCTTACCACGTATCTGACAAAGAAGATCAAGCTGAATATTCCGATGATGAGCGCCGGAATGGACACCGTTACAGAGCACAGAATGGCGATCGCGATGGCGAGACAGGGTGGAATCGGGATCATCCACAAAAACATGTCTATTGAAGCGCAGGCAGAGGAAGTAGACAAAGTAAAGCGTTCAGAAAATGGTGTTATCTCAGATCCATTTTATCTTTCACCGGAAAATACGCTGGCGGATGCCAACGATTTGATGGCAAAATTCAGAATCTCAGGAGTACCGATCACAGAAAACGGAAAACTGGTAGGAATCATTACAAATCGTGATTTAAAATTCGAAGAAGACTATACAAAGAAAATTAAAGACAGCATGACCTCCGAGGGGCTGGTTACAGCGAAGGTCGGCATCACGCTGGAGGAAGCGAAAAAGATCCTTGGCAAAGCGCGCAAGGAAAAGCTGCCGATCGTTGATGACGACTACAATTTAAAAGGGCTCATTACTATTAAGGATATCGAAAAGCAGATCAAGTATCCGAACTCTGCGAAGGATGCGCAGGGACGTCTTCTCTGCGGCGCAGCGATCGGTATCACGGCAAACTGCCTGGAGCGCGTGGAAGAGCTTGTGAAGGCACACGTCGATGTCGTTGTACTGGATTCTGCGCATGGACATTCCATGAATGTTATCAGATGTGTAAAGATGATCAAGGAGGCATACCCGGATCTGCAGCTGATCGCAGGAAATGTTGCGACGGCAGAGGGCACAAAGGCGCTGATCGAGGCCGGCGTGGATGCAGTGAAGGTCGGCATCGGACCGGGTTCCATCTGTACCACCCGTATTGTTGCCGGTATCGGCGTTCCGCAGATCACGGCGGTTATGGATTGCTACGAGGCAGCAAAGGAGAGCGGCATCCCCATCATTGCGGACGGCGGCATTAAATACTCCGGCGATATCACAAAGGCGATTGCGGCAGGCGCGAATGTCTGCATGTTGGGAAGCATGTTTGCAGGCTGCGACGAGAGCCCGGGAACCTTTGAGCTTTATCAGGGAAGAAAATACAAGGTATACCGCGGTATGGGCTCCATCGCGGCGATGGAAAACGGAAGCAAAGACCGTTACTTCCAGTCAAACGCAAAGAAACTTGTACCGGAAGGCGTAGAGGGACGTGTGGCATACAAGGGCAGCGTGGAAGATACCGTGTTCCAGCTTATGGGCGGTCTGCGTTCCGGTATGGGATACTGCGGTGCGCCGACAATCGAGGATCTGAAGCAGAACGGAAGATTTGTAAAGATCTCGGCGGCTGCTCTTAAAGAGTCTCATCCGCACGATATTCATATAACGAAAGAGGCACCGAATTACAGTGTTGATGAATAAATATCTGGACAATTTAAAAAAAGGCGTAGATCTTCGCGAGTCCGCGCTCGGATTAAAAGAAGAGATACGGAAAACACACAGTGGGAAAACCCTTGCAAAAGAGCTTGCAGGGGATTTCTCTGTGTTCACGGAGCTTTTGAAGCATGAGGATCCCAAGGTGCGAAAGAATGTGGCGCTGGTGATGGGAGAACTGGGAGAGGAATCCTTAAAGCCTGTCCTCTGGGAAGCATATCAGCGGGAGGAGATTCTTTACATCCGCGCAGATTATTTAAAAGCGCTCTCACAATATGACTGTACGCCTTATCTTGAGGCTATAAAGGCGCGCATGGAGGAGCTTGACCGCATCGCGGTGACGCCGGAGGAGGAAAAGCATGTCTACTGTGAGCAGACGGCACTGAAGACTGTCCTTGTAAAGACGGAAAAGATCCGGAAGCATACCTTTACGGCGTGGCATGAGCGGCTGGAAGTCATTCTGCTCGTGAACCGGGAACATCGCGAGGCGACGGCGGAACAGCTCTATCAGCCGGAAAAAGTGCGTCTGCTGGCCGGCGGCGTGCGTTTTGTGACCGATAATCTGGAGCGTGTGCAGCCTATCCGTACTTACACAGAAATGCTGTTCCCGATTCCGGGGCTTGAGCTTCTGGAAGGAAGTCCCCAGAATATGGCGGAGCAGCTTGCGCATTCGCAGATGCTTCCGTTTCTGAAAAAATGTCATAAAGAGGATCAGCCGTTTTATTTCCGCCTGGAGGTGCGCGCGCAGATGGCACCTGAGCAGAAGGTAGATCTGGTGAAAAAGCTGGCGCGTGCGCTGGAAAAAGAGAGTGATCGTCAGCTCTTAAACGCGCCGGGAGGTTATGAAATAGAGCTGCGTCTGGTAGGTAATCGGGAAGGGCGTTTTATTCCGCTGCTCAAGCTGTTTACGATAAAAGACAGACGGTTTTCCTATCGTGTGGAATCGCTTCCGGTATCCATCGCTCCGGTGAACGCGGCGCTGATCATGTATCTTGTGAAGGACTATCTGCGGGAGGGCGCGCGTGTGCTGGACCCGTTCTGCGGCGTCGGAACGATGCTGATCGAGCGCAGGCAGGTAGCGACGCCGAGTGCGCTGTACGGTGTGGATATCATGGAGGAAGCTGTGCGCAAAGCGCGCAAAAACAGTTCTCTGGCACATGTGCGGTCCGATTATATTCACCGGGATTTCGTTGATTTCACACATGAGAAGCCGTTTGATGAGATTGTGACAAATCTTCCGGCAGCCAGCAGGCTGCGGAATGTTGAGAGCGTTGCGGCGCTCTATGACCGTTTTCTTGAATATATTCCGCGGGTGGCGAGAAGCGGCGCAACCATTGTGGCATATACGCCCGACTATGGGATTCTGAAACACAGTCTCGAAGAGCATGGACGCTACTACATCAAAAAAACGTTCTGCATCAATGAGCGGGAGGGAAGTTTTGTAGTAGTATTCCGATTAAAATAGAAAAATAGAAAAACTTCAAAAATAGTGTTGACAAATTCGGATGCATATAGTATAGTATTGATTGTCGACGGGAACAGGATAAAGAAACGAAGTCGACAATATGCGCGAGTGGCTCAGTTGGTGGAGCGCGACCTTGCCAAGGTCGAGGCCGCGGGTTCGAGTCCCGTCTCGCGCTCTGAAAAATCCAGTTAAATACTGGATTTTTTTGTTATCTCAAACAATTTTGACTGCTCCGGACTGCGTATATGGACGGAGGGCTGTGAGGCGTAACGTTTAGAAAGGTATTTTCAGATATCATTATTTTTTAATATTTTTTTCCTTGTACATTTTCTCAGATATTGGTATATTGGTATATGACTGCAAGTGCAGGAGCACAGACATTGAACATACATTAACTGGAGGAAGATAAAATGGGCGGATTTTTTGCAGTGGCTTCAAAAGAGGATTGTGTATTTGATTTGTTTTTCGGCGTGGATTACCATTCTCATCTCGGCACGCGGCGCGGCGGTATGGCTGTTTACGGAAAGAATGGTTTCGACCGGGCAATTCATAATATCGAAAATTCTCCTTTCCGCACGAAATTCGAAAAAGATGCAAATGAAATGAAGGGATATATGGGGATCGGCTGTATCTCGGACTATGAGCCGCAGCCGCTGCTGATCCGTTCCCATCACGGCACCTACGTGATCTCTACGGTAGGCAAGATTAATAATATGGAAGAGCTCACAAACGAGCTTCTGTCCCGGCACACGCATTTCATGGAGATGACGAGCGGGGAGATCAATGCAACCGAGCTGGTCGCTACGCTTATTAATCAGAAGGAAAATATCGTGGAGGGCATCCAGTACGCGCAGGAAAAGATCGATGGCTCTATGACGCTGACGGTGCTGACGCCGAAGGGCGTTTATATTGCCAGGGACCGTCTGGGCAGGACGCCGGTGGTGATCGGAAAGAAAGAGGGCGCTTTCTGCGCTTCCTTTGAGAGCTTTGCATACTTAAATCTCGGCTACGACGATTACCGTGAGCTGGGACCGGGAGAGATCGCCGTCATGACGCCGGAGGCGGTAGTGACGCTTGTGCAGCCCGGAAAGGAAATGAAGATCTGTACCTTCCTCTGGGTATATTACGGCTATCCGTCCTCATCCTACGAGGGCATCAGCGTGGAACAGATGCGTTACCGCTGCGGCGAGCTGCTGGCGGAGCGCGACAATGTGCGCCCGGATACCGTGGCGGGTGTGCCGGATTCTGGAACGCCGCACGCGATCGGATATGCAAACAAGTCAGGAATCCCGTTTTCCAGACCGTTTATCAAGTATACACCGACCTGGCCGCGCTCCTTTATGCCGACGATGCAGAGCCAGAGAAACCGGATCGCAAAGATGAAGCTGATCCCGGTGCATGATTTAATCAAAGGGAAACGGCTTCTGCTGATCGATGATTCCATCGTGCGCGGCACGCAGCTTCGTGAGACGACGGAATTTCTCTATCACAGCGGGGCAAAAGAGGTGCATATCCGCCCGGCATGCCCGCCGCTGATTTATGGCTGTAAGTTTTTGAATTTTTCCCGCTCCACGTCGGAGATGGATCTGATCACCCGTCGGGTGATGAAGCGGTTTGAGGGGGACGAGGCAAAGAAGCATCTGCAGGAATACTCAAACCCGGATTCCGAGCGCTATCAGAAAATGGTGGAGGAAATCGGACGCGAGATGAATTTCTCCTCCCTGCGCTATCACCGTCTGGACGATATGATCAGATCGGTCGGCATTGACGCGTCGAAGCTCTGCACATATTGCTGGAACGGAAAAGAGTAAATGAATTGAGGTAGAAAATGAACAAATGGAATTATCACGGGCTTTCCGTCGCGGAGGTGGAGGACCGTGTGTCGCTTGGGCGTTCCAACAAGACGGATACCAGCGCTTCGAAATCGAAGAAGGATATCATTAAGGAACACACACTGACATATTTTAACTTTTTAAACCTGTTTCTGGCAATTTTGGTTGCCGGCACGGGACAGTTTAAAAATATGACCTTTATGGGCATCATCCTTATCAATACGCTGATCGGCATCGTGCAGGAATTCCGCGTGAAAAAGCTGATCGATAAGATATCGGTGATGACCGTGACGCAGACCGACGTTATCCGTGACGGGGAGCTGCAGAAGGTTGCCGTGGAGGATGTCGTGATGGACGACATCATTGTAGTGGAAAACGGCAATCAGATCTGCGCGGACTGCACGGTGCTGGAGTCGGACGGCATAGAAGTAAACGAATCCATGCTGACGGGAGAGTCGAAGCCGGTGAAAAAGAAGCCGGGGGATACGCTGATGTCGGGCAGCTATCTGGTTGCCGGCAGCGGTGTCGCCAAGGTTTTTCACGTCGGTGAAGACAATTATGCGGTTTCGCTCGCGAAGAAGGCGCGTATCAAAAAGCGCGCGTCCTCGGAGATGCAGGAGACGATCAAGAAGATCATCAAGATCGACGGCGTTCTGCTGATCCCTGTCGGCATTCTGCTGTACCTCTCGCAAAGCAGCGTGGAGGGAATCACGACGGCGGACGCGGTGGTAAACACCGTTGCAGGGGTGATCGGTATGATCCCGGAGGGGCTGGTGCTTCTCACCAGTATTTCTTTTGTGCTCGGCGTCGGGCGGCTGGCGCAGAAAAAGGCACTTGTGCAGGAGATGGAATCCATCGAGTCGCTGGCGCGCGTCAACGTTCTTTGCCTGGACAAGACGGGAACCATCACGACCGGCGATCTGGATGTGGTGGAGGTCGTGCCGCAGGAAGGTGTCGCGCAGGAGCGCATAGAAAAAATTATGGGAGAGTTCTCCTATATCTTTGATGATGTAAACAGCACGCAGGAGGCGCTGAAAAAGCGTTTCCCGCAGTCGAAGGAGTGGAAGGTATCGCAGAAGATCCCGTTCTCGTCCGACAGGAAATACCGCGCTGCCGGATTCGAGGAGCAGGGGGCGTTTGTTCTTGGCGCGCCGGAGTTTCTGCAGAGCGATAACATCCAGCTTCTTGAGAAGGTTAATCAGTATTCGGCGCAGGGGCTGCGTGTATTGCTGCTTGGCACCTGCGAGATCAATGGGGAGGAAGCTGCGGCGGAAAATATTGCCCCGCTCGGGCTGATCATCATTTCCGACCAGATCCGCCCGGAGGCTGCCGACACCTTCGCGTATTTTAAAAAGCAGGAGGTGGCGATCAAGGTCATTTCCGGCGACAATCCGGTGACTGTGTCAAACATTGCGGTGAAAGCCGGTCTGGAGGGCGGTGAGCGCTACATCGACGCGCGCAATCTGCCGGAGGAGTTTGGCGAGCTGTGTATAGAAGTGGAAAAATATACTGTGTTCGGCAGGGTTAAGCCGGAGCAGAAGCAGAATATCATTAAGGCATTCCAGGCCAATAAAAATGTGGTCGGCATGGTGGGAGACGGCGTGAACGACGTGCTTGCGCTCAAGGATGCTGACTGCGGCATTGCGATGGCGGCGGGAAGCGACGCGGCAAAGCAGGTGGCGCATATTGTCCTGCTGGATTCCAATTTTGCATCCATGGTGAACATTGTCGGCGAGGGGCGCACGATCATCAGCAATATCGAGCGCGTAAGCGCCCTTTACCTTACGAAAACGATTTATTCGATCCTGCTCTGCGTGATCTTCATTTTTCTGCAGCAGCCGTATCCGTTTATTCCGATCCAGCTTTCTTGGATCAGCGGAACCGCGATCGGCGTGCCCAGCTTCCTTTTGACGCTGGAACAGAACCAGCAGGCGGTATCCCGCGGATTTTTGCGGCAGGTACTGCGCGTATCGCTTCCGGCGGCGCTCACGATGGTGATCACGATCGTCATGACGCAGTTGATGTCCGGCTTCTGGAACGGGGACGAGATGATGAGTTCTACGTACAATCTGGTGCTTGGCGGTTTCGTCAGCATGATCGTTGTCTACCGCGTCTGCCAGCCGATGAATCATTTTCACAGGCTGCTGTGCACGGTGCTTCCGGTCGTATTTATTGCCGGAGTACTGATCGCACCGGGCTTTTTAGGCGTGTATCCGCTGCTGCGGTGGCAGAGTCTTCTGCTGATCCCGATGACCTGTATGGCGATCATGCTGGATATTGGCTTCACAAAGGCTATCTACTGGTGCTACGATATCATAAACAAAATAAAACAGAAATTCAAAAAGGCTCCCGATCCTTCTGTCGCTTGAAATGACTGTAAAAACGTTATGTGTAACGTTGTGAGCAGTCGGGCATATGACGGCGACAAAAAATCCTTTGACAAATGCGTTGTTTTTTCGTATACTAAAACAAGTTAGCGGTTGCTAATTCAGGTAACCGCTTTCTGGCGGCAAACGGTTAGCTACTACTAATAGCCGGATAAAGAACAACAGAAACGGAGTGCAGGATTATGATGATAAACAAACGGCTGATCGGAACAGTTCCGGAAAGCAAAAAATATGTCGCGGGCAATGTGGCGCTGCAGTGGTGTTCCCTTGCCGCCAATATTGGTATGATGTCGGCTATCGCAGGATTATTGGCGTCACTGTTTACGAAAACAGCGGATGGAAATACCATTCTCCGGACGGCGATCGCCGCGGCCTTTGCGCTGCTGGTGCGCTTTGTGTGTACTGTTTTTGCAAGCCGCATGGGTTATCTTTCCTCCAGGGCTGTAAAGCAGACGCTGCGCGCGCAGATTTATGAAAAGCTTCTGCGGCTTGGCTCCTCCTACCAGGAGCAGGTGAAAACCTCGGAGGTGGTGCAGATGGCAGTCGAGGGGGTCGACCAGCTTGAGACATACTTTGGCGCCTACCTTCCGCAGTTTTTCTATGCGATGCTGGCTCCGCTGACCCTGTTTCTTGTTCTGTGCTTCGTGAATGTGCCGTCGGCGCTTGTGCTGCTCGTCTGCGTGCCGCTGATCCCGATCGCGATCGCGGCGGTGCAGACCTGGGCAAAAAAACTGCTTTCGAAATACTGGGGGCAGTACACGGCGCTCGGCGATACCTTTCTGGAAAATCTGCAGGGCCTGACGACCTTAAAGATTTATCAGGCGGATGATTTTAAGAATGAGGAGATGAACCGCGAATCGGAGAAATTCCGCAAAATTACCATGAAGGTGCTGACGATGCAGCTTAATTCCATCACGATCATGGATCTGGTTGCCTACGGCGGGGCTGCGCTTGGAATGATCATGGCGGTGACGCAGTTACAGGCGGGCGCGGTTTCGGTGAGGGGTTGTATTCTGATCATTTTACTTGCGGCGGATTTCTTTATCCCGATGCGGCAGCTCGGCAGCTTTTTCCATATCGCGATGAACGGGATGGCGGCGAGCGACAAAATTTTCCGGCTGCTGGATCTGCCGGAGACGCAAAAGGGAACAGAAGCTTTTCCGGAGGAATGCTCCATTAACTGCGAGGATATTCATTTTTCCTATGAGGAGGATCGGGAAATCCTGCACGGCGTGAGCATGGAATTTCCGCAGGGCAGCTTTACCTCCATCGTCGGGGAGAGCGGCTGCGGAAAATCTACGATTGCGGCAATCCTGATGGGAAGGAACAGAGGGTATACAGGTTCGGTAACGCTTGGCGGAAAAGAGCTGAGGAATATCCGCGAGGCTGATCTGATGAGAAACGTTACTTATATCAGTCACCAGAGCTATTTATTTAAGGGGACGGTGCGGGACAACCTTCTTATGGGCAAACCGGACGCTGCGGATGAGGAGCTGTGGGCGGTGCTTGCGCGCGTGAAGCTTGCGGATTTCTTAAAGAGCGAGAACGGGCTGGATACGCGGCTGAATGAGCGCGCCTCCAATCTTTCCGGCGGTCAGTGCCAGCGGCTTGCACTGGCGCGGGCGCTGCTTCATGACAGCCCGGTCTATATTTTCGACGAGGCGACTTCCAATATTGACGTGGAGAGCGAGAACGATATTATGCGGGAAATCTGCCTGCTGGCAAAGCATAAGACGGTGATCCTGATCTCGCACCGGCTGGCGAATGTAACGGACTCCGACAATATTTACGTGATGGAGCACGGATACGTGAAGGAGAGCGGCAGTCATGAGGAGCTGCTTATGCGGGGCGGCGTGTATGCAGAGCTGTGGAATGCGCAGCAGGATCTGGAGAATTATGGGATTTCACGGAAGGATGCTTATGCGGAGGCAAGTGCACAGAGAGGAGCCGCGGCAAAAGCATCTTCAGAGAAAAACGCCGGAAAGGAGACTGTGGGAGCATGAAAAGAAGAAGCGGATTTATGGTGATGGCAAGACTGATCGGTCTTGTAAAGCCACTGACAGGCTATATGATACTGGCGATAACCATGGGACTGATCGGGCATCTTTGCGCCTCCTTTATCACGATCCTTGGCGGTTATGCAGTGTTGGATGTCCTGCGGTTTGATACGGGACATTCTCTTCGGATGATTTTCGCCTGCCTGCTTATTTTTGCGCTGCTGCGCGCAATTCTGCGCTACGCGGAGCAGGCGTGCAATCACTATATCGCGTTTAAGCTGCTGGCTCTGATTCGCGACAAGGTGTTTCAGGCGCTGAGAAGGCTCTGCCCGGCAAAGCTGGAAGGGAGAGACCGCGGCGATCTGATCTCGGTGATCACCTCGGATATTGAGCTTCTGGAGGTGTTCTATGCGCATACCATTTCTCCGGCGGCGATCGCGTTTCTTTTTACGATCGTGATGTGCCTGTTTATCGGAAGCTTTCATCCGGCGCTGGGACTGCTTGCGCTGCTCGCGTATGCGGTGGTCGGCGTGGCGATCCCGCTTGTCACCTCGCGTCTGAGCGGGGAGGACGGTATGCGGTTCCGCACGAAGTCGGGGGAGCTGAGCAGCTTTGTGCTGGATGGGCTGCGGGGGCTTTTGGAGACGCTTCAGTACGGACAGGGGGAAGCGCGCCTTGCGGAGATGAACCGGCGGACCGATGCGCTGGCAAAGGATGAAGAGCGTATGAAGCGCACCTCCGGAAGGAATATGGCTGTCACGAATACCGTGATCCTGCTGTTTGACCTCTGTATGCTGTTTGCTTCAGCAGCTTTGTACCAGCGCGGCGCAGTCGGCTTTGACGGCGTGCTGATCCCGACGCTGGCATTGTTTTCTTCCTTTGGTCCGGCAGTTGCCCTGGCAAACCTGGGGAGCACGCTGCAGAATACCTTTGCAGCCGGAAACCGCGTGCTCGATATTCTGGAGGAGACTCCGGCGGTGGAGGAAGTGACGGGAAGACCGGAGGTTGTGTTTGACGGGGCGGAGGCGGCGCATGTCACCTTCTCCTACGGTGCAGAGACGATCCTTGAGGATGTGTCGCTTCGGATGGAGCCGGGCATTATCGGCATCACCGGAAAGAGCGGCAGCGGAAAGTCTACGCTTCTTAAATTGTTTATGCGTTTCTGGAACGTGCAGGAAGGAAATATTTGTATAACGGAAACGCCGGTATCTGAAATCAACACGTCGAATCTGCGCAGGATGGAGGGCTTTGTCACGCAGGAGACACATCTTTTTCACGACAGCATCAAAAATAATCTGCGCATCGCAAAACTGGACGCCACGGATGCGGAAATTGAGACGGCGTGCAAAAAGGCTTCCGTGCACGATTTTATCATGAGCCTGCCGCAGGGCTACGATACGCCGGTGGGCGAGCTTGGCGATACGCTTTCCGGCGGCGAGCGGCAGCGACTGGGGCTTGCGCGGGCGTTCCTGCACGACGCGCCCTTCCTGCTGCTCGATGAGCCGACAAGCAACCTCGACAGTCTCAACGAGGCGGTGATCTTAAAATCGCTGCGTGAGGAGCAGGCGGGAAGAACCGTAGCGCTTGTATCGCACCGGCAGTCGACCATGCGGATCGCCGATAAGGTTTACTCTGTGGAAGCGCTGTCAAAAGCGGGAGGGAGAAAAAGCTGATGATACCTGAGCACGAGGCTTCGCCGCGTGCTCTTTTTCTTTTAAAAAACATTCAAAGAATGCTGTATTTTGCATATGCTATAGAGAACAGCATATGCAAGAGGTATTTTTATGGCAAAAATCGCAATAGATGCAGGACACGGGGGAAGCGATCCGGGAGCGGTGTTTGAGGGAAGGCAGGAAAAGGACGATAATCTGCGGCTTGCGCTTGCCGTGGGAGACATTTTAAAGCAGAACGGCCAGGAGGTATTCTTTACCAGAACGGAGGACGTCTATCAGACGCCGTTTCAGAAGGCGACGGCGGCGAATGAGTCGGGCGCGGATTTTCTGGTCTCTCTGCACCGTAATTCCAGCCCGATTCCGAATCAGTACACAGGTGTGGAAACGCTTGTTTACAACAAAGCGGGGGAAAAGCTGGAAATGGCGGAAAATATCAACCGTGAGCTGGAAGAAGTCGGTTTCCGCAATATTGGAGTGAAGGAGCGTCCGGGGCTTGTCATTCTGCGGCGCAGCCGGATGCCGGCGGTGCTGGTGGAGGCAGGCTTTATCAACAGCGAGGAAGACAATCGCCTGTTTGATGAGGAATTTGACCGTATTGCACAGGGAATCGCGCAGGGAATCCTGGATACCGTGCAAAGCAGCAGCGCCGCCGATATTCCGGAAGAGCAGACATATTACCGGGTGCAGACCGGCGCTTTCCGCAACCCGGAAAATGCGCAGCGGCAGCTTGAAAAATTAGTAAGCGAGGGATATCCTGCATTTATTATCGAAAAAAACGGATACTATCTTGTGCAGGTTGGTGCATTCCGAAATCTTGGCAACGCAACGCGCATGGAAGGAATTCTTCGCAGCAACGGCTACCAGACATATATCACAACCTAAATCTTAAAAATTTATTATATCTTTATTTAAAAAAGAAGATGGGGGTTTTAAATTACAAATCCATGTGTTAAAATGTCCAGTAGGAAATAAGCCGTGGGAAGCTGCCGGCAATGCAGCCGCGCGTGCCTGCACGCAGTCAGGTGCACTTGCCGGTAGCTTCACAGGGTTTTTAGTAGCTTTACAAGGCGCAGTTTTCATGAATTGGTGAGGGGAAGAAATGAGCACAAAGGACGACAGAGAGAAAATGTTATCGGGAAATGACAGGCGTCCCCGCAGAGAGCGGGAGGGAAAAGCCGGAGAAGAAAAGAAATCCGTAAAAAAACGGGTGAGAAACATTTTCCTTATTTTTCTGGGGCTGGTATTTCTCGTACTTCTTGGCATTTACATTGCAGGGGTGGTTCATTTTAAGGACCGCTTTTTCCTGCATACCACGATCAACGGTTTTGACGCGTCGGAGATGACGGTCAATGAGGTGGAAGATATCATTGCGGAAAAAATAGGCTCCTATAAGCTGGAAATTGCGGAACGCGGCGGCAGCAGCGAGACGATCACAGCGGAGCAGATCAACTATCATTATGTGTCGCAGGGAGAGACGCAGGCATTCAAGCAGAGTCAGAATATATTTTTGTGGCCGCTGTGCCTGTGGAATGAGATATCTTATACTTTCAACTCCAGCGCGCAGTATGATGAGGAAATGCTGACGCAGGCGATAAAAGCGCTTGCCTGTCTGGATGAAAGCAATGTGACGGCTCCGCAGGATGCCTACATTGATTTTATGGACGGGAAATACCTGATTATCCCGGAAACAGAAGGAAACCGGCTGGACAGCGAGAAGGTAACGCGCGTGATCCGTGAGGCGGTTGATTTCGCAAATGCGAAGGTATCGCTGGAGGAGAAGAACTGTTACCAGACGCCGCAGAAACGGCAGGAGGATGAGACGCTGAACGCTACCTGCGAGAAGCTGAATACGCTCATCAGCACAAGTATCGTTTATCTGTTCGGAGATAACACAGAGGCGCTGAACGGTGACACAGTGCGCGGCTGGATTTCTTACGACGAAAACAGCGGTGACGTAAACTTAAACGAGGATGCTGTGCGTGAGTTTGTTGCGCAGCTTGCATCGAAATACGATACGGCGGACAAGCCGCGTGAATTTAAGACGCACGATGGAAGAACGGTTACGGTATCCGGCGGTTACTACGGCTGGGTGATCGATCAGGAGGGCGAGACGGCGGAGCTTCTGGAATGTATCCGCAATGGATACCAGGGAGACCGCTATGCCGTGTTTGCACAGACAGCGGTGAGCTGGGAGAACAGCGATCTTGGCTATGACTATGTGGAAATCGACCTTGGAAACCAGCATGTCTGGATGTACATTGATGGTGAAGAGATCGTCTCGACGGACTGCGTATCCGGCGATATGATGCAGTCAGACCGTACTACTCCGGCGGGCACCTATACTCTGTATTACAAGGAGTCCCCGTCGGTGCTGGAGGATGAGGCAAAGACCTACCGGACGGAGGTTACTTACTGGATGCCGTTCAACGGCGGCATCGGTCTGCACGACGCCACCTGGCGCGGAAGCTTCGGCGGGAATATCAACCAGTCAGACGGCTCGCATGGCTGTATCAACCTTCCGCTGGAGGCGGCAAAGACAATTTACGAAAATATATATGCGGGAATGCCGATCATCTGCTATTACTGAGATGTCCGGCACCGACCGGGGCAAAGCGCAGCGCGGAATATCTGCAGAGTGCTTTTGCCTGGGACGCTGAGGGAAATATGGAAACAAACAAAGAATTAGAGAGCATCGTGCAGCCCCTGCTTGCCTGGTTTGACACAAATGCAAGGGTACTGCCCTGGAGAGATTCTCCGACACCGTATCATGTATGGGTGTCGGAAATCATGCTGCAGCAGACGCGCGTGGAGGCGGTAAAGCCGTTTTTTCAGAGATTCACGGAGGCACTTCCGGACGTTGCCGCACTTGCGGCGTGTGGGGAGGAAAGGCTTTTAAAGCTCTGGGAGGGGCTTGGCTATTACAATCGCGTCCGCAATATGCAGAAGGCAGCACAGACGGTGATGGAGGAATACGGCGGAGAGCTTCCGGCGGATTACGAAGCGCTTCTAAAGTTAAAGGGAATCGGCAGCTACACGGCGGGAGCGATTGCCTCGATCGCCTTTCAGATACCGGTTCCGGCGGTCGACGGGAATGTGCTGCGCGTGATTTCCAGAGTTACCGCCAGTGAAAAGGATATTTTAAAGGCATCCGTAAAAAAGGAGATGGAAAACCATCTGAAAGCGATCATGCCGAAAGACAGGGCGGGCGCGTTTAATCAGGCGCTGATGGAGCTGGGAGCGATCGTCTGCGTGCCGAATGGTCCGGCAAAATGCGATATCTGCCCGCTGCGCGATCAGTGCAGGGCGTTTGCGCGGGGAATTGTCAGCTCTCTTCCGAAGAAAGCGGCGGCAAAACCGCGCAGAGTGCAGGAGCGCACGGTCCTTATCATCAAAGACGGCGAACGGGTGGCGATCCACAAAAGACCGCCGAAGGGACTGCTTGCAGGACTTTATGAGCTTCCGAATGTCGAGGGCGCGTTAAGTGACGGGCAGGTTCTGGAGCTATTGAAAAAAAAGCGTTTTTCACCGATCCGTATCCTTCCGCTTGAGGGGGCGAAGCATATTTTCAGTCATGTGGAGTGGCACATGACCGGTTACGTGATCACGATCGAGGAGCCGGAGAAGGAGACGGAATATTTATTTGTCGAGCCGCGGGAGACGGAGGAGAAATATCCGATTCCGGCAGCATTTGCAGCGTATACGAAATACCTGCAGATAAAACTTGGACAGGAGAAATACAGGGAGGAAGAGTAGAAGTTTATGAAGATACTATCCATTGCAATTCCAAGCTATAATTCGCAGAATTATATGAGAAAGTGCATCGAATCGCTGCTTCCGGGCGGCGAGGACGTCGAGATCATTATTGTGGACGACGGCTCAAAGGACGACACGGCGAAGATCGCGGACGAATACGCCGCGAAATATCCGACCATCGTAAAGGCGGTGCACCAGGAGAACGGCGGTCACGGCGAGGCGGTGAATGCCGGTCTGCGCAATGCCACCGGGCTTTATTTTAAGGTTGTTGACAGTGACGACTGGGTAGATAAGGAAGCCTATCCGAAGGTGATCGCCACGCTGAAGAGCCTGATCGGCGGTCCCGATGTGGTCGACATGATGATTTGCAACTACATCTATGACAAGGTGGGCGCAAAGCGCAAAAAAATCATGCAGTACCGTCATCAGCTCCCGGTGGGACGCGTATTCAGATGGGATGAGGTAGGCGTGCGCACCGGACATTATATTCTGATGCATTCCGTTATTTACCGCACAAAGCTTCTGCGCGAGTGTAAGCTGGAGCTGCCGAAGCACACCTTCTATGTGGATAATCTGTTTGTATTCCAGCCGCTTCCGTTTGTAAAGAAAATGTATTATATGGACGTGGAGCTTTATCATTATTTCATCGGGCGCGAGGATCAGTCTGTCAATGAGCAGGTAATGATCGGCAGGATCGACCAGCAGATTAAGGTCAACAAGATGATGATTGATATTATGGCGAATCTGAAGGGGCTGAACAAGCACTGCCGGAAATACATGATGAGCTATCTGGATATTATTATGACGGTGTCCTCCATGCTGCTGCTCAAATCCGGCACGGATGAAAATTTCGAGAAAAAACAGGAACTCTGGCGCTACCTGAAAAGTGCGGACATGGGGCTGTACTGGAAAATCCGTCACGGACTGCTTGGACGGGCGTGCAACCTTCCGGGAAAGGGAGGACGATCCGTATCGGTGGCAGGCTACAAGCTGACGCAGAAGTTTTATGGATTTAATTAAAAAGAAACTGCCGCTTATCCGATGATAAACGGCAGCTTTTCTTCGCTTAAGGAGACCTCCATGGAAGCTTCAACGGCGGCAGCCTCTCCATCCGTGTGGATCGCCTGCGCAGAGCCTGCGAAAAGCTTCGCCTTTTTGCAGCGCAGGATATGTACGCCCTTGTAGCCCACGTGTCTGCCGCTGAAGGCGGTCGGGAGCAGGAGGAGAATCTTCAGCTTCGGCATTTTTTCAATGAGGCAGATATCGAGAAGGTCGTCCTCCGCCGTGGCATTGGGGCAGAACATAAAACCGCCGCCCTCGTATTTCAGATTCATGACCGCGGCAAAATAAACCGCCGGGAAGGTGACCGGCTCTTTGTCATCCAGCACCAGCGTGAGAGAAAACGGGCGCAGCAGGAGGAGCTGCTTCAGGGCGATGCCGAGATAGGTGAGCTTTCCAAGTCCGACGCGGTTTAAAACAGGCTTTATTTTCGAGCGGAAGGTCTCGTGACAAACTGCCGCGTCAAAGCCGATGCCGGTGCTGACAGCGAAATGGCGGTCTTTTCCGTTTACACGGACACAGCCGGAATGAATGCGGCGGATTGCACAAGGGTGCAGAATCGCTGCAAGCGCCGCCTCCGGGTCTGTCGGAAGTGAGAGCCCTCTGGCGAGGTCATTGCCGGAGCCGGTGGGAATATAGCCGAAGCGGATAGCGGAATAATCGTGCAGACCGCTGATAACCTCATTTGCCGTGCCGTCGCCGCCCACCGCCACGATGGTGCAGAGGGGGCTGCCGGACGTGCGGGTGTCTGCCGCCTGCGGGGCATATTTTGCGCAGAGCATGTCCGCGATGCGCGTGGCGTGGCCGGGTCCCTTCGTAAAAAATACTTTGTAGGCGACCTGCTCCTGCCGTAATATTCCGGCAAGCCGTTCCCAGATTTTCCGCCCTTTGCCGGAGCAGGCGTTCGGATTGACGATGAAACAGTACATGATGTTCTCCTTTGCAGCGCAAAGTCCCGCAAAGCGGGAACCTTTTTTCTTAATCATACAGGATATACCGAAAATTGTAAACAAAGATGTGGAATTTACAGGTGCGAACGGTATTCCGTCGGGGTTACGTTTTTGTATTCCCGGAATTTACGAATAAAGTAACTGAAATTATCAAATCCGACGGAAAGCGCGACCTGGGAGACCGGCAATTCTGAATCCGTGAGTATCTGGCAGGCTTTTTGAATCCGGTATTCATTGATAAAAGCAATAGGTGGTTTCCCGATTTCCTGTTTAAAATAATGGCAGAAATAATTGGGACTCATAAAACATATTTTGGCCAGATCCGGTAAAGATATCGGTCCGGCATAGTTTTCGTGTATATATTCTATCACTTTCTTCAGTTTATTCTGGGAATCCTTTTCTTTTGAAGATATGGTATTTTCTAAAAAGCAGTCTGCCTGAAAAAACAATTCCAGTATCTGTAATATATGAATTTTGATGCTTAAAGAAGCACAGGAGGGGAGCGTGTGATAGAGCCGTATAATCTCCTGCATGTGAAACAGAATCATCTGGGATTCTTCCGGCGAAAATACAGAGGGAAGCGTGGGGAATATCAAATTACCGCTGGTGACCGGGCGGATAAAATTATGCTGGCATATATCGTATAATGTAAAGTCCAGAATGTCCGGATTAAAAACGATTGCGTGATGCAGAGAGGGTCCCCCGGATTTAATTTCATGCAATTCTCCGGAATTAATAAAACAAAATTCGCCTGGGTGCAGGGTAAAAGACCTGCCGCGTACGGTCAGATTCAGCACGCCGTGCTCTGCACAGATCCACTCTAATTCCTCATGCCAATGCTGTGACACGGAAAAGAAACCATCCTTATCATGGTGGGAATATACCTGCAGGGGAAAAACGGCTGTGCCGTGCGTATTGTTTTCATGGTAAATCGGAATCATGCAGTTTCACTCCAAATCGTAAAATAGTGTTATTATCTGGTAAGATTATGCAAGCATGAAAGCTTTTTCTATACTATACTAAAAAACACAATGAAAAACAAGAAGGGGGCAGAAAATATGGAAAAAAAGTGGTGGAAAAGCAGTGTTGTATATCAGATTTACCCGCGGAGCTTTTGCGACAGTAATGGGGATGGAATCGGCGATTTGAACGGAATCCGGTCAAAATTGTGGTATTTAAAGGAACTGGGAATCGACGTAATCTGGTTAAGTCCGGTGTACCAGTCGCCCAATGACGATATGGGCTATGATATCAGCGATTACCAGGCGATTATGAAGGAATTCGGAACGATGGAAGACTACGACCGTATGCTCGAACGGGCACATGAGCTCGGAATTAAGATAATGATGGATCTGGTGGTCAATCATACCTCCGATGAACATGCATGGTTCGTGGAAAGCCGGAAATCAAAAGATAATCCGTACCGTGATTTTTATATATGGAGAGAAGGAAAGGACGGAAAAGAACCGAATAACTGGGGGTCCTGCTTTGGCGGTTCGGCGTGGAAATATGACGGGGCGACAGACCAGTATTATCTGCATCTGTTTTCACAAAAGCAGCCGGATCTTAACTGGGAGAATGAGGCTGTAAGAAAAAGTGTGTTCGATATGATGACCTGGTGGTGCGATAAGGGCATCGACGGATTCCGGATGGACGTGATCAGCCTGATATCGAAGGTGCCGGAGCTTCCGGATGGAACGGTGGGGAAAAGCGGATATGGAGATTTCGGACCATATTGCGCAAACGGACCGAGAGTACACGAGTATTTGCAGGAGATGAACAGGAAGGTCTTATCCAAATATGACCTTATCACAGTAGGAGAGTGCTCCGGGGTTACGGTAGAAGAGGCGAAAAAATACGCTTCCTCTTCGGGAAAAGAACTCAATATGGTGTTCCAGTTTGAGCATATGGATCTTGACGGCGGAGAAAGCTTTAAATGGAATCACAAAAAGATAAAGCTGTCAGAGCTTAAAGCGGTTATGAGCAAATGGCAGACACAGCTCCAGGGAAAGGCGTGGAACAGTCTCTACTGGTGCAACCATGACCAGCCGAGAATACTTTCCCGTATGGGAAACGATACTCAGGAGTATCGCGAGATATCCGCAAAGATGCTGGGCACATGCCTGCATATGCTGCAGGGAAC
Source organism: uncultured Marvinbryantia sp. (assembly GCF_905201705.1). Classification (GTDB taxonomy): domain Bacteria; phylum Bacillota; class Clostridia; order Lachnospirales; family Lachnospiraceae; genus Marvinbryantia. Next base: position 41,755 of record NZ_CAJKOX010000032.1, read on the forward strand.
CCCCTACATTTTCCAGGGAGAAGAGCTGGGAATGACAAATTATCCATTTACATCGCTGGATGAGTTCCGGGACATTGAAAGCATTAATGCCTACCATGAACTCACAGAAAAGGGAATTATCTCACCGGAAGAAATGTTTGACTATATAAGCTATAAAGGAAGAGATAATGCCCGCACTCCGATGCAGTGGGATGACAGCGAACATGCCGGATTTACAAAAGGGACCCCGTGGATAGCGGTAAACCCGAATTATAAGGAAATTAACGCGAAGGAACAGCTGGAGAGAGCGGATTCGGTATTTCACTATTACCAGAAGCTGATTGCGCTGCGCAAACAGTACGATATCATTGTGTATGGAGATTATGAATTACTGCTGCCGGAAAGCGAAGAAATATATTCTTATATCCGCAGCCTGGAAGAGCAGAAGCTCCTGGTGATCTGCAGCTTTACGGAGCAGAAGATATCTTATGAAGTGCCGGAAAATTTGCGGGGAAGAAATGGGAAAATACTGATTTCTAATTATAACCGGGCCAGGGTACAGGAATCTATGACGCTGGAGCCGTATGAATGTATGGCAGTTTTGTATCAGGACAGACCCGTGGCAGAGTGGTAAAATACGGATCAGCTATGAGGTTACTGCGAACGGAGTGAACAGTAACATTATGAGCGCTCTGACGGGGAAAGGCTGAACTGTTCCTATTGAATTTGCGGAAATTTTATGCTACTATGGAGCAACAGGGCAAAAAAATTTCCGCCTGCACGGACAGATGGACTACGATGAAAGATGCGGGCGCAGAAATCAGTCTGGAGGAGATCAGCCCGGAGAAAGAAGAATGATGGAGGAGCGTTATGGAAAAAGAGACAGTTTCCAGAAATTTTATCGAGCAGATAATTGATAAGGACATTGCGGAGGGAAAATGTGATACGGTCTGCACGCGGTTTCCGCCGGAGCCGAACGGCTACCTGCACATCGGACACGCAAAATCCATTTTATTAAATTACGGAATTGCACAGCAGTACGGAGGAAAATTCAACCTGCGCTTTGACGACACGAATCCGACGAAGGAAAAGATGGAATTTGTAGAATCCATCAAAGCCGACGTGGCGTGGCTGGGAGCCGACTGGGAGGATCGCCTGTTCTTCGCGTCCAGCTATTTTGATCAGATGTATGAGGCGGCAGTGCTGCTCATCAAAAAGGGCAAGGCGTTTGTCTGCGATTTATCGGCGGAGGAAATCCGCCAGTACCGCGGCACGCTCACGGAGCCGGGCAAAAACAGTCCCTACCGTGATCGCAGCATCGAGGAGAACCTGCGTCTTTTCGAGGAGATGCGTGAGGGAAAATATGCTGATGGCGAGAAGGTGCTGCGCGCAAAGATCGATATGGCGTCGCCGAACATCAACATGCGCGATCCGGTCATTTATCGTGTAGCGCACATGAGCCACCACAATACCGGCGACAAATGGTGTATCTACCCGATGTACGATTTTGCGCATCCGATCGAGGATGCCATCGAGGGCGTGACACATTCTATCTGCACGCTGGAATTTGAGGATCACCGCCCGTTGTATGACTGGGTGGTGCGCGAGGTCGGTTATGAGAAGCCGCCGAAGCAGATTGAGTTTGCAAAGCTCTACCTCACCAATGTCGTTACCGGAAAACGTTACATCAAAAAATTAGTCGAGGACGGCATCGTGGACGGCTGGGACGATCCGCGCCTGGTGTCGATCGCGGCTCTGCGGCGCCGCGGCTTTACGCCGGAATCCATCAAGATGTTTGTGGATCTGTGCGGCATTTCCAAGAGCCAGAGTTCTGTGGACTACGCGATGCTTGAATACTGCATCCGCGAGGATCTGAAGCTGAAGAGAGCGCGCATGATGGCAGTGCTCGATCCGGTGAAGCTGATCATCGACAACTACCCGGAGGATCAGGTGGAATATCTGGAGGTTGTCAACAATCTGGAAAATCCGGAGCTTGGATCGCGCAGAGTGCCGTTTAGCCGTGAGCTTTATATCGAGCGTGAGGACTTCATGGAGGTTCCGCCGCGCAAATATTTCCGTCTGTTCCCGGGCAATGAGGTGCGTCTGATGAACGCCTACTTTGTAAAATGCGAGAGCTTTGTAAAGGATGAGAACGGAAAGATCACTGAAATCCACTGTACCTACGATCCGGCGTCCAAGGGCGGCAACAGCCCGGACGGACGCAAGGTGAAGGGCACGATCCACTGGGTGGCGGCGCCGACAGCCGTGAAGGCGGAGGTGCGCCTGTATGAAAATATTGTTGATGAGGAAAAGGGCGTCTACAACGAGGACGGCAGCATCAACGTGAACCCGAATTCGCTTACGGTGCTGAAGGAATGCTGCATTGAGCCGGAGCTGGCGCAGGCAAAAGCATATGACAGCTTCCAGTTTGTCCGCCAGGGCTTCTTCTGTGCGGATGCGCACGATTCGAAGCCGGATGCGCTGGTGTTTAACCGCATCGTATCGTTAAAGAGTTCCTTCCGTCTGCCGAAGGATGAGACAAAAGCATGAATGAATTAACCATCAGTCTGGACGCGAAAGCGTCCAGACCGCTTTATGAGCAGATTTATGAATATATCAGGCAGGAGATCCAGAGCGGGGGACTGCCCTGCGGCGAGCGGCTGCCGTCCACCAGAGGGCTTGCGAAGTATCTGGAGGTGAGCCGCAGCACAGTGACGCTTGCCTACGAGCAGCTTCTCTCGGAGGGCTATATCGACAACCAGCCCGGCAGCGGCTACTTCGTCAACGACCTGGAGGGGCTGTACCGGCTGCCGCAGGAGGAGAGCTTTGCCCAGAAGCATTCGGAGGAGCGCGCGGAGAAATGGCGGTATGATTTTTCGCCGTCCGGCGTTGATCTTGGAAGCTTTCCGCATAACACCTGGCGGAAGATTTCCAAAAATATTCTGATGCAGGATAATAAAGACTTTTTTCTGCTCGGCGCGCCGGAGGGTGAGGAGGAGCTGCGGCGGACCATCGCCGCTTATGTGCGTCAGGCACGCGGCGTGCGCTGCCAGCCGGAGCAGATCATCATCGGGGCGGGAAACGATTATCTTCTGATGCTGCTGAATGCGGTTCTTGGAGAGTGTACTTACGCGCTGGAAAATCCGACCTACAAAAAAGCGTACGATATCTTTCAGACGCTGGGGCGGCAGGTGACGGCGGTGGAAACCGACGAATACGGGATGCGTGTGGAATCACTTGCCGTAAGCGGCGCGCAGGCCGCTTATGTGATGCCCTCGCACCAGTTTCCGCTCGGCATTGTCATGCCTGTCGGACGCAGGCGGCAGCTTCTTAACTGGGCGGCGGAAAAAGAAGGGCGCTATGTGATCGAGGACGATTACGACAGCGAATTCCGCTACAAGGGCAAGCCGATTCCGGCGCTGCAGGGGCTGGATGAAAACGGAAAGGTGATCTATATCGGCACCTTCTCCAAATCCATTGCGCCGGCGATCCGTATCAGCTTTCTCGTGCTGCCGCCGGAACTGATGGAGCGCTACCGTGCGCGCGGACGTCGGTTCTCTTCGACGGTGCCCCGCATGGACCAGAAAATTCTGGCGGAATTTATCAAAAGCGGCGCCTATGAGCGTCATTTAAACAGAATGCGCGCCCTCTACCGGACGCGTCACGATGCGCTTTTAGAAGCTCTGAAGGAATTTCCGGAGATCTTTCATATTTCCGGCGAGTATGCGGGCACGCACCTGCTTGTTACGCTGCCGGAGCGCATCAGCGAGCGCACGGCGGTGGAGGCGGCGAGAGAGCGGGGGGTACGCGTCTATGGGCTTTCCGCTTATTGCGTGGAAGGGCATAGACCGAAGGAAACGACCCTGATCCTCGGCTATGCCACTATGCATGAGGACGAGATCCGCCAGGCGGCGAGAATTCTTGGAGAGCTTTATATGCTGCTGTAAATACCACTTTTATGTAAAACTTGCATCATTGTGATGAAATCTTTTAAATTGACGAATGCACATCTTTCCTGTATAGTAGATAGAAGAAGGCGAAGAGGCTTTTGCAGAAAACTGCAAAGGTCTCTTTTTTTATTAAAAAAGGGAGTGAAAGTATGAGAGATCTGATAGAGCGCACGGATATGATTAACCAGCTTCTCGCGCGTTATGGCGTGAAGTTTGGCATCTATAAGAACAACACGTTCCACGAGCAGCTTTTTCCGTTTGACGCGATTCCGCGGGTGATCACGAAAGCGGAGTTTGAGGTGATGGAAAAAGGGCTGGTCCAGCGTGTGGATGCTTTAAATTTGTTTTTGAAGGATATTTACGGGAAGAAGCAGATCGTAAAGGACGGCGTGGTGCCGGAGGAGTTTGTGTTTTCCTCAAAGGGCTATCTGCCGGAATGCGAAAACCTGCTGCCGCCAAAGGGCATCTACAGCCACATTTCCGGGATCGACCTGGTGCAGGCGAAGGATAAAAGCTGGTACATTCTGGAGGACAATCTGCGGATCCCGTCGGGCGCCTCCTATCCACTGATCGCACGGGAGCTGTGCAGGCGGGCGGCGCCGGAGACCTTCCGGCACAACGGAGTGGTGGACAACCGCAATTACGCGCAGCTTCTGAAGGAGACGATGGAATACGTAAACTGCGGCGGCATCCGCGTGATCATGACGCCGGGGCGTTATAATGCAGCATATTTTGAGCATTCCTACCTTGCGGAGCGCACCGGCAGCGTACTTGCCACCGGCAGCGACCTGTTCGTGGAGGATAACTGCCTCTACTATAAGGATTATGGCACGCATAAGCAGAAGGTTGGCGTGATCTACCGGAGAATTTCCGATGAATACCTGGATCCGTGCACCTTCCTGCCGGAATCGCTGATCGGCATTCCGAATCTGATGTCGGCGTACCGGGCAGGCAACGTAGCGATCGTCAACGCGCCGGGCAACGGGGTGGCGGACGACAAGGGCATCTACTATTTTGTACCGAAGATGATCGAGTATTATCTGCAGGAGACGCCGATCCTGAAAAATGCGCCGACCTATCTTCCCTACTATGAGGATGACCGGCGTTATGTGCTGGAAAATCTGGAAAAACTGGTGATAAAGGACGTCTCGGAGGCGGGCGGCTACGGCGTGGTATTCGGAAGGGATCTGGATAAAGAGGCGCTGGAAAACATGCGCAGCCTGATCGTCACGCAGTCGCGGCGGTTTATCGCCCAGGAGGTTATCGATTTTCTGGATCTGGAGATTATGGATGGCTATGAGCGCGTGGAGCGCAAGGCGGATCTGCGCGCGTTCGTGCTTGCCGGAGAAAAGACAAGAGTATGGGCGAGCGGGCTGACGAGATTTTCACGCAACCCGGATTCATTTGTGGTAAATTCATCGCAGGGAGGAGGCTTTAAAGACACATGGGTACTGTCTCATTAGAAAAAATGAACCATCTGTTCTGGCTTGGCAGATATACGGAGCGGGTTTACACGACTCTGCTCATGTTTGACAGATATTATGACATTATGATCGATCAGGATGCGCACGTTTACCGGGAATATTGCCGGAGACTGGCGATCCCGGACATTTACACGGACCGGAAGCAGTTTGCGCAGTCGTATCTGTTCGACAGGGAAAATCCGGATTCCATGTACGCCAATCTCATGCGCGCGTTCGACAACGCAGTTGTTCTGCGCGAGGAGGTGAGCAGCGAGGTGCTTGCCTACATCCAGATGTCGCTTGACGTTTTAAAGGCCGCGAAGAACCGTCCGGCGCCGGTCATGGAGCTGCAGAAGGTGACGGATTATCTGCTTGCGTTCTGGGGCGCGGCGGACGATTATGTGGAGAACGAGGAATCGAGAAACGTTATCAAGTGCGGAAAATATCTGGAGCGTCTGGATCTTTACTTTCGTTTTGACAGCCCGGCTCCGATGCTGGAAAAGGAGTACAGCAAGCTGATCAACCGGATAAAGCGCGTCAGCCTGCCGTTCAGCAGGGAGAATCTCGACACCTTCATAGATATTGCGCGGGACGGCGAAAAGCGGAAGGCGCAGTATACGGAAGCGCTGGAGCTGCTTGGCAGCGCCGTTGGAGTATAAATATGAAAGCGCTGGATTTTTATTACCGGATGCGGCTTGATTTTGATGCACCGGTGCGGGAGCATGATTTTGCGCTGCGCTATGTCCCGCACACGGACAGCGTGCAGGAGATCAGCGTCAGAACAAAAAAAGTGGAACCGGCAGACTGGCTCTGTGAGGAGACGGATACGTTCGGAAATCATGTTTATATCGGGCGCTGCAGCCGGGAACACGATTATTTTATGTGTGAGGTTTCCGGAACGGCAAAGGTAGACGTCAGCCGCCGGGAGCGGGAGGAATGCCGCTGCTGTTATTCCTATCCTACGCGGTTGACTGCATATGAGCCGGAGGTGCTTGATTTTTTGAAGCGTTTCCGGCTTCCGGATTGTACAAATTTTGAAAAGGCATGTATTTTAATGCAGCATCTGTACGATCATTTTAAATATGAGAGCGGTGTGACGAATATCGAGACGACTGCCGGGGAAGCGCTGCGGGGAGGGCGCGGTGTGTGCCAGGATTATGCGCACATTTTTATTGCGCTCTGCAAATGCAGCCGCATTCCGGCACGGTATGTGGCGGGACTGCAGATCGGCGAGGGGGCGACGCACGCCTGGACGGAGATCTATGACGACGGCATGTGGAAGGGCTTTGATCCGACGCACAACCGTTTTATTGACGACGTTTATATCAAGCTGTCGCACGGAAGGGATTATACTGATTGTATTCTGGATCGCGGCGTCTTTTACGGGCGCACGGGGCAGAAGCAGGAAATTTATGTAAATGTGGAGGAAGTGTCATGATACTGGAGGTTTCCAAGGCGGATCTGCCGGTGGGCGAGCATCTGCTGATACAGAAAAACCGTATACAACCAGAAAAGCTGACGGGAAAGGAAAAACGGATCGCAATCGTGACGGGCACGCACGGGGACGAGCTGGAGGGGCAGTTTGTGTGCTGCGAGCTGCAGCGCAGGATCCATGAGCACCCGGAATATCTAAAGGGCATTGTGGATGTCTATCCGGCACTGAATCCTCTGGGAATCGAATCGATCACGCGCAGCATTCCGATTTTTGATCTTGATATGAACCGCATTTTTCCGGGAAACCGGGAGGGCGGCATTGCAGAGAACTGCGCGGCGGATATTATTGAGGATATCAGAGGGGCGGACGTCTGTGTTGACATCCATTCCAGCAATATTTTTCTGATGGAGATCCCGCAGGTGCGTATCAACGAGCTGACGGCGGATACGCTGGTGCCGCTTGCAAAGCACCTGAATGTGGACTTTGTGTGGGTACATGCTTCTGCAACCGTACTGGAGTCGACGCTGGCGTATAGTCTGAACCAGGCAGGCGTGCCGACGCTGGTCGTGGAGATGGGCGTCGGAATGCGCATTACACGGAAATACTGCGATCAGCTCACGGAAGGACTTTTTAATCTGATGAAGGAGCTTGGCATGTGGGAGGGGGAGACAGGACCGGTCATCGAGCCGGTTATTTCCACTGACCACCAGGTTGGCTTTCTGAACGCCAATACCTCCGGCATTTTTGTGCCGTCTGTGGAGCACGGCGATTATGTGCGAAAAGGGCAGCATATGGGCGACATCCTGCATCCGCTTACCGGGGAGACGGTTGAGAGGGTATGCGCCTGTATGACGGGGATGGTGTTTACCAGGAGGGAATACCCGATCGTCTACAGCGGATCGCTGCTGGCAAGGATTCTGGGAGGTGTGATCTCATGAGGATGGAGGATATCTATGCGCTGGACGGCGTTTACCGCGAGCCGATGTGCGTGAAGGGTTATTTTTTCGGAAAAGGAAAGAAGGCGGCGTGCGTGGTCGGCTCCATGCGCGGCAATGAGATCCAGCAGCTCTATGTATGCTCGCAGCTTGTGAAGGCGCTGGAGGAGCTGGAAAAGAAGGGGGCAATCGCGGCAAACAATGAGATACTGGTGATCCCGGCGGTCAATGTCTACTCTATGAACATTGAGCGGCGCTTCTGGGCGCTGGACAATACGGACATTAACCGGATGTTTCCGGGGTACAGCGAAGGCGAGACGACGCAGCGCATTGCCGGCGGCGTATTTGAAAAGGTGAAGGATTACGATTACGGCATTCAGTTTGCCAGCTTTTATACACCCGGCGATTTTGTGCCGCATGTGCGCATTATGGATACCGGCTTCACGAACGAAAGCCTGAGTAATCTGTTCGGACTTCCCTATGCCGTTATCCGCAAGCCGCGCCCGATCGATACGGCTACACTGAATTATAACTGGCAGATCTGGGAGCGCAATGCCTTTTCCGTGTATACCAAGGAGACAGACTGCATTGACGAGACATCCGCGCAGCAGGCGGTCGCTGCAGTCCTGCGGTTTCTCACACGCATGGGAATCATCCGTTACCACAGCCATAGCGGTTACATTGCTTCTATTATAAATGAGGAAGAGCTTCGCACCGTTCATGCCGACATGGGCGGCATCTACCGCCGCCATGCAAAGCCAGGCGACGAGGTGCAGTGCGGAGAGGTGATGGCGGAAATCCTCCACCCCTACGAGGGCTACGTCATGTCGCAGGTCATTGCTCCGGTAGACGGCATCGTCTTTTTTGCACACAAAAAGCCGCTCGTCTGCGAGCATGAGATTGTTTATCGGCTGATCAAGCGGATGCATCTTTAGCTGGGTGGAATTCGCTTTTCTTCTGTGGGAATGTGTGTTATATTAAACATATAGAAACCACAGGAGAAAAGCGCATGAAACAATACTATGATTATTTGACGGATTTTATTTTTATGGAGGATACTCCGCAGGAGGCGGACGTTATCTTCATCCCGGGCAGCGGCTACGGCGAGCTGGCGATCCATGCTGCAGAGCTGTATCACCAGGGCTTCGCAAAGAAAATCGTGGCGTCCGGGAAATACAGCATTCTGGGCGATTCCTTCGCAGGACCGGTTTCTCCCAGGGAGTATGTTGGGAAAAACTATAAGACGGAAAGTGATTTTCTGACGGCGATCCTTCTGGAAAAAGGCGTTCCGCACGAGGCGATCCTGCAGGAAAAACAGGCGACCTATACCTACGAAAATGCAATATACACGGCAAAGCTTCTGGCAGGACAACAGATAAAACGGGCGCTGCTCGTCTGTCAGACCTTCCATGCGCGCAGGAGCTTTCTGTATTATAAGATTCTGTTTCCGGATACGGAGCTTCTTGTATGCCCGGTGAATACGCGCGGCATTACGAGAGAAAACTGGTATCTTGACGCGGAGAAGATCGACACGGTATTAGGAGAGGTGGAGCGCTGCGGCGGGCAGTTTCACGAGATTATGAAAGAGCACGCCGCACGGATGATAAATGAAAGATAAAAAACGCCCGGTTCAGAGCCGGAACTGACCGGTAATCGCCAGCTTCAAAAAGCCAAGTATGATCAGATGCACTGGATAGAACCAGTAGAAAAAGTATTTCATCTGCTTTCCGCGGGTACCGTTATAGAACCAGACAAGGATAAACGACAGGGGCGCCCATGCTTCCCAGGAAATTGCGATAGCGCCGAAAATCGACTGTAAACGACGATCGAAGCGCAGGAAATAAAGCACCTCGATTAAAAATACTCCCTTAAATCCATAATCCGTATACATGACCTTTGCAAGGTACAGACCGCCCGCCAGGATCGCGGCTTCCATGAGAATGGAAAACCAGCGCTGCAGGGCGTTTTTTGTCGGTCTTTGCTCAAAATAGGTGACACCCATCATGACCAGCAGTCCGATGAGCAGGGTAAAGTAAACATTCTGGTGATGCCAGCTGAACAGGTTGTTTGCCAGTGCAAAATCAAACGGCAGCTCGGAAATCAGCGCGAAGAGAAATAACCGCAGCGCATATTTTACTGTGCTTCTGGTATGGATAAAGCCTTCCACGAGCAGAAAGCAAAAAACAGGAAATGCCAGACGACCGATAGCGCGCGTAACGGGATAAAGCTCCGTAAAAAAATGCTGCATATTTTCGGGCGCGAAATACCGAAGCGGTCCGACGAGAGCCGCTCCGGTATGATCGATCATCATTGTAACGATTGCGAAAATTTTCAGGGTACTTCCGCTGAGGGAAGGGCGTTTGTATGTGTACATGGTCTATTCCGTATCGCTTTCTGCTTCTGTTTCCGTTACCGTTTCGCTGGTATCTTCGGCAGAAGCCTCATCATCGGAAATCTCATCATCAGAAGCCTCATCGTCGGAAACCTCATCATCAGAAGCCTCATCATCAGAAACCTCGTCATCAGAAACTGCATCATCAGAAATTTCAGCATCAGCGTCCTCGTCTATGACTTCGACATCCTCTTCATCCAGATACTCGATATCCAGATCGTCCGTGTCGTAGTACAGCTCGGCATCCACATCGTTGAAATGATTATTTTCACCAAGGAAGTCAAGCACCTTTGTACGAAGCAGATAATATTTATAAGAAGTAATGTCCCCGATCGATTTTTCATATTCTTCCGTGGAGAGATACTCGGAGTACAGCATATCCTCCTCCAGACTTGCCTGATATTCCTCGTCGGATACGGAAAGCTTTTCCTTTGCGGCAATGGTGTACACGACCATACGCTCGTACATCGTTTCCAGAATGTAGGCTTCCTGGTCGTAATCCTCGCCGTAAATTTCCTGGATATCGTCGACGCCGTAGTCTTCCATAGCTGTTTTTTCCTCGGTTTCCACGGCGGTCCGGCAGCTTTCATAAAGCTCCTCCGGACGTCCGCTGAAGGTAGAGCTGTCAATGACGGAGATCAGCAGATCTTCGCATGCCATATCCATTGCGTCGGCGGCGTATTCCTCTTCGAGGGAGGTCCTAAGCTGCGCTTCGTATTCTTCGACAGTAGAGCAGTCAGAAACACTGGCGACATATTCGTCGTTGTATTCCGGCATAACGACTTCATATATTTCGTTCAGCGTAACCTCAAAGGTGGCGAGCTGCCCGTCCAGAATGCCGTCGTAGGGTTCCGGGAAGGTAATGTCGAAGGTCTTTGTCTCGCCGGCCTTCATGCCGACGATCTCGTCCTCAAAGCCGTCGATGAAGCTGTCGCTGCCAAGCTCAAGCTCCATATCTTCCATGGAACCGTCCTCCAGCTCTTCGCCGTCTACCGTGCCCGCGAAATCGATCACAACAACATCGCCGTCTTTTGCGGCGCGGTCTGTGATCTCGTTGTATTCCGCCATCATATAACGCTCGTTTTCGATAGCGCTCTGCAGATCCTCATCGGTGATGGTCGTGACCTGACGATCGACAGTGAGACCGGTATAGGCGCCGAGATCCACATATTTTTTCGAGTAGTCCTGGACGAGACCCTTTTCGCCGCTGCAGCCGGCGAGAAGCGCTGCGCTGCAGGCAGCGGTAAGGAGCAACATGATTTTCTTATTCATATTCATAAAGCTTTAATCCTTTCGTGTGAAATTGTGAATAAAAAGAGTATAGCATGAAAATGTGAAGCTTGTGTGTAAAATTTTTTAATAATGAAAAAAAAGATTGAGATTCCATGGGAAGTGTAGTATACTAAGCGCATGAGCTTTGAGACAAGGAGGATACAGCACTATGAAGCATATTAAAACACTGAATACGCAGAGCTTGCAGAATACTTTGAAAAAAGGCGGATGCGGCGAATGTCAGACATCCTGCCAGTCAGCATGCAAGACTTCCTGCACAGTAGGAAACCAGAGCTGCGAAAACAACAAATAAGAAAGACGGATAAGCAGCGGAGATTCTTCGCTGCTTATTATAAGTTAGCGGAGTGTAAGAAAAAAATGGTTCACCAATACAAAAACAATGGTTTCAACATGGTACTGGATACCAACAGCGGTGCCGTCCATGTCGTTGATGAGACCGTATACAGAGTCATCGGGCTTTTGAATGAGGGACGATCCCCGGAGGAGATCAAGAGCGCGCTGACGCCGGCATACGGGGAGGAAGAGGTCTGTGAGGCGCTCGCCGAGTGCGAAGAGCTCAAAACGGCGGGGCAGCTTTTCACAGAGGATATTTACAGAGATGCGATTATTGATTTCAAAAAGCGCAAAACCGTGGTGAAAGCGCTCTGCCTGCATATCGCGCACGACTGTAATCTGGCGTGTCGTTATTGCTTTGCGGAGGAGGGCGAGTACCACGGAAGGCGCGCGCTTATGAGCTATGAGGTCGGAAAAAAGGCGCTCGACTTTCTGATCGCCAATTCCGGCAGCCGCAGAAACCTGGAGGTCGATTTCTTCGGCGGCGAGCCGCTTTTAAACTGGCAGGTCGTGAAGGATCTGGTAAAATACGGAAGAGAGCAGGAAAAGCTGCATGATAAAAAATTCCGTTTTACGCTCACGACCAACGGCGTGCTTTTAAACGACGAGGTGATGGAATTCTGCAACCGTGAGATGGCAAACGTCGTGCTCAGTATCGACGGAAGAAAAGAGGTGCACGACCGGATGCGCCCGTTCCGCGGCGGAAAGGGCAGCTACGAGCTGATCCTGCCGAAATTCCAAAAGTTTGCCGACAGCCGCGGCCAGCAGAAATACTATGTGCGCGGCACCTTCACGAGAAATAACCTCGATTTTGCCAAGGACGTGCTCCATCTCGCCGATCTCGGCTTTAAACAGATTTCGGTGGAGCCGGTGGTGGCGGCTCCTGAGGAGGACTACGCGCTGCGCGAGGAGGATATCCCGGTGATCTGCGAACAGTATGATAAGCTTGCAAAAGAGATGATAAAGCGCGAAAAAGAAGGGAGAGGCTTTAACTTTTTCCACTTTATGATAGATCTTACCGGCGGACCGTGCGTGTATAAGCGTCTGTCCGGCTGCGGTTCCGGAACAGAGTACCTTGCGGTGACGCCCTGGGGCGATCTCTACCCGTGCCATCAGTTTGTCGGGGAAGAAAAGTTCCTGATGGGAAATGTGGACGAGGGCATTGTGCGCACCGACATTGTCGATGAATTCAAGGGCTGCAATGTCTATGCAAAGGAAAAGTGCCGGGACTGCTTTGCAAGATTTTACTGCAGCGGCGGATGTGCGGCAAATTCCTATAATTTCCACGGGCATATCAACGACGCATATGACATCGGCTGTGAGCTGCAGCGCAAGCGTGTGGAATGCGCGATCATGATCAAGGCGGCGCTTGCGGAGGATTAAGCGTTTTTTGGTAAAATGTTAATTTAGTCTGCAAATAAAAAGTCAAGCAGAAATTGATGAACTTTGAAAATTTTAT
>NZ_CAJKOX010000033.1 GCF_905201705.1 uncultured Marvinbryantia sp.
CGAGCTGTGCGGCGCAGACGCTGCTGCCGTGCTGCACGCGGCAGCGATGGCTCTGAAAAATGTGATGGGACTGGTCTGCGATCCGGTTGGCGGACTGGTGGAATGTCCCTGCGTAAAACGCAACGCGATCGGAGCGGTAAATGCGGTGCTCTCCTGCGATATGGCGCTTGCCGGCATCAGGAGCCTGATCCCTTTCGATGAAGTAGTCGGCGCGATGAGAAGCGTGGGAAACCAGATGCATCCCGATCTGAGAGAGACAGCGCGGGGCGGGCTTGCGGGCACGCCTACCGCGCAGAAGCTCATCTAGCAGGTGATATGCGTCCCTGTCTTTCCCTCGATCGCCTCAAGCGCATGCTCCAGGTTCGTGATGATCGCCTCGCGTCCCTCATGTCCGGAGACGAAGTCGACAGCAGCCTGGATCTTCGGCAGCATTGCCGTCTCGCCGAACTGTTTCTTTTCGATATGCTCCCGCGCCTCTGCCGCAATGATCGTTTCCAGAACAGTCGGCTGCGCGCTGTCGCGGTCGATTTCTACTTTTTCCTCATTGGTGAGGATCAGCAGCACATCTGCATTTGTCATTTCTGCCAGCTTTCCGGCCGCGTAATCCTTTTCAATAATCGCGCTGGCGCCTTTCAGCACATTTCCCTGTTCCATCACCGGCACGCCGCCGCCTCCGCAGGCGATAACAAACTGCCCTGCGTCCAGAAGTGCGTTGATGGCGTCGATCTCGATGATCGCCTGCGGCTTCGGCGCCGACACGATCCGGCGGTAGCGGTTTCCGCTTTCCTCAACTACATGATTTCCCTTGGCCTCTTCTTTTTCTGCCTCTTCCTTTGTAAGATAACGCCCGATCACCTTTACCGGATGATAAAATGCCTCGTCATACGGATCGACCAGCACCTGCGTGAGGATCGTGCTGACGGTCTTGAAAATGCCGCGTTTTACAAGCTCTGCACGGAGGGCATTCTGGATGTCGTAGCCGATGTAGCCCTGGCTCATGGCGGAGCAGACAGACATGGGCGCGCCGGTATAGTCGCTGTGAAAATGAGCAAATTCATTCATTGCGGTGTGGATCATGCCCACCTGCGGCGCGTTGCTGTGCGTGATGATAAGCTGGCAGCCCGCCTGCGCCATATCAGCAAGCACCTTTGCGGATTCTTTCACCGCGATCTGCTGCTCCGGGAAGGTGGTGCCGAGGGCACGGTGTCCAAGTGCGATAACAACTTTCTTCTTCATAATGCAAATACCTCTCTTTATTCTTAAATATAAAGCATATATCCCTATTCCGCTGCAGTTCATCCGTGCCATTCGCAAAGGCTCCTGAGTTAAATGCCCCGCAGCAGGCAGCAGCTGTAGAATTATGATACAACGCCTGTGGCAAAATTGCAAGCAATCCACAGGCATATTTTTTGGACAGACTCATATATTGAAGTATGGCAGCTGCTGGCACAGGCCGGGCGCTTACCGGTAAAGAAGAAGCAGTGTTGCTGTGAACGGAGAGAACAGTAACGAAGCAATGCCAACGGAAATATCACAGGAGTGTTGTTATGAGAAATATACAGGAATTTTTAAAAATTTTTTCACGGAATCTGCGCCGTGTTCTGGAGCGTCTGAACGTGGATTTTGAAAAGCTGCAGGAAATCCGGATGCGGGTGGAGCAGCCGCTGCTGGTCACCTGGGACGGGCGGGAATATTTTGTGCGTTCGACGGGTGAGATCACGGACAAAGAGGAGGAGGGCTACCTGGTGGAGCGCCGGGAGCTTCTGGAGACGGTGGAGTACATCGCACACTACTCGCTGTATGCCTTTGAGGACGAGATCCGCCAGGGCTTTCTCACCATTCAGGGCGGGCACCGCATCGGGATCGCCGGAAAAATCATCATGGAGGGAGAGAAGATCAAAAGCGTGAAGCATATTTCTTTTTTAAATATCCGCCTTTCCCATCAGAGAAAGGGATGCGCGGACAACATTCTGCCGTATCTGATTGAGCGGGACGAGGTATGCCACACATTGATCATTTCACCGCCGCGCTGCGGAAAGACGACGCTGCTGCGCGATCTGATCCGGCAGATATCAAATGGAACATCTTATTTTCCGGGCATTACCGTCGGGGTGGTGGATGAACGCTCGGAGATCGGCGGCGCTTACCTTGGTGTGCCGCAGAATGATCTTGGAATCCGCACGGATGTGCTGGATTGCTGCCCGAAGGCGGAGGGCATGATGATGCTGATCCGGGCGATGTCGCCGCGCATGATCGCGGTTGATGAGATCGGGGATTACCAGGATATCCGGGCGATCGAATCTGTGATACACTGCGGCTGCAAGCTGCTGGCAACCGTCCACGGAGATTCCATGGAGGACGTACAGCGAAAGCCGCTCTTACAGAAGCTTGTGCAGGAGCGGGTGTTCGAGCGCTATATTGTGCTACATAACCATCGAAAAATCGGACAGGTGAAAGAGATTTTCGACGACCGCGGAACGGATATTTATCACGGCGGGGGAGCGCTATGCTGAAAGCGGCGGGAATGATTTTCATTGTCATTGCAAGCAGCGCGCTTGGAGCCGGAATGAGCAGGGAATTGGCGGAGCGCGTGAAATGGCTTTCGGAGCTGGAGCGTCTGATGCAGGTGCTGAAGGGGGAGATTCAGTATGCGGCGACGCCGCTTCCGGAAATTTTTTCGGAATTGTCGAAAAGGACGGAAGGAAATCTGAGCGCTTTTTTTGCCGGGATAGCAGCGGCGATGGAGCAGCGAAGCGGCAGCAGCATGGGGGATATTTTTGAGGAACAGGCGCAAAGGCTCTCGCGGATATCCGGGCTGAACCACAGGGACATCCAGGAAGTGGCACGCTTTGGCAGGCGGCTGGGGTATTCTGACCGGGAAATGCAGGTGCAGGCGATACGGCTCTACCAGGAGGAGCTTGCGGCGGCGCGCGCCCAGGCGCAGGAGGATTACCGGCAGAAGGCGAAGATGTACCGGAGCCTGGGATTTTTGGGCGGCTGCTTCTGCGCGCTGCTGCTGGTATAAAAGGGGTGGCTCATGAGCGTAAACATTATTTTCAAAATTGCGGCGGTCGGAATTCTGGTGTCGGTCATCAGCCAGGTTTTAAAGCACGGGGGACGGGAGGACCAGGCATCCCTCGCTTCGCTGGCGGGACTGGTGCTTGTGCTGTTCTGGCTGCTTCCCTATATCTATGAACTGTTTGATACGATCAAAAGTCTGTTTGCGCTGTAGGCAGATAGGAGGACAAGGATATGGACATGCTGAAAATCGGGGTTCTCGGGATCGCGGGCGTTTTTCTGTCGCTCTTTGTGCGGGAGTGGAAGCCGCAGTTTTCCGCGCTCATCAGTATTGCGACCTGCACGCTGATTTTTTTCTGCGCAATTTCCAGGATCCAGGCGCTTGCCGGAGTGATCGCACAGCTTGTGCAGTATCTTACCGTGAAGGAAGCCTATCTGAAAATCCTGCTGAAAATCGTCGGAATTGCCTATATTGCCGATTTTGCCGCCAGCATTTGCCGGGATGCCGGTTATTCGGCGGTTGCCGGGCAGATCGAGCTGACCGGAAAAATATCGGTGCTGACCGTCAGCACGCCGATCGTGCTGGCGCTTTTAAATACTATCTCGGAGTACCTGCAATGAAGCGGGCATGGATAGTTGCCGTGATTTTTATATTTCTATTGCTTTCGGACGGCACGGCAGTGCAGGCAGAAGAGACGGAGGAGCTGATCGGCTCTTATCTGGACGAGCTGGATTTCGGGGAGCTGCAGGACAGCATCGACGAGATGTTCCCAACGTATGATTTTGATTTCCGCGAGAGCATTCTGAAGCTTTTAAAAGGCGAGCTTCCGCTGAGCAGGGAGACCTTGCAGGAATTACTAAAGGAAGCGGCGTTCGCTGAGCTTTCTAATCAGAAAAGCATGGTATTTCAGATTATGGTGCTGGCGATCGCCGCCGCTGTTTTTTCGAATTTTGTGAAGGTGTTCGAAAAAAATCAGATTTCTGACATCGCGTTTTATATGATCTATCTTTTGCTGTTTGTGATCTTAATGAAGGCATTTGGCGACCTCGGGCGCATGACAGAGACGCATCTGCGGCAGATGCTTCATTTTATGAAGCTGCTCCTTCCGACCTACCTGGTGGTAGCTTCGCTGGCGGCGGGTTCTCTGACGGCGATTGCATTTTATGAGCTGACGCTGGTTTTCATTGCGGCGGTACAGGTGCTGATGACATATGTCGTGCTGCCGGGCATTCGCTTTTACGTTCTGTTTCTGCTGCTGAACCACCTGGGAAAGGAGGAGCATTTTTCCAAGCTTGCAGAGCTTATTCATCTGGCGCTTTCCTGGCTTATGAAAACACTGCTGGCGTTTGTGGTCGGCATCCAGACCGTGCAGGCGCTGCTGCTTCCGGCAATTGACTCTTTAAAAAATTCCGTCTGGACGAAGGCGACCGGGGCGCTTCCGGTGCTTGGAAATACTTTGAACGCTGTCACGGAGACGGTTCTTGGAACAGCGGTGCTTCTGAAAAATGCAGTCGGGGTGGCGGGCCTTCTGGTGATCGTGCTGATCTGCCTTGCCCCGGTGGTGCGGCTTCTGGTGTGTACTTTTTTGTATAAGGCGGTCGGGGCGGCGGTGCAGCCAATTTCTGACCGGCGGATTACGGAGTGTATCAGCGGCGTTGGAGAGGGCGCGGCGCTGCTTTTAAAGACCATATCCGTCACAGGCGTGATTTTTTTGATCACACTGGCAATGGTGACGGCGTCAATTCGCGGCGTTTAGGAGGAAGTTATGGAGATTGTTTATCGCTGGGCAAGAAATTTTATTTGCTGTCTCTGTCTGCTGGAGTTGTTCTGTCACCTGGTGCGAAATGAGGATTATCGCCGGTATATCCGTTTCTTTGGCGGTCTGCTCGTGCTGATGCTGGTAATCTCGCCGCTTGCGGAAATATTTTCTTTGGGGGAGACCTTTGGGGAAGAACTGCGGCAGGCGTTCGCCGCAGAGGAGGCGCGCGAGCTTACCGTTTCGCAGGAGGCGCTTTCCGGGCTGCAGAACGAGAAAATTTCCGAGGCCTATGAAAAAGAATTGAAGCGGCAGATCGAGGAGATCGTGAAGGCATACGGGCAGCAGCCACTCTCGGTGACACTCCGGCTCGAGGAGCAGCAGGAGAGCGCGGCACTGCTTACCGGGGTTTCTGTTTTGCTTGCTTCTGCAAAAAGCGCTCCGGGCGATACAGAGGGCGCGCAGGCGGCGAAGGAGCGGCAGCAGGAGGAGATCGGGAAGCTGCGGACGGAGATTTCCGCAGTTTATGGAGTGGAGCGAGAGGCTGTTACGGTGTCGGTAAAGGAGCAGGGATGAATAAAAAATATCATTTGCTGGAAAAACTGAAAAATGTGCGGCGGGATCAATGGATCGTCCTTTTGCTTGCCGGTGTGCTGCTGATCGTCATTTCGCTGCCGGTGGAAAACGGCGCAGAGGAGGAGGCGCAGGCAGAGACCGAGGCGGAGGGCGGGACGCAGGAGTCGGTCTATGAGATGGAACGGCGTCTGGAGGACATTCTCTCAAAGCTTGACGGCGCCGGAAAGGTGAGTGTGATGATCCACTGGCAGGATTCGGGGGAAAAGATCGTGGAGAAGGATACCGCCTCCGTCAGCCGCACGACGCAGGAGGACGGCGACGGGACGGCGCGCAGCACGCTGGAGGAGGAAGCGCGCCCGGAAACGGTTTACGGAAAAAGCAGCGGCGGGAGCGAGACGCCTTACGTCACAAAGGAGCTGACCCCGCAGATCGCCGGAGTGCTGGTGCTCGCGCAGGGCGCGGACAGCGCGGTGGTGAAAAAGGACATAACTGACGCAGTGATGGCATTATTCGGGCTGGAGGCGCATAAAATCAAAGTAATGAAGATGAATTGAAAGGAGAGGATAAGGTGAAACAGATCATGAAAAAGAACCAGATCATCATAACGGCGCTTGCTATTATGATCGCGGTGGCGGGTTACTTAAACTACTCGGGGACGAAGCTGGAGGAAGCGGTGGTGCAGAGCGCGGTGTCGGAGGAGCAGGTGCTTATGGAGAACGGCGTCAGCACGGCGGACGCCACGTCGTCGGAGGTGACGGATACGCCGGGCGAGGCGGTTCTGACCAGCCTTACGGGTTCCGCAGTGGCGGCGGAGGCGAAGCTCACGCGGGAGCAGCTTCGCGCGCAGAATAAGGAGACGCTGCTGGAGGTTATTAATAACGAAAGCATCACCCAGGAGCAGAAGCAGAATGCGATCGACAGCATCACCTCGCTGACGGAGAATGCAGAGCGGGAAGCGGCGGCGGAGCTTCTGCTTGACGCCAAGGGCTTTGAGGGAAGCGTCGTGAGCATCACCGACGGCAGTGTCGATGTGGTCATTAATATGGCGGAGATCACCGACGCCCAGCGCGCGCAGATCGAGGATATCGTAAAACGGAAAACAGAGATCTCCGGCGAGAACATAGTCATCACCCCGGTGAGCGGGGAATAGGACGAAAGCCCATTGCAGGCCGTGCAGTGGGCTTTCCCTGTTCCTTTTTTTACAAGCCTCGTTGACAGCGATTCCGGCATCTGCTAATATGGATGGGTCAAGGGACAACTGAACGTTAAAACATATTTTGGAGGAATTACAGTGAGTAATATTACAGATGAGATAAAAAAGCGGCGCACATTTGCGATCATATCCCACCCGGACGCCGGAAAGACAACGCTGACGGAGAAGTTTCTGCTCTACGGCGGCGCGATCAATCTTGCCGGTTCGGTAAAGGGAAAGGCAACGGCGCGCCATGCCGTTTCCGACTGGATGGAAATAGAGAAGGAGAGAGGTATTTCCGTCACCTCTTCGGTGCTGCAGTTTAATTACGGCGGCTACTGCATCAATATTCTGGACACGCCGGGGCACCAGGACTTCTCGGAGGATACTTACCGCACGCTGATGGCGGCGGATTCTGCGGTGATGGTGATCGACGCTTCGAAGGGCGTGGAGGCGCAGACGAGAAAGTTGTTTAAGGTCTGTGTGATGCGTCATATTCCGATCTTTACCTTTATCAACAAGATGGACCGCGATGCGAACGATACGTTTGAATTGCTTGACGATATCGAAAAAGAGCTTGGCATTGCCACCTGCCCGATCAACTGGCCGATCGGTTCCGGGAAAAATTTTAAAGGCGTGTATGAGCGCGGCAGCAAAAAGGTGACGACGTTTTCCGATACACAAAAAGGTACGAAAGAGGGGGAAAGCCGCGAGATTCCGATCGATTCCCCGGAGCTGGAGGAGTTTGTCGGAGCGGAAAATATGGAGCAGCTTCTGGAGGAAATCGAGCTGCTGGACGGTGCCAGCGCGGAATTTGATCAGGAGCTCGTGAGTGCGGGAAAGCTCTCTCCGGTATTCTTTGGTTCGGCGCTCACCAACTTTGGCGTGGAAATTTTTCTGAAGCATTTCCTGCAGATGACGACCTCCCCGCTTCCGCGCAAGGCGGATATCGGGCTGATCGATCCGATGAAGGAGGAGTTTTCAGCGTTTGTCTTTAAGATCCAGGCGAACATGAACAAAGCGCACCGCGACCGTATTGCCTTTATGCGCATCTGCTCCGGGAAATTTGACGCCGGCATGGAGGTTTACCATGTGCAGGGCGACAAGAAGCAGCGCCTCTCACAGCCGCAGCAGATGATGGCGCAGGAGCGTCATGTGGTGGATGAGGCATATGCGGGGGATATTATCGGTGTATTTGATCCGGGTATCTATTCCATCGGCGATACCATCTGTATGCCGGGCAAAAAATTTGCCTACGAGGGCATTCCGACCTTCGCTCCGGAGCATTTTGCGCGCGTGCGCCAGGTCGATACCATGAAGCGCAAGCAGTTTGTTAAGGGTATTACGCAGATCGCGCAGGAGGGCGCCATCCAGATCTTTCAGGAATTTAACACCGGCATGGAGGAGATCATCGTCGGCGTAGTCGGCGTTCTGCAGTTCGAGGTGCTGAAATACCGTCTCGAAAACGAATACAATGTGGAAATCCGCATGGAGGATCTGCCTTACGAATACATCCGCTGGATCGAGAATGAGGATATCGACATGAACAAGCTGACCGGTACCTCCGACATGAAGAAGATCCAGGACCTCAAGGGCAGACCGCTGCTCATCTGGGTAAACTCCTGGAGCATCCGCATGACCGAAGAGCGCAACCCGGGGCTTGTGCTCGCGGAATTTGGACGATAACAAATCCTTAACAAATCCTGCCGGCAGGCTTTGCTTGAAGAAACAGTTTACAAACCTCCATATTTTTGGTATACTGAAAAGAGCAAATGACAGGATATGTCATTGAAGGAGGTAATCGTTATGGGAAAGGAAGAGCGTCAGAACAGCAATTATACCATTATGGATAATGAAGGAACAGGCAGAGTTCAGATTTCGAACGAAGTCATTACAATTATTGCAGGGCTGGCTGCCACCGAGACGAAGGGCGTGGCGAGCATGGCAGGAAATATCACAAACGAGATGGTGAGCAGGATGGGTATCAAGAGCCTTTCCAGAGGCGTGAAGGTCACGGTGGACAACGGCATCATCAATGTGGATCTCACCTTGAATCTTGACTACGGCTACAGCGTTCCGAAGACCTGTCAGAAGGTGCAGGAGAAGGTGAAGAGCGCTATAGAAAATATGACAGGGCTTACCGTGGAGAATATCAATATCCAGATTGCAAATGTAATGATGGAAAGCGGCAAATAAGCAAAAAGAAGAATGTGCCGGAGCAGCACATTCTTTTTTTCTATGAGTTGCCATGCATCCGAAAGGAGCTGCCGGTGGCAGGTCCTGTAGGTAATTTTACGAGACTTTACGACAGGAGATTTTTATGAGCAGGAGAGAGATTCGGGAGCATATTTTCAAATTGCTTTTTTTGAGGGAATTCTACCAGAAGGAAGAGATCAGCGAACAGGCGGAGCTTTACATGGATGAGGTGGAGGAAGCGGCTCCCACGGAGAAAGAGGCCGAATATATTATCGAAAAATTCCGCAAAATAGAAGAAAAGCTGCCGCAGCTCGACGAGCGCCTTGCGGCGGAATCACAGGGCTGGAAGCTTGGCAGGATGAATAAAGTGGATCTTGCGATCCTGCGCCTTGCAGCGTATGAGGTGCTGGAGGATGACGACATCCCGGTGGGTGTTGCGATCAACGAGGCGGTGGAGCTTGCGAAGAAATTCGGTGGGGATGATTCTCCGTCCTTTGTAAACGGCGTGCTTGGGAAAGTAGCGAAGGAATGAAAAACGTCTATTCGGTAGGACAGGTAAACCGATATATCAAAAATATGTTTCAGCAGGATTTTATGCTGAAACGGATTTACGTAAAAGGCGAGGTCTCCAACTGCAAATATCATACCTCCGGGCATATTTATTTTTCGCTGAAGGATGAGACGGGCAGCATGGTGTGCGTCATGTTTGCCGGCAGCCGCAGCGGGCTGTCGTTCCGGATGCAGGACGGGCAGAGTGTGATCGCGCTCGGCAGCATCAGCGTGTATGAGCGCGATGGAAAATACCAGCTCTACGCAGAAGAAATCATTCTGGACGGGGCCGGTCTTTTGTATGAAAAATTTGAGGCATTAAAGCGCGAGCTTGCGGAGATGGGCATGTTTGCGCCGGAGTATAAGCGTCCGATTCCGGCATTTTCCAGAAAAATCGGAATCGTGACGGCGCCGACCGGGGCAGCGATCCGCGATATCCAGAACATTGCTCACCGGCGGAATCCGGGAGTGCAGCTTATTTTGTACCCGGCTCTGGTGCAGGGAAAGGATGCCGCGCCAAGTATTATCAGGGGCATCGAGACGCTGGATGCCTGCGGCGTCGACGTGATCATTGTCGGCAGGGGCGGCGGCTCCATTGAAGATCTCTGGGCATTTAACGAGGAAAGCGTGGCATATGCCATTTTCCGCTGCAGTACGCCGGTGATCTCCGCGGTGGGACATGAGACAGATTTTACGATCGCAGACTACGTGGCGGATCTGCGCGCGCCGACGCCCTCGGCGGCTGCGGAGCTGGCGGTGGCGGATGTCAGCGGGATCCTGGCGCAGATGGAGCAGTATCAGCAGCAGCTTGCGCGCCGCATGACGGACCGGCTGCTGGATAAGCGGACGCGGCTTTCAGAGATCTCCGGAAAGCTTCAGTTTTTAAGCCCGCAGAACCAGATACGCGAGCAGCGCCAGCTTTTGATAGAAAAAGAAGAAAAACTGCAGTACCGGATGGCGAATGTGCTGGAAAACAAGCGGCATCGGATGCTGATCTATATAGAGCGCTTCCGGGGGCTGTCGCCGCTGGATAAATTAAAACAGGGCTACGCCTATGTGGCGGATGCGCAGGGAAAGACGGTCACGAGCACGAAGCAGGTGAAGCCGGAGGATATGCTGACGATCTATGTGGCGGACGGCTGCATCCACGCGCGTGTGGCGGATACGGAAAGCGAAGGAAATGAAGCGCGGCAGGAGGAGAGGACAGATGGCTGAGGAAAAGCAGGAAATGACGCTGGAGGAAGCCTTTGAGAAGCTGGACGGGATACTGGCGGCGCTGGAGAGCCGCGATATCACGCTGGAGGAATCCTTTCAGAACTATCAGCGAGGGATGGAGCTGCTGAAAAAGTGCAACGAAAAGATCGATCTTGTAGAAAAAAAGATGCAGCTCATAAATGAAGAGGGTGAATTAAGTGACTTTTAGCGAAGAACTTTCAAGACGCAGTGAAGCGGTGCAGAAGATAATTTACACATACCTTCCGGCGGAGGAGGGCTTTCAGAAAACCCTTCTGGAAGCGATGAATTACAGCATGACGGCAGGAGGAAAAAGGCTCCGTCCGCTTCTGATGCAGGAAACCTACCGGCTGTTCGGCGGAAACGGGAAAGCGGTCGAACCGTTTATGGCTGCGATGGAGATGATTCACACGCACTCCCTCGTGCATGACGACCTTCCGGCAATGGACAACGACGAGTATCGTCGCGGAAAGAAAACCACGCACATCGTTTACGGCGAGGCGATGGCGATCCTTGCCGGGGACGGGCTTTTAAATTATGCCTATGAGACGGCGTGCCGCGCGTTTGTACTGGAGCCGGAAAATCCGCATATCGGCGAGGCGATGGCAATTCTTGCCGGAAAAACAGGGATTTACGGAATGCTCGGCGGACAGGCGGTGGACGTGCAGGCGGTCGGTGAGCCGCTCTCCAGGGAAAAGCTTGACTTTATCTACCGTTTAAAGACGGGCGCGCTGATCGAGGGGGCCATGATGATCGGAGCGATCCTTGCAGGAGCGTCAAAAGAAGAGATAGAGACGATTGCGCGGGTGGCGGCGGACGTCGGGCTCGCGTTCCAGATCCAGGACGATATTCTGGATGTGATCAGTACAAACCAGGAGCTTGGAAAGCCGACCGGCAGCGATGAGCGCAACCACAAAACGACGTATGTCACCGTGCAGGGGCTTGAAAAAGCAAAGACGGACGTTGCCGCGATCTCAGAGCGCGCGATTCGCACGCTTGCGTCTCTGCCGCAGAAAAATGATTTTTTGGAGGAACTGATCGGGGCGCTTGTTACCCGCAGGAACTGACAGGAGAAAACATGATTCTGGATAAAATTCAAAAGGAAAATGATATCAAGGAACTAAAGCGCGAGGAGCTGCCGCAGCTTGCGGACGAGATACGCACTTTCCTGATTGAAAAGATCAGTGAAAACGGCGGACACCTCGGCTCGAATCTGGGTGTGGTGGAGCTGACGATGGCGCTTCATTTAAGCTTTACGCTTCCGCAGGATAAGATCATCTGGGACGTCGGGCATCAGTCCTACACGCACAAGCTGCTCACCGGGCGCAGGGAGGGCTTTGAGACGCTGCGCAAATACGGCGGAATGAGCGGCTTCCCGAAGCGCAAGGAGAGCGCCTGCGACGCTTTTGATACCGGACACAGCTCGACCTCGATCTCTGCCGGTATGGGCTATGCGATGGCGCGCGACCTGCGCGGGGAGGATCACTATGTTGTCTCGGTGATCGGCGACGGCGCGCTCACCGGCGGTATGGCGTGGGAGGCGATGAACAACGCGTCGCGCCTTGACACCAATTTTATCATTGTTCTGAACGATAATAATATGTCGATCTCTGAGAATGTCGGTGGAATTTCGACATATTTAAATTCGGTCCGCACAAAGGAGGGCTATATCAATCTGAAGGCGGGGGTGGAGAATGCGCTCTCACAGATTCCGGTGTACGGCGATGAGATCATAAAAAGGGTGCGCCGCACAAAAAACGGTCTGAAGCAGTTTGTGGTACAGGGAATGCTTTTTGAGGAGATGGGGCTGACGTACTTAGGCCCGGTGGACGGGCACAACATCGAGCTGCTTACAAAGACCTTCCGGGAGGCAAAAAAGGTGAAGGGCGCGGTTATTGTGCATGTCTGTACGCAGAAAGGGCAGGGTTATGAGCCTGCGATGCGCCATCCGGCGCGGTTCCACGGGGCGGAGCCGTTTGTGATCGAGACGGGACTTCCGAAGAAGAAGCGTGTGAAGGCAAATTATACGGACATTTTTTCCACGGTAATGTGCAAGATGGGCAACCGGGAGCCGGACGTGGTGGCGATCACAGCGGCGATGCCGGACGGTACCGGATTAAAGCGTTTCCGCAATATGTTTCCGGAACGCTTTTTCGACGTGGGAATTGCGGAGCAGCACGCAGTTACCTTTGCGGCTGGTCTGGCGGCTGCCGGATTGAAGCCGGTGGTTGCGGTATATTCGTCATTTTTGCAGCGCGCCTATGACCAGGTGCTGCATGACGTCTGTATCCAGAACCTGCACGTTGTGTTTGCGATCGACCGCGCCGGTCTGGTGGGAAGCGACGGGGAGACGCACCAGGGCATTTTTGACCTCTCATATCTGTCATCTATTCCGAATATGTGTGTGATGGCGCCGAAGAATAAATGGGAGCTGTCCGATATGATGAAATTTGCGGTCGCTTACGGCGGACCGATCGCCGTGCGTTATCCGCGCGGGGAAGCCTACGACGGGCTGGAGCGGTTCCGTGCGCCGATGGAATACGGGAAAAGCGAGGTTATCTATGATGAGTCAGAGATCGCGCTGCTGGCTGTCGGAAGTATGGTAAAGACGGCGGTGGAGGTGCGTGAAAAGCTGCGCGTCATGGGCTACGGCTGTACGCTTGTAAACGCCCGGTTTGTGAAGCCGCTCGATGAGAAAATGATACGTACTCTTCAGGCGGAGCATAAGCTTCTGGTGACGATGGAAGAAAATGTCAGGAGCGGCGGCTTTGGCGAGGCTGTTCTTGATTATTTAAACGAGATCGGCAGTAGGGTGAGAAGCATCAACATTTCGCTGCCGGACGATTATGTGGAACATGGCAATGTGGAGATTTTAAAGGCAGATGCGGGCATCGACGCCGATTCGATCGTGAAACGCATTGTGGCAGAATACATTGGATAATACCAGGGGACAAAAAAGATGAAAGAAAGACTGGATGTGCTTGTAGTGCAAAAAGGGCTTGCGCCCTCCAGGGAGAAGGCGAAGGCGCTGATCATGGCAGGCTGCGTGCTGGTGGACGGAGAGCGCGAGGACAAGGCGGGAACGATGTTCGCAGACACTGTGGAGATCACTCTAAAGGGCAGCACACTGAAATATGTGAGCCGCGGCGGACTGAAGCTGGAGAAGGCGATGGAAAAATTTTCCGTCACGCCGGCGGATAAGGTCTGTATGGATATCGGCGCTTCCACTGGCGGTTTTACCGACTGTATGCTGCAGAACGGCGCCCGGAAGGTGTACGCGGTGGACGTAGGGTACGGGCAGCTCGACTGGAAGCTGCGGCAGGATCCGCGCGTGGTCTGCATGGAAAAGACGAATATCCGCTACGTTACGCCGGAGGATATCGGGGAACCGGTGGCGTTTGCGTCCATCGATGTGTCGTTTATTTCACTGACGAAGGTGTTGATCCCGGCGAGAGAGCTGCTGACGGACGACGGAGAAATCGTCTGTCTGATCAAGCCGCAGTTTGAGGCAGGCAGGGAAAAGGTCGGAAAAAAAGGCGTTGTGCGCGATCCGAAGGTACACGTGGAAGTGATCGAAAAGGTGATCGCTTTTGCGCGGGAAAACGGATTTGCGCCGCTGGAACTGGAATTTTCGCCGGTGAAGGGACCGGAAGGCAATATCGAATACCTGCTTCATCTGAAAAAGGGGCTGCCGCAGACGGACGGGGAGCTGCCGTTCTCTATCGGTGATGTAGTAAAGAGAGCGCACGATACGCTCGATAAAACGGGGAAAGAGGCATGAAGAAGTTTTTTATCATTGCAAACAGGATTAAAGACCCCGATCTTATGATAGCCGGAAAGATCAAGGATAAGATAGAGCAGCTTGGCGGAGAATGTGTGATACAGCATCTGGCGCACGCGGACGGGGAGGGCGGCTATAAATATACCGATCCGGCGCAGGTGCCGGGCGATGTGGACTGTGTGCTGGTGCTCGGCGGCGACGGCACGGTGCTGCAGGCTTCGCGTGATCTGGTGAAACGGAATATCCCGCTGTTTGGAATTAACCTTGGAACGCTCGGCTATCTCGCAGAGATCGGCAAAGAGGATGTGGAGCAGGCGCTTGGGAAGCTGACGGCGGACGAATATCTGCTGGAGAAACGCATGATGCTGGAGGGAAATGTGTTTCGCTCCGGAAAGCAGGCGATCTCCGACGTGGCGCTGAACGACATCGTCATTTCGAGGAGCGGAAAGCTGCGCGTGATGGATTATCATATTTTTGTCAACGGCAGATTTTTAAATTCCTACAGCGCGGACGGCATTATTATTTCCACGCCGACCGGTTCAACGGGCTACAACCTCTCAGCGGGCGGTCCGATCGTTTCGCCGTCGGCGTCCATGATCCTGATCACACCGATCGCGCCGCACACGCTGACGGCCAGAAGCGTGATCCTGCCGGACGACGTGACGGTGAAGATCGAGATCGGCGAGCGGGCGGGGAATGACGAGAGCGCCGAGGCGACCTTTGACGGGGACGCCAGTGTGGAGATGAAGTGCAGAGATTATATTGAGATCAGAAAGTCTGACCGGACGGTTCAGTTTGTGAAGATCGACCAGGTAAGCTTTCTGGAGATTCTGCGGAGAAAAATGAGCGGGGCTTAATTTCGGAGGAAGACATGAAGATAGAAAGACATGCAAAAATAGTGGAGCTAATCAATCGTTTTGATATCGACACGCAGGAGGAGCTGGCGGATCGGCTGAATGAGGCGGGATTTCGCGTGACGCAGGCGACCGTTTCCAGGGATATCCGGGAGCTGAAGCTGACAAAAATATCTGTGGGGAATCGCCAGAAATATGCTGTGATGGATACATACAGCAGCGCGCTTGATGAAAAATATCTGCGTGTGCTGCGGGACGGTTTCCTCTCAATGGATATGGCGCAGAATATTCTTGTCGTGCGCACGGTTTCCGGGATGGCAATGGCGGTGGCGGCGGCGTTGGATGCGATGCACTGGCAGGAGATCGCCGGCTGCATTGCCGGGGATGACACGATCATGTGTGCGATCCGCAGCGCGGACGATACGCTGCTGGTGATGGATAAGATCCGCAAAATACTGGAGGTTTAGATTTCTTCCTGCCGGGAGAGAAAAGACGGGTATTTGTATGTTATTGAATTTACATGTAAAAAATATGGCGTTGATCCGCGAGCTTGAGATGGATTTTGGCAAGGGGCTAAATATTCTTACCGGAGAGACGGGCGCCGGAAAATCGATCCTGATCGGCTCGATTAACGTGGCGCTTGGAATGCAGAGCTTTAAGGGCTTTGCGCGCGAGGGCGCGGACACGGCGCTGGTGGAGCTGGTGTTCTCGGTGGAGGATGATGCTCTGCGCAGAAAAATAGAGGCGCTGGAGCTGTCCGTGGAGGATGGCCAGGTGATTTTAAGCCGCAGGCTGTCCGGCACGCGCAGCATCAGCAAGGTAAACGGCGAGACGGTGCCGCTTTCCGTGGTGAGGGAGCTGGCGTCACTTTTGATTGATATTCATGGACAGCACGAGCATCAGTCGCTGCTCTATAAGAAAAATCATCTGCGCATTCTTGACGAGTTTGCAAGGGAGGAGCTTGGCGCTTATAAAGAAAAAAACGCGGAGCTTTACGCACAGTATGCCGCGCTGAAAAAGCAGATGGAATCCTCCGTGCTTGATGAGGCGGTGCGCAAAAAAGAAGCGGATTTCCTGCAGTTTGAGGTGGAGGAAATTGAGAACGCCGGACTGCGTGCGGGAGAGGATGAAGAGGTCGAGGCACAGTATCGCAAAATGGCAAATGCCAGACGCATTGCCGAGGATGCGGCCGAGGCTTACCGTCTCACCTGCGAAGGGCCGGGAAATGCCGGAGACAGCGTTTCCGGTGCGTTATCGCGCCTTTTGTCTGTAAGCGGTTACGATAAGGAAATGGAGGAGCTTGCCGGGCAGCTCAGTGAGATCGAGAATCTGCTCTCGGACTTCAATCACAGCCTTTCGTCCTATCTGGACGATCTTACCTTCGATGAGGGAGAATTTCAGCAGTTGGAGAACCGCTTAGATGAAATTAATCGTTTAAAAGCAAAATATGGCAGCACGATTGACGAAATTCTGGCATATAAAGAAGAAAAAGAGCAGCGCTTGCAGAAATTGGCGGATTATGATACATATCTTGCAAATTTAGAGAAACAATATAGGCAGAGTGAAGAAAGACTTCGGGAAAACTCCGAAAAAATGTCGGAGATTCGCAGCCGCTATGCGAAAAAGCTTTCGCAGATGATACAGGCGGAGCTGATCGATCTGAATTTTCTGGAAACGAATTTTGAGACGGAGGTCTCGCAGACCGGGACGCTCTCTGCGGAGGGCATGGACGAGGTGTGCTTCTTGATTTCCATGAATCCCGGATCGCCGCTGCGTCCGCTCGGCGATGTGGCTTCCGGCGGCGAGCTTTCCAGGATCATGCTTGCGATCAAGACAGTGCTGGCGGAGAAGGACGACATGCCCTCACTGATTTTTGACGAGATCGACGTCGGCATCAGCGGAAGGACCGCGCAGAAGGTTTCTGAAAAAATGGCGGTCATTGCCGCAAATCATCAGGTGTTGTGCATCACGCATCTGGCGCAGATCGCGTCGATGGCGGACAACCATTTCCTGATCGAAAAGTCGGTGCAGAACCAGTCCACCGAGACAACCATCCGCGAATTAAACCGCGACGAGAGCATCAAAGAGCTTGCGCGCATTCTCGGCGGCGCCCGGATTACCGATCTGACGCTGCAGAGCGCAAGAGAGATGAAGGAAATGGCAGAGTCAGCAAAAAAATACTAGAGTACATTTTTTCGAATACTCGCATACTAGAAGAGGATACCGCTACGGTATCCTTTTGTAGTTGCCAGGCATATAGGTTTGGTCCGGCGGGCTGCTTGCGACAGCTATGATGCAAAAATGGCGGATCAGGTTTGTATGCTGGTATCCGAAAGGATGTGAGTATTTTGGAAAAGAAGCGGAAGGGCAGATATCTTTTTACGCTTTTGGCTCTTCTTATAATGATGGCGCTGCTAAAGTGGTATCTGCTGATGCAGGAAATCCCCGATCATCTGCAGGTTCCCTCGGACAGCAGCCGGGAAAAGGTGCTTGGCGACGCGCTTCCGGAATGGATGCAGGAAACGGTGAAGGAGGCTGCCGGACGGCAGGCATCTGATATCCCGCAGGAGAATCTTCATATATCCTCTCCCGATTCCTATGTTGTGGAGTGCAGTCTTCTTGGCGTTTTGCCGGTAAAAGACGTGCAGGTGGAGGTAGTGGAGCGGCAGCAGTTAATTCCGGGCGGAATGCCGGTGGGAATCTACATGAAGACAGAGGGCGTGCTGATCGTGGGGACCGGCGAGGTCTGCGATATGAACGGGCAGACGTGTGAGCCAGGCAGCGAAATCGTACATTCCGGTGATTATATTCTTGCCGTCAACGATGTGCCTGTCTCGGAAAAAGAAGAGGTGGTCAGCCAGATGAACCAGGCGGTCGGCGGGGAGGTGAAGCTGACGGTCCTGCGCAAGGGAGAGCGCACCGAGCTGCAGGTGCCGGTGGTGCAGACCGGGCTTTCCGAATACAAAGCCGGTATCTGGATCCGCGATGATACCCAGGGAATCGGTACGCTGACCTATCTGGATGAAGATGGAAGCTTCGGCGCGCTCGGTCACGGTATCAGCGATATTGACACCAGCACACTGCTCAATCTGCAGTCCGGCACGCTCTACAATACCGATATCCGTGCGGTCATTAAAGGCGAAAACGGCGTGCCGGGCGAGCTTTCCGGAATCATCCGCTACTCCGGCGACGAAATCCTTGGCACCATCGAGGAAAACACCGGTATCGGGATTTTCGGCAGCATCACGGCGGATATAAGCGAGCTTTCCGGCAGTGACGCCCTCGACATCGCCTACAAGCAGGAAGTAGAGGAAGGTCCGGCAACGCTTCTCAGCGCTGTGGACGGGGAAGTGAAAGAGTACGACATCTCCATTGAAAAAATCAACCTCAACAGCAGCGACGCCAACAAAAGCATGGTCATCCGCGTCACCGATGAGGAGCTGTTGGAAATAACCGGAGGAATCGTGCAGGGAATGTCAGGCTCACCGATCCTGCAAAACGGAAGGATCGTCGGCGCAGTAACACATGTATTCGTCAACGACCCCACCAAAGGGTATGGAATATTCATCGAAAACATGCTGGAGCATTGAGTCCGGGCAGAAATCGGAAAGGACAAATTTGCGTGAGCTTGCTCACGGGCGGATTTGTCCTTTTTGATTTATATCCGGCGAAAGCCGGACATTGAGAAAAAGCGAAGCTTTTTCGAGATGCTGCCCGGACGTAGCCGGTGAAACATGGCGAAAGCCGAACACCGAGAAGAAGCGAAGCGTTATGTAAAAAGGTCAGAGGGCAGCATGATAAAACGTGCTGCCCTGCAGTCTGTAATGGACAGAAAAGCATCAGGTGGATTCCCGGATGATTAGTTTTGGCGTTACGGTGATGGTCCGGGCGAAAAATTCTCCGTCGGAATTCTGATTATTTACAATGATTCCCACCGCCTCCCTTGCCAGCTCTGATAAGGGGGAGCGCACGGAGGTAAGCGGAATCGTGGAATAGGATGCAAGAAAATCATCGTATCCGACCACGGCGGTCTCCTCCGGAACCCGGATTTGTTTTTTATACAAAAACTGCATGGTGGTGATAGCATAAACATCGGACCAGCAGACGATGCCATCCGGGATAAAGCTGCTCTGATAAATCTTTTCCAGGGCATCGGCGCAGGCTTCCCGCTGCATCGATTCACAGATACGTATCTCATATCCGAAGTCCGGCTCAGGACATTCCTTCACTGCAGTCTGAAATCCTACAAGTCTGTCATTCTCAACGCTGCCGTCTATGGACTTTGTCAGATACAGCAGCCTTTTTCTGCCGCTTTCTATCAGATATTTTGTAGCCATGTAAACACCCTGCATGGTATCGATGTAAACGCCGTTCAGCTCGGCGCACACGGCGCGCTCGGTGATGACCACAGGAACGCCGCAGTTTGCAAGAAAGAGTTTATTTGACTGCGTAAGAGACAGGTCCTTAAAATCGGAGATAATGATACCGCAGACCTGCTCGGAGAGGGCGATCCGTATAATGTCGGAAAGATTTTCATTGTCGGGCTGTCTGGCAATGTACATCGTATAATATCCCATTTTGCCGGCGGCAATCGATAAAGCATGGGAAAGTCTTGGAAGATAAGTATGCTCTATGCCGGCAGAGCCTCCGATAACGGCGATGATTCTGCGCTTTTTATCGCAGGAGGGTTCTGTTTTCTGCTTTGTCTGATAGCCCAGATAATGAACCGCCTCGTCTATCTTTTGGGCATTCGCCTCTGAGACATATCCATTAGAGTGAATCCATCTGGAAACAGTTGCAACGGATACGCCCGCTTTTGCAGCGACATCTTTGATGGTAGCTTTCTTTTTCATAGAAGGTCTCCCTGTTTAAATTAGAATAACGTGCTTCAAATGTGATGTATATGGTGTAATTATATCACATTATTTACGGAAAGAAAATAGAAAAAGTATTGAAAGGTGAAAATATTTCATATGAAACCGCAGGAATGGCGCTTTTAAATATGTAATATTACATATGAGAATTTCACAAAAACAATCAGATGTTTTCGTGAAATTGTGATAATTGACAAATGAAAGAGAAAGATATATTATTAACATAGCAACTGACACAACAAAGAGCTTTATAACAATTCGAAAAATTACACAAACAATTACATAAATATGTAAAAAATATGTAATTGTTAGAAAGGAGAATGGAAAAGAACATCGTGTAACTGTATCAATAATTTCACACAACAAATCATTTTAAATGGGAGGAAAAAGAATTGAAAAAGAAGATTATCAGCAGTATTTTATGTGCGGGAATGGCAGCGGGATTGCTGGCGGGCTACGGAAATATCAGCGCAGAAGCAGCGGAACTGGATGAAAATGAGGAGATTACACTCCGGCTGATGGGTCCCGGACTTCTGGGTTCCCAGGGAGAATCGGGCGCACTGGATATGGTGACCGGTCTGGAGACTCCGGGATACAATGTGATCATCGACAGATGGGAAGAGCTTCATCCAAATGTAAAACTGGAAATCGAAAATGCGCCCTGGGACAGCTGGCAGTCAGCAGTGCAGGCGGCGGTGCTCAGCGGTGAGGTGGACGTCGTTCTGCACGGCGCTACGCTGACGGCTCTGGTGGAGCCTCTGGATGAATATCTGGCGGCGGACCCGGAGTATGCGGACAGCATTTATACAACGGAGACCAGAAGAACCACGGACATCAACGACCTGACGGTACCGACGACGACCGGTATTCCGTATACGCTCAGCCCGATGCTCTGCTATCTGGATAAGGACATCTTTGAGCATTACGGCGTAGACCTTCCGGATGAAAACTGGACCTGGTCGGATATGCTCTCTCTGGCAGAGCAGATGACCGGCACAGATCCGGTGACCGGCGAGCAGACCTACGGGGTCCAGATTGACAGCATGGACAGCGCAAACAATGCCTTCTTTACGTTCCAGATGATAGCCAGCGCATATGACGCCCAGGTATTTACCTACGGAAAGACGGTGGAGGAGAGCACCGTTGATTATACAAGCGATAAGGCTCTTGCGGTATTCCAGATGATTAAGGATCTGGGAGAATACTGCAGTCCCGCTGTCCGGGAGGGTGTAAACATTGCTTATCAGCTCACGGAGGACAATGACACGGCGATCCGCTACAGCCCGGATGGTTTCAAGCACTTTAATGAGGCGCAGGTAGGCGGAGTGGAAGATAAATTCGTTTTCATGTCCATGCCGGTGATTGAAGAGGGAGAGCACGCAGGAAGTCCCTCCAGCTTCAAGGGCTGCAACAACATGGCTATCTGCAAAACAAGCGAACACAAAGACTGGGCGTGGGAATTTATCAAATTTATGACCACGGACCCTGTGGCGGTACAGTGGGTGATTGACTGCGGACAGATTCCGAATGTGCCGGAGGGACTGGATACCGTGCGTGAAATCATGGGCGACAAAGCGGACGCCATCAGCAGAACACTTGAGGCTATGCCGAATGAATTCAGCAACTCTACCACCGCGTACTACAACAACATCAGCTTTGGACCGGTTACTGCCACACTGGGCTCCGTGACGCTGGACCTTGTTAAGGGAACGATATCTGCGGAGGATGCGGCGCAGACCATGCAGAATACAGTGGAAGAGTTCCTGGCTGTGAAGTAATATCCGGCAGGCTGGCAGATAAACATTTGACGCAGTAAAGGAGAAAACAGGTGAAAAAGAAACTTAATGTGAGGGAATTAAAAAAGCAGCTTAGATGGTATCCCTTCCTTATTGTCAGTGTCGTCGCTTTGATACTGTTTGTATATCTGCCAATGGGGAAAACGATTCAATACAGTCTGTACGATGTGTCGATAGTCGGGTATGGAGAGAAGTTCGTCGGAATCAGGAATTACCGTACAATTTTCGGACAGTCGCAGTTTATAAGAGCCATCGTCAATACATTTGTACTGGCGTTCCTGGGACTTCTGACGATACCGCTTGGGTTTTTTCTGGCGGTGCTGATTAACAGTCTGGGCAAAGGAAAGCTGCAGAGCTTTTTTAGGATTGGATTTTATCTTCCCAATATTATTACCGGCGTCAGCGTCATTCTGATGTTTTCCGTAGTGCTGCAGGGAAACGGTGGTCTGCTCAATACCTTCCTGTCGGCGATTCTGGGAAAAGAGGTTACCATCGGATGGCTGTCTGACGCCAGATACTCCAAGATTGGAGCGACGATACTGTGGTGCTGGTCCAACACGGGTTATTCTATGCTGATTAATCTGGCGAGTCTTCAGTCGATTCCGGGAGAGCTGTATGAGGCGGCAACCGTCGACGGGGCGACGCCCTGGAAAACGATCCGGTATATCGTAATGCCGCTGATGAGAAACTGCTTTACGTTTCTGCTTGTAACGGGCGTTATCAATGGTCTGTCCCGTTTCACGGACCTTTACATAGTGGGACAGAACAGCGCAGCCGGCATTCCGAGCGGCACGCTGCAGACCATATTGATGTATATATACCAGTTCAGCTTTGATGTTCCGCAGTTCGGGCTGTCTTCTGCGGGTTCCATAGTGCTGTTTCTGCTGGTGTTCGTGTTTACCATGATTAATGTGAAAATGACCGGATTTTTGAATGATGAAGAGGAGGGCTGAGGGATGCGCAGAAAAAATATAAGAAAAATTGTGACAGTTATTGTTCTGCTGGTACTCCTGGGAATTATCCTGACGCCGCTCTGGTGGGCGGTCGTTCTTTCCTTCGACCGTGAGGCGACCACGGCGCTTCCGGCTTTCTCGTGGCTTCCGCATGAGTTTACGACCTTTAACTACGAGGCGGCGGCAAAGCTGATAGATTTACCGCGGTATTATATGAATACTCTTTTTCTGACGGTGGTGAATACCGTGATATCCGTGTTCTTTGCCCTGTGCTGCGGCTTTGCGTTTGCAAAAGGCAAATTTCCGGGAAAGAAATTTTTGTATATCTTCATGCTTGCGGTGATGATGGTTCCTTTTGAGTCGAGAATGGTCACGCTTTATATCCAGTATCGGGACTGGGGATTGCTGAATACTTACTGGCCGCTGATTCTTGGACAGTTTGCCTACGTTTACGGTGTATTTTTTGCGAGACAGAACATTGCAACGATCCCGAATGCACTGATAGAATCGGTCTATCTGGATGGCGGCGGTGTGTGGAGAGTGTTTTTCAGCATTATTCTGCCGCTTTCCAAGCCGGTAATTGCAACGCTGAGTATTTTGCAGGTCATAGCCCACTGGAATTCCTATCTCTGGCCGCTGGTGGTCATAAGGGATTCATCGAAACAGGTCATATCCGTCGGTGTTGCGCTGTTTAACTCGACACAGAGCAGCGTATACTACGGACCGAGAATGGCGGTAGCCGTACTGAGCGCCATCCCGCTGACAATCGTATTTCTGTTCCTGCAGAAATATATCGTGGAGAGCGTGGCGGTATCGGGTGTTAAGCAGTAAAAAAAGAATATGTTTACTGGCGGAGATGGCTGCTTCCGCCAGAGAGGAGAAAACGATGAGTTTGATTAAAGGAGTGCTTCCTGCGTTGATGACGCCCCTTGATAAGAATGGAAATGTGAAAACGGAACTGGCGCCTGCAATGCTTGATTTTTATAAAGAGCAGGGCGCAGATGGTCTGTATATGCTGGGATGGACGGGAGAAGGCGCCTATCTGCCTAAGGAGAAGCGTATGCAGTGGACGGAAGCGGTTCTGAAAGCGTCAGATGGAACGCTGCCCATTTTTGTCCATGTGGGATATAATCAGAATCTTGATGATTCCATCGAGCTTGCGGCTCACGCGGCAGAGCGCGGCGCTTATGCCGTATCTTCGGTGGGAATTTCCAGAGAAGCGTCTCTGCAGGATAACATTGATTATTTTTGCAGAATTTCAGAGGCGGCTCCGGATACGCCGTTTTTTATCTACTGGGTGGACAACGGCAGGACGCTGACGGGAGATAAGCCCATTTCCCCGGTGGAATTTCTGGAAGCCATGAAGGCAGTTCCAACGTTTCGGGGCATTAAGTTTACCGATACCAACTTTTACATACTGGAGAGGTTTAAAAAACATGCGCCGGAGCTGAATATCCTGACAGGAGCGGACGAGCTGGCTTACTGCTCGAAGCAGATGGGGGCGGACGGCAATATCGGCGCTCTTCAGGCAGTCACCTGTTATCATTATAAGGAAATGATGCGCTGCCTGGAAAACGGGGACTACGCAAAAGCAAGAGAGCTGCAGTACCGGGCGAATGAGGTATCGGAAGCTTACGCAGATGAACGGATTGGAAATATGCCGGGGATTAAGCTGCTGATGAAGGAAATATACGGAATAGACGCAGGATATTGTTCCCTGTCGGGACCCTTTGCCGGACATGAGATTGCAAAAAAGGACGCGGAATATCTGATGGAAGTATTCCGGAAAAACATATTGGTAAAATAACGGCGGGGAATCCTGTTTTCTGCTGGATTGCAGGCTGTAGAAAGGGACGGGTAAAAAGGCATGAAATATATAAACATCAATGAACAGGAAACCAGGGCGTCCCAGGTGGTTCTGGGATGTATGCGGATCGCGGATATGAGCGCAGGAGAGCTGGATGCGCTTGTCGGGGCTTCGCTGGAGGCGGGGATCAACACCTTCGACCATGCGGATATTTATGGCGGAGGGATGTCGGAAACCAGATTTGGTGAGCTGCTGGCGGGGCAGCCTGGGCTGCGGGAAAAAATGTTTATTCAGTCAAAGTGCGGTATCCGCGAGGGCTTCTACGACTTTTCCGCAGAGCACATTCTGAAATCGGTGGACGGTATCCTGCAGAGGCTTCACACGGATCACCTGAATCTGCTGATTCTGCACAGACCGGATGTGCTTATGGATACGGACAAGGTGGCTGAGGCATTTGAGAAGCTGGAGGCGTCGGGCAAGGTGCTGGATTTTGGTGTCAGCAATATGAATCCCATGCAGATAGAGCTGCTGCAGCGCTGCACAAAGAAGCATCTGTGCGTAAACCAGCTTCAGCTCAGCGCTGCCTATACAAAGATGATTGATGAGGCGGTCAACGTAAACATGACGTCGGAGTGCGCTGCCATGAGTACGGGCAGCGTCATGGACTACTGCCGGCTGCGGGGGATAGCGATCCAGAGCTGGTCCTCTCTTCAGTACGGATTTTTCGAGGGCAGCTTTCTGGGAAGCAGTAAATATCCCAGGCTGAATGAACAGCTTGGACGGCTGGGCGAAAAGTACGGGGTCTCTGCGGGAGCAATAGCGATTGCCTGGATACTGAGATGCCCGGCGGTAAAACAGGCTGTGATAGGAACCACAAAGCCTTCGCGTGTTGCGGAGCTGGCGGCGGCCGCCACAGTGACGCTTGACAGAGCAGAGTGGTATCAGATATATACAAGCGCGGGAAATCAACTGCCGTAAGGTGCGGCTCGCAAAGAGATATCCTGAATGTGAGGAGAGAGGAAAAGTGAAAAAGCTTTATGGGGTCGTTGCGCCCATCATTACACCGGTAAAGGAGAATGGAGAGATAGATTACGCTTCTTTGAAAAATCTGTCTCTGAATCTGATCGAAAGAGGCTGTGACGGTCTTTATGTATGCGGTACTACCGGCGGAGTGGTATATTTTGATAAAGAAGAGCGGAAACGTATCCTGGAGACGGTCTGGGAGGCTGCAAAGGGGAAGGCTCTGGTGTACGCCCAGACAGGCGGAACTATTCTGCGGGATACGCTGGAGCTGACGCGGCACGCGCTGGAGCTGGGCGTGGATGGTCTTGGGCTTCTGACGCCGACGTATTTTAAACTGAGGGACGAGGAGCTGGAAAATTATTATACGACAGTGGCAAAATCCGTACCTGCGGACGTACCCATCTATCTCTATGCGATTCCGGACTTTGCGGGCAACGATTTGTCGCTGCCTCTGGTGACAAAGCTTGCCGAAAAGTGTGAGAATATCGTCGGCATCAAGTACAGCTCTGGCGACTATGAGCGCATCTGCCGGTTTAAGCAGATCCGGGACGGAAAGTTTTCCGTGCTGGTGTCCAGTCCTGCGGTGGCGCACTCCGCTTTCAGCATCGGCTGTGACGGAATCATTTCCGGTGCATGTATCCTTTTTACGGAAGAGGTTAAGGCACTGTATAATGCGTACCGGGATGGCGATATGGAAAATGTGGTCCGTCTGCAGCGCGATATGTACAGATGGCTGGCGCATTCGTGGCCGGATGAAATGGCAAAATGTACCGCATTCGCCTGCCATGAAGGGGTGATTTCCACGGATGCCATGAGGGCTCCGCTGATGCAGTTAAACCTGGAAGAGAAGGAAAGCTTCCTGAAGGTTATGGAGGAGTATAAGAACAATCTTTCGGAAGGTTATGGAAGAGCATAAGAACGATCTTTCTGCATAATATAGCAGAGAAAAACCGGAATCAGAGCCCGTTATCCGGGGCTGGTTCCGGTTTTTTATATCAAAAATTTTACTAAATTATTCAGAAGGTTTTACCTGTTCCGTTGTCTGGTCCTGGGCTCCTGATATTCCCTGCCGTGATGGTGGGAGCCTCCCTGAGACTATTCTTCGGCAAGAACAGCGGCAATGGCATCCGGTGCGCATTGATTGAGCTCGTGCCCTGCGCCGGGGATGATGTGCAGCTTTGCCTGCGGCAGAAGTTTTTCAAGCTGCCTGGAGGCCTTCAGATTGGCATGGTCCTTTTCGCCGCACAGAAGCGTTACCGGGCATTTGATTTTATGCAGTCCGCGGCTGAAATCAAGGGAGCGCATGGAGCGGGACAGGCTGATAACGTCCTGCTTTGCCATACCCATATCCGCGAACGACTTCTTTGGCATACAGCGGAACAGGAGGTTCTGAAAATCAATAAGAAGCGTGGGAACCTTATACTGTACGCCGATTAAAACGAGGGAAGATATCTGGCTGCCATGCCGTATGGCATAGTCCAG
The DNA here is from genome assembly GCF_905201705.1 of uncultured Marvinbryantia sp. Lineage (GTDB taxonomy): Bacteria > Bacillota > Clostridia > Lachnospirales > Lachnospiraceae > Marvinbryantia. Next base: position 27,092 of record NZ_CAJKOX010000033.1, read on the forward strand.
CGCAAGCAGCGCACCCAGAGAAAGACCGCATATGCGGAAGGACTCTTTTTCATTTCTGTAGCGCTTTTCCAGCCCGGCTAATATACCGGAATAAGAAATGTTTCCTTTTGAAAGTGAAAAAAGCTCCGGGCAGTCTGCATCCGGCAGCGTAGTTCTGGAAATGACAGCCTGCCAGTCGCGGGCGGTCTGTCCTAAACCATGCAAAAAAACGGTTTTCATTTCTATATCAGCTTCTCCTTTCTTCTGTGCGGTAAATAATCTGAGACGGAGCGGTCGGACACCGCAGAGGCTGTGACATATGGAATTATTATAAGTATTCCACAAGCTTTTGTCCACAAGAAATCATCCGGTTTTTGCGGGGGATTTAAAAAGTCGCTCATTTTTTGGCGGATATCTTGAAAAAGTCGCTCATTTTTTTGTATAATATAAAAATCAAAAAGAGGACAGGAGGCACAGCGTGATTATCAGTGCGGATTGGCAATTCTGTCTGTTTTTGATTTGCTAGAAACGTAATTGAGATGTAAAAGGAGGATGTATATGCGGAATATAATTCATTTAAATAACGGCTGGCGATTTATCAGAGAGGATGCCGGACTTCCGGAGACACTGCCGGAGGAATGGGAGGAGGTGGAGCTGCCGCACTGCTGGAACGCGGTTGACGGGCAGGACGGCAATGGCGCCTATTACCGTGGAAGGTGCTGGTATGCCAGAAACTTTCAGACGCCGGTGCAGCCGCTTGGAAACGGGCGGGTGTACGTGGAGGTCCTGGCGGCGGGGCAGCAGGCATCTGTTTACGTAAACGGCAAAGAAGCGGTATATCACGAGGGCGGTTATTCCACCTTCCGCGCGGATATTACCGGGCTTTGCAGGGACGGCCAGGAAAATCTTCTGGTGATTGCCTGCAGCAATGAGGAAAAGAGCAGCGTGTATCCGCAGTCGGCGGATTTCACATTTTACGGCGGCCTGTACCGGGGAGTGAATCTGATCAGCGTGCCGGATACGCATTTTGACCTGGATTATTACGGGGGACCCGGACTTCAGGTGACGCCGGAGCCGTGCGATGACGGAGGAGCCGTTTTCAGACTGGCTTCCTGGGTAAAAAATGCCGATGAAAACTTTACGGTTCTGTATTCCATCCGGGATGCCGAAGGAAACGAGGTTGCCGGTGCGGCGCGTCCGGCGGCGGATGCCGGGGTGACAGTTTACGTTCCCGACGCCGAAAAATGGGAAATCGACAGACCGTATCTTTACACGGTGACGGCAACGCTGCAGAGGCGCAACGAGGCGTTTGATGAAATATCGGTGCGTGCGGGTGTGAGAAGCTTCTCCTGCGACCCGGAGAAGGGCTTTTTTATCAACGGCAGACAGACGCCGCTGCGTGGTGTCAGCCGCCATCAGGACCGGCTGTATAAGGGAAATGCGCTCAGCCGGGAGGAGCATTATGAGGATGCCCGCCTGATTAAGGAGCTTGGGGCGAACACGATCCGGCTGGCACACTATCAGCATTCGCAGGATTTTTACGACGCCTGCGACGAGCTTGGCTTTATTGTGTGGGCGGAGATTCCGTTTATCAGCGTGTTTAACACTGACCCGGCGGCGCACGAAAACTGCATCAGCCAGATGAAGGAGCTGATTATACAGAATTACAACCATCCGTCCATCTGCTTCTGGGGAATTTCGAACGAAATTCTTATCGGAGGCATATCGGAGAAGCTGGTGGAAAATCACCGGGAGCTGAATGCGCTCTGCAAACAGCTTGACCCGACGCGGCTGACAACGATTGCGCATGTATCCATGACGCCGGTGGACAGTCCCCTGCACGGGATTACAGATGTGGAGAGCTATAACCATTACTTCGGCTGGTACGGCGGAAAAATGGAGGACAACGGTCCCTGGCTGGACGATTTCCACAGGATGCATCCGGAAATCTGCCTGGGACTTTCCGAATACGGATGCGAGGGGATTATCACCTATCACGGAGCAAATCCGGCGTGCAGGGATTACAGCGAGGAATACCAGGCGCTTTATCATGAGCACATGGCAAAGGTTCTGGAGGAACGCTCCTATATCTGGTCCAGCCACGTATGGAATATGTTTGATTTTGGCTGCGCGGCGCGCAACGAGGGCGGCGTTGCCGGGAGAAACAACAAAGGTCTGATGACGATAGACCGGAAGACGAAAAAAGACAGCTACTATGTGTACCAGGCATACTGGAGCAAAAAGCCGATGGTCCATCTGTGCGGCAGACGCTATGCGCAGCGCGCAGGCGAAACGACGGAAATCCGCGTATATTCCAATCAGCCCTCCGTTGCCCTGTACCTTGATGGAAAGCTGGTGGAGGAAAAGACGGCGGATAAGGTTTTTGTATTTCATGTTGCACTGGCGGACGGCGTTAATATCGTGACAGCCAGGGCAGGAAAAATCAGCGACAGCATGACGCTGGAGAAGGTGGATGCGGAGCCGTCCGTTTATGCGCTCCCGGAAGCAAAGGAGAGAGCGGAGGGCGTAGCAAACTGGTTTAAGCTGGCGGGAAATCTGGACCTGAAGGCCCCGATGGAATTTCCGGAGGGCAGATACAGTATCCGGGATACCATAGAAGAGCTGGCGGATTCGCAGGAAGCGTGGGACATTACGGCGGAAGCATTCCGGCTGGCGGCCAATATGAAGCTTGCCAGAAGGGAAGGAATGTGGGATATGATAAAGAGCATGACACTGGAGGATGCCCTGAAAATGGCTGGTTCGATGGTCCCGGAGGGCTTTACGGAAAGCGTCAATGCAAAGCTGATAAAGATAGAAAAGTAAAATACGAAAAGCAAAAAACAAAAAAACAGGGAACGGTCAGAGAAGCTTCCGGATGTACGAAAAAACATCCGGAGGTTTTTCTTTTATGGGAAAGCGGCACTTTATCCCGGATATCCGCAGGATTGGATTTGTGAAAGCCGCGTCACTGAAAAAGTTAATTAAAAGTTAAGCAACAAACAAATGGGCAAAAAGACGGAAAATATTTTTAAAATACCAAACAAAATGAAAAAATACATTTATATAAATATTTTCATCAAAAATCGATTGCAAAAACAAACAAAGAAAAAAAGAAATTAAAAAAATAATAAGCAAAATGACGAAAACACACTTGACAAAGAAGTAATGCGGGTTTATGATAAAGATACATAAGTTAAGTAACAATATGCGGGCAGGAGGGCAGGTGAATATTTTGGCAGGACGAGGCGCGGTTTCCATGCAGAATATTGCAGATGAGCTTGGCGTCAGCAAGGTGACGGTTTCCAAGGCAATCAATGGAAAAGAAGGTGTCAGCGGACCGCTCAGACAGAAAATATTGCAGACTGCGGCGGATCACGGATATGTGCTTCCGGATTACGGACAGCGGAAGGCACGTACCATTGCGATTATCATGAGCGAGCGGTTTCATTCCGGAGACAGCGGCCGTTTTTATATGGGCATGTACGAGCACATCAACCGCGAGCTGCGGATGCGGGCGTACTCCAGCGTTATGATTACACCGAATCCCGAAACTCTGGAGCATGACGCGGAGACGATCGAAAAGCCAGGAATGTTCGACGGTCTTATTTTTCTGGGGATTCTTGATAAAGAGGTGCGTGAGCGCATCGACAGGATTCCGCTTCCGAAGGTGTATGTGGATTTGTACGATGTCGGATACCGCTCGGATTCTGTTGTGACGGAGAGCATTTATTCCGCATACGAAATCACGAAGCATCTGATACGCAGCGGACATCGGGAAATCGGATTTGTGGGGACGCTTGGTGTGACAACGAGCATCAACGACCGCTATCTGGGGTATATGCGCGCACTGATGGAAAAAGGGCTGAAAGAGCAGGAACGCTGGAGGATTCCGGACCGCGATCAGGCGGGCAGAGCGGTCGACCTGCAGCTTCCGCAGGAACTTCCGGAGGCGTTCATGTGCAACTGTGATGAGACAGCCTTCCGGCTTGTCCGGGAGCTGAAGCGCAGAGGTCTGTCTGTGCCGGAGGATGTGTCGGTTGTCGGGTTTGACGATGATATTTATGCGGGGCTCTGCGAGCCGCAGCTTACGACGGTTGCCGTAGATATGAAGGAAATCGGCAGAACCGCTGTAAAATGCATGGTCAGACGCATGGAGCGTACCGGGACAGAAAATAGTGAGGGAGAAGTTTACCGGATACCGGGAAAACTGATTTTCCGGGATTCGGTACGGGAGAGGAAAGGGAGAATGAAAAGTGAAAAATAACAAAAAGGTCCGTTCGAAAAAGCCGCGCTGGACAAAGAATGACACGGAACTGAGCATTCTGGCGCTGCCGACCACCATCTGGTATATCTTATTCTGCTTCCTGCCGATGTTCGGTCTGGTTATCGCATTTAAGAATTACCGTGTGACGGGCGGAAAGAGCTTTATCTATAATGTAATCCACAGCGAATGGGCGGGATTCAAAAATTTTGAATTTCTTCTGAAATCAAAGGATTTGTTTGTGATTCTCAGAAATACCATTCTTTATAATCTGGCGTTCATCATTCTGGGGATGCTTCTGTCGGTCGGGCTGGCGATTATGATAAGTCTTCTGCACAGCAAACGGAAGTCCAAGGTGTATCAGACGCTGATGTTCTTTCCGTACTTTATGTCGTGGGTAGTCGTGGCGTACTTTCTGGATGCTTTTCTGAACCAGGACAACGGTCTGATTAACAGTATGCTGCGCGATGCCGGGAGCGAGCCGGTCCGCTGGTATATGACGGCGGGCGTGTGGCCGTTTCTGCTGATTTTTATGTATCTGTGGAAATCAACCGGCTATAACATGGTTATTTACCTTTCCAGCATTACAGGTATCGATACGACGCTGTATGAAGCCGCGGTGGTGGACGGGGCAACCAAGAGGCAGCAGGTGTGGTACATTACGCTGCCGTGTCTGAAAAATGTCATCATCATGATGTTTATTCTGAATGTGGGAAAGGTCTTTTACTCGGATTTCGGTCTGTTCTATCAGCTGTCGCAGGGCGCTACCGGTTCGATTTTCAATACGACGGCAACGATTGATACCTATGTATTTAACGCCATCCGCTCGTCCACGCCGATCGGCATGACGTCGGCGGTTACGTTTTTCCAGTCTGTCGCCTGCTGTATCACCATTCTGGTGGCAAACGGAATTGTGCGCAAGATAGACGAAGACAGCGCGATTATATAAGGAGGCAGGAAGATGGCAAAGAGAAGAGAGGAGCCGGATGCTCCGAACAGGCTGAACCGGATAGCAAAAAAGACGGACATATGTTTCAATATCATATTTGCAGTGCTGGCGCTGATGTGCATAATTCCGGTAATCTTTATATTTATTATTTCGATTTCCTCGGAGGAATCCATCCGGCATATCGGCTACCGCTTTATTCCGGAATCGTTTTCGGCGGATTCGTATATTTTCCTGTTCCGCGAGGCGGATATGATTCTGAGAGCGCTCGGCGTATCCTTTGTGGTGACGATAGTCGGCACGGCGCTCGGCGTGATGCTGACCACGATGATGGGCTATGTGATGTCCAGGAGCAATTACAGGCTGAACGGGCTCTGCACGATGATTGTATTTATCCCGATGATTTTCAACGGCGGTATGCTTTCCTCCTACGTGGTAAATACGCAGCTTCTGCATTTAAAGGACAGTATCTGGGCGCTGATTCTGCCGCTGCTTGTTTCATCGTTTAATGTCGTGATATGCAAGACGTTCTTTAAGACAAACATACCGGATTCTGTCATGGAATCGGCGCAGATCGACGGCGCGACGCAGTTTACGATTTTCGGAAAAATCGTGCTGCCTCTGGCAAAACCGCTGCTGGCAACGATTGCACTGTTCCTGACATTCGGTTATTGGAATGACTGGTTCCAGTCTTCTCTGTACATTACGAACACAAAGCTGTATTCGCTGCAGGCACTGCTCGACCATGTACAGAGGAGTATTGAAATGATGGCGAACAATCCGACAATGGGCGTTACCATGACAGAGTATATGAATTCCATGCCGAAGGAAGGGGCGCGTATGGCAATGGCGATTCTGATTATCGTTCCAATCGCGTGTACCTATCCGTTCTTCCAGAGATATTTTATCTCCGGTCTGACGGTAGGATCGGTAAAAGGATGACACAGGTTTTAACGGAAATGCAGATTTCCGTAGAACAGGGCGGGAGATTCCGCCTGCGAAGCGGCAGGCGCCGGACTGATTTTCCGGTTTTCCGCGCCGCGAATATAAAAAAGCTGCCGTCGGCAGCGCAAAGCAAAAAGGAGGGTTTACAAAATGAAAAAGAAACAGGTACTTGCAATGGCTCTGACAGCTTCAATGGCACTCGGCATGACGGCCGCTACTGGCGTAAGCGCAGCGGCGGAGGATGAGGTCGTTACACTGAAATGGATTCAGGTGGGCAACGGGATGCCGGAAAATTATGATGCATGGCTGGCGCAGATTAATCCGTATCTGGAGGAGAAAATCGGCGTAAATCTCGACATGGAGATTGTTCCGTGGGGCGACTGGGACAATCGCAGAAGTGTAATTACAAACTCCGGTGAATATTTTGATATTCTGTTTACAGACCAGACGCGCTACAGCGCGGAGGTGACGACGGGTGTGCTGATGGATATCACGGAACTGCTTCCGGAGGCGGCTCCCGATCTGTATTCCTTCATTCCGGAGGATTACTGGAAGGCTGTTTCCGTGAATGATGCGATTTACGGAGTTCCTACCTATAAGGACAGCTCGATAACCGAGTATTTTATCTGGGATAAGGATATTGCGGATAAATACGATATTGATATTGAGAGTATTACTACATTTGAGGATCTGGAACCGGCTCTTGCAAAAATCAAGGAGGGCGAAGGCGGCAATCCGTATTATATGTCAAAGTCCGGCGCAGATTTCCTTGTAACGGCATATTATGACCAGCTTGGCGCAGGTCTGTCCGCGATTGGCGTAAAATATGACGACGAGACAAAGACGGTTGTCAATCCGCTGGAGGACGAGGAGATTCTCTCAAAGCTCGACATCATTCACCGGATGTATGTGGACGGTATCATCAACGGTGATGCACCGACAGCAGACGATTCCAACAAATACAGAACCTTCTTCACAGCGCAGGGCTGGAGCGGAGCTGCCAAATCCACATGGGGACCGAATAACGGCATTGCAAACTGCGTGGCAATTCAGTACGGCGATACGGTTGTGTCAAATACATCGGTTCGCGGCTCCATCAGCGCAATTTACTCCGGCTGCGAGCACCCGGACAAGGCGCTTGAACTTCTGCAGCTTGTAAATACGGACAGCAAGGTGCGTGACTGGCTGTACTACGGCGTAGAGGGTGAAAACTTTGAATATACGGAAAACGGCACTGTAAACAAGCTGAACAGCGACTGGAGTATGGCGGGCTATACCCAGGGTACTTTCTTCGCAGTTACCGACCTGGAAGGCTCCGAGGGACAGTGGGATGAAGTAAAGGCTCTGAATGAAGCGGCAAAACCGTCCGCGATGCTTGGATTTGATATGGACACCAGCAACGTGGAAACAGAGCTGGCGAACTGCCGCGCCGTATACGAGAAGTATAAATCCGAATTCTTTACGGGTGCGCAGGACCCGCGCGAGCTGATAGAAACCATTAAGAGCGAGCTGGACGCTGCCGGCTGGGAGACCATCCGTGCGGAGGCACAGGCACAGATCGATGCCACAAAATAAAATAGCTCTGCTCTGAGCGGGACGAAAAAGCCGGAAATAGCAGCTGCTGCAAATTGTGTTTAATTTATATGGCGCATTTTGCAGCAGCTTTTTTTATAACTGATAAAAGGGGGCAGGAAGGAAAGATGTGGTATCTTGATAAGAGAGTGCAGGTAATCTGCGATGAATTGAAGAAGCTGATAACGGTGAAGACCATGAAATTCGATAAAATCCGCTATAAGGAAGGACTGTTTTTTTATCCGCGGGAGGCGCAGGAGAACGGCGGGGAATGGCGGGAATTTTATCCGGAGAAGATGAAATGGTACGGTCCGGACCGTCACTACTGGTTCCAGGCGGAATATACCGTACCGGGGGAGCTTGCCGGGCAGGCGCTGCGCCTTTGCGTGAAGACGCAGATCGAGGAATGGGACGATGGAAAAAATCCGCAGTTTCTTCTGTTTGTAAACGGCGAAGCGACGCAGGGACTGGATATGAATCACCGTCTGGTGCATATGACGGAGGTGGCTGCGGCGGGGGAAAAGTGGCGCTTCGATCTGCAGGCGTACACCGGCACGCTGCACGCGGAATTTGATTTGATTCTGGAAATGCAGCAGGCGGATCTGCGCATTGAAAAGCTGTACTATGACCTTGTGGTGCCGCTGCGCGCATTCTCCCGGATGGAAAAAGATGACCGGAACCGGATGGAACTGGAGAGAGTATTAAATGAAGCAGTGAATCTTCTCGATTTGCGGACGCCGTACTCGGAGGACTTTTATCAGAGCATCCGGGCGGCGGAGCAGTATCTGGAGAAGACCGTGTACGGAGACATGGCGGGGTGCGCAGATGTGGTTGCGACCTGCATCGGTCACACGCATATTGATGTGGCGTGGTGGTGGACGGTGGCGCAGACGCGGGAGAAGGTGGCGAGAAGCTTTGCCACCGTGCTGAAGCTGATGGAGGAATATCCGCAGTACCGTTTTATGTCCAGCCAGCCGCAGCTTTATCAGTTTTTGAAGGAGCGGTATCCGGATATGTACGAGCGCATTAAGGCGCGCATCCGCGAGGAACGCTGGGAGCCGGAGGGCGGCATGTGGCTGGAGGCGGATACCAATCTGACGTCCGGGGAATCGCTTGTGCGTCAGCTCTTTTACGGAAAGAAATTTTTCCGGGAGGAATTCGGCACGGACAGCCGGATTTTGTGGCTTCCGGATGTGTTCGGGTATTCGGGCGCGCTGCCGCAGATTATGAAAAAGAGCGGAATCGATTATTTTATGACAACAAAGCTTGCGTGGAACCAGATTGACAAGATGCCGTATGATACATTCATGTGGAAGGGCATCGACGGCTCGACGGTGTTTACGCACCTGATTACCACGCTCGGCGTCGGGCAGAGCGAGGAGGATTTCTTTACGACTTATAATGGAATGCTGCACCCGGATGCGATCATGGGCGGCTGGCATCGGTATCAGAATAAAGATATCAATAACGATATTCTGGTAGCGTTCGGCTATGGAGACGGAGGCGGCGGACCGACGAGGGAGATGCTGGAGACGGCAAAGCGCATGGAAAAGGGCATCTGCGGAATCCCGAAGGTGCGGCAGGAATTTTCGCGCGTGTACTTTGATGAATTGTATGAGCGCGTGAAGGACAGCCGGAGACTTCCGGTGTGGGAAGGAGAGCTTTATTTTGAGTACCACCGGGGAACGTATACTTCGATGGGCCGCAATAAGCGCGCAAACAGAAAATCGGAGATTCTGATGATGGATGTGGAGCTTCTGTGCACGCTGGCGGCGCTGCGCGGAATGCAGACGCCCGCAGAGGAGCTGGAGCGGATGTGGAAGGTGATTCTGCTGAACCAGTTTCACGACATTCTGCCGGGTTCGAGCATCCGCGAGGTGTACGAGGTGACAAAGCAGGAATACGGGCAGCTTGCCAGAAAAGGCGGGGAACTTCTTTCTGAGCGGATGCATCTGTTTGCAGGAGAGGGGGACTGTGTGACGCTCTTTAACACGACAGGCTTTACGCGGAACGATATCGTGCGCCTGCCGGAAGGTATTTGCGGTGCGCTTGTGGATGCGGACGGAACGCGCTATCCGGTGCAGAGCCTCGGTGCGGAGGCAGTGGTTTATGCTGCAGGACTTCCTGCGAAGGGATGGAAATCATTCTATATCGACAGAGAGAATGGAAAGCCGGATGTTGCGCGCAGCGTGCCGTTTGTGCAGGAGGGCAATATGCTGGAAACGCCGTATTACCGAATTCTGTTTGATGATGACGGTATGTTCTCTTCGATTTATGATAAGAAAAACAGAAGAGAAATCCTGAAGCCGGGCAGACCGGGAAACCGCTTCTGCATGTACGAAGATAAGCCGATGAACTACGATAACTGGGATATTGATATTTATTATACGGAAAAAAGCTGGGATGTACCGGCGCCTGTCCGGATGGAGTGGACGGCGTGCGGCCCGGTGTGCGCCGTTCTGGAGCAGGAGCGCCGGATAAGCAATTCCCGGATTTGCCAGAAAATATATTTTTACGCGGATACGCCGCGCATTGATTTTGAAACATGGGTGGACTGGCGGGAGCACCAGCATCTGCTGAAGGTACATTTTCCGGTGGATGTGCATACGGACGAGGCGTCGTTCGATATCCAGTTCGGAAATCTGACGCGCAAGGTGCATACGAACACGAGCTGGGATATGGCGCGCTTTGAATCCTGCGGACAGAAATGGATAGACCTGTCGGAAGGACATTACGGCGTCAGTCTGCTGAATGACTGCAAGTACGGCCATTCCGTGCGGGACGGAGAGATTGGTCTGACGTTGATTAAATCCGGGATTGAGCCGAATCCGGCAGCCGACCAGGAGGAGCATGTGTTTACATACGCTCTGTATCCGCACAGTGGGAGCCTGCGGGAATGCGACACGGTGCGCGAGGGCTACTGTCTGAATTTCCCGGTGCATACCCACGCGGACAGTGCGTTTCAGCCGGAGGCGTCCTTCCTCTCCTGTGACAGCAAAAATGTCATGCTGGAGACGGTAAAGGAAGCAGATGACGGGAACGGCATCATTATCCGTATGTATGAGTATGAAAATGCGCGCACGCAGGCGACGGTTTCCTTTGGCATGGGATACGAAATCGGGCAGGTACAGGAATGCAATCTGATGGAGGAGACGCAGGGCGGCGATATCGTCCCGGAGGGCGGCAGCTTCCGTTTTGAAATCCGTCCATATGAGATCAAGAGCTACAGGGTGGTGCTGAAATAAGTATGGAAAAATATAAAGACAGAACGCTTTCGCCCGGTACGCGGGCAAGGGATTTGCTGGAGCGCATGACGACGGCGGAAAAGGTGGGTCAGCTTAACCAGAGGCTGTACGGGTTTCGCGTCTGCACGCGCAGCGAAAACGGTCTGGAGCTCTCGGAGGAATTTTGCCGGGAGGCGCAGAAATATGGCGGAATCGGCGTGCTGTACGGGCTGTACCGCGCCGACCCCTGGTCCGGGCGCGATTATCAGAACGGACTGGCGGGACACTTTGCCGTGCAGGCATATAATCTTGTGCAGGAATATGTGATCACACAGTCGCGCTTCGGGATTCCGGTGCTGATCGCGGAAGAGAGTCCGCACGGGCATCAGGCGCTGGACGGCTATCTGCTGCCGGTCAATCTGGCTGTCGGGGCGACCTGGAATCCAAAGCTTGCCGGGCGGGCCGTCGGTGCGTGCGCGCGGCAGATGAAAAAGCTGGGGGTCGACCTGGCGCTCGTTTCCATGCTGATGATTTGCTGCGCGACGCGCGCTGGGGACGGTGCGAGGAGTGCTTTGGCGAGGATGCATATCTGGCTGCGCAGTTTGCGCGGGAGGTCGTCGGCGGCTACCGCGCGGAGGGTGTGGACGTTGTGGCGAAGCATTTTGCGGCGCAGGGAGAGACCACCGGCGGCGTGAACGCCAGCTCCGCGAGGATAGGAGAGCGGGAGCTGCGTGAGATTCATCTGCCGCCGGCGTATGCGGCGGTAAAGGCAGGAGCCGCCGGTATCATGGCGGCGTACAATGATATTGACGGGATTCCGTGTCACAATAATCCGTGGCTTCTGGGCGATGTACTGCGCGGGGAAATGGGCTTTGACGGCATTGTGATGGCGGACGGTGTGGCGGTCGACCAACTCGGATTTCTGTATAATACCCCGGCAGAGTGCGGGGCGGCGGCGCTTTCCTCCGGTGTGGATGTATCGCTCTGGGATGAGGGGTTCGCTCATCTGGAGGAGGCGCTTGCGCAGGGAATGGTAAGCCGGGAGCGGCTGGATGAGGCGGCGTGGCGGGTGCTGAAGCTAAAATTTGAACGGGGGCTGTTTGATGCGCCGTATCTGACGGCGGACGGACAGCGCTGCCCGGTACCGCCGGATTCGGAGGCATATGTGTCCGGCAGTCCGGAGCCGGGAAAGAGTCCACAAAGAGAGCAAAATCGGGGATTGGCAGAGTATGCGTCTGAGAGCCTTGCGCTGGCGCTGGAATCGGCGGTGCTTCTGAAGAATGAAGGCGGTATCCTTCCGCTTGCGGGCGCGGGAAAGAGGGGCGGCGATTCAGAGCGGAAACGGCTGCGTGTTGCGCTGACCGGAGAGATAATCCGGGATGTGTATGCGCTGCTCGGCGATTATACGCCGCCGGTGCGTCAGGAGTTCTCCTGGAGCATCGAGCGCGGATTTTATGAGGTATTTGCGCGGAGGAAGGACCTGGAGCTGGTAATCTGTGACAGAGCTGAGAAGACGGCGGAATGTGATGTGACGGTACTTGTGCTGGGCGGCAGCTCCAGCCGTTTTGGCGGGGCGGAATTTGACATTAACGGCGCAGCGGTCACAGACGGCGGAGGGCATGGCCTTATGGATTGCGGCGAGGGTGTGGATTTATCTTCGCTGCAGCTTCCGCAGACGCAGCTTATTTTTGCACGGAAGGTATTTGCTGCGGCAAAACGGGTTGTAACGATAGTGACTGGCGGAAGACCCTATGCGCTGGGAGAGATAGCGGAGCAATCCGATGCGCTTCTGTACGCTTTCTATCCGGGACCGGTGGGCGCTCTGGCGCTGGCGCAGCTTCTTACCGGAGAGTATGCCCCGTCCGGACGTCTGCCCGTATCGCTGCCGCGCAGCGCCGGTCAGCTTCCGGTCTGGTATAATTCCCGCATATCCTATGAGGCGATGCATTACTGTGACGAAAAGGATGGGGCGCTGTATTCCTTCGGCTCCGGAATGGGATACGGGGACGCGGAGTATCAGGATATTGTGGTCAGAATGCAGGAGGATGGTGTGGTCGTCTCCTTTACAGTGTTGAATCCATTCGAATGGGAGGAGACGGCGGTCCCGATGGTATTTCTCCGGAACCGGGGCGGAAGCGTTCTGCCGCGGAGAGCGGAGCTGAAGGCATTCGGAAAATACCGGCTGGCTCCGGGGGAGACAAAGCGCGGGAGGCTTTTGCTGCCGGCGGAGGCGTTTGCGGTGTGGGACAGCGCGATGCGCCGCCGCGTGGAGCCGGGAGGGGCGGTTCTGACGGTGCGTGACGGCAGTCGCGTATTGCTGGAAACGGAAATAAGAAAAGACTGCTATTGCGCTGCTTTACAGACCGGGACGGGAGGCTTTCTCTGACCGGCATCATAACAGGAAATGACTGGGAGGGAAATTATGGAAAGACAATTATTGCGGGATGGCTGGCATCTGCTCTGGAAAGGACGCGCGCTTCCGGCATCCGTGCCGTTTTCCGTTTATCATGATTTGCTTGCGCACGGGGAAATAGAAGACCCCTATTACCGGGACAATGCGGAGGCGGCGCTCGCGCTGTCCGCAGAGGACTATACGTATGACTGCGACTTTCGGGCGGAGGCGGCGCTTTCCTCCTGCCGGGAGGTACTGCTTCATTTTGACGGCGTCGATACGCTTGCCGACATTTATCTGAACGGCACGCTGCTCGGACATACCTGCAACATGCACCGGGAGTGGGAGTTTCCGGTAAAGGAGCTTTTAAGGGAGGGCGATAACCGCCTGGAGGTGCGCTTTTATTCGCCAGTCCGTTATATGGAGGAGAAGGTGAGAGAGCAGGGCTCCATTCCATGCAATACGGATACGCTGGACGGCTTTAACTATCTGAGAAAATCGAGCTGCATGTCTGGCTGGGACTGGGCGCCAAAGCTGCCGGATATGGGGATTTTCCGCCCGGTAACGCTGCTGGGCGTTTGCGATGAGCGTATTTACAGCGTGCTCATCCGCCAGAAACATATGGAAGGAAAGGTATGCCTGTCGTTTGATGTGGATACGCTGCGCCGCCGCACAGGCGGGGAGGTGGCGTACCGGGTAATGGTGACGGCGCCGGATGGAAGCGTGCAGAGGCGGGACGATTCTCCGCGGGAGCTTGTGATAGAGCAGCCGGCGCTGTGGTGGCCGAGAGGCTACGGCGGACAGCCGCTCTATACGGTGCGCGTGGAGGCGCTGGCGGACGGCGCGGTGCAGGATGTGTGGGAGCGCCGGATCGGTCTGCGCACGATGGGTATGAAGATTGAAAAAGATGCGTGGGGAGAGAGCTTTGCCCACGAGATCAACGGCATAGCGATTTTTGCGATGGGCGCGGACTATATTCCGGAGGACTGTCTGCTGCCGCGGTTTTCCAGGGAGCGCACAGAGAGGCTGCTGGCGCAGTGCGCGGAGGCGAATTACAATACTATCCGCGTCTGGGGCGGCGCGGGCTACCCGGAGGACTGGTTTTTTGATTTGTGCGACGAGTACGGCTTTCTGGTGTGGGAGGATTTGATGTTCGCCTGCTCCACCTACCGTCTTACGGAGGAATTTGAAGAAAACATTTCGCAGGAGATTGCGGAAAACATCCGCCGTATCCGCCATCACGCTTGTCTGGGACTGTGGTGCGGGAACAACGAGATGGAGGGCATGATTATGGACGGCTATACGCGCGACCCGCATCTGATTGGCGATTATACGCGCATGTACAGCTATGTGATTCCCGGAATCGTGAAAAGGGAGGACCCGGACGCTTTTTACTGGCCGTCCAGCCCGTCGTCCGGCGGGGATTTCGACGAGCCGGAGGCGGAATCCAGAGGAGACGCCCATTACTGGAAGGTATGGCACGGCTATCAGCCGTTCCCGGATTACCGCAGGCACAACTTCCGCTATGCCTCTGAGTTTGGCTTTGAGTCGCTTCCGGCGCTGAAGACGATAGAGAGCTTTACGCTGCCGGAAGACCGCAACGTCTTCTCGTATGTGATGGACCGCCATCAGCGCAGCGAGAACGGCTATGCGAAGATGATGGTCTATATGGCGCAGTATTTCCGCTATCCGGAGAATCTGTCCGACCTTGTGTACGCTTCCCAGCTTCTGCAGGCGCAGGCAATGCGCTATGCGGTGGAGCACTGGCGGCGTCACCGCGGCGAGTGTATGGGAGCTATTATATGGCAGCTGAATGACTGCTGGCCGGTGACGTCCTGGTCGTCGATTGATTACTTTGGACGCTGGAAGGCGCTGCATTATTTTGAGAGGCGCTTCTTCGCGCCGGTGCTGCTGTCGTGCTGCGAGGAGGGACTGCTTACGCAGAATCCGAATCTGAACGCCCGACCGTATACGGTGGAAAAGAGTGTCCGCCTGCATGTGGCAAATGAGACGATGCAGGAACAGAACGTAACGGTGCGCTACAGTCTCCGCGACGCGGACTCGCAGCTCATCGGGCAGGAGAAGGAAATCAGCGTGCAGGTGCCGCCGCTTTCCGGCGTCTGGCTGGAAAAGGAGGAATTCCCGCAGGCGGATCTGCTGGAGCACCATGTGTTTTATACATGCGTGCAGGAGGGCGGGGTGATTTCCTCCGGCAGCGTGCTGTTTTCCATGCCGAAATTTTACAATTACAGAAATCCGCAGCTTTCCGTGCGGCGCGAGGGCAGCGAGCTGATTGTGACGGCAGCCGCCTATGCCTCCGGTGTGGAGCTGCAGAATGAAAACGAGGACTGGGTATTAAGCGATAATTATTTTGATATGGAAGCCGGGGAGCGCCGTGTGCAGATTCTCTCCGGAAACGCCGGTCATATCCGTGTGCGCAGCGTATATGAAATCGGACGTTGAAGCGTTCATCGTTATTCCCGTAAACAGCAATCCGGACAGATGTTCCGGCAGAATTGCATGGCTGTTTCAATGAAAATTTGAGAGAAGGACCGTCAGAATCAAAAAAGGATTCTGGCGGTTTTTTCTGCTGATGTACAAATTTTGTATTTTCTCTTGACAGCCTGTTCTTTTTCTATTATGATTATAACAGTGTTATATAACGATGTTACATACGGAGGCAGAAGAAGGATGGAGGAAGAGAAATCCACTCTGGAGAGAATACATGAGGCGGCGAAGTGCGAGTTTCTGGAAAAGGGCTTCCAGGCGGCTTCCCTGCGCAATATTGTAAAGCGGGCGGGTGTGACGACGGGCGCGTTTTACGGGTATTACGACAGCAAGGAGGAGTTGTTTGCCGCGCTGGTGGATAAACAGGCAAACTATGTGCTGGAGCTGTTTTGCAATACCATTGATGATTTTGAAAAGCTTCCGGGACAGACGCAGACGGAGCAGATGACGGATACCTCTGTCGTCTGTCTGGAAAAAATGCTGGATTATATTTATGATAATTACGACGCATTCAAGCTGCTGATTGAATGCGCGGAGGGCACCGCCTATGCGGATTTTGTACATCAGCTTGTGGTGCGGGAGGTGGATTCCACCTTCACCTACATACAGACGCTTGCCAAAATGGGATGTCATGTGGAGCCGCTGAATAAAAATCTGATACACATTATCGCCAGCGCGCTGTTTTCCGGAATTTTCGAGGTGATAGTGCATGATATGCCGAAGGAGGAAGCCAGGGAATATATCTCACAGTTTCACCGGTTTTACGCGGCGGGCTGGTCGGAGCTTCTGAATGTAAAATTCGGAAAATCCTGAAAGGGCTCCGGGAATATAAGGAAGGTTTCTTTGCCGGGCAACACATAAAATGCTTATGGGAGAAATCCGTTGAGGATTTCTCTTATAAAAATATCAATGGTTAGAAAAAACTAACCAAAACAAGGAGGAGAAGAAATGAAGCAAAAGGAAAAATCAGTGACAGGCTGGCTTGCCGATTTTACAGGCACGCACAAAAACCTGTACATAGCCAGCGTCCTGCTGGCGGTATGCGGCGTCGCGTGCAGCATCGTGCCCTATGTGATTATGGGGGACGTTGTTTCCAGGCTTATCGCGGGAGAACGGCAGTGGGGGATTTATCTGCGCGAGGGGCTGCTGATGGCGGTGCTCTGGCTGGCGAGAGTAATTTTTCACGCTCTCTCAACAACCTGCTCCCACAAAGCGACCTTTCACGTTCTGGGGAATATCCGCAGACAGGTGTGCGACAAGCTGGCGCGGGTTCCGCTGGGAAGGGTGAAAGACACGCCGTCTGGCTCCCTGAAAAACATTATTGTGGAGCGGATCGACAGCATCGAGACAACGCTTGCGCATATCCTGCCGGAATTCACGTCGAACCTGCTGGCGCCCGTCGCAGTGTTTGTCTATCTCTGCGTCATCGACTGGAGAATGGCGCTGGTATCTCTGGTCAGCCTGCCGCTTGGGCTGCTCGCCTACATGGGGATGATGATAGGGTACGAGGAGAGCTTTAAAAACACCGTAATAAAAACCAGGATTCTCAATGATACGGCGGTGGAATACATCAACGGCATCGAGGTGATTAAGGCGTTCGGAAAGGCGCAGAGCTCCTACGAAAAGTTTAAAATTGCGGCAAAGGAGGGCGCAGACTGTTACATCGAATGGATGCGCCGCTGCAACGTATTTTTCAGTATCGCTATGGTTTTGTTTCCGTGTACGGCGGTTTCCGTGCTCCCCATCGGCGGTCTGTTTGTGAAAAACGGCACTCTGGCGGTCGCGGACTTTGTGCTCTGCCTGATTCTTTCGCTGGGGCTGACGGCGCCGCTTATCACGGTGATGTCCTATTCGGATGACATCGGCCGTCTGCGGACGATTCTGGGCGAGGTGACGGAAATCCTGTGCTGGGAGGAGCTCTCCCGTCCGGAGGAGGACAAAAAGAAGCCGGCGGATTACTCGGTGACGCTGAAGGATGTAACCTTTGCCTATAAGGAGAAGGAGGTGCTGCACGGCATCGACATGCAGATACGTCCGGGAACCGTTAATGCTCTGGTGGGACCGTCGGGAAGTGGAAAATCTACGATTGCGAAGCTGATTGCGTCGCTGTGGGATGTAAAGAGTGGAAGCATCTGCATCGGCGGCGTGGATATCCGGGAGCTGTCTCTGGAGGAATACAACCGCAGGGTGGCTTACGTTTCGCAGGACAATTATCTGTTTGATGATACCATCCGGGAAAATATCCGCATGGGAAGAATGGACGCCACGGACGCGGAGGTGGAGGAGGCGGCGAAAAAGAGCGGCTGCCACGAGTTTATCATGCAGCTTGAAAACGGCTATGATACGGTGGCGGGCGGCGCCGGCGGACACCTCTCCGGCGGAGAGCGCCAGCGTATCGCCATTGCCCGCGCGATGCTGAAGGATGCGCCTGTTGTTATACTCGATGAGGCGACTGCCTACACGGACCCGGAGAATGAGGCGGTCATCCAGTCCTCCGTGGCGAAGCTTGTGCAGGGAAAGACGCTGATTGTGATTGCGCACCGCCTCTCGACGATTGCGGATGCGGATTGTATTTTTGTGGTCGATGACGGCAGGATTGCGGAGCGTGGAACGCACCGCGAGCTGCTGGAGAATGGAAAGCTCTACGCAAAGATGTGGAAGGCGCACATCGGCGTGAAAAACAGTGAGAGGGAGGGCGTATCCTATGCTTAAAATATTCCGGAAGTTTTTCGATTTCTGCGGTGAAACAAATAAAAGAAAATTTTACAAATCCCTTGCGTACGGCGTGCTGCTCGCCTTTATGGAGGCGCTGAAGATACCCGCCATCATGCTGATGCTGCAGGGAGCCATTGGCGGGACTATTACCGGCGGGCTTATCTGGCAGTGCTTCGGCATCCTCTTATTTAGTATTGTGGCAGGCTCTGCGGCAAAATACCGCTCCACCATCCTGCAGTGCGAAGCCGGCTATGGCACAGCGGCAAACAAGCGGGTGGAGATAGCGGAACATCTGCGGTATCTGCCGATGGGATACTTCAACGAAAACAGCCTCGGCTATATTACCTCCGTAACGACAAACACGATGGAAAATCTTGCGGATACGGCAACCCGCGTGGTAATGCTGACCACGCAGGGAATCCTAACGACGGCGCTGATCGCCGTGATGGTGCTTCTTTACGACTGGCGCATCGGGCTGGTAGTGCTGGCGGGAATGCTGCTTTTCTTCGTGATAAACAGCCGGATGCAGAGAAAATCCCAGAAGATTTCTCCGGAAAAAATCAAATCGGATACGTCTCTGGTGGAGAAGGTGATTGAGTATGTGCAGGGCATCGCGGAGGTGAAGGGCTATAATCTCACCGGACGGATGGCAAAGAAGCTCAATCAGGCGATCGACCGGAACACGGATATCAATATAGAGATGGAGCTGATGTTTGTTCCCTTTATGGCGCTGCAGAATGGACTGATTAAGCTGACCGGCGTTGTGATGACGCTGCTCTCCATCTGGTTTTATCTGCAGGGGAGCATGGAGCTGATCACCTGCATCGGCATGACGATCTGCTCCTTCCTGGTATTTTCCAGCCTGGAGCAGGCGGGCAACTATTCTGCGCTGCTGCGCGCCGTGGACGTCAGCGTGGACAAGGCGCAGAGCGTGCTGAGCCTTCCGGCGATGGACATCGAGGGAAAAGAGATTGCGCCCGAAAATACGGACGTGGAGCTGTCCGGAGTGGAATTTTCTTACGAGAAGAAGAAAATCATCGACGGGGTCTCCATACATATTCCGGAAAAGACGACGACGGCGATTGTCGGACCGAGCGGCGGCGGAAAGACAACGCTCTGCCATCTGATTGCCAGATTCTGGGATGTGGATGCGGGAAGTGTGACGCTGGGAGGACATAATGTAAAAGAGTACAGCATGGACAGTCTGATGAAAAATTTCAGCTTTGTGTTCCAGAATGTCTATCTGTTCCAGGATACTATCGCCAACAATATCCGCTTCGGGCAGGAGGACGCCCCGATGGAAAAGGTGATTGAGGCGGCAAAGAAGGCGTGCTGCCACGATTTTATCATGGCGCTGCCGGACGGATATGAGACGGTCATCGGCGAGGGCGGAGCGTCGCTCTCCGGCGGAGAGAAGCAGCGGATTTCCATCGCCAGGGCGATTATGAAGGATTCGCCGGTCATTATTCTCGATGAGGCGACCGCCAACGTCGACCCGGAAAATGAAGCGGAGCTGATGGCGGCAATCGATGCGCTTACCAGAGAAAAAACCATCTTCATGATTGCGCATCGTCTGAAGACTGTCCGCGGGGCCGATCGGATTCTCGTGATGGACCAGGGAAAAATCGTGCAGCAGGGGCGTCATGAGGAGCTGATGAAACAGGAGGGCATCTATAAGCGTTTCGTCGAGGCGAGAGAGCTGGTGGCAGGCTGGAAGCTGTAGAGCGACTGGCAGGATATTGACTGATTACCAGAGTATAGTAGGGTTACTGCGAACGGAGTGAATAGTAACGGAATGGGGACGCAGAGATTTGAAATTTGCCAGCACCAATTGACATTCTGATTTGTTTGAGCGATAATTGGAATGTCAATGAGGGCGGCTGGTCACCGCAAAGGCAAATTCCAGAAGTCAATTTCCTGAGAAATAGGAGGATTGATGAATGGGAGCATATTTTAATTCTGAAAATGATAACAATTCAATTCTGTATTATGCAATCGCATACTACCGTTTGTCAAAAGATGATGGTAGCAGAAGCGAAAGCGATAGTATCTTGAACCAGAGAAAACTGGTACGTAATTATATTTCCTCACATGATAATATTATTCTTGTTGATGAAGCATATGACGATGGTTATACAGGAACAAATTATGACCGTCCTGGTTTTATGACCGTTATGGATGCAGTAAATGCAGGAAAGGTGAACTGCGTCATTGTAAAAGATTTATCACGTCTTGGACGTGAATATATTGAAACGGGTAAATATCTGGAAATGGTTTTTCCAGAGAAAGGGATCCGATTCATTGCAATCAATGATGATTTCGACAGCGATCATAGCAGGTCGGGCGATGATATTATTATTCCAGTAAAAAATATCATGAATGAAGCTTACTGCAGGGAATTATCGAAAAAGCTGCGTAAGCAGTTTAAAATTCAGAGAAGCAACGGAGAATTCTTAGGTGCTTTTGCCTGCTATGGCTACCTCAAAGACCCGGATGATAAACATAAACTGATTATTGATGAGTATGCTGCGGAAGTGGTGAAAATTATATTTGCAATGAAATTACAGGGAAGCAGCCCGGCAGATATAGCGGTATTTTTAAATCATGAAGGAATCCTGCCACCATCAGAATACAAGAAAAGCCGGGGCTTGAATTATAAATCCGGTTTGAAATCTGCTGAAAATAGTAAATGGAGTCATATGACGATTAGAAATATCCTTGCGAATCCAGTTTATAAAGGGGATCTGGTACAGGGGAAAAGAGGAACCCCCAATTACAAGTTGAAAAAAATGAGATATAGAAAAACGGAGGAATGGGTGACTGTTATACAAAACCATGAGCCTATTGTAGAGGCATGTATGTTTGATCTGGTCCAACGAATGTTGGAACGAGATACCAGAAAATCTCCATTGGAAAATACTGTTCAGCCTTTAGCGGGATTATTATTCTGTGGGGATTGTAAAAGGGGCATGTGCAGACGAAGTGTGAGCAGGAACAATAAGAAATTTTTTTATTATGTTTGTTCAAATAACAAGAAAAGCAACGAATGCTCCAGTCATAGTTTTGAACAGGGAAAACTGGAAAAGACAGTTTTGAGAGCTATTCAAAAACAGATTAATTTGGTTGTAGAAATTGACGAACTCCTTGGTGATATTAATGGCAGCACGGTTATGATCAGAAAATTGCAGGGGCTTGATTTGAGAATTGCTGAAAAAATGAAGGAGATTGACAGTTATCAGGATTTCAGAATGAAATTATATGAGTCTCTGGCAAGCGAAGTGCTCGATCGGGATGAATATGATTTTATGAGACAAAAATATACTGGAATGATTCAAACGGCAAGAGAAGCTTTGGAAAATCTTCAGAAAGAGCGGGAAGAGATTCTGAAAGAAACAACTGTGGACAGAACATGGATTGAACAGTTTATAAGGTACAAAAATATCACAGAATTAAGCAGGGAAGTAGTAGTTACATTAATTGATAAGATTTATATTTTTGAAGATAAGCGTATTCAGATTAAGTTTAACTATAGTGACGAATTTGCATTATTCCAGGAACTGCTGAAACAATCAGAAAGAGAGGTGGTCTGATATGGCAAGAAAAAGCCGTTATGTGGATCAGAATATAGAAGCAGCTAAAGCATCATTGTTTCGTGCCGGGTTATATATTAGGCTTTCTGTCGAAGATGAAGATAACATTGAACAGAATTCCATTGGCAATCAGAAGAAAATCGGTCTTCACTTTCTAAAAGATAAATCCGATATTATTCTTGTAAAAACATATACAGATAATGGTTTTACAGGTATGAATTTTGAACGTCCGGATTTTGCAGAAATGATGAATGACTTGAAAGAAGGGCTGATTAACTGCGTCATTGTCAAAGATATCTCACGTCTAGGAAGACATTTTTTGCAAACCAGCGAATATGTGGAAAAAATATTTCCAGAAATGGGAGTAAGGCTTATCTGCATCAATGACAATTTTGACAGCATTGAGGAAAATGCGGATACGACACATTTGATGTTGCCGATTAAAATGGTAATGAATGATTCTTTTGTAAAAGACATTTCAAAGAAGATTAGGAGCAGTATTACTTCAAAAATGAATTCCGGTGAGTTTCTCCCACCAGCAGGCAGCATCGCATATGGATATTTAAGAAATCCAAAGGAAAATACCTATGACATAGATCCGGAAGCTGCAAAAGTTGTGGTTCGGATTTATGAAATGCGTTCAGAAGGAATGAAATATAATACGATTGCAAAAGTGCTTAATTCCGAAGAAATACCAAGTCCGGGCAGAGTACGTTTTCTCCGTGGAATTACAGTGAATCCTAAGTTTGAAAAGGCTGAGTGGACAAGGAAAGCAATAAGAAAAATATGTACTTATCAAATATATATTGGAAATCGGGTGCATGGAAGAGTTAAAAGAGATAAATTGGGAGCAAAAAAACCAGAAGAGGAGAATCAGAGTGGTTAGTAATTGAGAATGCCCATCCTCCGATTATTATGAAGGGGCTCTTTGAAAAGGTACAGGCCGTAAATGCAGAAGAGGCATTGGTGGAAAAGAAAAAAGAAAAAAGGGCAGATGCGGCTGTGGATTTCCGTGATATGCTTCGGGGGAAGGTGATATGTGGCGACTGTAAAAGTAAAATGCAAGCAAGAAAAGGATGCGCCCGTCCTAATGCAAAGACTGCAAGCCGTATATTTTATGATTGTAGTCAATATCAAGAATCTCAGCATAGACGATGCAGCTGCCATTATATAAGGCAGGAAGCATTGGTTCATTCTGTGGAAAATCTATTGGATAAGCAGGTTGCTATAGCGGAAGATCTGGAACAGCTTCTTGCTGAGGTAAAGGGGATGCCGAAAGTAACAAACTACCAGTCCCTTCTTCAGAAGCAACTGCTTGGAATCCGGAAGAAACGGGAAAATACGGAAGAAAAGATGGAGCATATGTTGGTTGACCTGATGGAAGGAACGATTGACAGGGATATGTATGAATACGCAAAACAGCAATATGCAGAAAAAAGGGATCAGTTTTTGATGCAGGAGAATGAAATTTCAGTTGCTATCGGAGAAATGAAAAATGCTATTAATACTGCGGAAAAATGGGTTCAGGAAATAAAAGAATATCAGAAGCTGCCGGAAGTGAACCGGGAACTGCTGGATAAACTTGTAGAATCCATTGAAGTTTTCGGCAGCCGGGAGATAGAAGTTCACTTGTCCTACAGCAATCCTTTTAAGGCATTGAAGGAATATTTGGATCGAATACCGGAGGTGAAGAAGAATGCAGGATAACAGAAAAGACTATATGTATCTCCGATTATCAAAAGAGGATGGGGATGTAGAGGAAGGAAATGCAGAGGTAAGTAATAGTATCATATCCCAGAGAGTGTGCATTCAGCAGTATTTGAAAGGAATGCCCGAATTTCATGCCGCTTTTGAAGAGATTATTGATGATGGGTACAGCGGTACGAATATGAACCGCCCTGGGATGTAGCAACTCCTACAGTTGATGAGAAACGGGCAAGTGAGGACGATTGTTGTACGTGACCTTTCACGATTTGCCAGAAACTATCTGGAAGCAGGTCATTATCTGGAATTTATTTTTCCGGCATATGATGTCAGATTTATCTCAATAAATGATCAGTATGACAGCAAGGAATATGGGGAGTCTACAGGCGGGTTGGAACTTGCAATCCGGAATCTGATTAATCAGATGTACAGCAGGGATATATCCAGAAAAATAAAGAGTGCGGTGGATTTAAAAAAGCGTGCTGGGGAATACGTTTATGGGACTGCTCCATACGGATACAAAAAAGGCGAGAAAAAGAATACGATTGTCATTGATCCGGTTGTTGCCCCCGTAGTAAAAAATATTTTTCAGTGGGCTGCTGAAGGGTTGACAGTTTCTAAAATTGCTTATAAACTGAATGAAAACAAGGTTACAACACCATCAGTTTATCTGGCACCCATACGCGGAAAATACAAAACAAGACCCTTCTGGTCATATGAATCGGTTCGGAACATTATAAGAAACAGGATTTATACAGGTGATACAGTACCATTCAAGTCACATGTTGTTCGGGTAGGAAGTGATAATGTAAAGCAGATTCCGGAGGCAATGCAGGAGGTGATACCATGTACTCATGAGCCAATCATTTCCAGGGAATTATATTATCAGGCTGCGAAGGTAATAAAGTCGAATGTTAAATCGCCAAGAAAAGAGGAAAGATATCTGTTTACTTCCTATTTGTTTTGTAGTTGCTGTGGCAATCGGTTAGCCAAGGGAAAAGCATCCAATAAAAATTGGCTCTGCGCATCATCACGATATGATCCGGAACTGGAATGCGGACAGGTGAGGATTAGAGAGGAAGACTTAAAGAAGGTGGTACTGCATGCCATTCAAAACCTTTGCAAGCTGTTGGATGCTAAGGTGGAATACGCAAACGCACGCCGGGGATTAGCAAAATCGAAAAGGAATCTGTTGTCAGATGAAATCAAATATCTGAAAAAACAGATTGCCAGGTATAAGGCTTTGAAAATGGAGTATTACGAAAAATATGTTTCTTCTCAGATCACAAAAGAAGAATTCCTGCAGAAGAAAGCAGATCTGTTTGAGCAGACGGAGGTATTTGAACAAAACCTCAGAGATAAGGAAGCGGAATGGAATGCATTGGATGAAGATGGCAGTATGCAGGAAATGGCGATGCTTCGTGCAAGGAAGATTACTCAGTATCAAAACGTTGAAGAGTTAAGCCCGGAATTGATGCGGGAAGTTGTCCGGAAGATTGTTGTCATGCCAGGGAACAGAATCGAGATTGTTTGGAACTTCGAAGATGAGATAAGCAAGATAGTTGGAAAAGAAACAAAACTCGACATGAAAGTAGCAATTTAATCTTTTGAAGCTATAAATTGTTGTCCCTACTTGACATCACTCCTGTCAGGCTCACCGATCCTGCAAAACGGAAGGATCGTCGGCGCAGTAACACACGTATTCGTCAACGACCCCACCAAAGGGTATGGGATATTCATCGAAAACATGCTGGAGCATTGAGCAATGCAGCAGAGCACAGAAGCAGACACTGAGTAAGCTTGCTTACAGAAGTGGCTGCTTCTGTGCTCTGATATATGGCGAAAGCCATACATGAGCAAGAAGCGAAGCGGATTGCGAATGCTGCATTGCGAAGCCGATGAAACATAGCGAAAGTCGAACACCGAGAAGAAGCGAAGCGGATTCGAGGTGCCGCACGGCGTAGCCTCAAAAACCACGCATTGCGAAAATAGGAAAAGTGTGATATGATAAGAAAAATATTAAAGCAGGTGATTGATATGGAATTAGCGGAAAAGATAAGAAAGATCAGAGAGCAGACGGGATTATCCAGAAAAGATTTTTCAATACATATTGGAATACCTCTGAGAACGATAGAAGACTGGGAGGCTGGGCGCAGGAGACCGCCGGAATATATTCCACGTCTGATTGAGTATCAGATAAAATACGAGGAAATGATCGAGAAAAGGCGAAAGGAGGAGAAGGATGCAGAGAAATAATGAGATTGTAATTTTTGAGACGGAAGATAATCAGGTGAGGCTGCCTGTAACTGTGGAAGACGAGACAGTATGGTTAAACCGGAACCAGATGTCTGAGCTGTTTGGAAGAGATGTAAAAACAATTGGTAAGCATATTAATAATGCTTTGAAGGAAGAATTAGAGGCACAGGTGGTAGTCGCAAAATTTGCGACTACCACTCAACATGGCGCTATCGATGGAAAAACACAAACACATATGACAGAATATTACAATTTGGATGTAATCATTTCCATTGCAGAACAGAAGAATCGTCGGCGCGGTGCCCCATCTGTAAATCCTCTTGCAGCAAGGGGAGGTTTTATGGTATGGTAAACATAATGGGATTATTATACGTTGTTGGAAGACAGTCAGACCGGATGGCCGGGGAAGGAGTGTGAGGATAGATGGCGAGAGTGAATCTGCCGTATGGCATTGATAATTTTGCAAAGGTGCGGGAAAGCAATTGCTACTATATTGATAAGA
>NZ_CAJKOX010000034.1 GCF_905201705.1 uncultured Marvinbryantia sp.
CAGTCGGGGGCGATGCTCAGGTCGGGATAGAGGGGCGAAATAGCTATGTAGAAGAGAACGCCGGCCAGCGCGTTGACGAAGGTCGCCGCCAGCGTCGCCCCCGCCACCGTGTAGATGGGCAGATGGAAGACGGAAACGAGGAACGGCGCGATGATCGCCCCGCCGCCGATGCCGTAGATGCCGCCGACAAGACCGACCGCAATGGAATAGAATAAGAGGATCGGCACGGAAAAGGAATAGAGATGCCCGTCAAACGTGTAGGATACGCGGGACAGGTTCCGCTCCACGACCTCGACATAGGGCTTGGGAGGAGATTGTTCGTATTTTGGGGCGGGCTTGAAACGCATCCAGCCGAACAGGTCGCGGATCATCTCCAGCCCTATGCCGAGCAACACGAGCGCCACGAACAGCTTGAAAGGCCGGACATCCGCCAGCCAGTTGATGCGGACAAGGCCTCCGATGACGACCCCCGGCACGGCCCCGGCCATGACGATCCACGACAGAGGCCAGAGCATCCGTTTTTCGCGGTAATAGCGGAACACGCCGCCCGGATTGGAGAACACGTTGTAGAGCTGGTTCGTCGCGCTGACCGAGGTATTGGTGTAGCCCAGAAAGGTCATCTGAAAAGGCAACAGCAGGAACGCGCCGGAAATCCCGCCCATCGACGTGAAGAAGGAAACGGCGAACGCGACCAGCGGCGGTACGAACGGCGAAACTTCGATTTCCGCAGTGGGGAAATACATCTCAGACATCCTCCCATTCGGGCGGCAGGTGCGCAACGCGCCACGGACCGGCCCACGGCGGCAAGGCCGTATAGGTTTCCTCTCCCACCCGCAGCCGCACGGCATGGAGCTTGAGCCCATCCCCGCAGCGCGGGCCTCCGTACTTCACATCCCCCACGAGCGGAAAACCCCGCTCCGAAAGCTGTACGCGGATCTGATGCGTCCGCCCGGTAATCAGCCAGATTTTCAGAAGCGTTACCTTTTCATCCGTCCAGAGCGGCATGTACTGCGTTGCAATCGGCTTTGCGTCCTTATCGCCCGGATCTGTCGCAGAAACCGTCACTTTATTTGTCTGCGCATCCTTCACAAGAAAACCCTCCAGACGCTGCCCTTTTCTGAGTGCGCCCGTGACAAGGCAGAGATAATACTTGTGCAGGCTGCGGCTCCGCAGTGCCTCCGACATTGCCTGCAGCCCCGCCAGGCTTTTTCCGGCAAGCAAAAGACCGCTTGTATTGCGGTCCAGACGATTGCAGACAGAGGGACGGAAGGTCTGCATTTCCGTTTCCGTAAGCTCTCCCTTCTGCAGGAGATAGGCGAGAAACCGCTCATTTGCCGACACATCCTCCGGGCGGCTCTTCTGCGAGAGCAGCCCCGCCGGTTTATTAAAAATCAGGATATCGCTGTCCTCGTAGATGATCTGCTTTGGCGAAAGCGCCTCTGCCTTTCGCAGGGCTGTGGTCTGCGCGCGCTCCTTTACGGAAAATTTTTCATATGTCTCGTCCGATACAAAAATGCGGATGCAGTCGCCCTTCGCCATAATCTCATTTCCGGAAGCCTTTTTCCCGTTCAGCGTGATATTCTTCTTGCGCATCATCTTATAAAAAAAGCTCTTCGGCGCCTGATTTAAGTAGCGCGCGAGCAGCTTATCCAGACGCTGCCCCGCCTCATTTTCCCGCACGATGATTTCCTTCATAATTCCTCCATTACAGACAAATGCACAAAAGCACGCTCTTCACCAGCTCGTCCCTGGTTGCGTCCGGATACCGTTCATCCGGCTTGAAGGTCGCTGCCGCCTCAATCTCATCGCGGTTTGCATAAAGCTCATCCACGCGGCGCAGAAATGCTTTCTGCTCCGTAAAAATCTTCACATTGGAGCGATAGCCGTTTCCCTGCAGGATCTTTTTGATATGCTGCTGCAAGTACTCCTTATCCACCTTCGCATCCTCGCTGTAGCATACCACATTCTGTCCGCAGATCACGATACACGGCAGCGGATAATTTTTCTTTTCCGAGCTGACAGTCGTCTCATAGACCGCCGTCAGATCCCTTACATGCCTGCTAAACAGATCGTAAAGCTCTGCTTTCATCGGCTTCTGCATACAGATCATGATCATGCCGACCGCACACTTGCTCGCCGGAAGGCAGCCCATGATCGCCACAAACGTAAACAGATTTTTTCGTGTACCCGTCTGCAGATACCCGGTGACATAGATCAGGATCGGGATTGCAAACAAAACAATCGTGAGCAGGATCCGTTTCTTCTTTTCGTAGTTAATATACCCGTAGGTTCCCTTTGGTTTTTTCTTCATTATTTCGCCTTCTTATGCACATTTCGAATCGTTTTTTTCTTCGCGCCGTTCATCCGCTGTCCGCCCGGCGACTTTTTTTCACCGGATTTTCCCCGCCCGGCTTCCGCCGCATTCTTTCCCGGACACGGGCGGATCAGACATTTTTTGTCATAACCGATCAGATCGGTCCTGCCCGCGCGGATGAGCGCTTCTTTTACAAGCTCGTAATTTTTCGGGTTGCGGTATTGGATCAGTGCGCGCTGCATCGCCTTTTCGTGCGGATTTACCGGCACATAGACCTTCTCCATCGTGCGCGGATCGACGCCGGTGTAGTACATGCAGGTGGAGATCGTGGAGGGCGTCGGATAGAAGTCCTGCACCTGCTCCGGCATGTAGCCGAGATCCCGCAGATACTCGGCAAGCTCCACCGCCTCCTTCATGGTCGAACCCGGATGCGACGACATCAGGTACGGCACCAGAAACTGATTTTTGCCGCATTTTTCATTTAACCGCTTATATTTCTGCACAAACCGCTGATAGACATCGTTTTTCGGCTTACCCATCTTTTCAAGCACTGCGTCTGATACATGCTCCGGAGCGACCTTTAGCTGTCCGCTCACATGATGCTCCACAAGCTCTTTAAAAAAGGTGTCGTCCTTATCCGCCAGCAGATAATCAAAGCGGATGCCGGATCGGATAAACACCTTTTTCACCTTCGGCAGCGCCCGCAGCTTGCGAAGAAGCGCAAGATAATCGCTGTGATCGGCGATCAGATTTTTGCAGGGCTGCGGAAACAGACACTGCTTTTTCGGACATACGCCCTTCGTGAGCTGCTTTTCACATGCCGGATGCCGGAAATTGGCGGTCGGTCCGCCCACATCGTGGATATAGCCCTTAAAATCCTTATCCTGGATAAACTTCTCCGCTTCCGCGAGCAGCGATTCATGGCTGCGCGTCTGGATGATCCGCCCCTGGTGAAAGGTCAGCGCGCAAAAGCTGCAGCCGCCGAAGCAGCCGCGGTTGCTGATCAGAGAATACTTTACCTCCTCGATTGCAGGTACTCCGCCGTCTTTTTCGTAGGACGGATGATACGTCCGCTGATACGGCAGCGCGTACACCCGGTCCATCTCCGCCTGCGAGAGCGGCTTCTGCGGCGGGTTCTGCACCACATAGACACCGTTCGGATACGGCTCGATGAGACGCTTTCCGGAAAACGGATCGGTGTTGCCGTACTGCGTGTAAAAGCTCTTCGCGTAATTGATGCGGTCTGCCTTTAAAGCATCAAAGGAGCACAGCAGAGTGGCATCGTACACGCCGGAGAGGTCTTTTGTCTTATAAACCGTTCCGTCAATAAAGGTGATATCACGCACCGCGATCCCGGCTGCAAGCGCGTCGGCGATCTCCACGATACAGCGCTCTCCCATTCCATAGGACAGAAGATCCGCCCCGGAGTCAAGCAGAATTGAGCGCTTGAGGGAATCCGACCAGTAATCATAGTGTGCAAGTCTGCGCAGGCTTGCCTCGATACCGCCGATAATGATCGGCTTTTGCCGGAAGGTACGGCGGATCAGATTGCTGTAGACGACCGTCGCATGATCCGGGCGCTTTCCCATTACGCCGCCCGGCGTGAAAGCGTCCGTTTTTCTGCGCTTTTTCGACACGCTGTAATGATTCACCATGGAATCCATATTTCCGGAGGACACCAGAAAGCCAAGCCGCGGCTCTCCGAGGACGGCGATACTTTTATCGTCCTTCCAATCCGGCTGCGCGATAATCCCGACCCGATAGCCGTTCGCCTCCAGCACCCTGCTGATGATCGCATGTGCAAAAGAGGGATGATCCACATAGGCATCCCCGGTTACAAGCACAAAATCAAGCTGTTCTATCCCTGCCGCCTCCATATCTGCTCTGGAGACCGGCAAAAATCCGTCACTCATGCGCTGCCCCTTTCCGTAAATCATCTATTTCCTTCTGCGAGAGAAGTCTGCTCTCCCCCGCCTGCAAAGCCGGATCCAGCACCAGGCTGCCCATGCGCAGACGCTTCAGATATAGCACTGTCTTTCCGACTGCCGCAAACATCCGCTTGATCTGGTGGAATTTTCCCTCCTGGATAGTCACATACACTTCCGAGATCTCCCCGACGGAGAGAATTTCCAGAACCGCCGGCATCGTCGGGCGATCCTCCCCTATATCAAGCCCGTCCTGAAAACGGGCAATGTCCTCCGGCGTCACCTCGCCCTGTACGCGCGCAAAGTAGGTCTTATCCACATGCTTTCCCGGCGCCAGCAGCCGGTGCGCCAGATCGCCGTCGTTTGTGATAAGCAGAAGTCCCTCCGTGTCAAGGTCGAGCCTTCCAACCGGAAACAGATCCTTTTTGCGCGCAGACGTGATATAATCCATCACCGTTTCGTAGCGCGCATCCCGGGCCGCCGTCACACAGCCTGCAGGCTTATAAAGCATGTGGTATTCAAATTCCGAATAAAAAACCGGCTGCCCATCCAGACAGATCACATCGCTTTCGGCGTCTGCCTTGCTGTCCGCGTTTTTACAGACCGTGCCGTTCACCGTCACTCTGCCCTTCCGGATAAAATTCTTCACTTCGCTGCGCGTGCCCGCGCCGCTCGCCGCAAGCAGCTTATCCAGTCTGATCGTTCCCATACTCTCACCCCGTCGGCTTTTCTCGTACGCCGCGTCCATCTCCCGGTTTCCACAGCAGATACGCTTTGCTTTTTCAATGAGTCCTACTGCATCCGCCAGCCGGCATAATATTTATTTTTCAGCATACCGCCGCGATTCTTTGCCCATCCGAGCGGAAAACCGTCCGTACACACCAGCGTCCATCCGTCAGATGTCCGGTCTGCCTCGTCCTCCGTCAGCGTAACCGTCTCTCCTTTTAGATAGCGCACGGTGCGCGCATCCTCCGCAGCAAACGAAATGCTGTTTTTTGCCTCGCTTTGCTTTAGAAACATCGCAAGCGCCTGCGACGGCTCAAAGCCGTGCTGTCTGCATTCTCCTAAGAGAAGCCCGGTTCGCAGATAACGAAGCTCTCTGCTGAGCGAGGCCCCGGGCGGCAGCGCGTACAGCCGCTCTTTTAACGAAAAAATCCGCCAGCCGTCAAAGCGCTTCTTAAAATAACGCTCAGAAAACTCCTGCCACTGCGCGGGCGTCTTCTCCGGCTTTTCACGATCCGGTATCCCGCTGCGCATGCGGGCTTGTTTTTCCTGACAGAGACGCCCCAGCTCCAATGCTGCCCTGTCACTTTCAGAAAGCTCTTCGACACGAAAATCGCTTCCAGTGCAGGAGCCTTCTTTCGCTATTTTTTCAAGAACGGCGGCGAAATGTCCCTCGCCCCGGACACGGTGCGGATAAAGCCGCACGCAGCCCGCAAGTTTTTCAGGCAGATCTGCTCCGCCCGGCACCTCCGCCGTGATCAACCGCATTTCCGGATGCTTCTTTAAAAGTGCAAGCACCGTCTCCTCATTTTCTTCCACGGAAAAAGTACAGGTGGAAAACACCATCCTGCCGCCCGGTCTGAGCATCGCTATCGCTGCATCCGCAATTTCCCTCTGAAGCGGCGCATAGTATGCGGGGCCATGCACTTTATACGCCTTTTTCATAGCTGGCTCCCGGCGGAACATCCCCTCGCCGGAGCAAGGCGCGTCCACCAGGACCCGGTCAAAATATTCCGGGTAAATGTTCTTAAGCTTTTCGGGCGTCTCGCTGCACACACAGACGTTTCCAATCCCATGCTGCTCCAGATTTTTCAGAAGCGCCTTCGCGCGGGAAGCGCTGACATCGTTTGCCATCAGCAACCCTTTTTCTGCCAGACGGCTTCCAAGCTCCGTTGCCTTCCCGCCGGGAGCCGCGCACAAATCCAGGATCCGCTCGCCCGGCTTCGCCCCCAGAAGCGCCGCCGGAAGCATCGCACTCGGCTCCTGCACATAATAAAGCCCGGCATAGTAGTAAGGATGCTTCGTCACCGCGTCGTCCGCCGTCACATAAAATCCATTTTCCGTCCAGGGAACCGGCGCAAGCGGAAACGGGCTGATTTTCTGAAACTCCTCCGCCGAAATCTTACCGGTATTCACCCGGATCCCCTGCGCGCTTTCCTTTTCAAAGCTCTCTATGTACGCCGGATAAGCCTCTCCAAGAAGCTCCTTCATATTTTCTGCAAAATTCTCCGGTAATTCCATCTTCATGTCGTTTCTCCACAGGTAAAGTTCAGCTCCTGCGCCCGATACCCTTCTGAAATCATGTCAAGCTGCCTGTGAAAGCGCTCCAGCTTCTCCAGATCATTCTCCGCATAAACCTCATAAAATTCTGCCTGGATCTTGGCGATCTCCCGCTTGTTGGCATACTTGTAGAGATTCTGGATGTTATTTAAGATCTCTGCGACCAGATTCGTCTGATGCTGCATGGAATTCTGTGCATCCATGATCTCATCGCGCACCAGGGACATTTCGTTATCCAGCACCACGATCGCATCGGCCGATTTTAACAGCTTTTCACGGATATGATCCGGGATATTCTGTTTATATTTGTACTGCAGCGAATGCTCGATCGTGGACCAGAAATTCATCCCCATCGTGCGGATCTGGATCTCCGCCTGGATCGTCTTCGGACCGTTCATCAGCTCTACGGAATAGCTTATGATCACATGATAACTGCGGTAGCCGCTCGTCTTTGCGTTTGTGATATAGTCCTTCTCATGCGTTACCGACATATCGCCGCGGCTGCGGATCAGATTGACGACCTTGGGAATGTCTTCGACAAACTGACAGATAATGCGGATACCGGCGATATCCTCCATACGCTCCTCGATCTCTGACATCTCAATATTTTTCTTCTGCATCTTATCCAGAATACTGGAGATCGTCTTTACACGTCCCGTAACCTGCTCGATCGGGCAATATACCCCGCGCGATTTATATTCATAACGTAAATGCTCAAATTTTGTGGTCAGTTCCCGTACCGCTAAATCGTATGGATCTAACAAATCCCGCCAAATCTGTATTTCCATGCTGTAATCCTGCCTTTTTAAAATTTTCGTATCTATTCAGCCAGGCAAATCATGTTCTAATCCCCGCCGGACATAAATAGAGTATAACACATCCTTTCCCCCGGTTCAACTTATTCAGTTTTTCAGGGAGGTTCTTCATGAAAAATTTATATTTCGGCATTCCTGCCGTTTCCGCTTTCTTCTTTGTACTTCTGTTTCCGCAGGAGAGCTTCGCCGCCGCCGGCAGCGGACTGCTGCTCTGGTACGAGACGCTTGTGCCGACTCTGCTCCCGGTAATGATCCTCTCGCATCTTTTGCTCTCCTCCAACCTCGCCCTTGTTTTGGCCGGACGCATTGCACGTCCGCTGACCGCTCTTTTGTCCATCTCGCCCTCCGGTGCCTATGCCCTCCTTGTCGGCTTTTTCTGCGGCTGTCCGATGGGCGCAAAGGTGCTCTCTGATCTCAGGGAAAATCAGCAGATTTCCGAGACGGAAGCTTCTTACCTTGCTGCCTTTATCAACAATATCAGCCCCGCTTTCCTGACGAATTTTCTGGTACTCAGGCATCTGAAGGCACCCGCGCTGCTTTTGCCGACGCTCGTCATTTTGTTCGGTGCGCCGCTGCTGTACGGATTGTTTTCCAACCACCGCTACCGTATGCAAAAAAAGAACGAACCACACACCGTCTTCCCGTCCGGAAGCTCGGAAAATGTCCCTGCCGGGAGAGAGGCGGAAAAAAACAAGGCACCCGCCAAAGCAATCACATTTGCCATGGTCGATGCCTCAATTACAGACAGTATCTGCAGTATCACAAAACTGGGCGGATATATCCTCCTCTTTGCCATTTTCACCGCAATGATTGACGTGCTGCCGCTGGATTCCCCTTATCCCGCAGCGATCCTCTCCGGGATCGTCGAGATCAGCAGCGGCATCCACAGGATCGCAGCACTCCCGCTGCCCTTTCGCGAAAAATATCTGCTGCTGACAGCGGTATCCGCATTCGGCGGCCTCTGCTGCACGGCACAGTCAGCCCGGATGCTCTCTGTCATCGGACTGTCTGTAAAAAGCTATATCGGCGCAAAAATTTCCATCACTGCCATAGCGGTCATCATGACGCTCTGTTATATCTTATGAAGGATTATTCGTCGTCCTCTTCGTATTCGTCGTTCTCGTCTGCCTGTGACGCAGCAGCATAGTTGGAAGTATTGCCGGTCTGCGGAGACAGCTCCTGACGGTTCTTGCTCACGATATCGTAGCAGGACTGCAGGGAACTCATAAAGGTATTGTATTTTGCGCCGACCGTATCCGTTGCGTGACTCATGATCTGCTCAAGATTTGCCAGCATATCATCGGTGTAGCTGATAGCGCTCATACGGATATTGTTTGCATCCTGCGTCGCATTGTCCAGGATCTCCTGTGCCTGCTGACGTGTCTGTTCCAGAAGCGCGTTCGCCTGGTTCATCGCCTCCTGCATGACCTCGTTTTCCTGTACCATCTGCGCCTGCTTCTCCTGCGCCTCCGCCATGATCGCGTCCGCCTTCGTCTGCGCATCGGCAAGGATCGCATCCTTGTTGCTGATGATCTTCTGATAACGCTTGATCTCATCCGGCGTCTTCATGCGAAGCTCACGGAGCAGCTCCTCCAGCTCCTCCTTATTTACCACGATCTTTGTGGAAGATAATGGCTGAAATTTACAGCTATCCACATACTCTTCAATTTCTTCGATGATCTGTTCAATTCTGCTGCTCATGTTTTTTCTCCTTATTAATTAATTTTTCTGCATTTTCGCCTGGATCGCCCTCACAACCTCAGGCGGAACAAACTTGCTGATATCGCCGCCGTAATATGCGACCTCTTTGACTGTGGAAGAACTTAAATAAGCGTACTGCAGACTGGTCGTCAGAAAAATGGTGTCGACATCCGGCGCCATGATACGGTTTGTCTGCGCCATCTGCAGCTCATAGTCAAAATCTGTGATCGCGCGCAGACCTCTGACGAGAAACTGTGCGTCGCTTTTCTTCACAAAGTCAATGGAAAGCCCGGTGAATGCCTCCACACGGACATTGCTCATATCTTTTGTTGCTTCCAGTAGTATCTTAACACGTTCCTCCAAAGAAAACAACGGCTTTTTATGATTATTCTGCAAAACCCCGACGATCAGCTCGTCCACAAGCGCTGCCGAACGCCGGATAATGTCCAGATGTCCATAGGTGACCGGATCAAAGCTGCCCGGATAAACGGCTCTTTTCATAACGTGCTCCCCTTGCTCTTCTTAATAAAAATATGCGCATTTGTCTTGTATTTCTTGTATTTTTCCATGGAATAGCCCAGCGCCTCCAGATAGTCAAATTCCGTATCCAAGGAAGCCTCGGCAATGATCAGCGTCTGCTCATCCGCCAGAGAAGAATCTGCCAGCACCTCCAGCACTTCCCACTCCAGGTTCTGCCGGTAGGGAGGATCCATAAAAATAATATCAAACGGTTTTTCGCCCTCCAGCCTGCCAAGCGCGGTGCGCACGTCCGTCTGCATCAGCACGGCGCGGTCCGCAAGACGGGTAAAGGCAAGGTTCTGCCGGATACATTCTGCCGCCTTTTTATTCTGCTCCACCAGCACGGCAAGGGAAGCTCCGCGGCTCAGTGCCTCAATACCGATCGCACCGCTGCCGGAAAACAGATCCAGGAAACGGCACTCCGGGATCTCCATATTTATCATATTAAACAGTGTTTCCTTGATGCGGTCCGTCGTCGGACGGGTATCCAGGCCCTCCACTGTTTTCAGGGCAAGGCGCTTTGCCGTTCCTGCGATAACTCTCATATACTGTCTCTCCCAAACATGTTTTACGGGTCTTTCCTTTTTGCCGCGCCCCTATCACTCATGCTCGCTCATCACATAACCGGCAAGATTGTAGGCATGATCGCTGATGCGCTCCAGATTACTCAGAATATCCAGGAATGCCACACCGTTTGTCGGATTGCAGAGCTGCTTCGACAGACGCTCAATATGCTTGTCTCGCAGTTCTTCCTCCATATCGTCCACCTTTTCCTCGTATTTTCCGACCAGAACGGCATCCTCAATGCTGATCTTACGTCTGGCATTGACCGCGCAGGAAAAAGCGTCCTTTACAAGCCCCATGATCTCCGCCATCTCGCCAAGCGCCTCCTGTGAGAAGCTGATCGGATCGGCGCCGTCCTTGACATCCATGATCTCGGCGATATTTTCCACATGGTCGCCCACGCGTTCAATATCGCTGACGGAGTAAAACAGATTCTTCACGATATCGTGCTGCTCCACGGTGAGCGAGAGGTTGTCGATCTCCACAAGGTACTCGGTCAGCAGCTCCTCCATGGAGTTGATGGTCTTTTCCGTCGCGTAGATTTTCTTCAAGAGCTCCTGGTCGAAATTCATGACCACATTACAGGCATTGCGCAGGTTTTCCGCCGTAATCTCGCCCATATGCACGACTTCCTTGATCGCATTTTCCACCGCGAAATCCGGGGATTTCAGGATACGGCGATCCAGATGACGCAGCGTAACGGTTTCCTCGTTCTCCGCCGGAGCCTCGTTCTCTTCTCCCTTCACAACCATGCCGGAGAGATCGACCAGCCGCTCCGCAAACGGGAACAGCATGATGGTACAGGCAACCTTAAAGCCGGTGTGGAATATGGAGATTCCGACACTGTCAATGCTCCGGTGCGCAAATTCCGGCGAGATCCAAAAGAAAATATAGCTGAGCGTGCCGAATACTACCGCGCCGATGATGTTGTAAAGAAGATGCATTGCCGCTACTCTTTTTGCGTTTCTGCTCGTACCGAAGCTGGAGAGGATCGCGGTAAGACAGGAACCGATATTCGATCCAAGGCTGATGTATACCGCCGCGCTCGTCGTGACCGCCCCGCTCGTAGCTGCCAGTGTCTGCAGCACGCCCACTGAAGCGGAAGAGCTCTGCATGATCGCCGTGATGATCGTACCGATCGCTACGCCGAGCAGCGGATTATTTCCGAACAGCAAAAAAGCGTCCGAAATAATAGGAAGATCCATATACTTCTTCGCAGAGCCGCCCATAAAATCAAGACCAATGAACAAAAAACCAAGACCGATGAGGATCTCCCCGTATATCTGTTTCCTGGGCTTTTTGGCAAACATGATCAGAAATGCTCCGATGCCGACCATGAGCGGTGCATAAAGGGAGGGAGAGAGCGCTTTAAAGCTGTCCCCTACCTGTCCGAGCGATACGATCCATGCCGTAATACAGGTACCGATATTGGCGCCCATGATGATGCCGACCGCCTGGCTGAGCGTCATGATGCCGGCGTTTACAAAACCGATCACCATGACCGTGGTAGCTCCGCTGCTCTGAATGATCGCCGTCAGCGCCGCCCCAACCAGCACCGCGACCAGACGATTGTTCGTGAGGATCCCGAGCAGCTCCTGCATCTTGCTGCCGGCAGATTTCTGGATACCAGCCGACATGCCGTGCATACCGTACAGGAACATGCCAAGACCGCCGGCAAAGGTAAACAAATTTGAGATGTCATCAATTGACATATGTAGCCTCCCTCGTACTCCGAATAGAATCTTTTGTGTTTTCCGGACGTCCTCCTAGACGATATTTCTCCACTCCAGGTCGCCGTGATCCAGTCCGAGAATCAGGGATTCCGCCGTAGCAATGTTCGTCGCAATCGGAATATTATATTTGTCGCAGCACCGGGTAATCCGCTCAATGTCCGCCTGCCGCGGATCCTGTATGATCGGATTGTAGAAAAAGATTACCATGTCCATACTGTTGCGCTCGATCATTTCCGTGAATTGCTTGTCCCCGCCGACACTTCCGGGCAGAAATTTGTGAACCTTTAATTTCGTCACTTCCTCAATCCTGCGTCCCGTGATGCCGGTGGCGTAAATCTCATGCTTGCTCAAAATCCGTTTGTAAGCCAGACAAAAGTTTTCCATCAGACTTTTTTTACTGTTGTGTGCGATTACCCCAATATTCATTTTTCGCTTCCTTTCAAAAACCCCAAAGTATCAGATAGATTATAACATACTTTTTCGGAATAGCAAATATATTTTTTTACAGGAAAAAACCCGGGGAATTTTCGCCTCCCGGGTCTTTTCTTTTTATCTTCTCTTTATTTTAATTTTAGAGCATTGTCGTGCCGTTCTGTGCGGACATCTGTCTTTCCTGTGCTTCAATCATTTTCTTGACCATATATCCGCCTACGGAACCGTTCTGCTTGGATGTCAGATTGCCGTTGTAGCCGTCGGTCAGCGGCACACCGAGCTCGCTTGCCACTTCAAATTTGAAACGATCCAGTGCTCCCTTTGCCTCCGGTACTGCTGCTGTGTTAGAAGATTTACTTGACATAATCTACGCCTCCTTTGCATTTTATCTGCAATCTTTTCGTTTGTTTTTTTGTTTGTTTTTCGATTGCAGTGATAGTATATGAAATTCGGCGGATTATAAACTGGCAGTTTTTACAAATTTAATTTTTTCAGCTCGTTTGACAGATAGTTTTCCAGCATTCTGTGCAGCCTGGTATGCTCCGGCGCTTCCAGAGCGGGATCCTCCTTTAAGATCGCTTCTGCCGCTTTGCAGGCATCCTGCAGGATCTTCGCATCGGCAAAGACATCTGCAAGCTTAAATTCCATCAGTCCGCTCTGACGCACGCCAAGGATATCGCCCGGTCCGCGCAGCTTCAGATCCTCGGATGCGATGAAAAATCCGTCGTTTGATTTGTTTAAAATCTCCAGACGTTCTTTCGTTTTTTTATTGTCCGATGAGGATATCATGATACAGTACGACTGCGCTTTTCCTCTTCCCACTCTTCCGCGGAGCTGGTGAAGCTGCGCAAGACCGAAGCGCTCCGCATTCTCGATCATCATGACAGTGGCGTTCGGCACATTCACGCCGACTTCGACAACCGTCGTCGAGACAAGCACCTGGATCTCTCCGCCAAGGAACCGTTCCATCACCTCGTTTTTTTCCTTCGGCTTCATTTTTCCGTGCAGATATTCGATGCAGATATCCTCCGGGAGTATTTCTTTAAGCCTCTCCGTGTAGGAAATGACATCCTCCGCCTCGATCTGCTTGTTTTCCTCCACCATCGGACAGATGATATACGCCTGATGCCCGAGACGGATTTCTTTTTCAATAAAGGTATACGCCTTTCGCCGGTAGGTGGTATTCACCACGCAGTTTTTGATCGGCAGGCGGCTTTTCGGAAGCTCGTCGATCACAGAAATTTCCAGATCGCCGTACAGGATAACGGCGAGCGTGCGCGGGATCGGCGTCGCACTCATGACGAGCGTGTGCGGTTCCGTGCCCTTATCACCCAGGGTCTCCCTCTGGCGTACACCGAAGCGGTGCTGCTCGTCGGTGATCACAAGTCCCATGCGTTTATACTGCACCTTTTCCTGAATAAGCGCGTGCGTACCGATGATCATATCTGCCTCGCCGGCGGCGATTTTTTCATAAGCAAGCCGTTTTTCCTTTGCCGTCATGGAGCCGGTAAGCAAAATCGGTACAAAAGTGAGCTTCTGTTTTTCTATCAGCTCTGTCAGCGACTCAAAATGCTGGCGCGCAAGCACCTCGGTCGGCACCATCAGAGCGCTCTGCAGCCCGTTTTCCGCCGCAAGAAGCATCGCGAGAAAGGCGAGGATCGTCTTGCCGGAGCCGACGTCGCCCTGGATGAGCCGCGCCGCTGCGTGTTCTCCCGTCATGTCGCGCTGAATATCCTCCCAGACGCGCTGCTGTGCTCCGGTAAGTTCGTAGCCTAATGTTTGGATCACGTTGTCCGTCAGCGGTGTCCGCTGTATCGAAAATGGATTTTTCGCCTGCTCGTGCTGTTCCTTAAACCGGCGCAGCGCCAGGATAAAAAGAAAAAATTCATCAAACACCAGCCGCCGTCTGGCGATCCGCATATGCTGTTCATCGCGCGGGAAATGGATTTCTTCGATCGCGTAGTCATATTCCGCTAACTGATATTTTTTTCGGATGTCCTCCGGAAGATAATCCCCCGAAAGCTCCATGCCGTCCAGAGCCTGCCGCACGGTTTTGGAAAGCAGCTGGTTCGTCAGCCCTTTTGTCAGCACATAGACGGACTGCAGCTCCAGGAGAAGCTTCTGATACTGCTCCATCGTGTAAATCGCCGGCTGCTCCAGGTAAAGGCTGACTCCTTTTTGTACCACCTTTCCGCAGAATACATGGTATACGCCCGGCTTTATGGTATTTCGCAGATACGGCATATTGAACCAGCGGGCGCCAACGGAGCCCGCCTGGTCGCACAAAACAGCGGATACGATCTGCATTCGCTTTACATACTGCACCGTAAGCGCGCGCTCCGGCGCAGCGTAGACGGCAATCTCCATGCCCTCCCTGACCTGCGAGGTGTCAGAAATCGCCGGGAACCGCCGGTAAGTGCGCGGATAGTAAGAAAGCAGGTCGCCAAGATCGCGAATGCCTGCTTTCTCAAATACAAGTTTTGTCTTTTCACCAATCCCCTTCAATTCATCAAGGGGCGTTCTCTGATTCATAAAACAAAATTTCCTTCCATATATCCTACTCTACAGAAACAACATAGTAGTAGATCGGCTGCCCGCCGGAATATACCTCAACCTCGCAGTCCGGATACTGCTCCTCAAGCTCTGCTCCGAGCGCCTGCGCATCCTCCTCGGATATGTCCGCGCCGTAATAAACGCTGATCAGCTCGGAATCCTCATCCAGCATCAGACTGATCGTCTCCTTTGTGACAGCGGCAATCTCCTCGCCGACCGCCAGGATGGAATGGTCGCCGATACCCATAATGTTGCCCTCATGAATCGTCTTGTCATCGATATGCGTATCGCGCACGGCATAGGTGATCTGACCGGTCTTGATCACAGACAGTCCTTCCGTCATCGCCTCTTTATTTTCCTCCGCCGACTTGTCCGGCGCATAGTTAATGATCGCGGAAATACCCTGCGGTACTGTTTTGGTCGGGATCACGATGATCTGCTTGTCCTTCGTGAGCGCCTGTGCCTGGTTTGCCGCCAGAATGATGTTTTTATTGTTCGGCAAGATATAGATAGTGTCTGCGTTTACCTGCTCGATCGCGTTCAGCATGTCCTCGGTGCTCGGATTCATCGTCTGACCGCCCTCGATCAGATAATCCACTCCAAGTCCCCTGAAGATCTCGCCGATACCCTCGCCGATGGATACGGAGATAAAACCGACCTCCTTGTGCGGCATCGCCGGTTTTGCCGCCTTTGCTTCCTCCTGCGCACGCTTCGAAGCGTCTTTTATAAGCTTCTCCTGGTGTTCCTCACGCATATTATCAATCTTCATCCGGGACAGCTCGCCGTAGGTAAGCGCCTTTGTGATGGCCACGCCAGGCTGATTTGTGTGTACGTGTACCTTTACGATATCGTCGTCCGCCACTACGACGATGGAATCGCCGATGCTCTCAAGGAATGCCTTAAACGCAAGCTCCTCCGCCTCTTCCATCGGCTTCTTTGTCATAATGATGAACTCGGTGCAGTATCCGAATTTGATTTCCGCCGCCGGAGCCTCTGCGGAAACCTGCGCGCCTGCCGCCTTCTCTCCGCT
Source organism: uncultured Marvinbryantia sp. (assembly GCF_905201705.1). Taxonomy (GTDB): domain Bacteria; phylum Bacillota; class Clostridia; order Lachnospirales; family Lachnospiraceae; genus Marvinbryantia. The sequence continues at coordinate 15,870 of NZ_CAJKOX010000034.1, forward strand.
CTCGATGGTGTAATTGACCTCTTTGCCAAGGTAGGCGTCGAACGCACCCTTCAATACCTGGATAAGTCCCTGTCCGCCGGAATCCACCACACCTGCTTCCTTCAGTACCGGAAGCATCTCCGGCGTCTGCGCCAGCACATCCTCTGCATAGGAAAGCGCACCTCCCAGAATCGTTTCCATATCTGCGCCTTCTGCCGCCAGCTCGGAAGCTTTCTCAGCACAGCCCTTTGCAACAGTGAGAATCGTGCCCTCCTTCGGCTTCATAACAGCCTTGTACGCCGTCGCGACCGCCTTCTGGCAAGCCTCCACGATGATATCTGTGGTAATCTCCTTCTCATATTTAATCGTCTTTGTAAAGCCTCTTAAAAGTTGGGAAAGAATAACGCCGGAATTTCCGCGCGCTCCGCGCAGGGATCCCGATGAGATTGCCTTTGCCAGTGTTTCCAGGTTCAGTTCCTCCAGGGAAGCGACTTCCTTCGCCGCCGACATGATGGTGAGCGTCATGTTTGTACCGGTATCGCCGTCCGGCACCGGAAAAACGTTCAGCTCGTTGATCCACTCCTTGTTCGCCTCAAGATTGCTGGCACCAGCCAAAAACATTTTTGCGCACAGTTGTGCGTCGATTGTATTTCTACCCACTTCCGAGTTCCTCCTTAATCAATCACTCTTACGCCTTCTACGGCAATATTTATTTTATCAATCTCCATACCGGTAAATTCCTCCACCTGGTACTTCACATTGCTGATCAGATTTTCCGCCACTGCCGAAATGCTGACACCGTAAGAGACGATGACATGAAAATCCAGGGAAATCCGATTATCCTCACTGACGGTAACATTGATGCCGTGCTTTAAGCTTTCGCGTTTTAAAAGGCGCACAAGCCCGTCCTTCATGCTCACTGCTGCCATGCCCACGATTCCGAAGCATTCCACAGCAACGCTGCCCGCGTAAGTTGCAATAACATCTTTATCAATGGAGATGGTTCCCAATGCATTATCCATACGACCTTTCATATTCATACCTCCAAAATTCATATATGAATACAGTATAGCAAGTTTTCCGCAAAAAGGAAACACTTTTTTTATTTTCCACTTGCAAATTAAAGTGGTTTCTGTTAAAATACCATTGTTGTCAGTCTGTACATAGCAGTATAGGCGAGTAAGGTATAAGGAGGTGCTGTCATGGCCAGATGTGCAATTTGTGATAAGGGCGCTCATTTCGGAAACAACGTGAGCCACTCTCATAGAAGATCCAACAAGATGTGGAAATCCAACATCAAATCTGTAAAAGTTAAAGTTAACGGAGCTGCTAAGAAGATGTACGTTTGTACTTCCTGCTTAAGATCCGGTAAAGTAGAAAGAGCTTAATGAAATTAACAGACACCGCCTGTACGGGCGGTGTTTTTATATCTATTATTCGATACAGCCTGAAATGCTATCAGCACATGAACAGATTGTAGCCTGCCAGAAGAAATGCAAAAATCAGAAGAACGATCACGAAGGAATTGGCTATAAAAAGAGCCGCCAGCATTCCCACTGCAATCCAGAACAGGGTATATCCTGCAATTCGTTTCATACGCGTTCTCCCAATTCTTTTCTATTATTTTATGCGGCAGAGCCGAAAAGGTTCCGCTATTTTGCGTGTAAAAAAGAGCTCCGGCGGAAAATCGTTTTCCGACGGAACCCTCTCTTTTTTTGCGTCGTTAAGATAAAAGGCTTTTCTATGCTTCTGCGTCCTCGTCTGTATTCTCCGGACCGGCTGTTTTTGCGGATGCGCCCGCGCTGTTTCCCGCACCGGCTGCAAATCCATTACCTGAGGTAAAGCGGTTTACAAAATCCGGTACCATGTCCAGCACCTTGGTGAGTCCGTCCTGGTTGCGGACGTTCACAAGCTTAGAGGTGCCGTTCTGGATCACGAGAACTGCACTCGGCATCATCTTGCAGCCCATACCGCCGCCGCCGTTATTTTTCTGTTTGTTGTTCTCCTGTCCCTCAAGCGCAGCCGCAGCCACACCGAAGGAGACGTCTACAAGCGGCAGAATGATGGTATCGCCCACCGTGATCGCATCGCCCACAACGGTCTTTGAGTGGATAAAGCCGTCCATTCCCTTAAACAGGGATTCTACCTTTGACTGAAAATTGTTTTCTGATGCCATTTTTTGTTCCTCCTTTTTTATGCGAAATGTCAACTGTTTTCTATTTTTACAGCATTCCCGGACGTTTCTGCGCCCGGCGGCTGCTCTCACCCGCTGATTTGATGTTTAAAAGTTTTGTATTCCCTGTTTCAATGATTTAACATTTTTCGCACCCGTTTTATGGTGATACGGATGTGCTTGTCCAAAAGAAGCAAAAATGCAGTTTTTACAAGGTGGCAGGCACGGATATGCCCTTTCAGAGAAATATCCCCCTCCAGCACAGGCTTTGTAAAGTCCGCCTCCACAATCACATGATTCCCGGAAGCCACCTGCAAAATACTTAAAATTCCAAGGAGCTGACCGGTCGCTGCCGGATCATCCAGCCCGAACAATACATTTCCCTCAATTTTCCGCGGAAAATAATGCTTAAACAGATAGCGAAGCTCTTTCTTTCCATGTCTCAGCGCTTCCTGTGTATGGACATCGTACCACAGTTTTTTGTAATATTCCAGCTTCCTTTTCAGTTTCTCAAAGCTTTCCCGGATATTCCGTATTTTTTCCAGAAATGCGCGAAAGCTATTCTTTATATTTTCAAAAAAAGATCTCAGCCTGTCAAAAATACCCGGTTTCGCCTGTCGCCGGACGCTTTTTGTATCTGGCGTCTCCCGGACTTCCTGCTCCGGCGCAGATTCGCTCTCCGGCATCCCGAAGGATTCCGGCGACGCAGAAATTTCCTCCTGCTTTGAAGAGGATCCGCTTTCCTTTTCCGATGCAGCTTCCGGTACGACGGATTCCTCCGCAAACGACTGTCCCGCGCTCTCATCCTCCGAAAGCGGCCTGGCAGGCGGCTGCACGCTTTCTGCTTCGGGCGGCTGCTTCTGCTCCGGTTCTTCCGGCGCCTGAGGCATTTCATGCGGTGCCTCAGGTGCTGTCGCCTTTTCTGCTTCTTTTTCAGACGGCGCAGGTTTCCTTTTGCGCTTCTTTTTTTTCTTTTCTCCAACTACCGTGTACCCGCACACCTTCACGCTGATCTGCAGTTTCCCGTCCAGATAACCGATATGCACCGAGAGAAGATGCAGCAGCCAGGTGACGCGGGCGGCTGCTGTCAGCTTATCAGTTTTTTCCGCCGACGCCTGGTAGCGGACGGGCACGAACAGAAGCAGAAGCGCGACCGTAAGAAGGATCAGCAGCAGGACTGCCAGCAGAATAAACGGTATTTTCAATATCGCCAAAACTATATGTAGCATTCTCTCACCTGCCGCCTACTTTCCGAACCGAAACAGTTTTCGTTTCTTTAGCTTTTCCATCGGATATTCATAAATCATCTCTTCGCCGTCCGGTATACGGCTCTCAAGAAATTTCCGCACATCAAAATCGCCATTTTTGCGGTATGCGTCCAGCGCGATACCAGTCGCGATATCCACCGCCTCGTGCCAGCCCTTCGCCGCGCCGACGATCAGCGGACAATGCCCGTGAAGAACCGGCTGGAACAGAATATCCGCCCGGAAAATGTCAAAAAGATCACGCTCATTCGCCGCAAGCGTGACCAGATAAACCTCCGGCATACCGACGCCCGTCTCCACATTTTTGATGAGCAGCTCCCTGTTCTTTTTTACATTTTTACCGATATACAGCTTCTGATACCATTTCATAATACTATCCTTACCACTTTTTTACAGTTTAATCGCCTTATGAGAAAGGGATTGTCGCAAAACGATGCAGCAACCCCTTTCCACTTAAAAATGTTTCTTTGTTCCCCACAAATTCGCCTTTTTCAGTGACAGATACTCGTCGTATGCACGCTCCAGCATCGTCCGCTCGTTGGCGAATTTCAGCAGATGATAAGCCTCATGGTATTTGTAATAACCAGAGTCCACAAAGTGTTCTTCGCGCTGTGGTTTGCTATAATAACTTTCCGAACGCATCAAGTACCAGTGTACATCCTTTTCCACCACGTCCTCGGGCACATTGAAAGAATACTGGCTCTTCCCAATATACTTTATAATGCTCGCCCGCACGCCGGTTTCCTCCAAAACCTCGCGCAGCGCAGTATCCTTGTACTCCTCACCAGCCTCCACTGTTCCCTTCGGCAATACCCAACCCTCATATTTGTTCTTATAGCTCTTGAACAAAAGCAATATCTTGCCTCGAAATATTACCACACCGCCACAGCTCGTTGCCTCAATCATTGCAATTCCTCCTGTAGTGCGTTGTGTTTTCTGTGCTGGTCTTAGTATACCGCTTTTTTAAAAAAACCGCAACTCTTTCTTAATATTGATTGTAATAATAGGTGTCAAAAATCTGTTTTGCGATCGGAACCGCCGCCGAGCTTCCGGTGCCGCCGTCCTCCGCGATCACGCAGACAACGATATCCGGATCCTCCACATTGGAGAATCCAACGAACCAGGAATGCGTGGAAAGCTCCGCTTCCTCTCCGGTATTTCCGTTCACCTCATACTCCGCAGAGCCGGTTTTGCCTGCCACCGTGTAGCTGTCATTCCACAGATACGAGCCGGAGCCGCCCTCCACGACGCTCTGCATGAAGCTCTTTAAGATGTCCGCCTCCTGACTGGAGATCATGCGCTTATACGCGATGGGCTTCGTCTCGCTCACCTTAACGCCCTCTGTATTTTCGACGCGCTGCACAAAATACGGATACATCATCACGCCGTCGTTCGCGATCGTGCCTGCGATCAGCGCCATGTGCAGCGGAGAAACCAGCGTGTCGCCCTGCCCGAACGAGGTCGTCATGATATCGCCGTAGGACGAATCGCTGTTCAGCACAAACTGGCTGCTGCTGTACGGCATCAGCGTCGGCAGGTCGCCGTTAAACAAAAACTTCTCGCAGAGATCATGAAATCTGTCCAGATCAAGCTGCAGACCAATATTGGCAAACGAGGTATTGCAGGAGTTCTGGAAGGACTGCTGCAGATTCTCAAAGCCATGTACCGCTCCGTCAAAGCACTGGATCGTCACATCCCCCTGCGTCAGATAGCCGTCGCACTGGAAGGAATAATCCATATAATCATCCGGATGCTCCTGGATATACTCCAGCGCCGTCATGATCTTAAAGGTAGAGCCAGGCGGATAGAGTCCCTGCGTCGCACGGTTCAGAAGCGGGCTGTGCGCATCCTCCGCGATCAGATATTCCCACAGCTCATCCATCTGGTTCGGGTCAAAATCCGGCTTCGATACCATTGCCAGCACCGCTCCGGTATCCGGTTCCATCACAACGACCGCTCCGCGATAAGCGCCAAGCGCCTGCGACGCCGCCGTCTGAAGTGTTGTGTCAAGTGTCAGGATCAGATTGTCCCCGCGCACCTTTTCGTTATTTACGCCTTTGCCCACCTGGTCGACGATCGAGGTATTCGACGTGAGCAGATCACTGTTATACATCGCCTCAATGCCCGATTTTCCGTTCGTCGTGTAGCCGACCACATGCGCAAACAGATTGTCGTAGGGATACACGCGCGTCTCGTTGCCTTCCTCATCGACATTGGTCCCCGCAAGGATCTCACCGTCCGCCGAATAGATGGAGCCGCGCACCACATACTGCTTCTGTTCGTCCGCCTTGGTATTGTTCGGATTCGCCTTCAGCTCGTCCGCGAGCGAGATCTGAAAATAAGCCATGTAGCCGACCAGCGCAAGAAACATCGCCGAAAACAGGTACGCCACGCGCCCATACACCCGGTTATGCTGCTTTTTCGACACCGGCGGCTTCTGAGGCGGAATCTGTCCATCCTCTGAAAACGGCGGTATCTGATGCGGTTCCCCGTCATAATGCGGCGGAATCCCCTCATTATAATGCTGCGCTCCGCCGCTGTAGCCTGTACGGTAGCCTTCCTCCCGCTGATGCTCCAGAAATTCGGGGATTTCTACCTCACGCTCCGAAAAATCTTCGGGATTCCAGTTGTCGTTCCCTCTCTCTCTCAATTTGATCCTCCTCATCTTCCCGCAGAATATAAAGTCCCTGTATAATCGCAAACATCAGCACAGTACTCAGCATGGAGCTTCCGCCGTAGCTGACCAGCGGCAGCGTCACGCCAGTCATCGGGATAAATTTCATCGCACCGCCAATTGTCAGAAATACCTGCACTGCGTACATGGTGCCAAGTCCGAGCGCCACCAGGCGGTAAAACCGGTTGGACAGCCGCATCGCAATATTCAAAAACATAATATAGCAGCTCATGCAGATGAGGATCAGGCAGATCGCAAAAATACCGCCAAGCTCCTCCGCGATCGCCGCAAACATAAAGTCCTGCTCCACGATCGGAATATTATCCGGCGTTCCCTGATAAAGCCCGGTACCGAACCAGCCGCCCGCCGCGATGGAAAACAGTGACTGCGCCACCTGGTAGCCCTTGTTCGCATAATCCGCAAACGGATCCTGCCAGATCTGCACGCGCACGCGCACATGCGAGAACAGGTAATATGCCGCCACCGCCGCCACGCTCCCGGCGCCAAGCCCGGCAAACAGATACAGGCAGTTTCGCGTCGCCACATACAGCATGATCAGATAGGTGACGAAAAAGATCAGCGCGCTTCCCAGATCCTTTGAGATCACCAGGATCAGCACATGCGCCGCAGCCACTGCCGTCGCGATCACAATATCGAGAAAGCGCTTCGCCTTGCCGAGCATCCCGGCAATCGCAAATACAAAGATGATCTTTACAAACTCCGACGGCTGGATGCTGATAAAGCCAAGGTTAAACCCAAGCTTCGAGCCGTAGGTCTCGTCCGCCGCCACCAGCACGATGCCTAAAAGCGCAATACCGGCTCCCGCGTAAACCCAGGTCCAGCGCGTCAGTATGCGCACCTTGCGAATAATGACCGGCACGATCAGCGCCACCGCGGTGGACGCCGCCGCGATCTGGAACTGCCGCGTCGCCTGCTCGTAGGAGAGCCTTGTCAGCATGATAAAACCGATCGTGATCAGCATACACATATGATTCACGACCAGCTTTGACGCGCGCGGATACAGATTGCGGAAAAACACCAGTGTTGCCGCAAGATAGATAATTTGCGCGCCGTAGAAAAAGAGCAGCTCCTGCTCCTGCGTCTGCAGATACATTACCGCGAACGCGACGAAATGTATCACAAACATCATCAGATTCTGCTGCAGGAACAGAAATTCCTTGTCCTCCTCATCCTTTTTTGTAAAGACAAGGAAGCTCTGCAGCGTATAAATTGCCATCAAAATCAAAATAGCATATCTGGAAAACTGAATAATTAAACTTACCACGTTTCTACCTATTCCACTCCGCGCTCGAAGTGTCCCCTTGTAAACTCTTTATATAGCCTGTCAGTTTGTTCTCTGCCAAAAAATGCCTGCGCATAGCTTTTTGCGATCTCTCCCGCCGCCTCCGGCTCCTCCGTCGTAAACTGCAGGCGGAGACTTTCCGGATGAAGCTCCTTTATGTCGCGCACATTTCCGGATAATTCCAGAGGAGCGCTGTTGTATATGACATTATAGCAGAACGGGCAGACATTCTTTACCGCAAAAAGCTTTTGTTTCCGGTCCTTCAGATACAAAAGCGACGGCTTTTTGGTACAGCCGGTGCTGTTTTTCCTCTGGCATTGTGCGGAAACCATCAGCGGCTGATAGCCGTACACGATCAGCTCGCTTCCCTCCATGCCGCGCCGCGCCAGCTCCCTGCGGTTCAGCTCCACCGGCGCCGTGTCCCATGCAAGCTGCGCTTCCTGCCAGAAAAGACGCGCCTCCCGGTTCCAGGTGTAGAGATTCCAGTCCGCCGCCAGCGGCTTTGAGAAATTTCGCTCCCGCAAAAAGAGATATTCCTCCTGATTTCGGATCAGAAGCCCGTCGTATGCCGCCAGCGCAGCGAGCGCCTGTTCGCCCCTGTAATACTCCAGCGCCTGCGTCCGGAAAATCCACGGAAGAATATAAAAGCATTTCTTTCCCGCCTCATGACAGCGCGCGATCCACCTCTTAGAATCCGCAAGAAATGCTTCCCTGCCCGAAAATGCCGCGCAGTCCAGATAGATCGCGTCGATCTCCGGCACCGCACAGAGCGTATTCACCAAAGCCAGATTTTCCACGGACGCCGTCATGCGAAAATATGCGGTAGCCTGTTTCTTAGCGGCGTGCGTTTTTTCTCCGCCATTCTGCTTCTCTGCGCCGTGATCCTCCTTCAGGAAAATCCCCCTTAAGTCTTCTTCGGACACCGGTTTCCGGTATCGTCCGTCCCCGCGCCGATATTCGCTCTGAATATCCTCTTTCAGCGCCGTGATTGCATTTCGGCGCAGCTCGTTGAGCGCCTGCATCGGCAGAAATAAATCGTCCTCTGTATCAATCTCCAGATGCGAAAAGGCAAATCCGCTCCCGCCGGTCTTTCGCATCTGCTTTTCCAGGTCTGCTCTGGTAAGCGGGCGATTCTGCGCCATCTGCGACTGCATTCCCTCTGCCGTAACAGTATGCCCTCCGGACGATATCCTTAGTATAGCAGGTTTTCGCTTTGAAAGTATTAATTTCCCATTAATTTTTTCCGGATAATCCTTATCAAGGTACTGCTGCTTCAGCTCCTTCAGCAGCACGTCGTTGTCCGTACAGTAATTCGACTGTCCCGGCGACATCATAGACGGGCCATTGTGACGGCGGTAATAGCCGTCAGAAAAACCGCCTCTGCTGTAGAGATCAAGCAATTCCCTCTTATCCTCACTGCTCACCTGAAATTTTTTCTGCGGATTTTCCAGGTAACGGTCGAGATAACGCCGGTAAATGCGCACCACGCCCGCTGCATACTCCGGTCGCTTCATCCGTCCCTCAATTTTCATGGAATAAACGCCGCTCTCGATGAGCTGCGGCAGCAGCTCCAGCGTGCAGATATCCTTCGGACTGAGCAGATATTGCTTTTCCTTTTTATTGACGCGTTTCCCGTTTTCATACAGATCATAGGGAAGACGGCACGGCTGCGCGCATCTTCCGCGGTTGCCGCTCCTGCCGCCGATCATACTGCTTAAAAGGCACTGCCCCGAATAACAGAAGCAGAGGGCACCGTGGATAAAGCTCTCGATCTCGATATCCGTGCTCTCATGGATGCCGCGGATCTCCTCCAGAGACAGCTCGCGCGCCGTCACGATACGCGTCGCCCCAAGCTCTTTTAAAAAACGCGCCCCGTACGCGCTGGTGATGCCCATCTGCGTGCTGGCGTGAATATCCAGCCCCGGAAAAACATCCCGGATATAGCGGAGCACGCCGAGATCCTGCACGATCACCGCATCCAGACCTTCCCGGTAATAGGGATTCAGATAATCGTATAATCCGTCCAGCTCGTCATCCTTCAGAAGCGTGTTCACCGTCAGATACAGGCGCCGGTTCTTTTCATGTGCATAGTCGATTGCCCGCTTTAAAAGATCCTCATCGGGATTTTCCGCATAAGCGCGCGCACCAAAACGGCTGCCGCCGATATAAACAGCGTCAGCACCCGCGGCGAACGCCGCCGTCATGCTTTCATAGCAACCAGCCGGAGCCAGCAATTCTGCCTTCATAAAGCCCTCCTCAGTAAAAAAGAATCTCGTTTTGCGAAATTTTGCGTGCGCATTCCCGCGAAGCGATTTTGCCTCACAGGAACCCCGAAGAATTTCCTATGAGGCGCGAAAGAGCCTGCAATAAGCAGACTCTCGTAATCAGTTACTTCTTCTTTAATTCGTCCAGCTTTCTCTGCATGTCCATCAGATTATGCTTGAGGTCAAAGATTTCCTTGTCCCTGGCGGCAATATGATCCTCCAGGATCTCAACCTGCTTCTTTGCCTTAAAGTAGTCGTCTGCAATATTAAGCTGCATTAAAATATTTTTTCTGTCGTCGGACTGCCTGCGGTAGCTGTCCATCTTTTTGAATTCCGCCAGCTTGCTGTTGATATAATAGGAAACCCTCTGTATATATTCTTCGCTCTCGTAGCCGCTGATCACAAGAATTTTTCCGTCGATCACAACCTGTATCTGGTTCTTTTTTGACATGCCGTTTCCTCCCGATGGTATCTTTCCAATCAAATATCTGATCTTCTCGTAGTCTTTTTACAGTATACCCGACTTTTCTTATAATTGCAAGGCAAAAGCGGGTTACTGTTTACTCCGTTCGCAGTAACCTTCGCAAATCCATTTAAAATTCGCTTCGCGAATGGAATCTGCTCATACTTGAATCACGTTCTCACGCCTCAATTGCGCTGCTGAATACCCAGGTGATGATACGCTTTTTCCGTCGCGACACGCCCGCGCGGCGTGCGGTTGATAAATCCGTTTTTCAGCAGATACGGTTCGTAGACGTCCTCGATCGTACCCGCATCCTCCCCGATGGTCGCTGCCAGTGTCTCCAGCCCGACCGGTCCGCCGGAAAATTTTTCGATCAGTGTCAGCAGAAGGTTCCTGTCCGTCACATCAAGCCCGTAGCGGTCCACCTCCAGAAGATCCAGCGCGAAGCTGGCAATTTCTTTTGTGATGTTTCCGTCGTACTTAACCTGCGCAAAATCCCGTACGCGCTTCAATAAACGATTGGCAAGACGCGGCGTTCCGCGCGAACGCTTTGCAAGCTCCGCCGCTCCTTCCGCATCAATCTCCACACCGAGGACCTTCGCCGAGTGGCAGATGATCGTGGAAAGCTCCTCCACAGTATAAAATTCCAGATGATGGATCACACCGAAGCGGTCGCGCAGCGGCGCCGTCAAAAGACCGGCGCGCGTAGTCGCTCCCACCAGCGTGAAGCGCGGAAGCTCCAGGCGGATGGAACGCGCCGTCGCCCCCTTGCCGATCATGATGTCAATCGCGTAGTCCTCCATCGCCGGGTAAAGTACCTCCTCCACCTGTCGGTTCAGGCGATGAATCTCGTCCACGAAAAGGACATCGCCCTCCTGCAGATTGTTGAGGATCGCCGCCATCTCGCCCGGCTTTTCGATCGCCGGACCGGAGGTCACCTTCATGTTTACGCCCATCTCATTGGCAATGATCCCGGCAAGCGTTGTCTTCCCAAGCCCCGGCGGTCCGTAAAACAGAACATGGTCGAGGGAATCGCCGCGCTGCTTTGCCGCTTCAATATAGATCTTCAGATTTTGTTTCGCTTTTTCCTGCCCGATGTATTCCGAAAGTGTTTTCGGCCGGAGACTTGGCTCCACCCGGATGTCCTCTTCCGTTACCTCGGTTTCTATAATGCGTTTTTTCATGCTGCTCTCCTATTTTTCCCTGACTCATGATATATGCTTCAAAGCCGCTTTTAAGATATCTTCGGTACTCATATCCGCTGTGATATTTGCCGCCTTTACCGCTTTCAGCGCGTCGCTTCCGGCATATCCGAGCGCCACCAGCGCCTGCACCGCCTCGCCCTGGTTATCGTTTGGCGCGGCGGATACGATTTCCGTGTTCTCGGCGAGCTTCTGCTCGAAGGCGTCCTCCAGACTGAATTTATCTTTCAGCTCCAGCACCAGCTTCTGCGCCGTTTTTTTGCCGATCCCCGGCGCGGCGGAGATGGCCCTGATATCGTCCGCAAGCACCGCAAACCGCAGATCAACTGCTGAAATCGCAGTCAGCACGCCGAGCGCCGCCTTCGGTCCGATACCGTTTACCTTCAAAAGAAGCCGGAATGTTTCCAGATCGTCCTTTGACAGAAAACCGAAAAGCTGGATCGCATCCTCACGCACATCCATATACGTGTGCAGCAGTACCTCCATGCCGGTACGCACAAGCTGGCCGGCGTCTCTGCCGGTGATATATACGTTAAATCCGATCCCGTTATTTTCAATGACAGCGATATTTTCCTTCACCTCTGCCAGCGTTCCCTTCACAAATGCAATCATTGTATTTCCCGGCAGGTGCCGCCCGCAAAGCTCATCTCTGCCCTGCAGATCACCGCATCCGCCCGCTCTCCTTCCTTCCATTCTATCAGATAGCCGCAGCCGTTTTTTGCCTGGTAATCGTAATATCCGCGCCGCGGAAGCGCCAGCGCCGAAAGCACGCTCATGATCGTGCCGCCGTGTACCACGCAGGCAATCTCACGAAAACCCTTCTGCGCAGCCGTATGAAGCACACTCTGAAACGCGCGCACACAGCGCCGCTGAAAATCCTCCCGGCTCTCGCCGCCCGGAAACGGCAGCGTACCGCCGCTGTCGATCCACGCCTGGTAATCGGCGTTGCCGGACAGCTCCAGATAATTCTTATTTTCAAAAGCGCCAAAATCGCACTCCCGGAAATCCTCCACGATCGTCTGCGGCACTCCCGGAAAAAGAAGCGTTGCCGTTTGTCGGCAGCGAAGCAAAGGGCTGACAAAGAGCATGTCGGGCGCTAGAAAATCTTCTCCGCCCTTCGCAGGTCTGGCATTCGCGGGAACATCTGACACCGTGCCCGCGTCGCTTTGCAGATCGCTGCGCGCTCCTTTCAGCTCCGCTCTGCCCTCCTCGCAGAGCGGCTCGTCAGTCGTCCCGATATAACGCCCTTTTAGGTTTCCAGCCGTCTTTCCATGACGGATCATATATATCTTCATTTCAAATTTCCTTTTATCACCATCGGGATACCCGCCGTCACGCGCACTACCGTATCCGCGTTCCGGGCAAGCTGACAGCAGATACGCCCGGTCAGCTCACGCCACGCCCTCTCCTGCGCGTCGATGGGCACCACTCCGCAGCCGATTTCATTCGATACGATGCAGATCTGTGGATTTCTTTCTGCAAGATTTTCCGAAAGCTCCTGAAGGCAACTCTCAGGCTGCATAAACCGCCGGATAAATTCATGAAAATCGAAGATTGCCCGGCACCGAAAAATATCCTCGAACGCGCAGGTTTTTCCGTCCGCAAAATCAGATGGCTTTAAAGAAAAAAGCCTGCACGCCGCATCGCGTTTTCCCTGATAACTTCCGCCAATTACAAGTCTCATATCTTTTTACGCCATTCCTTTCCCGGAGCTTTGAAGCCCCACCGTCCCGTTTCCTGCCGCTTTGCCAGCCGGGCCCCCGCCGCCCGGCTCATGGTTTTCGTTTTTTTACTGTTCACTCCGTTCGCAGTAACTCGTTTTCTTAACCAAGCAGCCGCCCGGCGATCACAACCGCGGCAGCCATCGCCAGCTCACAGGTCTGTACAAAGAACCCGGCCAGATCTCCGGTCGTTCCGCCAAATTTGCTGTACGACATCCAGCGGTAATATCCAAACGCTGCTGCTGCCGCCGCAAAGCAGACCGCTCCGCGAATGCCGCCAACCGCAAGCATCAATACCAGACACACGGCAATGTAGCAGATCATCGTAATCCCGACCGTCTTTTTCTGCGCCGCGTCAGAAAAGGCGTGTACCAGTCCGCTTTTTTTTGCCTTTTTAAAGGTGACGACCGACAGGGCGCTTAACGCGCGTGACAGCACAAAACCGATTGCCAGCACCTCTATATCCGCTGTCGTCGCCTCGCTGTACACGCCGAAGGTCAGAACAAAATAACAGATTCCCATAAGGATCGCAAACGCCCCGGAGTGGGAATCCTTTAAAATCTCCAGCTTTTCCTCTACCGGCTTGTAGGAATTGATCGCATCCGAGGTGTCCAGAAAACCGTCCATATGGATGCCGCCCGTCACAAGCACCGGGATCAAAACCAGCACCGCCGTCCGAAAATTTCCTTCACCCGTGAGATATCCGCCGTACTGCCGCCACAGCACCATCAGCGCTCCGATCGCAGCGCCGATCAGCGGAAAAAAGCAGAACATATAGCGCATCCGCTCCTTTGTCCACTCCATGCGCGGCATCGGAATGCGCGAATACATCGAAAAGGCAACCACAAATGCCCCGATAAGCTTCATAAGATAACCGCCTCGCTTTGCTTTAAGATTACCGGAATTCCATACACGATCTCTGCCACGCAGTCTGCATCGCGCGCCATTGCGCAGTTGACGCTCCCAAGACATTCCAGATACTGCGTCGTCCATTCATCAAACACCGCACCATCCGAAAACACTTCGTTGGTGACGACGATCAGATTGGCGCACTGCTCTCTGATGGAAGCGATGCCGGCCATGATCTTTGCCGCCGTCGCCTGCGGCGTGTGCGCCTTTCCGTCAAAAAATTCATTGGCAGTCAGGTTTGACATGCACTCAAGGAGCGCCGTACTGCCCGGCTCCAGCGCAAGCTTCTGAAGATCCGTCGGACATTCCAGCGTCTCAAACTGCTTTCCGGCGCGCATCCTGCGGTGCCGCGCAATGCGCTTTTGGCTCTCCTCATCTGTACACTGCATCGTTGCGATGTAATAGCGCCTGGTATTTCCAAGCTTTAAAACCTGCTGCTCCGCCCAGGCAGATTTCCCGCTGCCGCTTCCTCCTGTAACCACCAAAAACATGCTATCCGTCTTCCTTTCCATCCATGGATTTCGTGCCGTGTCCGTTTCACCGGTCTGACATTTTACGTGAGCGGCTGGTAAGCCTCCATGGAGATGTCGTCAAAGGTGCTCATTTTCTGGTAGACCTCGCACGCCATATCGAGCACCGGAAACAGCGTAACCGCTCCGGTCCCCTCGCCAAGACACATATTGCAGTGCAGCGCCGCCTCCAGGGAAAGCGCGTCGAGCACAAGCTGCGCCGCAGGCTCCTTCGATACGTGAGAGGCAATCATAAAGTCTTTGCACTGCGGACAGATCTGCGCCGCCGTCAGAGCCGCCACCGAGGAAATGAAGCCGTCGATGACGATCGGCACGCGGTACTTTGCCCCGCCGAGGAACACCCCGGCAAGTCCGGCGATATCCAGTCCGCCGAGAGCCGCCAGCACGTCCACCGCATCCCGGCAGCCGGGGAGGTGCATCGCCAGAGCTTTTTTGATCACCTGTATTTTCTTTTCCAGTCCGGCACTCGTAAGTCCTGCCCCGCGGCCGGTCATTTTCTCCGGCTCCTCGTGAAGAAAAGCGCACGCCAGCGCGCTGCTGGTCGTCGTATTTCCAATGCCCATCTCCCCGGTCGCAAGGATCTGATAGCCCTTCGCCGCCAAGTCGCCCACCAGGTCGCAGCCGGTTTTCAGCGCCTGCAGCGCCTGCGCGCGTGTCATCGCCCACTCCTTCGCCAGATTCTTCGTGCCGTATGCAACCTTACGGTTTAAGGCACAGGTATCCGCCGCCACCCCGATATCGACGGGAAAAATATCTGCACCGGCCTTTTTGCAGAGCACTGCCGCCGTCGCCTGCCCGGAGAGAAAATTTTCTGTCACCAGAGCCGTCACCTCCTGTCCGGTCTGGGTGACGCCCTCCTCCACCACGCCGTTATCGGCGCACATCACGATCAGTCCTTTTTTATCCAGTGAAATGCGGGCGCTGCCCTTGATACCGGCAATGCGCACCAGATAATCCTCCAGCATACCGAGACTGTGCAGCGGCTTTGCAATGCCGTCCCACTTTTTCCGGCAAAGCTCCATTGCCGTCTCATCCAGCTTTTCTGCCTTATATTCCTCTATCCATTCCTTCATCGTTGTACACCCATCTTCTTTCCTGACTTTCGAAAACGGCTGCTGTTCTACCATGCGCGGCTGTTTCCGCTGTCAAAAATTATCCAGCATCCTATCCATTATAAAAAATCCCTCAAAAAGTGTCAACCAAAACAATATACTTTGCTGTGAACGGAATGAACAGCAACCAGAAAAAGGCACCCGGTCCCGGAACCAGATGCCATTTTTCGTAAAAATCATCGCCGATCACAGATTGGATATCGCCAGTGCATATTCCGCCAGATATCGACTCTCAAATGCCGGAAATTTCTTGATGCGGTATTTGTACAGCTTTTGCAGAAATACTGCATCTGTCATAGAAGGCGTAGCTTTAATTGCCTTGACGGCATTGACCGCCGTCGTCTGTCCATGCTGGATGGAGTAGCTGTATACCGCCCCCTTTACTACTTCGGAACGCACCGCAAGATTGATGCCGGACCTTGCCAGCGTGGTCTCCACCGGATCATAATAATTCACCTTTGCGAACTTGTCCTGCAGCTCTGCGAACTGCTTCGGATTTCTTGCATAGATTGTATTCCACGCCTTATAAAACTTCTTGTTGCCCTTCAGCTTTGTGCCGTCCGTCAGCGCTACATAGGGCTTGAACTCCGCGCAAAGCTTTGCATTCTGCGAATACGCATATTTCACAAACGGAAGCAGGGAATAGCGGTTATCAAACTGGTAAGCGCCGCAGGCATTCCCGTTGTCTCCTCCTGTCTGGTTATACGCCGCGGAGCCGGACTCAAAGGTAAGGAAAAACAGCATTCTGTCCGACGGCGAATTCGTGGTATCCGGAACCAGCGTACACTCTCCGTTTGCAGCCGCTATGTATTTTCGTCCCTTCCAGGTAACCGTTCTGCCGGTGATCATGACACCGGTTTTGACATGAAAGGCATAAAGCTTTCCGTCAATCGAATAGATCCCTGTCACACGCTCGCCGGTGCTCTTGGACAGATAATATTTCTTTCCGTTAAGCTCCAGCCAGCCGGTCTTCATATCATTCTTGAAATAGTACCACTTGTTATTCACCTTCTGCCAGCCCGTCTGCATCACGCCCTTGCTGTCAAAAAGGTACGACTTTCCGTTGCTGAACTTATAGATCTGGTTTGTGATGGCAAAGCGGTTGCTTTTCTGGAAATAATACTTTTTCTTGTTGATCGTTTTCCAGCCATACTGGCTCACACCGTCCTTCGAAAAATAACGGTAGCCGCCCGGCATCTTGCAAAGACCGGTCAGACGATATCCATATTTATTTACGTAATACTTCCCGATCGGGGCAATCGTGATCCATTTGGATTTGAGCATCACACCGGCAGATGTATAATAATAATACTTGCCGTTTATTTTCTGCCAGCCCGCCTTGAAGTTTTTTACCCAGCGCCCGTCGTCGCGCACGAACACGCGCGTCTTCTTGCCGTTAACACTCTTAGTCAGCCATTTATTGCGGTCCATATAACCGCTGCTGTTCAGATGGCGGTCCCCTACCCACTTGTTTTTTACCAGTGTTTTTCCGTTTTTATAACAACGCATGTCCCCGTTTTTGCCGACGGACTTCCATGTATAAGTGGCTGCCTTTGCACTGATCGGCACACTTGCCGCAAAAATCAGCGCGAAAAGCATAACGATAAGATAAACGCCCTTCTTTTTCATTTCATTACTCCTCCTTAACTGAACCAGTGACTGCCTATTTTCAGCCTGCCGTATCCTGTATTAAAAAAATAATATCCTTTCAGCTTAGAACCATCTGTAAGTACCTCTGTGGCAGCCTTTTTACAATTTGCATACGCTGTTTTCTCCCAGCCGGAAAGTGATCCGCTATAGTAAGCCCGGTTGAAATATCCGCTATATACCGCAGAGAACTGACCGCTCTGAAAAATAACGCTCTTCAGCGTATTCGGAAATTTTGAGCTGTTTACCCGGTTGACTATTACGCTGGCAACCGCCAACATTCCCTTATATGACTGATTGCCGGCTTCCGCAAAGGTGATCGATGCAAGGAGCCGGACGTCCGCCTCCTTTGGCGGGTTCTTCGGGTTCTTATTTCCCTTTGTGATATTCCCCTCTGCGTCCACGTAGCTCTTATTGCTGCCGCTGCCGATCCACTGCGATGTGGCCATCACGCCGTTCTTATCGTAATAATGCTTCTCGTACCACTGGTTTACGACCTTCCCGGAACCTTTCAGACAGCAATAGGTCTTTCCTTTAACCGTAAACATGCCGTATTTCGATTTCCCGTTGCTGCCGTAATAATAATTTTTTACCCAGCGGTTTTTTACCATCTCTCCCTTGGAATTGTAATAATAATCCCCCACACGCTTGCTCGTGACGCGTCCGGTATCCTTTTTGCAATAATAGGTTTTGCCTCGGACGGTAAATTTTCCGGTCTTCAGCTTCCCGTTTGAACCAAAGTAGAAATATTGTTTTTTAATCTTCACCCAGCGGTTCTTTACCATTACGCCGTCCTTTGCGTAATAATAGCTTCCGACCTTTTTGCTGACGACTCTTCCCGTGGACCGCTTCACATAGTAATATTTTCCGCCCACCGAAAAACGCCCGGTCTTCAGATAACCCTTTTTATCAAAATAATACCATTTCCCGCTGATTTTTTTCCATCCGTTTTTTACATATGTCTTTTTTTTCGTGTCGTAATACTTCGTCTTTCCTCCGGATTGTTTCCACCCGGCACTGCACACCGTCGAAAACGACAGCGTACACAGAATAACAAGCAGCAAAAAAAATACTGTTCGTTTCTTTTTCATAACTTGTTCAAAATCCTCTCCCTCTGTTTTGTTACGAAAATATTAAAACATTTGCTCTCACTATAACATTTTTTCCTTATTCTGTCAACTTTTCGCAACACTTTCTCTATAATGCACAAAAAGCAAAAGGATCTCAAACAAAAAAAGCGGTCTGACCGCCTTTTTTGTATATAAAAAAACAGATTTCTTCTTTTTTCGTCAGATGATGATACAGATAAATCCGCCGCTGTTTTCATTGACGATCCGCTGCATAACCTGCTGCAGCTTCTGTCTGCCCTCATCCGTGATCTGCGAGAGCTTCTGGCGGATCCCGTCCTCCGTCATCTGTTCGATAGACTTCCCGAAAATATTCGTCTCCCAGATGCCCTCGCCGTTCTGCGACGATTCCTTAATGTAAGCGATCAGATCCTCCGCCTGCTGCTCGCTGCCGACGATCGGCGAGATCTCCGTCTCGATTTCCGCACGGATCAGATGAATGGACGGACTGACTGCTCTGAGCTTCACACCGAATTTTCCGCCCTGGCGGATAAGGACCGGCTCCTCCATACGGATCTCGCTCTGGCGCGGCGTAATCACGCCGTATCCTGTGCTGCGCACCGACGCAAGCGCCTCCTGTGCCTGCTCATATTCGGTTTTCAGTGCTGACAGCTCCCTCACCATGGCAATAAGCTGATACTCTCCTTCGATCTCCACTCCCGCAAGGTCGCTGAGCATCCGGTAATACCAGGCGTCATCCACATCCACACGGATCTGCGCGCTGCCTTCCTCCTCTCCATTGCCACGGATATCCGCCTTTTCCACGAACTCCAATGCACGCAGCTTCGCTATTCCTTCCGTACCCAATGTCTCCTCCGAAGCCTTTTCCTGCATCAGATCTTTTGTGATATTGACAAGCCCTTCCTTCACCGGGTGCTCCGGCGGAAGCATTTCCACCCATTTGGGTATGTACAATTCTAATCGGTTCAGATTCAAAAAAATACCCCCTTACCTGTACTGTTCCAGTATATGTAAGGGAGTATAAAACTATGACAAATCAGCCTTCCACAAAAAGCGGCGTGGAATAATAACGGTCTCCGGAATCCGGGAGAAGCGCAACGATCGTCTTTCCTTTATTTTCCGGGCGCTTTGCAAGCAGCAGCGCCGCATGAAGTGCTGCCCCGGAGGAGATGCCCGTAAGAACGCCCTCGGTTCTGCCAAGCTCCTTCGCCGCTGCGAAGGCGTCCTCATTTTCTACCCTGATAATCTCATCGTAAACAGAGGTGTTCAGCACCTCCGGAACAAATCCGGCTCCAATGCCCTGGATCTTGTGCGCTCCGCTCCTGCCCTCGGAAAGCACCGGGGAAGTAGCAGGCTCCACGGCAACCACCTTTACCTGCGGATTTTTGCTCTTTAAATATTCGCCGACGCCTGTGATCGTGCCGCCTGTGCCGACACCTGCCACAAAGATATCTACCGTGCCGTTCGTGTCTTCCCAGATTTCCGGACCTGTGGTCTCCCGGTGCATTTTCGGATTCGCCGGGTTCACAAACTGTCCCGGAATAAAACTGTTCTCAATCTCTCCTGCCAGCTCCTCTGCTTTCGCAATGGCGCCCTTCATGCCCTTTGCGCCCTCTGTAAGCACAATTTCCGCCCCGTAGGCTTTGAGGATATTCCTGCGCTCCACGCTCATCGTCTCCGGCATGGTGAGGATGATGCGGTATCCCTTTACTGCTGCGATCGCCGCAAGACCGATGCCGGTGTTGCCGGAGGTCGGCTCGATAATTACCGCGCCGGGCTTCAGCTTTCCTTCCGCCTCCGCCGTCTCTATCATCGCCTTTGCCACACGATCCTTCACGCTGCCGGCCGGATTAAGGTATTCCAACTTCACAAGAAGGCGCGCCTCCAGATGATGCTTTTTCTCTAAATTTTCCGCCTCTACAAGCGGTGTACCGCCGATCAGCTCCAGTGTGCCGTGATAAATTTTCCCCATGATCTTTTCCTCGCTTTCTTTTCCTATATTTCCTACCTGTTAAGTATGGTATTTATTCTTAGTTTACCATATATTCTCTATTTGTCAACCTCTTTTTTTCCGGTCACTGTAAGAAGCTCCACCGCCCCGGTAAATGCCGGATCTGCGACCCGTTCATGTACCGTTTCCGTCAGATACCCCTCCCAGGAAAAGTGCAGGTGTCCGCACAGCACCTCCGCCACAGGACTGTCCTTGGCATAGACCAGTTCCAGGAATTGCTGCGTTGTCTCATTCGGCTCATAAAACGTATCCTCTCCCCACACAAGCGCCCTGTCCTGCCACACTTCCTTTGATTTTTGGTTCAGCTCGTCATCTATCCGCGATTCCAGAGGAACATGGAGCATCAAAATAACCGGCTTTCCCATTGAGAACAGTGTCTTTACCTTTTTCAGAGTCTTTTTGGAAATCTGGCTGGTGTTATTATCAACGCCTACCAGCAGCACTTCTCCGAGATCCATTGATACAACATTCTCCGCTCCGTCCAGTTCTTTGTGCAGCGCCTTTGCCTGCTTCTTATCCATGGTGGTGTACCAGACGCCGTAATCATGGTCCGCCCGCACATACATCCACGGTGTTTCCAGCTTCTCAAGTCCCTCCTGCAGACAGGCGAGCGTTCCGTCTGATGCAAAATCAACCATATCTCCTGCAAGCAGGATCGCATCCGCTCCAAGCCCATCGAGCATTCCAGCCATCTCAGACCACATATCTGCGGAATCCGTTCCGTCCGCACTCTGAAACAGCTCCTTTCTCTGTGCGACCGTCTCATACTCTTCTTCGGGCACGTCGCCGCTCTCCTCCACAATATGCATATCCGCAAGAAATGCCAGACGGTATTCCTCTGTCAGCCCCGGAATATAAATGGTGTCCTCTTTTACCGCAACCTTTGATGTTGCCTGACATCCGGACACACACAGCAGCGGCAGCAGGGCCGCGGCAATCCCTATCATCCATTTTCTGTTTCTCATAGCCTTCTCCTTAAGCAAACTTCCGTGCAAGACGGGTTAATATTAATGAAAACTGCCGCAATTTTATAATTGCGGCAGCAATGCAGTTGCAATACTGAAAAATACCAGGATGGAACAGGTGTCCACCAGTGTGGAAATAATCGGCGCCGACACGATCGCCGGGTCGATGTTTACTTTTTTTGCCAGCAGCGGCAGAACACAGCCGATCAGCTTGGAGATGATGATCGTCACGATCAGCGAACAGCCCACAACAACGGCGATAAGCGGGTCCCTGTACATGATCAGGATCCGGATGCCGTTCGCCACTGCCAGAATGACGCCGACCACGATCGAGACGCGGAATTCCTTGAACATCGCCCGAAAGATATCATTAAAGTGAATCTCATCCAGCGCAATGCCGCGGATGATCAGCGCAGAACTCTGGGAACCACAGTTTCCGCCGGTACCCATGAGCATCGGGATAAAGGAAACCAGAAGCGGAACCGCCTCAAACGCTTTCTCGTATTTTGTGATCAGAATGCCCGTCACCGTGGAGGAAAGCATCAGAAACAAAAGCCACAGTACACGGTTTTTCGCGTGCTGGAAAACCGACGTATCAAAATAGGATTCCTCGGACGGATTGACCGCCGCCATTTTGCTGATATCCTCTGTCGCCTCGTCAACCATGACGTCGATCGCGTCGTCGACGGTGACGATGCCGACCATCAGATTGTCCGCGTCAACGACCGGCAGCGCCAGCAGGTCGTACTTGCGGAACAGCCGCACAACCTCCTCCTGGTCGGTATGCGTGGTGACAGACTTGATCTCCGTCTCCATGATCTCTTCCATGGTGGTGTCGTCGTCCATGGTGAGCAGATCTTTCGCCGTCACAATGCCGACCAGCCTGCGATGCTCCAGAATATAGCAGGTGTAGATGGTTTCCTTGTGAATGCCGACGCGCTTGATGTGCGTGAGCGCCTGTGCAACCGTCGTGTGCTTGCGCAGATCGACGTATTCGGTTGTCATGATGCTGCCGGCACTGTCGTCCGGGTAATTCAGAAGCACGTTGATCTTATTTCTCTTTTCCGGTCCCACCGTCTCCAGGATACGTGTGACCAGATTCGCCGGAAGGTCCTCCAGAAGGTCTACGGTATCGTCCATAAACAATTCATCCAGAATCACCTTCAGCTCCCGCTCGGTGAACATCTCCACCAGATCGGATTGCTGGTTGCCATCCATATTTGCAAATACATCCGCCGCCTTATCCTTGGGGATCAGACGGAATGCGAGCACCAGCTCCTTATCTTCCAGTTCCGACAGAAGAACCGCAATGTCCACAGCGTTCATGACGTTGAGGATGCTCCTCACCGCCTTGAATTCCCGCGCAGACAACAGCTCTTCGAAAATTTCTCTGTCCATAGCTATTCTCCCTTCTCATTATGAAATTGCACGATCGACCTTCCAAAGAGGGGTAACTGCCGCCTGAGTCCATTGCGTTCACCTGCCTTTCCTTTTCTCCTGATAAAGTATTTTCGCCCTTAGCGGATGCGGTCCGGGAAACCGACCTTTCTCTGTACCTTGCGCAGCGTCTTGTTTGCAAAATACGACGCCTTTTCCGCATTGTTTTTGATGATGCCGTCGATGTACGCCTTATCCTTTTCAAGACGCGCCACCTCCGCCTGCAGCGGGGAAAGCTGTGCTGCCACCGCCTCGCCGACCGCCATCTTCAGCTCGCCGTAGCCCTTGCCGTCGAATTCGCTCTCAACCTCGGAGGGCGTCTTTCCGGTGCATGCGCAATAAATATCAATGAGATTCTTCACACCCGGCTGCTCGTCACGGTAGCGGATGCAGCCCTCGGAATCGGTGACTGCGCGCTTACACTTGCGGATGATAGTATCCGTATCGTCCATCAGATAGATGCTGCCGTTCGGGTTTTCGTCCGACTTTGACATCTTCTTCTCCGGGTTCTGCAGGCTCATGATCTTCGCGCCCGCCTTGCCGATGTACGGCTCCGGGATGGTAAAGGTGTCGCCGTAAATGCTGTTGAAGCGCTGCGCGATATCGCGTGTGATCTCCAGATGCTGCTTCTGGTCGATGCCCACCGGGACCACGTCCGCCTGAAACAGCAGGATATCCGCCGCCATCAGCACCGGATATGTGAACAATCCGGCGTTAATATTGTCCGCGTGTTTCGCCGCCTTATCCTTGAACTGCGTCATGCGGTTCAGCTCGCCCATATAGGTGTAGCAGTTTAAGATCCAGGCAAGCTCCGCGTGCCCCGAAACATGCGACTGGTAGTAAATGCAGTTTTTCTCCGGGTCCAGCCCTGCAGCGATATATAAGGTGAGCAGCGCGCGCGCACGTTTGCGCAGTGTCGCCGGATCCTGCCGCACCGTGATGGAATGCTCATCCACCACGCAGTAGAAGCACTCATATTCGTCACTCAGTGCCACCCAGTTTTTCAGCGCGCCGAGATAATTTCCCAATGTAAGATTTCCGGTTGCCTGCATTCCGCTGAACAACACTTTTTTATCATTAATCATAATTATGCCGCCTTCCTTCGTGTTCGCAGCCGTCCGTTTCTCCCACCGCTGCGATATTTTCTTCCATAGTTTATCATCTGAATATCGGAAAGTCAATCATTGACATTTACTCCTGTATCGTCCATACTAAAAGCAAAACGAACGCAAAGGAGAATTTTCATGGAAAAAATTGCAAGCTTTATGGTTGACCATATCAAACTGCAGCCAGGTCTTTACGTGTCGCGAAAAGATACCTTCGGCGATACCGTCATCACGACCTTCGACATCCGCATGACCTCCCCAAACGAGGAACCGGTCATGAATACGGCGGAGGTGCACACGCTGGAGCATCTCGGCGCCACCTATCTGCGCAGCGATAAAGAATTCGGTTCAAAGATCGTCTATTTCGGACCGATGGGCTGCCGCACGGGCTGCTACCTTCTGCTTGCCGGAGATTATGATTCCGTCGATATCGTACCGCTGATCACCGGCATGTTTACCTTCATCCGCGATTTCCGCGGAGAGATACCGGGCGCCGAAGCAAAAGACTGCGGCAACTATCTCGACCACAATCTCGCTATGGCAAACTATGTGGCGGACCGCTACTTAAAGGTTCTTGAGAACATCACACCGGACCGCCTGGTATATCCCGTCTGAATCCCGTCCGGGCGCTTTTTGCGTCCGGCATTTTTTATGGCTTATCGTATCCTTTGATGACGGAGACTGCCGCCGCTTTTTTCCTCTGCATCCTGCGCAACAGGCGCCGGATACGCTTCGGCTTACCAAGATACACATTGCGCACATAGGAAAAGCAGGCATTCTCTCCGTATTTGTCCAGAATCCGCAGCAGATGCTCCAGCTCCTGCTGCGTTTTCGGATGCATCATATAGTGGCTCTTTCCTTTCAGAAAATACGCCAGCGGGTCGTGCTGCGTGTAGGTGCCCCGGTTGTAGATCTTCGACGCCGCAACGCGGTCCGCGAGCATCTCCGCCACATAGCGCCGCGGCATCCGCATTCCAGCCATCGCGTGATCCTTATCCTCCAGACTGTAGTCGATCCAGTATTCAAAGTGGTGCTTGTTTCTGCCCTTGTGGTGCAGCCACGCCGCCGAATAGCCCTTATCCTCGCGCTCAGCATTGTTCGGGCTGCGCGTTCCCTGGTAATATTTTGCTCCGACAAGAAATTCCGACGGCATGTATTTTGACAGATCATGCGTCAGCCCCTGCCAGTATAGTCCGATTTTAAAGCAATGCTGCATCACCAGGAGCTTGTGCCCGGTGATGGTACAAAAATGTCCGATTGGATTCATGTTACTTTATTCCCTTCTTTCCGATTAAAACAACGACCGTTCTCTCCGGAACCTCTTTTATCCGCACCTTTGCGCCAAGCATTTCCGGCTCCGCCGGGAAAGCGTCCTCTCTGCCGGTATCGATGGCAATATGCCACGCATAGCCCTTCGGGAGCGACGGCAGTGCAAATTCCTGCGGCAGCGGATTGAAATTGTATGCGATGTACAGATAATCCTCCTCACCGGCGTAAGCGCCGCACAGCAGCACGCCGAGCTGCCTGCTGTTGTAGGCAAAGTCGCCGTACCAGGCACGGCTGCTGTGATACGACATGTCCGGATATCCACAAGATTTATAATCCGACATCTGCGGCTCCTTCGTCAGATGCAATATCTTATGCTCCTTTCGGAAGGCGATCGCTTTTTTCACAAATTCCGTCAGCTGCGTGTTTTTCTGGTACGCGCTCCAATCCACCCAGGAAACGGGGCTGTCCAGACAGTAGGGGTTATTATTGCCGCTCTGCGAATTGCCGAATTCATCACCCGCGAGCAGCATCGGCGTGCCCTGTGAGAGCAGCATCAGCAGAAAGGCATTGCGCACCTGCTTCCTTCGCAGCGCGCTGACAGCCTTCTTTTTGCACTGCCCCTCCGCACCGCAGTTCCAACTGAAATTGTAGGCGGAGCCATCGGTATTCTGCTCGCCGTTCTCCTCATTATGCTTGTTATCGTAGCTCACCAGATCCTGCAGCGTAAAGCCGTCGTGGTTCGTCATATAATTGATGATGCCAAACTCCGCAGCATTCCGCCGTCCGCGCCAGGCTGCCGTTTCCAGCACACCCTCATCGCCCTTTAAGAGACGGCGCATGTCCACCAGAAATCCGTCATTGCATTCCGCAAAGCTGCGCGTGCCATCCCCGCGGCCGTTCCACCAGCCGGAAATATTTCCTGCGAGCAGCTTCGTGCCCGCAAGCAGCGGATCTCCCGCAAGATGACGGCAGATTTCTTCATTTCCCATAATATGAAAGCCATCGATGTGGTATTCCCGCACCCAGAATGTCAGACAATCAAGCGCCGTCCGCACCGGAATCTCCCATGTAAAGTATATATCCAGCAATACCTCGATGCCATTTTCATGAAATGCACGCACGCAGTCCTTAAGCTCCCGCACGGGATCCGGGGTTGCCGCATAGGAACGCCGGGGCGCAAAATAGTTTCCCGCTCCATAGCCCCAGTAATTCTTCTTTCCAGGCAGCGCCTGCAGCGCCGGACGCCCTTTTTTCACGACCGGCAGCGGCGACGGCTCGTAAACGGGCATCAGCTTTACCTGATTGACGCCAAGCTCCTTCAGGTAGGGGATTTTTTCCTGCAATCCCTTAAAGGTGCCTTTCCACCTCACCTTCGAGCGCGAGTGCCTGGTGAAATTGCGCACGTGCAGGTGGTACATCACGGCGTCCTCCCAGGCGATATCCGGCTTTTTATCCGCCTTCCAGTCGTAATCGGCAAACGCCATTCCGCAGCGGACATCCGCCCAGCTCTCGGCATTCTCCTTCTGCGGACAGATGAGAGCCGCATAGGGATCGCCCGCGATCTCCCCGTCGACTCTGAACTGATACGTGCACTGTTTCCACGGCATTCCGATGACCTTCATCGTGCGCAGTCCGCCGATCGCCGCTTCGTCGGGAAAAGGCTCCTCCTGCATAAGAGCGCCGCTCTTTTTGTCGTACAGCAGAAGGTCCGCCTTCTGTCCCTTTCCCGCGGCAACGGTAAACCGAATCCCATCTCTCTCCTTTACGGCGCCGGGTGTACAGAAAAGTGCCGCACTTTTCTCTACTGTCCATACTTTCTGCCTGTTCTGCAACATTTTCTCATCCTTTCCGTAAGCATCTTTGAAACCAGTATAACATAATTCTCCCCGGTTTGTATAATACTTTTGAAATTTACTTACTATTTACTTGCATTTAGCGGAAGATTTTGCTAAAGTGGTGGTAACCCCAACGGGGACAAAGAAAAAAGCGAGGTTAAACTTATGAGCGAAAATGATGTAAACTGCAGCGGAAACTGCGCTTCCTGCGGCGAAGACTGCGAACAGGCAACCGTCACCCTCACGCTGGACAACGGCGAGATTTTAGAGTGCGCGATCCTGACCGTTTACCCGGTTGGCGACAAGCAGTATATCGCGCTCCTTCCGCTGGATGAAAACGGCGAGAACGAGGACGGTGAGGTATTCCTGTATCGCTACAAGGAAGAAAACGGCAACCCGTCCCTGGAAAATATCGAGGACGACGACGAATACGAAGCTGCCGCAGACGCGTTCGATGAAATGCTGGACGAGCAGGAATTCGACGAGCTGCTGGAGGACGACGAGGAAGAATAATTTTTTCTGCCGCACTTCTTATAAAAAATGAGCCGCACCCTTTCGGGCGCAGGCTCATTTTTTACAGCAGAAACGGCGACGGCTTTAAGCTCCTGCCGTATTTTTCTTTCAGCACGCAGAGCGTGAGCTGCTCGGAGGCGCGTGTGATGCCGACGTAGAACATGCGGCGTTCCTCCTCGATATCGCTGACAAGCAGCGCCTTTTTGTAGGGAATGATGCCCTCGTTTACGTCGATCAGAAAGACGATCGGAAATTCCAGCCCCTTTGCGCTGTGCAGCGTGGTGAGCGTCACGCAGTCGCTCTTTTCCTGGCCGTTTTTCGCCTGCTCGCGCAGCATTTCGGTGTATTCCTCCATGTAAGCGAACCACTCTGCATGTGTCTTATAGCCTTTGGCGCTCTCCGCCAGCCGGTCCAGCACCTCATAGAGATCCTCAGCCTTAATCCTGCGGTATTCGGCGTATTCCTCCAGATATTTTTCGTAGCCGATGCCGTGTCGTATGTACTGCACCGCCGCATAGGGCTGCATCCGTGCGAGCGCCGCCAGATCCTGCTCAAGCTTGTCGATACGCTGGATTACCCAGTACTTATCCTCGTAGTACATGCGCAGCCGCTCGAAATCTACCTGCGGAGCATCCAGACAATTCCGCTCAATGTAACGCTTCGGCTTGTTGATGATCTTTAAAACGTTCGCGCGGCTGCGGTCACCCAGAGCAAGCTGCAGATAAGCGATGATATGACGCGCGATCCAGTGCTCAAACAAATTTGGAAGAGAATCCCGCATCCGAAACGGCACATTATACTCCAAAAGCTTCTGGGACAGCACGCCTGCGTCTGTATTGTTGCGGTAGAGAACGGCAATATCTTCGTAACGGCGTCCCTGCGCGAGCGCCTTCTGAATGCGCTGGATAATGCCAAGGCTCTCCTGCTGCTGATCCTGGAAAATAATTTTTTCTACCGGCAGCCCGTCCTCCTTCACCTTCCTGATCTTCTTCTCGTAGCGCACCGTATTTCTGCCGATCACGTGCGCTGCCAGGTCGCAGACATTTCCCGGGCAGCGGAAGTTGCAGTCGAGAAGATACTGTTTTGCCTGCGGAAAATCCTTCGGAAAGTTCAGCATGATCTCCGGCTTCGCACCCCGGAAGCGATAGATCGACTGATCGTCGTCCCCCACCACGAAAAGATTGTTTCGCGGCGCCGCCAGAAGCTTTATGATGTCATACTGAAGCCGGTTAATGTCCTGAAATTCATCCACAAGAATGTACCGGAACCGGTTTCGCCAGCCTGCCAGAATATCCGGGCGCGCAGAAAAAAGCTCCCAGGTATAAACCATCAGATCGTCGTAATCAAGCTTTCCCGCACGCTCCATGCCGCGGCAATATTTCCGGTAAATCTCCCGGAACAGCTCTTCCGGCACGCTCGCCGCATAATAATGCTCAAGCGGGATACGCTCGTTCTTCACCCGGCTGATCTCGCGCGCCACATCGTGCAGGAACTCCGCCTCGTCCTCGATCTCTATATCCATCGGAGCGGTGATTTCTCTGAGAAAACGGTATTTTTCTTCCTCCGATGCAATGTTGGCACCTGTATAGTGGTATGCGTGTCTGAGAATTTCGAAGAAAAGCGAGTGAAAGGTTCCGAAGCGGATCTGTGTCTGCCTGCTGTCTGTCAGCGCAAGAAAGCGCTTCTGCATTTCCTGGGCGGCAGCCCTGGTGAAGGTGACGACCAGAATGTGGATCGGCAAAACGCCGCACTGCTGTGTAAGGAATTTTGTCCGTTCTGTGATAACTGTGGTTTTTCCGGAACCGGGTCCCGCAAGAACGATCGCAGGACCCTCCCGGTGCATAACCGCTTCCTTTTGTGCTTTGGAAAGCGCCATCTTACTGCTCCAGCTTTGCGATTGCAGCCTTAATGCGCGCGATCGTCTCATCGTGTCCGAGAATTTCCATGATCTCGGTCGCGCCCGCAGGCGTCATCTGCTTTCCGGATGTCGCCGTACGGATGGGCCACATCACATAGCCATTTTTGTAGCCGTGATCCTTTGCAAAATTCACCAGAAGCTCATAGAGCGCGTCGTTGCTGTAATCCTCCTGCGCCTCCAGGACCGGCAGCACTTCCTTTAACACTGCAAGGGAGCTTTCTCCGGTCGTTTTCATCTTTTTATGGGTGTACATGGAAACGTCGTACTCCGGCACCGCCTCGAAGAAGTCAATCAGAGCCGGGATGTCCGGGAATACCTCGATCCTTGTCTTTACCATCTCCGCGATCTTATGAAAATCCACGTCTCTGGTGATCGCCTGCTTCATATACGGAAGCGCCATCTCATAGAATTTCTCAGAATCCATCGCCTTCATATACTCGCCGTTCATCCATTTCAGCTTATTGATGTCAAATACCGCCGGAGATTTGCTCATGTGATGGTAGTCGAACGCCTCCACCAGCTCCTCCAGCGAAAAGATTTCGCGGTTGTCCGACGGGCACCAGCCGAGCAGCGCCACATAATTGACGATCGCCTCAGATAAAAAGCCCTGCTCCAGCAGATCCTCGTAGGAGGAATGACCGCTTCTCTTGCTGAGCTTTTTGTGGTTCTCGTCCGTGATCAGCGGGCAGTGCACATAAACCGGCACCTCCCAGCCAAACGCCTCGTAGAGACGGTTGTACTTCGGCGCGGAGGAAAGATACTCGTTTCCACGCACGACATGGGAAATCTTCATCAGATGGTCGTCCACCACGTTCGCGAAATTGTAGGTCGGGAAGCCGTCTGATTTGATGAGGATCATGTCGTCCAGCTCAGCGTTCGGCACCTCGATAGTTCCATAGATATCGTCCTCGAATTTTGTCGTGCCCTCGTTCGGCACGTTCTGACGGATAACGTAGGGAACACCGGCGTCCAGCTTCGCCTGAACCTCCTCTTTGGAAAGATGCAGGCAGTGCTTGTCATACACCACGATCTCCTTGCCGGCGATCTCCTGCTTTAAGGATTCCAGACGCTCCTTGTCGCAGAAGCAGTAATACGCCTCGCCCTTTTCGATCAGCTTCTTTGCATATTCCAGATAAATGCCCTGCGCCTGACGCTCGCTCTGCACGTAGGGACCGTAGCCCTTGTCGATATCGGGACCCTCGTCATGCTTTAAGCCTGCGTGCTCCAGCGTGCGGTAGATGATCTCCAGCGCGCCCTCCACAAAGCGCTCCTGGTCGGTGTCCTCGATGCGCAGCAGAAAATCGCCGCCCTCATGCTTTGCGATCAGATAGGCGTACAGCGCTGTGCGCAGGTTTCCTACATGCATGCGCCCTGTCGGGCTCGGTGCAAAACGTGTTCTTACTTTACTCATTTTCCCATATCTCCTCTTTTTTGAAAATTTTAAAAATAATGCTTGCAAAATTAAAAAAGATTGTATATAATATCCGTTGTGTGAAGCACTTCACATAAATTAAGCTTCTGTGGCTCAGTTGGTAGAGCAACGCATTCGTAATGCGTAGGTCGCCGGTTCGAGTCCGGCCGGGAGCTGAGTAAAAAACCCTTGAGAAATCAAGGGTTTTTCGTGTTTTTAGGGTTTTGATATTATGGGCAAAAAGAGTAAAAAAAGGGGCTTTGTCTACTATTTAATTTTTTACCTGTGATTGACTACTGCCGGCTCATCCAGAAGAGCATCCGCCATGATGCTTGCAGCCTCTTTGCTGCTTTGATGAAAGAAGTACGCGTAGATATTTAATGTGGTGCTGGTATTGGCGTGGCCGAGGACTCCGGAGACGGCTCTTGGATCCGGCTTCTTATTGATCAGAATCGAAGCGGTGGTGTGACGGAGATCATGCAACGTCAGATCGTCTGGTATCATCTCGGTCTCATCTTTTGCAATATTCGTGTTGTAGATCTGAATCACCCGTTTAAACTTCGTTCTGGGGCTGCAAATATGCATCTGAGAGCCATCATCCCGGATAAAGACGAAATTGTTTTGAAATTGTTTGCCGCGGGATCCTTTCCAGTAGTCACCCAGTCTGAGACAAGCCTCCTGTTGTTCATGCATAAGTTTTTTTGCAGCGGCGATGACAATATCCGGTACGATACACTGTCTCGTGGCATAGGTCTTTGTATCCTTATGAATGACTTCTCCTTTTACGACCGCCGTAGATTTGGTGAAGTGGATTGTGTTTAGGGAAAAGTCAATGTCGCTCCATAAAAGAGAAACAATTTCTCCACGCCGGGCACCGGTAAAGAGAGCAATATAGAAAAAGAGCTGCCATTTAAGATCGAGGGACCATAACTGAGTATACTCCTTGATCTGCACGGGTTTTCCGTTTCTCTTGACATTCCAAGAGAAGAAGACATTCCATAATCAGAAGAGGGCAATACAATTTTTGCCGAGATTAAAGAAACCGTCATACTACTTTCAGCCTTGCCCAAAATGAGATACGTGTGTCCCGCATAGAGTTTTAAGCTTGTAATTTCAACATAATCTCTAAAGACTGCAGCTTTAGTTCCCGATGCGGTGAGGAAAACGCCTAAATTATTATCAAGTGCCTGGAAGTCACTATACAATTGAAGAAAAATCAACTTACCAACACAAAAATCAACTGTGAATCATATAAATTTGAAAATTCAGCTCCCTCATAGGGAGCTTTTTATATACAAAAAATAATTTTTAGGAGGTAATTTCCATGGAAAAAATCAAAGTCAAAGGTAAGCTCTACGACATCCGGAGCATCCAGACGATCGAGCAGCATGTGCTACAGATCATCTTCGCCTGTACGCCGCCTACAAAGTGGAACGGTGACATTGTACTTTACACGGCCGGAGACATCGAGTGTGCTGTGTTAACTGGCTGGAATACGGTGTATCGCGACGAGGGTCAGACAGTCTATCTGTCAGATGATGGTAGCGTGTACCAGACACCGGATCCGGATACCGGTGGCGAGATCCTTCCACCGGAACCGTATGTTCCGACTCTGGAAGAGCTGCAGGCAGCGAAAAAACGAGAGATCAGTCAGGCATGTGAGACCGCTATCTATTCCGGAGTCGATGTCAAGCTGTCGGACGGGTCCACAGAGCATTTTGCACTGACGGAGCATGATCAGCTCAATCTTTTCGGTAAGCAGGTACAGCTTGCAGCGGGCACCACTGAGCTTGAGTACCACGCGGACGGTCAGCCGTGCCGGTACTACAATGCCGCTGACATGCAGCTGATCATTTCCACAGCTATGCAGCATGTGAGCTATCACACAACATACTGCAACGCAGTTAACATGTGGATTAGTGGTACACAGAGCACAGAGGAGATCCAACAGATCTATTATGGTGCAGATGTGCCGGAACAGTACCAGTCAGATGTCCTCAAGGCATATATTTCATCAATGAAAGAAGGTGTGAGTGATGTGGATGAGTCACAGGCTACTGAACAAATATCTGTTCCTGTTTAATGTTGGCGGACTGCTTTACATATTGATCGAACTGATCTGGCGCGGCCGGAGTCACTGGACCATGTTTTTGCTCGGTGGGATCTGTTTCGTATTTCTGGGATGGATCAACGAGGTTCTTTCCTGGCAGATGCCGCTGTGGCAACAGATGATCATCGGCGCGATCGGGATCACCATCTTGGAATTTGTCACTGGCTTCATCGTAAATTTGTGGCTCGGCTGGGGTGTCTGGGACTACAGCGGGATGCCGGGCAATCTCTTGGGGCAGATCTGTCCGCAGTACTTTGTGCTGTGGCTGCCAGTGGCACTGGTCGGGATTGTCCTGGATGACTGGATCAGGTATTGGAAATTCGGGGAGGAACGGCCACACTACAGACTGATCTGACGGACAAACATACAATATAGTAAGAAAATCAAAAGGAGAAATGAGAATGAGCAAAGGTACATGTACAACAATCCAGCTGCTTGCAACTGGAGTAATCGCTTTTTTGTCTGAAAAATTGGGAATCACATTTTATTTGCTGGGGCTGCTCGCCTTTTTAATGGTTGTTGATTATATCAGCGGGATGATCGCAAGTATGGTAGAGGCCATCGATCATCCTGGTGATGCATCATACGGTTGGTCCAGCAAAAAGGGAGCAAAAGGAATTGCAAAGAAGATCGCATATTTATTTGTGATCACTGTGGCAATTGTAATTGATTACATCTTAGCAAAGACATCTGGAAATCTCGGATATCATTTGCCATCTGCGATGCTGTCCCTTCTTACAACGGTGTGGTACTTATTGAATGAAGCCTTATCAATTACAGAAAACGCCGGTCGCATGGGTGCACCGGTACCTGAATGGCTGATGAAGTACATTGCAGTTCTGAAAGATAAAATCGATAGCAGCAATGAAACAAATCTGAAAGATTAGGAGGAGGTGATCCGAATATCTCCCGTCACGGTCCGGGATATGACCGTTGCGACGTCGCAACAAAGAATGCCAAAACATGTAGAATGAAACAGATTCGTGTGTTATAATGCCAATGTTACCGCCTCCTATATCTGGTACGGAAGGGAGGTGCATAGCTTGGAAGATGTAGTTATTTCTCTTATTGTTTCTATCATGGCAGGTGTGATTAGCCATCTCATCTGCAAATGGTTGGATAGAAATAAGTAGTCGGTAATCAGCCTATGGAATAAGCCACCATACCACAATGGAATAGAAAACCCCAGGGATCGCGACTCCCTGGGGTTTTCGTTGTTGCATAACTTGGATGCAATCATTTCTCTTAGCCTAACGGCATTATAGCATATGCAGAATAAGATTGCAAGATACCAGAAAATTAAACTTTGATCAGGAAAACATATCCTGATCTTTTTTCATATCATAAAGAAAAGAGGACAAGACTATGAGAGACATTACCTTATGCCATCCGCGACTCCAGGCGCTGGCCGCGGAGCTGATCCGTAAATGTGCTGATCAGGGATTACAGATTAAAATTGGAGAAACACTCCGGACGACTGCAGAGCAGGATGCCCTGTACGCACAGGGGAGAACGAAGCCGGGTAAGATCGTTACCAATGCGAAAGGCAGCAGTTATAGCAGCTATCATCAGTGGGGAGTGGCGTTTGATATTTACAGAGCCGATGGCTGCGGTGCCTATTATGATAAAGATGGATTCTTTTCCAAAGTTGGCGCGATCGGAGTATCCATCGGCCTGGAATGGGGAGGAAGCTGGAAATCTATTGTGGATAAACCTCACTTCCAGCTCCCCGACTGGGGATCATCAACGAGTGGAATCAAGAAGATTTACAAGACCCTGGAGCAGTTCATGAAGACGTGGCCAAAGGAAGAGAGAAAGACCATCACTCCGGGCTGGCAACATGACGCTCACGGCTGGTGGTGGCAGAACGAGGACGGATCCTGGGTAGCATCGGATTGGCGTCTGATCAACCACCATCATTATCTCTTTGGAGCAAACGGATACATCCGGACTGGCTGGCACCTTTGGAATCCAGACACAAAGCAGGTGGATCCGGCTGACGGCTCCGGAGACTGGTATTATCTTCAGGAGGATGGAGAGCTACAGGGGGCGTGCTGGCACAGCAGATCGAACGGGGCGATGAAAGTGTGGTATGTAGACAAATAGATACGATGTAGAAATACAATATTTTGTCTACTATTTGTCTACTATTCCAGATAAAAAAGAGGAAAATATGCCCGCCGCATTTCCAATCAGAAACATGGATATAATGGACAGGAGCATGGGAAATCTGCCATTGCAAGGGACAAAGTTATTGGTGAGAATGGCGATCAGCCGCTCCCTGGGAGAATCTATAATACGGCATCCCGTCACTCCCACAGCGTTACAGCCAAATCCCATGCACATAGTCAGCGCCTGCTTGCCGCAGGCATGGCATCTCTGGAAGCAATGGTCCAGATTAAATGCCACCCTCGGAAGGTAGCCCAGATCCTCCAAAAGCGTAAATAGCGGAAAGAATATGGCCATTGGAGGCAGCATGACGGAAATCACCCAGGCGGCAACCCGGTATACGCCATAGATCAGCGGCTCATATATCATCTTCGGGACGCCGGCCGCCTGCACCGCCAATACCAGTTTATCCTCCACCCAGAACAGCCCATCGGAGAGCAGCTGGGACGGGTAGTTCGCTCCGCAGATGGTAATCCAGAACACCAGAAGAAGCATGAGGAACATGATCGGGAATCCGGTCCTCTTGCTGGTAAAGATCCAGTCCAGCCTCCGATCCTTGCGGTCATAATCCTTCTTCCCGTACTGTACCGTCTTCCTGCTGATCTGTTCTGCCCTGCGGATATAGGACGCGGCGATGGCGTCGCTGATCTTCTCCTTGGAATATCCGGCTTGGGCCAGGTATTCAACCGCCTCCTTCAGCGCGCCTGCAACCTCCGTATCCTCCACCAGGGAATATCCCAGATATTCCTCCATGGAATAAAGAAGATTGCTGTTCGC
>NZ_CAJKOX010000035.1 GCF_905201705.1 uncultured Marvinbryantia sp.
CTTTTTATCAACCACCTTTCTTGGAATTCCCTATATTTGAATTATACAGGAAGCTTCATTCATGTCGTATAAGAATTCTCTTCGTGTCCTTATATTTTTTACGCAATGACGGAATATCTATATCTGTATTTAGAATTTCACGCACAACACCCCACAGGCCATCTTTTGCATCTGGGAAGCTATCCATATACTGCACGAACGGAATCTCCATCACGAACTTTGCTTCATCTTCAATGCCTCTACCCGAAACACCATAATCCAGTACAGGCGGCAATCCAGTTTTTATATCTTTTCCAAAAATAATTACTCCAGATGCCGGTGCTCCTCCCAACAAAGTCACGCTAATAGCAAGATCTAAAATCATTCCATCAATCGTGACCCATGAATGATCAAAATACAGTCCTTGCCCTAATACTTCTCCTATACAAAGTGTTGGCTTATACCCCATTTCATTTAAGCTTACATAAAGCGCTGCACAAGTAGCGTGGCAAGCACCCCACCATTGCTTTCGTTCCATATACTGATATGTATTTGCAAGCACATTTCCAATATCTTCTCTATAGCCATTCTCTTTAACTGCGTACCTTATTCGCTCCGGAACGCTCATTGTGTCCTTTTGCAAACAACACTTCTTATATTTCTTTCCGCTTCCACAAGGAAACGGATCATTTCTACCAATTTTCATGATGCACCCTCTTTCTATTCCTCGTCATTGTAAATTATTAATTTTATTGGTGCTTATCGCACCTCATAGAGTTTGAATAAAATCCTCCAAAAGCCTTTCCATACCGGCTTTCCCATTTCTTCGCGTTTCTGTTTCCTTTCTTCCGAGGAAAGGTCTTTGAGTTTCCTCTCAATA
The DNA here is from genome assembly GCF_905201705.1 of uncultured Marvinbryantia sp. Classification (GTDB taxonomy): domain Bacteria; phylum Bacillota; class Clostridia; order Lachnospirales; family Lachnospiraceae; genus Marvinbryantia. The sequence goes on from NZ_CAJKOX010000035.1 coordinate 860, forward strand.
AAGAAGAGGCGGTTGAAGTAGGCAAGGCCGACTTCCGCCGGAATCCATTGGGGAATTGGGAAATCTCCCTTCCTTTGGCAGAACCGGCTCCGGAATCGCTTCCTCCGAAAGGATATCCAGCAGCTTTATTTTTTGCCATTCTTTTGGAAGCGCCTTATAAAATTTCCGACGGCAGTGCACCTGGCAGCATACCAGGACCACACCCTCTACTTTATTGTAACCCTGGTACCCATCGCACTGGAGCAGTCCGTGGAACCCCTTCAGGGCTTCCGTGGAGTGAAATTCATCAAGGAACATTACACAGGATTGATTGACGTAGAAACCGTTACAGCAGAAAATCGTGTTCTTCTCCCATGCAAAAAAGCTGTATTCTAAAAAGGGGTGTGTTCAGCTAACAAACACCTCTTATTTGGCGTAGACAGAATCAAGACGGTGTGTTATTCATCGGTTACGGGACAAGGGCTGCACAGTGTGTTTTGGCTGTATGGCATTTGATTCACCTCCCATTGTGTATGAAAAAAGGCACCTACTCTTTTGATAAATATCCCTTCTTTTCGTCCAAATCGCATTAAAATTGGACGATTCCATTTCTAGTTGGACGAAAAATTTTACTACTCATTAAATGCATCTCTCCGCACATAATAAGTGCTTCTTCCACTTCCACATTTGACAATTACATTTTCTTCCGTCAATTTTTTTAGGGCATTCAGAATTGCAGAACGTCCAGCCCCTGGACAAGCGGCAATCACTTCCACCCCGGTAAATTTTCCAATCTTTCCTTCCACATATGCCCTCACCATATCATAGGACCGGCTTTTCGTTCCGCCAGCGTTCATAATACCGACACGCTCTTCAAATTCTGTATAGCACGCCAGAATAACTTTCAGCATATACTTAATAAATGGTGTCGGGTCATTTTGTTCCTCATGCCACCCATAATCTGCTCCTTCAAGCACATCATAGTAAACATCCTTCGTCTTTTCGATCTGCTTTTCGATACTGATATATTTTCCAACTTCATACCCATTTTGATAAAGCAGAAGCAAAGTAAGCAATCGGCTCATGCGGCCATTCCCATCATTGAATGGGTGGATACACAGAAAATCACAAATAAATACAGGAATCAATATCAACGGATCGACAGCCTCAAGCGAAAGCGCTCGTTCATAACTGGAGCAAATAGCTTCTATTGCTGCTTCTGTTTCGTACGGCGGAACCGGAGTGAAACGAGTAACCTGTGTTCCATCCGCTTTTGTCTCATTGATATAATTCTGAACATTCTTAAAATGCCCGCCATACGACATTCCAGCCCGTTTTAACAAATCCCTGTGCAGTTGAAGAATATACGATGGCTTTATGGCAATGAAATCATGGCTTTCATGGATTGTGTTTAATACATCGCTGTAACCCATAATTTCACTTTCATCCCGGTTCCTTGGAGTGGTTTTTTCTGTCATCAACTGTTTTATTCTTGTACTGGTAGTAACAATCCCTTCAATTTTGTTCGATGACTCTGTGCTCTGTATCCTGGCAATTTCAATAAGACGCTCCAGTTCAACAGTTTTTTGCCTTACATATAAGTCCTGCCTGCCCTTACATTCATGAATCTTAGCGATATAGGAAACAGTCTCCGTATCCCACATCCTCTCTGATAACTTTGTATAGTCAAAATTTCTCATTTTACACCCAGACTGAATTTGCTCCAACCATTTTTTCATCCAGTCTTACTATCCTTTCGTCCATATTATACCCTGATCTGGACGTTTTATCAAGAAGTTGGACGATAATCCTCTTTTTCCTTTGGAACCGCACGTTTTGAGATTTTATTCATTAAATGTAATTTCCATCAGTTCCGCCGCAATGTCCTTACTCACCACTCTCATCAGATTATCCTCTGCATTTTCTTTCCCCAATAAATTCATGCTTCCATACCATACAATCTCATTATCTATGACAGCATAATGCTCACAGAAATCTTCTTTTTGCTCCACATAAATCCCCGCCATACGCATTTCTTCATGAAGCTGCATCCAATAATCCACCTTACCATAGCCATATACATCTGGCGACCAGGTAACAACCGTAATCCTTACTCCCATCGTCTGACGTTCCCGCAGAAGCTTAATGAGCGTATTTATTTTTGTACCGCTGATAGCCGGGCTGGATATGACAACACTGCGTACAGCACTAAGTAAATCTTTCTCATAGCTCTCTTTATAATTTTCAAAGTCATAAATGGCATTCATCGGTTGTACTCCGGCGTTTGCTTCCGCCGCGACTGCGTAGCCCATCTGCTTATACGCCCGCAGACGTTTCGCATACATATCGTCAAACATCGGAATATGACTGTCTACATAATCATAAACAATCACGTTTTTCTTTCCTTCATAATCACGGTTAAGCCTCCCCGCATACTGTTCCACTACGCTGCGGAAAGATATGGGAGTCGCCATGATCAAAGTGTCCAGACGGGGATAATCAAATCCTTCGCCAATCAAACTCCCTGTGGCTATCAGAATCAGTGTTTCGTCATCCGGAACCTGCTGCATCTGCAACCGGATTTGCCGATGTTCCCTTTTCGAATTATTTCCGGTCATCAGAAACACATGGTCTGCATACGTCTGAAGCCTCTCATACATTTTTAACGCGTGATCTTTGTACCGAGACAATACCACCGGCGTCCTTCTGGTCTGTACGCATTTTCGGATATCATCTATTATCTGCTGATCCCTCGCATCATTATTTCGAATCAGCTCATATGCTTCGTTCGGATGCATTTTCTCCTTTTGCCCTCTCGGCGCCACCGCTTTTGTAAATCTCGGAAACACGAGATGCGCTATCCCCTGTGCTTCGGCTTTATCCTTTGCCGTATAGCGATATCTGATCGGTCCAAGCAGCATATAAGTAATCTTTTCCAGCCCGTCGCCGCGCATCGGCGTGGCAGTCACGCCATACACATAACGGGCATTTACCTGATTCAGGATATTCGCCATCGTATTAGAAGCCGCATGATGACATTCATCCACCAGCACCATTCCATAATCATTGAGCTTTTCATGGAACTCTCCCTTTTTGCAAAGCGAACCCACCATAGCAATATCAATCATTCCAGTCATGGAATCATGCGCTCCCTGGAGCTTTCCTATAATACTTTTTCTTCTCCTGGTTCTTCCTGTTTTTGTCTGATACTCTGGCGGCTCTTCCTGTATTTCCAGGAAACGATTCAGTGCCTCTTCCCATTGTTCAATCAGCGACGAAGATTCCAGCAGAATAAGTGTATTTACTTTTCTCTCCGCAATTATGGCGCTGCATACAACCGTTTTTCCAAATGCTGTAGCTGCGTTTAGTATCCCGGTATCGTACCGCAGCATTTCTTTTAGCGCCGTTTTCTGTTCCGGACGGAGCTGCCCGGTAAACTCAGCTTTTATCCTTCTTCCCGGCTGTCTTTCATCCGCAATCTCATACATGATTCCTGCTTCCCGGCACTGTCTGGTCAATTCATCATACAATCCTCTCGGTATTTCTATATAACCACTCAGATGCTCTTTCCCCATATAAATCCATCGTGCATTATCATAGTTTGAAAGCCCCATCGCCTTGTTTTTATAAAAAACCGGATTACTCACAGCGGCCATCCTCCGTATCTGATTCTGAACTGCCGGTTGTACATTCATCGTATCCACATAAATTCCGTCCGATAGCGTAAGGCTTAGTTTCCCATCTACGCCTGATTTCAGAAGCCCCGCCCTGTTTTTCCACGGTTTTTCCCGTGTTTCTGCATTATCTTCGCTGCTTTCAACATAAAAAATACTGGTTGAGGTCCACTCCTGAATCTTAGTTTCCATAAATTCAGCAGAAATCCTTGGCTTACTCCACAGCACATTCCACTGATCCGGGTATGCATTCCAATTCTTGTCCACAAAAGCACTGTTTCCTGACAACAGCGCTCTCCCCTGAAGGGGCAGTGCAATCAGATTTCCCAGGCCGCCTTCCGGCAGGCTGTCCTGCGCCGGGAGCATACGGTCATAATATTGAAATGATTTCAGGTTTACGGTTTCCGCTCCTTTTTCCAGCAGAGCATTCCCGAATCTTCTGGCTGTCGATGCGGGAACTGCTCCGTCGAAAAAAATCCATACATGAGCACCTCTTCCGGAACGCGAACGTTCCACGAGAGGATCGATCCCACTCAATTCACAGATCAGACGCATCGCTTCTACTTCTTCCCTCCATGTCTCGCCTTTATTGGCAAAATCATTTTTTTCTGCTTCTTTTTCATGATTATCAAAATCAAACACCAAAAAGCGGCAGGTTCCGTTCGGAAGCAATGGGTAGACACCTATCACATCATTTCCGTAAGGATCTGCCCCTTCCAGATGGCTCTTAATCTGCCCGATTTTTAATTTCGTCCAGTCTCTGTCCGGACAATCTATACAACGTATCTTCTTCCCATACTTCCTTGGGCAACACTCTTTCCAGAAACGATTGCACTGTGGGAAATACCCGACTTCTCCCGTAGATTTCTTTACGGTACGCTTACTGTACACATCCTGTCGCCCCCAGAACCTCCCATAAAATTTATTAGCCATTTCGTCTGTAATACAAGGCGGATGCATAATTCTCCCGCCCTGATTTTCTTCCCGCAATTCTGTTCCATCCGGATGCTGATATTTTCTCAGCTCATCTGCATAAGAAATACCTGACCGCTCCAGAATCTCCTTTAGCGCCTGATTTTCCAACTGAAGATCATTCATACGTTTTTGCAATAAAGTTATATTCTCCAGTGCATCCCGCACAAATTTCACCTCCCTGTTTTTCGCAGATAATTTATCACTGTGTTTTACCATAGGATATCATAAATCCGAGGCAAATGCACCCTATCGTTTTTTTGAGATTTGTGTCCGAAAATGCGGTCATATAACCGCATTTTTGTCAGATTACTTATTTCGGTATCCGGCACATGCCTGTCTTTCCCCAAATACCCTGCTCCATAATTTTAAATGCCGCTGCTATCTTTTTTTGATGTTCTGCTAAAGCTGGTACAGCGAGATAATCCCTAACAGAACATTTCGGAAAAGTGATCTTCAGTATATCCGTCTTCGGTACACCCGTGGCCTTTTGAAGCTTGCTGCAGATCTCATGGAAATACTGTATTTCCTGCTTCCTGCTCCGGTGATTGTAAATCAGTACACTCTGTCCCTGCTGAACATAGTCCCTAACCTCTTCGTAAAATGTATATTTGATACTCTTTGCAGATTCCTTTCCAATAGACTTTACCAGCATTCCGTTATCCGGATCTACAAACACAATGTCAACGCCTTTTAATTTTTCTAAAGCCCGTTTATGCCATTCGTCACGCCCGGCAGCGGTCACCGGATCATTATAGTATCTTGCATTCAAGACAAAATCCCCTCTTTCCACTGCGTTAATGGAACGGTCATCGGACTTCGCAATCTTTGTAAGGCTTTCTGCCAGTGTTTCATCACATGTCCATAGCCTAATTGGAATAAGATATTTCCCATCTTCCTGCTTGAAGGTACCATCAGGTTTCTTTTCAATGTCCATTGGCTTGACGTGATACCAGTTCACGCCCACAGACAAATCTTGTGCCTGTAATGTCTTAAGCAGCCCTATCTTTCCAAAGTCGCCGATATCGCCAGCATATCTGTCCTGCATATCATCACCTATTTTGCTCCTCCAAAGTACTTCTCTGCGATTTCATCCAGCTGGCTCTTGATTATATCAAAATCACCATCCAGATTTAGCGTTTTAACTTCGATCTGATTCCCGCTCATCCGATATTCCTTCTCCGGATAGATTTCCTCGTCAGTTCTGGCATAAAGGAGCATACCTGCCACCTTGTGCGGTTGCTCAGACAGTTCCGCTTCCTTGTTCTTTACATAAGTAAATATCTGATACAGATTCCCAGAATGAAGCGTATTTTTATCATAATGACGCTGTGTTGTATGCGCGTAATACTTCGCGTCAATAATCAGGGTCTTCTCATCCTTTGTCAGCATTATATCGGTCTGCATTACCGGAAGCATCTCACCGAAATCATCATCCAACTGCCACGGTATCTGTGATGCATTAGCAGTCAGCTCCGGATGCTCTTTACGGAAATATTCCAGAATGAATTTCTCATACAGGCGATGCATTCTCTGTTCATCAAGAAAATCCATCATCTTCGTTGTGCCATTTGACTGCGTCTGCAACAAGCCTTTAAATACCAGATAACATATAGAAATCAGCATCCTGTATGTCTGATTATTTCTGTTATACTGAATATTCCAATTTACAGAATACAGATCAATGACATCCACATCTTCAAAGAAAACCATCAGCTTTCTCAGTTCCTTTTTCCTGGATCTGGAGATATCCCCTCTGAGCAAAAGAAGGACTGTGGATTTGATGATTCTGTTCATTACAGAATTGACGGAAAAATCATCATACGAACAGATCATCTGCCTACTCAGGAATGTTTGTGTCTTTATAGATTCAGAAATAGCCAGCTTTCCACGAAGCGATGATAAAGCCTCTGTCTTTGGAATATACTCCCTCCCAAGGCCGCGCTTAATCTGAGTACTGATTCCTCTTGCCAGGATTGCAGCACACAATTCGGCGGTATTATCAAATTCCTCTGTTGCTATATTCTTATACCCCTGCTCATTCAGAACCTGAAAAGCATAGGCAAGCATATAGTATATGTTCTGAATTCTTATCACTTAACAGCACTCCTCAGGTTATCGCTCCACTCTTTTACCTTTAATGGTTCATCAAACCAGTACTCTTTTAGCATTGGTATCAGTTCATACTCTACAATTCCCTGAAGCTTCTCATCCGTCACTTCCTCCGGCTCCATGTTGCAGAAATAGCTGTGTCCGATACAGAACCCTTCTCCCAGAGACTCATCAGCCGCAATCTTCTCATTAAGACTCTGTACGCAGCTTACAAGCGCCTCAAACTTCTTATTGTCCAACCCATCCCTGTATGCACGGAAGCCTTCTGTCGTAAATCCTGGTTTAAGCTCAAAAAATGCAAATCTTCTTCGCAGCGCATAATCCAGCATCGCAAGACTGCGATCCGCTGTGTTCATCATACCTATGATATAAACGTTCTCCGGAACATAAAACATTTCATCGCGATAGAGCAGCTGAAGTTTGTTCTTGTTTCCACGTTTATCATTCTCAATCAGCATAAAAAGCTCTCCAAAAATCTTGCTTAAGTTTCCGCGATTGATCTCATCAATGATGAAGAAATATTTATTATCACTGTCTCTTTCTGCCTTTTTGCAGAAGTTATAGAATACCCCTGTCTTGATATCGAAACCGTCAGCTGACGGTCGAAATCCCATGATGAAATCTTCATAAGAGTAGCTCTGGTGAAACTGAACCATCATGACACGCTCAACATCCTTCACTCCCATAATGGAATAAGCAAGACGCTTTGCGACAAACGTCTTTCCTACTCCAGGAGCCCCCTGCAGGATAATGTTCAATTTGCTATCAAGAACTCCGACAAGCTTGTTATAGGATTTTTCATCCATATATACTTCATTCAGGAAATCCTCCACGGAATACGCCGGATAAGCAATTACCTTTGTATCCTCTTCGTCATCCTCGAAGAACCCGGATATTTTATTAACAAAATCAGTGTAGTTGGTGACATCGGTCAGCGTTTTCATAGCAAACATTTCATCACTCTGCCAGCTGCCTTTATGAGTCCATTTCACTTTGCGAAGGTTCGGATATTCGCCATCATGGTTATCGTCATATTCATAGTCGGATTCTACTACTCCGCGTCCAAGGATCTCACTGCGTCCGCGCTTGGCAAAAATCACATCACCCGGCTTAATGTCATGAGCAAACTGCCATACTGCATGTGCAGAATTCTTATATGATGAATCTCCACCATGAATGTCTCTCAGCTTCTGAGCCATTTCATCCTTGCTGGCATAGGTGTTCAAATCTCCCAGCTCATCCCAGCCAAGTCCCATGATCCCGGCAGAATAAAAATCTTCCCACATGGAAGCACCTTCACCCGGTGCATATAACCAATAGTGAACGGTTGCCACATCAGCATCGCCAAGGGAATTCTTTTCCTTACTCTTCGCAGCGTTATCAGCTACACCATTTTTGAAAATCTCAGATGCAAGCTCATCGGTCATCTCTACCGTCCGGCCTTTGTCCGTCAATGTCCAGATGCCATACACCTTATTATCAATATATCCGGCTTTTACCAGATAACTCCTGGCAAAAGCCACCTCATTCTCAAACTTGTTGACGTTATTCTTTCCACAGGCAGCATTAACTTCCTCATCAGAAAGCTTCTCGTTTGAAATAATTTTCTTTCTTGTATCTTCAGGAGTGGCAGATCCTCCCAGATCACGCAGGCTCTGAAGGACTGGTCTAAACCATCTAAGAAAAGCAGCATTCGATTTTCCTGTCTTAGCCGCTTTCTCCATCTCGCTGTTTTCCACAGAAGTGATCCACGCTTTATAGGAAAGCTCCGGAAATGATGTATACCCGTATTCTCCGGATTCTACTGCAGACTTGCATTTATCACAAATAGAAAGATATTTTTCAGCAGCAGGAACCGATTTCAGAGTCTTCATTTCCGCAACAACATTGGCAGATATATTGTCCGGATTACTCATAAATTCTCTGTTCCGTGAATCAAGACTGATAAAAGTATAGGGTCTGATCCAGTACAGACCCATCGTCAGATTCCAACGAACGGCAAACTGTGACCTAACCTGATCATAGGCTGAAATAAATGCAGCTCTGCTCTCTTCAGAGTCATTTTCCGCTAATTTGATGGCGGATTCAAAAGCATTCCATAGATTGTCAATGTCATCATCTTTTCGGCGATCACCACCTTCAAATGCATAGAATGTAGCCATCATATTGTTCAGAACCGGAATACCGGAGAAATCATCTGGTACATCCGCTTCTATTTCGAATAAAGTCTTAATGCCGCCTAAGATACTGATACGTTTTGCATCAGTGATGCCCTTGTTAAACAATCCAAAGATGGTAAATGGATCAATGTCTTTTGGAACATTATCCTTTTCGAGCTTCGGAAGTTTCATCCCTATGTTGGAATAAACTTTCTGCAGCGTCCCAATCAGAGACGACCTGTCCGTTTTGTATTCCAGTAGTTTCGTTGCAAACTCCATATAGAAGCTTACCCATTTGAATTGTTCTGCCATATTCACTGCCTCCCTTGATCTAATAATGCTATTTTACCACATCCGCCCACTCTTTACTATCTGAAAAAGAACAAGAAAAAAGACCAGGCAGGAATCGCACCATGTAGTCATAGGTTTTGATCTCCAGGCACTTTGCTTTTCGGTTCGCCTCGGAAACCTCGAAGATCCCAATAGGAACTTCTTCATAAGAACCGCCTGCCACCTGCAGATGATAGGACAGCGTGGCAATCGCATCCTCCAGTATATACCGGTCAATGTCAGAAAAAACGATATCCCCATCTCTACCGAATACACTGTTCCCAACTCAATCTCTGTGGATTCGCAGCACTGAGAAGTGATATATCCGCTGCCTTTTACCATATCATTTTGATTAAATTCATATACCACACCGCCCTTAGTTGTAATCCGCCCTGTCCAGTAATATTTTCTTGTACTCTCCTTCACTGCTGTGAGGAACGCATTGCTGATCGGATACAAATGACCGCCTCCTTTCTGGCATCAAAAAAGGACCGGTCTCCCGATCCTATTATGATTTACTTTTGCGGCATGATTTCACTTCAATATTTCCCATACTGGATTTTGTTTCGATCCAACTCTTCTGATATAGCCTTTATCCCTCAATGAATCCAATGCTCTCTGCACTGTTCTTACGGTTTTGGAAATCTTATCTGCAATTTCATCCCTTGATGAATCTGGTTTCTGCTTCAAAATAGCAAGAACCGCCATCTCCGTTCCGTTCAAAGTGACATCCAAAGTGACACTTGGAATGTCACTTTGAAGCTCTGACCTGTAGATGACAAACTTAAATCCATTCTCTCTGTTCTCATAGGAATATTTGATGCCGGCATCGTTACACAAGCTGTTAATCCTCTTGAATCCACTGCCAAACTGCTCTATGGATTTACTCAAATACAAAATTTTGGCAATCGTAGCGTTTCTGATTTCCGATTCGATATTGTCCTTTATGTATTCCTCCGGCTTATGTTTACTTGCGTATTCTCCGGGGCTGTAGACCGTAATCATTCCCGGATGAATGCATATCTCATGGATTGTCCGGCCATTATATATTGCATGTGCGAAACTATTTGCCAGCACCTCTCTGATTACGGCCACAGGAATTTCTGGAATTTCTTCTCTTTCTGTTCCGGTTATCTCGCTTCTCCATCGAATATTCTTTAAGATATATTCTTCCGCGATATTCAGCAAATTATAAATATTATCTTCAAACAGCTTCATATCAAGGAATGTCAGCTTCTCATCTGTCGCAAATATCCCGGCTTTCAGCGAGACTGGACGAGTGTTTCCGAAAAGTATTTCTCCGGCATTTGTTAAATGATTATCGCAAACAAGTCCAAATCTTTGCAAAATAATCGGGCATGTATACCTTCCATCAGGTAATCTTCCTGCCGAAATAGCTTTTTGCCAAAATGATTTGATTGCTGGCTTATCAATTTGCTTTGCTGTTGCATTCGACTTTCCCTTTTCCCATAATTCCCGATATTTATTAGCAACAAAGAAAGCCTTTAATTCATCAGGTGTGACCTCTCTGTCTTCATCAGCCGTTCTCAGATAGTATCTTCCTGCTGCAGAATATGGGGCATTTTCGCCACTAAACTCTACTTTTATCAAATGTTTGTGATCCAGCACAACCTCTTCAATAACAGGATATATTTGAGGTCTGATATTCTCATATACTGCTCTGGAGACATCCCTTAATGATGACTCTGAGACATCCTGTCCAATAACATCACCGCTTGGTTTTACCCCAAAATACAACGTACCTATACCATGTTTATTTAAAATTGATGAAATCGAAACCATTGCTTCTTTCATTTCACCAGTTGTCTTCTTAAATTCAAGAGTTTCCGTTTCTTTTCCCAGATTCATGATGTCCCTCCCCTTCTCAAAGTGACACCATGATACCACAAAGTGACATTTTTTTCACTATATAATTTGCAATCAGAACTCTTTCAGTGTGAAGGGCACCTCTCAGAGCGATCCATACAATGTATCCGAAACCAACTTCACCTGATACCCGTCAATATACATCTGCGTATCCACGATATTCATGGTCTCTGTATCCAGATATCCCACCGTGATACTTGCGAGCTTCTTATATGCCGAAAACTTATTCAGCCACTTCTTCAATACCCGGAAGGTCACGCCGATTTGAACCACGCCTTCTCTCACCACATTCCTCTGCGTAGTTCCTGCTTTCGTCACCCCTCCGCTGTCCACCTCCACATCCGACAGGTTCATGGAATAAGAGGCAGGCATCAACAACCATCTTCGTCAGAAGGGGAAGATTGTGTAACTCGCCCTCGGATACGGCGGTAGTGTCGGTGCCTTGAAATCAATGGGTTCCTTGGAAATGGGTGTTTCAGAAGAAGACCTGCGGCCCCCTGTAAATGCCTGGCGTAACTCCAATCCTATGATCACCGCCTTCTGGTGGGATTGTTTCTTGTCAAGAGATTTTCCTCAAAAAAATCGTCAGAATTCCCCACTTTCGTCTGGGGAATTCCCCAGTTTGAGCGTGGTATGCCTTTTTCAGTGATTAATGCCATCTGAAGATTGTCTTGCGATTTCTTCACGGATCAGTCGTTTTATTGCACCCTGTTTGGAGGGCTGACCCCAAAACCACCGGATGATATCGCGATCCGTATGGATGTTAAGCTTCATATATATTCCTACCGTGTTCTCCTTATCGTATTTTGCCTGTTTCCTGTTGCGCGCTTCTATGCTTTCTATCCAGTCCATATTTTCCTCCCTTCCGGCAGGTATATACCTACCGGAAAACTGCCTGACGTAAGTTTTGCTTATGACTGCCCTGTATTTCCCTTCACGTCCCCTGTTGGCCCTGCCCCATAAGTGCATGTTCCATACGGTAGCTTTTTCCATCGAACAGAAACAGATGCCCATGGTGGACCAGGCGGTCAATCATCGCAGCTGCCATCTGGTCATCGGTAAATACGCCGCCCCATTTGGAGAATTCAAGGTTCGTTGTCAGGATCAGGCTCTTCTGTTCATAACTGTCCGCTATGACACGGAACAGCAGCTGTGCCCCTTCCCGGTCAACCGGCACATACCCCCATTCATCCAGGATCAGGAGGTCCAATGCGGCCAGCTCTTTCTGGAGACGGTTCAGCGTCCCGTCCCGTTTGACTGAGGACAGCGACAAAACCAGCTCCGTAACGGTGTAAAACTTTGTCCTGCAGCCGCGGCGGCATGCTTCCATTCCTGCTGCGATCGCCATGTGCGTTTTCCCGGTGCCGACAGGGCCATACAGCACAAGGTTCTGCTTTTCCCTGACAAACGATGCCTCCTCAAGCCCTGCGCGGCACATGGCCGGCGGAAGCGTGACGTGGCTGTAATCGTACCCGGCAAAAGATTTCACTGCCGGAAAACAGGCGCGGCGGATCAGGCGTTTGCGGGCGTTTTCTTCCCGGAGCAGCACCTCGTTCTCAAGCGCCTCCAGCATAAACTGCGCCTGCTGTATCGTGCCCCTGCTTTCACAGAGATCGCCAAGGGCGCCGGACAGGTACAGCTTCCTGGCGGCTGCCCGGATGCGTACATTGATATCTTCCCTTTTCTGTGTCACCCTCATGCCGCACCTCCCCCCTGGGCCTGTGCCAGGAAAGCGGCATCATATTCGCCCAGGTCCGGCCCTTCTTCCGGCGGGGTATCAATGCAATAGGTAACGATACGCTGGCAGATGAGTTCGGCATCACATGCGCTGATCCTGCCGCCATGTATGGAACGCCCCATTGCGTCGATTGCCGGGTAGAACCCGTAACGCCCTGACAGTTCATCCAACAGCCCGGGGCAGCTTTTGAGCTCCGGCTTTTCAAGATGGTCCATATACTCCCGCAATGGATCGGGCATTTCCAGGCGGACGCCGCTGTTACGCCACGAGCCGGGTTTATGCAGCAGCATGGAAACCGTCATGGAGTAGTCGGAAAGGTCCGTCCGGCCTTCTCCATACTGCCGCCTGTGGCGTACCAGGAGGCAGTTTTCCGTATCATATATGTCAATGTAGTGGGCCATGATGCCGACCAGGATGTCCCGCCTCCCTGCGTATTCGGGGCGGGTCGAGTAATAATGTTCCCCGTCAACGCGCACTTTCCCATATCCGTCCGCCGGGAGGTATTCGTACCGGCAGACTGCAAAACGGCTGTGAGGGAGCGGGTAAAGTGCTGACCGGTCCTGTTCAAACAGTTCGCTGATCCGTATCCCTTTTTTATAATGCAGTTCGCTGGCTTTTGTCTCATGTGCCCCGAGAAGTCTGCGGTTATAGGCTTCGATGTCATCAAAGGGCTGTATGGGGACGAACAGGTTGCTGCGGTCATATCCCACCTTGCGTTCCACGTTTCCTTTTTCCCAGCCGGAACGGGGGTTGCAGAAACGGGCCTCAAAGTGGTGGTGCGCCCGGAATTTTGCAAACAGCGCTGATTCATGGACTATGCCGCATAGCTTCCTGCCAATGCCGGTCGCATTGTCAAAAACGATCGTCCTTGGGACGCCCCCCGATATAATAGAAGATGTCTTCCAGGCCCTGGCAGGCGCACTCCGCAGTCTCGCCGCCGAATACCTGGCAATAGCTGCGTTGCTGAACGGGAAGGACAGGACCAGGTATTTTTTACGTACCACCATCCCGTTTTCCATGAAGTCGGCCTCGCCAAAATCAGCCTGCGCGGTACCGGGTTCCCAGACCAGTTCCTGGCTGGCACGCTGCCTAAGCTGCCTGCCGCGCACGGACCGGACATACCGCTGCACAATGGAATAACTCCCGTCAAAGCCGTATTCTGTCCTGAGCCGGTCAAAGACCCTCTTTGCAGTATGCCGCTGTTTATACCAGTTGTTCTTATCTTCCTCAAGCCAGCCGTCTATCACAGGCTTTAAGGGATCGAGAATGGACGGGCGGGATTCCCTGGAGGGCATTTCGGGTGAAAAATCCTCCATGTCAAGGTATTTCCGGATCGTCTTGCGATCCACTCCTGTAAGTTTGTGGATCTTTGAGACAGAATACCCGGCTGCCCCCAGATCCCGTATGTGATTGATTTGTGCCATGTTAAGCATTTCCTTTCTTCCTCCATCCTGCGTACTATACAGAAGAAGGATACTTTGATTGATTTCTGTGTGCAATACACACACGCTCAAAGTGTGGAATTCCCATGCTTAAACTGGGAAATTTTAACGATCATTTTGGGTATTTTTATCTTATCATAAACATTCCACAGAAAAGATAAACCACATTTGCATAAGGGTCAAGTTCATAAGTATCACGGATGATCCCCATGAGACCATCAAAGCTTTTCCGCATGTCAGTCCGTCTGGTGATTATGAATATTTTGGATACACCGGACAGGTGCAGATTGCCAGCCCAAACGGCCACCTGTGCCATATTCTGCGGCCACTCTGTGACTTAATTGGAGGCCAGCCAGGGACACATTAAACGGCCCAAATTTCCAGTTATAATATAAACATCTCCTATTCAAGGGGAAATATCATAACTGGAGGTTCCATTATGGACTACAAAAAAGTGTTGAGACTTCACTTTGTGAACCATCTCAGCGGCCGCGAGATCGCCGAAAGCTGTGGCGACTGTAGCAAAACAACTGTTAACGAGTTCCTGAAGCGTTTCAGAGAAAACCCGGAACTCTCGTACCCTTTACCAGCAGATGTCACGAATGAAATACATCGAGGGCCTGCTCTATAAAAAGCCAGGTGTATCGGCGGATCAGTTCCTCTACCGGGATTTTAACAAGGAAGCTGTCTACAAGGCTATGGCCCGCAAAGGGGAGACCCTGAAGCATCTGTGGCAGAAATACAATGCCATAGGTGTCGTAGATGGAAAGAAGCCAATGAGTTATCGCCAGTACTGCAGGCGTTACAGCGAATGGGCTGATTCCAAACAGCTGACCTTCCACATCCAGCGTTATCCCGGCGTCAATCTCGAACTGGATTACGCCGGTAAGCAGCTTTATCTGCATAACCGCCGGAATCCGGAAGAGGCCACAAAGGTCACCATCTTTATCGCTGCCCTCACCTACAGTGATTACTTTTATGCCGAAGGCATGACGGAATGCGATATCCGGAACTGGATCCGGGTGAACAATAATGCGCTGGCCTATTTTGGCGGCGTGACTCCGACGGTTACCCCGGATAACTGCAAGGTGGCGGTTTCCCGGAACAAGGACTGGATCAGCCCTGTCCTGAATAAAGACTTCCAGGCGTGGGCGGAACACAACAATACGGTTTTAACCCCGGCCAAGGTAAAATCACCCCGATGGAAACCGGTGGTAGAGGGCCATGTAAAGATCATTACCATGCATATCCTTATGGACATGGAGGATATGGTCTTTTATTCACTGGATGACTTAAACCGCGTCCTGATGGAGAAAGTGGCCGCTGAAAATCGGAAACCCTTTGAAGGGCTCTCTTATTCCCGGTACGATCTCTTTACAACAGAAGAGAAGGAGTCTCTTCTGCCCCTTCCGCCCAACCGCTTTGAATACCTGGAACGAAAGACCGTTAAAGTAGCACAAGATTTCTCCTTCACCTTCGACAAGGTCCATTATAGCATGCCCCGGAAATATCTGCGACAGGAACTTGAGATCCGGGCAGGAGAAAAAGAAATCTATGTCTATAATAAACACGGTGATCTCATCCGTACGCATAAACGCAGCTACACGCCAAAAGACTGGGTGATCATCCCCTCCGATATGCCCGCCGAATACAAAGACTACGGCTATTGGACGGTGCCTTATTTCCAGCAGAAAGCATCCGCTGTTGGCCCCAGCACCCGCGCATTGATCGATGCAGTCATCCGGAAATACGCTTATCCGGTACAGTCATTCCGAAGCTGCTTTGGCATCCTGCGTTACGCGGAAAAGTACTCGTCGGAAGCTCTGGAACGCTGTTGTAAAGACGCGGTTTTAGCTGGAAAGTGCAATTACTCCTATATCTGTAACACGATCTCAACTTACCATAAGGAGCCCTTACCGCATCCTGCGCCACAGAGTGAAAGCAATACAGATGTTTCGGCTGCCATATCTGGCACTTACAAAGATGACGACAGCAAGTATTCCCTTAGGAACCTGTTAAAGCGTCAGGAAACGGAGGGCGGCTATGAAGAGTGAAACCAACGATATCTATGAGATGTTGGACACACTGGCCCTGCCGGCAGCCGCCCAGCGTTTTGCGCAACTGTCTGAAAGCCCGGAATTCGGCAACTATACTGCTTTGCAGCTCCTGCGTGAGGTCCTGGAACCTCAGTACATAAAAACCCTCAACAAGCGGTTTGAAACCAACCTGCGGCTCAGCAGCCTGATCAATAAGGGGGCTGTGGCTGAGAGCCTGAAAACCGGTAACGGTCGCATCTATAATGATGCCACTGTTGAACAGGTCCTGGAATTCCACTTCGCTGAGAACCGGCAGAATGTAGGGATCTATGGAGTCACTGGCGCAGGCAAGTCCTATTTCCTGTCTGCCTGTTGTGTAGAGGCATGCAGGCACAATTACCGCTGCAAGTTTGTAGACTATAGCGATCTGCTGGACGAACTGATCGTCCTCAACCGGCAGGAAGATCTGAACAAGTACCGCAAGAGGATCAGGTACTATGCACGGATCCAGCTGCTGTTCATTGATGACTTCGCTATCAGCCGATACTCCGAGGAAGGGATCAAGATCCTGTACCATCTCATTAAACTGCGGGATGACCTTGGGACATCCACCCTCTTCACCTGCCAGTATTCTCCGGATGAATGTGGAAACCAGCTGAGTGCTGAGAAAGAATGCTACGGCAAGCTTGACGGAATCCGGCGCAGGCTGACTACAGGGTTTACCGTACTGATTGAGAAGGCATAGCCTTCTGGAATAACGATCACTACTGATTAGCAGGGCGGAACCCTCTCTGCCCTGCCGATCTCTAAAACTGGCCGCTTAATATGGCCCTGACTGGCCGGGAAATGCGGCCCTGCTGGCCGCGGAAAGTGGCTGTTTGCAACAGGTCACCTAACATAATCTCTGCAGCGCTGACAACGTATGAAAAACTGTTTCACTGTCTGCTGAATCAGCTGATTGTATTGTATGGAGAACGGATTACCAATTACCTGTAAAAAGAAAAGCAGGAATGGTGTTGTCCTAAAGACTCGCCATTCCCGCTTCCTTCTATTCCGTCGGCATTTGTATTATTGCCAGAATTCCCCTATTCTATTCCAGAGGTCGGGTGTGGGCAGAGCCCACAAAAAAGCAATTAATACAGTGTCTTATTTGTTATGCAAAAAAATCAAAAAAGGTGTATAAAATCTTCTCATATGGTTATACTGTAAATATAAAGAAAGATTCGACAACAACAGAATCTTAAACTCGACAGCAAAGTTTTACATATCTATTTCTTATCAGAAAGATTTACTTTCTAAAGACACAAGATTTTTTACGCCCTCCAATTTACTGGACTTTTCTCGTCCGCAGACAGACTGTTTCCATATGCGGTGAAAGCTATTTCTTATACTAAATAGCGAAACTCACGTCTTTTGCCAAAATGTTTATTTCTCACTTTGTGGGATAACATTTACCCCCCCCCTTAAAATCAACATACGTATTATATTATTTGCAAATAGAACTCAACTTTATGAATATGGGTATTCCTATCCATAATCACTATATCTTTTGGTACTCCCGTTATTATATATTTTTCATCAAATACTATCGAAAAATAACAATCCGTCCTTATTTGAACAATCTTATCTCTTGAACATTCTGGCATAGTTCTTCGAATAATAGAAAGTGCTTTTCTAAAATCATAGCACTCCGCATACCCTATGCTTAATAACTTTTTACTATAAAGGACTGACAAAACTTTACCACACCATTCACTTTTTGCCCAATCATCCAAATGATAAGTATTAATCCGAAAGTTCTCGCACTTATCAGCAAAATATTTTATTAAAATCTCAAATTCTTCATCTAATAACTTTCTATCTGATAAAATTTCTTTTTCAATTATTGGTTCTAATTCATCCCTATTTCCTTTATTTCTTCTATATTTCTGCAAATCATTTTTTATATTTTCATTTTCTTCTAAATCAATTCCTAAAAATGTTTTTCTTAAACCGTATTTAACAAAAGTATTCTTCAAAACTTTCTTCTTCCTAATTTGCTCTATTATTTCGCTTTTAAATAAAAGTAGCAAAGAATCATTCTTTATATTAACAGCCATAATATCTATATCAATTCCTTCTGAACTGACATAAATATATATAGGAATCCGAACAAATTTCACATAAACATTCTCTATACTGTCTATGCTTAGTAGCTCATCTGGATCACTCTTGGTTTTGTCATTATAAATATTCATTTCATCAAGGAAAATTTTATTTACACTATCAATATTCTCCTTAAATATTTCTACATCATTTACCTCAAAATCCACATCCAGCTTCTTATCATTAACATTTGCCTTATCAACAAATTGATAGTTTTCGTACTCAAGAATAATTTTCTTGTTAATGGGATCCAGATAAACATTTTTAACTGTATCTTTCTTCCTTTGTATAGTCCTTAATTCTTGTAAAGCCTGTTTCCCTTTAGTCAACAGACTACATCGATTTGTCGTACAATAGATTATATCTTTTACACTCAAATCAGCCAGCGTTACTTCTAATAATTTTCTGTCAATTCCCAGTACATTTACCAATTCGTCTATTTCTTGAACTCCCTCATTTATTAAACGTAATACTATCTCATCTAATAACGGAAGCGAGTAAAATGAACGCTTGGTAATTGATAATACGGTTTTCATTATAGGAACATAGATTTCCTCCCGCTTTACAAAAAGATATCCATCGTTCTTTCGTACATTAATATTCGACATGCTTTCAATTAACTTGTCCATTATATTTCACCTCCCGGTATAACAAGGCACTCTTCTTCATGTTCACAAATATAATCAATAATTTCAACAAATTTATTATCCGGATCATCAAATTTATAAAAGAAATCCATGTCTCCGCAAATAATAAGCAAATTTTTTGCTCTTGAGAACGCTACATTAACCCTTTCCTTTTCTTTTTGAAAACCAATTGAATTTCTAGTTCTAACTGTACTGTATATGATAACATCATTTTCTCTACCTTGAAATGCATCAAGTGTATTAATATCAATCCCTGTTGCAATTCTGTCATACCCACTGTTATTTACGGATTTTCTAATTAAGTCTTTTTGACCTCTGTACCCCGTAATAATACCAATATCTAAGCTTGAAAGCACTCCTTCATTTTTAAAACTTTCCAACAGTTTCTTAATCAAAGTGTTCTCCACATAATTGCAATAGGAACCGCCCTTACGCCTACTTTCGTCTTTTCTATCCATCATTGAAGTATCAATCCAAATAATAGATTTCCCTGCAAATCTTTTTATTGGATGTATGCGTTTTTTATCATCAACCTCTGTTGCAATTTTCCCTTCATAAAATACTTGACTAATCAAATTCCCAATATTTCTTCGCATTCTATATTGTACTGTCAAAATTTGTTTATGTGTATCCGGCAACAACTCAAACAATAAGTCAAATAATCTATATTTGGGTTCTTTTGTCAACTTTGCTATTATCGGAGATAAGTCTTGATCGGCATATGCTGGTAATTGATTTTGATCTCCTACCAATACAATCTTCTTAGATTTAATAATTGACACCAATAATTCTGGTGTTGTCGCTTTTGCCGCTTCATCAATAATTACATAATCAAAATCCAACTCCTTAACATAGTCATTAGATAAAAAGCCAACACAAGTTCCAGCAATAATGGTTGCACTTTTTATCACTTGATAATCTAATGTTTCCAAATTACTGCATCTATTAATCCAATCTGTTTGAATATCCTTAATCCTTTCCCACCTATCCAATAATTTTTGCTCAGTGATATTGGTATACAACAAATTCTGTTGCTCAATATACATGTTAGATTTTTCTTTAATCTCTGCAAACATCTTTTTTCTAATAGCACTCATAGTGCAAGTTTCTTCAACCTTTGATGATATATTCTCAGCACGACCAATTCTGATAATATCCAATTTCCCTTCATCTATATCAACCAAACCCTCAATAATATTATCTACAGCAGTATGTGATTGGGATACAATCAAAATCCTTGATGTATCATCAAATTTATTTATTTGCATCAAAATTTGCTGTACAATTTCTCTTATAACCGTTGTTTTTCCTGTCCCCGGAGGTCCCTGTATTAGACTTATGCTATCTGAGTATAATGCTTTTCTTATTGCTTCTTTTTGTGAAGAATTTAAAGTATCTTTACTAAATTTAATATTTTGCAAAAATGGAGTATAGGTCGGCTCATCCAAATTGAGCAAAATATCTTTTAAGTTTTTAGATGAATAATTATCATCATGCAATGCACGAATTGCGTAATGTTGTCTTTTATATGCACTTATATTCGCTCTAAAATCTTCCATTACAGGACAATGTTTCCTAAGCAATGGACGCACTTTTCCCATCTGCACTTTCTTATCCAAATCAATAATAAGCAATGTTTCATCATCTTCATAGCTTATTCCATGATAAGTCCCTATGTCAAAATAAAATGCATTGCCTCTACTGTCCACATCCTCGATGATATAACTTTTATCATTTTCTAAACCATCAATATCATTATTTTTATACTCTTCAACTGTTAAAATCAATTGCTGATCTAGTATATTAAACGCCGAATAAACGATTCTTCCTACTCGCTCTTTCTCGTTTTTCATGGACTCATCTAATCCATCTTGCCACTTTCCAAATAATTCTTCAAATAATTCATCCTGTTTTTGTAAATCACTTTTACTATTTATATTATTTTTAAATTGGATAATCAGTTTTTCATTGTCATTACCCATTTTTCTGTTATTGTAATAGTTTCTTCCGCTTTCTATAAATTTAACTATCCCCTCAATAGCAAACCCTCTTTTTCGATTGCTAATTCTTCTGTCTACAGATAAAGGCACAATTTTACTAACTACAAATAATCCATTTTGTTCATCATATACACATTCAACCGCTATTTTCTTTCCCGAAAAAACATAAATATCTTTATTTGAATTATAAAAAGCAGAACATTCTTTAAACTGACCTTTTAAAAACGATTTTGTGAATATAGTCATATTAGCATTTGCTTCAATCAACGAAACGTTCTTCAAATACCTCAGTTTATCAACATCAACACTACACAAATATGTATCTTTCTGCGTACCATTTTCTCCAACGAAGTCCTCAAAAACATCAATAACTGTTCCTACATCTTGAAACCTATTTTCCGGTTCTTCCGCTACCATCTTAATGATTAGATTTTTTAAATTTCCCGGGATTTCTAATTCTTTTAATGTTCGGCAAATCATTTCTGTGCCATTTGGCAACATATTAAACAAAATATAAAAAACTATTGCTCCTAATGAATAAATATCACTAGCTTCCGTTGTGCTATTCCCTTTAACTACCTCTGGCGCAGAAAAATTAGGAGAATAAAACGGTAGCGTTGTTTCCTGCTCTATTATTGATTTTATCTTACTTGTCCCAAAATCAATAATTTTTACTTTACCTGTCTCAGAATTATACATAATATTAGATGGCTTAATATCACGATGTAAAACATTGTTATTATGCGCTTCTTCTATAGCTTTTAATATTTTCAAGCAAAGTTCGTATTTTTCCATTTGAGAAAAATTACTTAAATCTAATTCTTCAAGATTTGTTCCATCAACATAATCTAATAAAATTAAACCCCAGTCATTTTTACCTCTAAACTCTGCATTTAGCATATAATCTCTTATCTTTACAATATTATCACAAGAATTTAAAGTTTTAAGAGCATCAACTTCTCGTTTAAATATTAATTTTTGAAACCTATTATTTAATGATCCAATTAATTTTAACGCATAAATCTTATCGCATATTCTTTTATTTTTTTCTTTAACTTTCAAAATAATCGTTTCACTGGTTTTTGATGAATGAATCACTTCTAACACTTCATAGTTATCCATACTATTTTGCAACTCCTTCTTTAAGTGATAACCCTATTTTACCACATCCTCCTACACTTTACTATCTGAAAAAGAGCAAGAAAAAAGACCTAGCAAGAATCGCAACTCCCAATAGGCCTCTTCTCTTACTCCTCTTCATTTTTACATTCAATCTCGATTCCGTCCAAGAACACCACCAGCAGTGTCCCATCCTCAAAAACCTTGATGTGATCCAGCGTTTTCAGTATGAAGTCCGTATCCATCTCTTTCAAAAGCTCCGCTCCATCCGTATACCCTATGAACTTCTCCGCCCGATACCCTTCCAGCAGATTCTCACTCTGCATCTGCTCCTTCCAGCGCTCCATAAACGTCTCCCGATTCTCGACCAGAGCATTCCACGCCATCAGATACGCCTTTATCAGCGTTTCTTCATCTACATGGCTGTTGAAACAGCCCATAACCCCTTTTACCTTGTACCGTTCACTGCACTGCCATACCTTACGGTCAATGCCTGTACTACTTCGCCAACCTTTCCGTGCAAACACTTTATTGCATTCTCCGCAGATAATCTTCGAAGCAAACGGGTTGTTTTCCGGCCGGTGGGAATAGGCGTTTATAATTCCAAGTTTCTGCTGCATAACCAAAATCAATTGGTTTCTGGCAGGTAATATTTATAATCCATGCTTTTTCATCATCCGTGATTTCGGCGTTGCGCCCACGACCTGGGGCTTCAAACAAAGCGTTTTCCAAGCCGCCTTCTTCATATTTTTTCAAGCAGAGCATGACACTCTTGCGGTTGACTCCGACTTTATCGGCAATGTCGTCAGTAGAGCAGCCATCTGCTTGCAAAAGCAGGATGCGGGAACGATTTACAGTTTGAGCTTGAATAGTGCGGGCACGAGTTTGTGTTTTGAGGTACTCTCGGTCTTCTGAAGTAAGATTGATAATACTTGATTTTCTTCCCATAAGTACAACGCCTCCATCAGTTGATATTTAGGAACGAAAATATAGTCTAGTTATTTAAAAATCTTTATACTAATACACCGCTTTTTCTATTCTTTTAACCGAAGCAGACTCTTACCAACAGAGCTAATGACTTTCCCACTCATCTGCCTTACCTGTTTATTAGAAATAAGTCCTGCTGAAACAGCAATCAAAATCATACCGCCTACAATATTTTTATCGGTTTTTTCACGCTCATCTTTCAAAAATTCATTATGCTCGTTTATTACTTGTTCCTTAATACGGTCAAGTTCTGCAAGTCTGCCATATGCCTCTTTTATCCGTGTTTCATTTTCAGATTTGCTTATTATGTCATAAAGTGCCTTGCGTTCAACTTCCTGTCCTTTATCCACGGTTTCTTGAAAACTGACGGATGAATCTATTGTCTGTTTATGTACTGCTTTCAATGAATCATATCCGTGATTCACATTATCTTTTAAAACATTCAGCTTATCCATAAATTTTTTATGTGCTTTATCATACCTCGTCATGTAAGTACTGATTGCTCTCTTCTCTGCCATTTATTCTCCTTCTAAAAAGTAGTAAGTGCCTGTATTTTTTCTTCTACTGATTTCATTCTGTTGCTGATTCCGTTTTGCAACATAGGATTCTTTTCTTGTATCATTTCTTTTTCCTTACGCTTCCTATCAGCCATATTATCAACAGCTTCAAGCAGTTCAAATTTTAAAATAATCTTCTCATTGTTTATCGTTTCATCGTTAAATCCGAAATACTCAGGGGTCTTCTTAAGTTCAAACAAATGTGCTCCGCAACGCACAAGCACAAACACGGATTCTCCAATATATAAAATTTCTTCTTTGCCATTATGTCTTACTGACACCTAATATATTCCAGCACTGATTGCCTCTATGATTTTCTCACTAAAAAATCTATTTTAATCTTCATAATGTACCTCCGTCCTTAAAATCAATTTTATCACAATGCACACAAAAAAAACAGTCCGAAAACTGCCTTGTTTGTGTCAAGTGTTCGTTGGCACTTTTCTGATTTTCTTTATAAACCTGTTTTTATATGCTGGTTTTATTTCGTAAATCATTACTTTTTACATATCCCCTTGTTCACTAATTAATTTATGAACAAGACCTGCAGAACATCCCATTTCTTCTGCTATCTCAGCTGCCTGTTCAAGCGCATAAACAGCTAACGCTCTGACTCTTCGCACATCATTATCTGCCGTAAGTGCAGTCGGAGCTTCTAATGGGTATTGCGTGCGTATTGACTCTACAGGAAAGACTGCACGATCAATTCTTTTAACTGAAATAACCAAATCTTCTCGTTTAAGTCTTATTCCTTCATAAAGAAGATATGGATTTGCGATGATCTCTGCATCAGTCAAAAGTATATCTTCTTTGCTTCTCTGATTCTGCTGAAATAACACTTCCGCCTGTTTAATGGTAAGATCAAATCGTGACAACAGCTTAAAAAGTTGCTTTCTCTCATCTGTCATCTTATTCCACATCTTACAGGTGAAATCATCGATTTCTGCTGCAAGTGAAGCACTGAGAATGGAGCCCGGATTATTAAATACCTGATCCACCACTTCCCATATGTCGTTATCTCCAGCCTTTTCTGTTATTTCCTTCGCCACAAGGATTCCATACTTCACCTTGGTGGCACACAGCATTGATCCTAAACCCGGAAAAGCTCCACGTTCATCCCACACTTCATTCAAACATGCATCTATCCATCGCAGGACATCAGAATAATCCTCATCAAGGATATCATCAATAATTCGGAATGCTTTATAGCATGACAGCAGAACTTCAATGACCGCATCATAAGTCACATGCTCCGTCGCATACGAAAACTCATCAAACGCATCAGCTGGAGCCATAACACATACAGACTTCAAATCAAAATCAGGATTCTCTTCCGCATATTTCAGAATCTTGTCATACGGAATCAGGAAACCATCCTTATGATCTTCCCTGATAGAATGACTGATATGTGTTTCCCACAGCATTGATTTTATGCCGCTCTTTTTATTCCGCTTATGTTCAACAGGCATAGAGATATTCTTTACATGGCCTATGCCAATGATAACTCTTCCCACTTCCTCTATGAATGGAACCTGCTTTGCATAAATCAGACATAAAGACTGATCCGGTACCACATTTTTATAAAAATAATCGAAGACCGCCTGATGACTTTCTCCCATCTGGAGCCAGTTCTTTCCTCGCGGCCAGTTTGTCTCTACTTCTTCATCGATCTGCAGATCATATTTAAGATTCAAATCATGCATAGATTTTTTCAAAAGCCATGCAAAAGGACGCGCCGGTAACGAGTAAGGCGGATATACATTTTCTGTAGGTTGAAAGTGCTGATATTCCTCGTAACCATATTCAACATATGGGTGTGTACTTACGGCTACGAATTGTTGACTCGACATAAAGGCAGCACCTTCACTAAGACACGGAATATCATTCTCATGTCCTGCAATGCACTGTCCGCATATCGCCTGCTCAGCATCTTCTTTTTCCCTTCCAGAATACCATTAAGCTTTAGACAAGCTGTATTTCCGCACGGATCTTGACAGATGGTTCCATCCCATCCGTGATCGTGCCAAGGTACTCTGATTGACAAATGTTGTATCAAAACGCAACCCTCCGAACCTTAAACAATCTGTATCAACCCCTTGGATAAACATGCCTCCAGAGAATAATTGACTACTTTCCCGGCTTTTGGTCCTTCATCAAACTCAATGCCTAAATACTTGCCGTCACAGCTCTTTACGGTTCCGTAACCCACCGACTTGTGTAGTACCCGTTTCCCGATATATTCCTTATAAACGTCTGTACCTTCAACTACAACTTCAGCCTCTGTATCTTCCTCCGGCTCTGATGCAACATCCTCTGCTTCATCGTCTTCATAATCATCCTCCGATTCCTTCACCGGTTCCGACTTCTTTTGTTTAGATGAAGATGAAGGTTCCACATATTCATCCGCTGCGTCCTTCAGCGCCATCAGCTCCCGGATCTCCGCAATGTGTGTCTGTGTGAACCAGATGGATTCATTCCCAAAATCTATCTTCACCGGATCACGCGAATTTATATCCTGCTCTTCCAGATATGTAATCTCATCCAGGAATTCCTGTAAATCATATTCATCGGATCGCATTCTCCGGTACTCGGATGCGCAGTTCGGGCACATGCACAAATACATGGCATCCAGTTCTTTCTCCATGCCTGTAGACAGCTGGCATTTCTCAAACGATACCACCGGTTCGTGACACATCTGACAGGCATATTTATAAGAACCTTCAACACGGTACATACTACGGAGATATGCATCTATCTCACTATCAGGCTTGCTGACACGGATTTTTCTGACTTTATACTCATATTTCACAGGGCTGGCGAACACCAGCACTTCTGCCGCATGTTTACGTAATGAATCCCAGTTTTTCACCTTAGCAGAAGGAAATTCAAAAGTATCCTGCGGGGTATATACCGGTGCAGCGCCTCCTGATCCAGCACCGGATCCGTAATTTTCCTCAAGATCCGTGATGGATATTCCAAATCTTCGTCTCAGCTCAATCTCAAAGAACTGTTCCTTTGTCTCATCATCCAGCTGATCATAGTCTTTTGCCGCCTCTTCCAGCTGATCTTCTTCACTCTTGGTAAATCCCAGAATTTCATAAAGATCAGATTCCGGTCTCACATCTCCATAAAGCTGTGGATGCAGATCCCGCTTCGTGATCTCTTTCTGTGATACCAGTTCCCCTGACTCCGTGAAAAGCCATTTGCCATTCCACTTCATCCCATAATACTGGTGCTTCGGTCCATCTTGGCGGAGCTTTGTAACGATATCAGAATATGTATTCGGAATATTCGGGGCACTACCACCCACATACACCGTACCAAACAGCATATTTTCATGATTCTGAAGGAATCTAAAAATGAAACTGGACTTTGCCATGGAATCTGGTGACTTCGGGTGACTTGATATATATTCAAGAACCGCATCCAGCTTGTCCAGACTCAGCTTCCAGCGGAAGTTCTGATAAGTTGTCCACTCCGGCTGCCTTCCTGGATTTCCGGTATAGTATTCCCCATTTGTCTTATCTATCCCGGTTCCAACTTCTTCCGATATCCCCAACGATGTAAGCATCTCTGTATCAACATCCTCAATCTTGTAGAAATCGACATCCACATAGGGATAGCTGATTATATGCGAATAATACTGTTCTATGCTCATCCCATCAGAGTTGACGGAAAAGAACACCTTCTCTTTACTCGGATTTGCATAGACCTTTTTCCCGTCTTTAATACATCTGACCTTCAGATATTTCTTCAGCAGATTATTAACTTCATCACGGTAATCACTATTGCCCCGATAATGCAACAGTCTCTTAAGATCGGTGATATGCTGATCGTCTGAAATAGCCATGCCACCTTCATATCTTCTCTTGAAATCACGGATGAAGAACTCATATTCGTTCGGCTTCTGCAGGTTCAAAATTTCCGTAAAGAAATGCCTGCACTTTTGTAACATAGTCTCATCCACAAAAGCGATATCATCCATGCCATCAGTATTGGCACTCGGAAGGAAAAGATTCGGAAGATATGACGCATTCTCATATCCTCGATAATAGAAAGCGTTCTGCTCTGTTCCATCGCTCTTTCGGTATGGAGCTATAAACGTGCCCTTGGACGTCTTTATAATCTCCGCAGTCAGCATGTTAGAGCCGCCTCTTTTCTTTTCAAAAGCGCCTCCAACGGAATCGTACATGTTATAGAACTTCACCAGCCATTCATCGTCTCTTCTGGGAAGAAATGCACGGTTATTATTAAAAGCATTCCTTAAATTCTCAGGTCTGATTACCTCGATATCAAGAACATCCGTCAGGAACTCATATAACGTCTTATAAGTCTTATTGGTCTCTGTAAGAAATGTCGGGAGCCAATGGTACTCTGTTCCGTCATCCAGCAACTCGGTCAGTAATTCCTCAGACAGAACTTCGGCAAAATCAGAACCTCTGGCGATCTTCACAGAATCCGCTGTAGCATAGGTTCCATCCTTACATAATAACAGCGCCTCTTCGGTCATCATGTCTTCTGTCTCTGAAAACATGCACTCAAACAGCGGCGCATTATAGAAGACTTCGCTGTCTACCGGAAGGATATTCAAAAAACTAAAGTTCAGCTTTCCTGAATCCCGAAGCTCAATCACGCTATCCCGCAGCAATGCCGCTGTCTGTTCAGCCAGGTCGATATTATCCTTATCATCTGCCGGAACACTGCTTCTGTTTGGCGTAGTGCGATATGGGCCCTGAACAATAAACTTCAGCTTACTCTCCGTCTCTGTCGGAAAGTACACCGAAATATACGGTGATTTTGACGGCGTGAAATTATATTCTCCCTTTTCATCAACCGTAACTGCAAACGCTATATCTATCGTCCGTCCGGCTTGAATACCTGTGACAGCACGTGAGAAAACAAGATATGAAATCTCTTCATTTTCTTTTTTGTTCCCGTTTCACCGATAGCAGAAACCAATGAACAGTGATTATTGATCTGAACCTTATCCAGCAAATAGGATCCGCTTGTTTTCAGCTTCGGAAGATCAATCTTATAATCAATGGACTGCAGATTCTTCATGAATAGCAGCGTTGTGATACCCAGATTCTGTAACCTTTTAGCCAGTACCTCGTTCATCTTATCCACAGTCGTAAAACCGGAAAAGGTGAAACCTACGCTATAGGGAAAAACAAATTTGGTGGTATATCCGAGATCCACTTCCTGATCATCAATATCCACCGGATGTGTAAAATCCTTGATTTCAACAGCAAATTGATGATAACCGGCTTCCTGATCTGACTTGTTGGGATGACTGTATAGGCGCACAGTCTCGCAAATACCGAAAACAGATTTGAATCCGACGCCAAATTCTCCGATCTGATTAAGATCATCTGTCTTATCGGACTTTCCGATATCACAGAGTCCCTGAAGGTTATCCATTGAAAAAGGATGCCCATCATGCAGAACTACTAGTCTGTCCAAATACTGCTCAAATTTTATCCTCGATGCCCCTGCATCTTCCGCATTCTGAAGAAGCTCATAAACAAAATGCGATTTATCCGTATACAGCTGGATAATTCTCTCCAGTGCACGGCGAAGCATACCGTCTTTATCCTGGCGCTGCAAAACCTGAGCAGCAATCGCCATCTTTGCCATTATCGACACCTCCTGCGTAGTGTGCCTTTAGTTGACCACATTCAGAATTCCATTAGCAATCAACGTCGTATGGATATCTGTCTGGTCAACCTTTTTCCTGATCTCTTCCACCTTAAGCTCATAGCTTTCAGTAGCGGATTCCAGCTCACTGGTATACATTCTCCGGATACTTTCGCTGCTGGTATCCTGTATTTTCTGTTCCAGGGATCTCTTTCGATTCCTGAAATTATTTGACAAACTTTCTATCTTGAATGTGGACGTGTTTTCAGCCTCTTTGATTTCAGCGGCCTTCTCATCCATCCACAATTTTACCTGTTTCTTTTCAAGCGCATCCCAATCAGACGGATCCATCTTGACCGCAGCAGCACCGCTCTGGGATTCCTGAAGAATCTCTGGAAGCTCTGCGGCAATCACGTCGTCATCACAGACAACGACAAGTCTGAAGTGCGGATTGATGCCCACATAACTCCATGCATAAACAGAGAAATGATAATCTCCACTCGGCAGATCCTCTGTCGCGTATTGAAGCCGGATATATGCCTGCTCATTAGACGCAAAATAAGCCGCCGCCTGCTTTGCAAGCGGATGCATTGCCGTGATAAAGAATGTATCCCTCTTCTTCTCGGCAGTTTCCGAATCAAAAGTAATCGGATGAATCGGAGCCTTACCCTTCAGATATACATTCCACGCCTGACGGGCTGCATTTCGTCCGCTTGGAAGCTTCCTGAAATCATCCCGGAGCTCCGCTCTCGCAGCTGCAGACAATCTCAGTTGCTTTACATCGCCTTCACCCAGGATGTAACTTCCCTGCCCCAGCTTTCTAAATAGGTATTGCTCAATCAGGATCTGAAGGCTTTTCTGTGTCAGCCAAGGATTCTCTGCATTGTGAATCTCCTGAGAAGTCATATACTCAGACAGATCAAATCCGAAGAATTCCTTTTCTTCTTCCTCCAGGCGGTTCATCTCCTGCAGTCTGCGGACTTCGTTATCTGCCATCTGCTCCAGTTTAATCTTTCGCTCTTCGTCCGTGAGAGATGTATCCATAGCGATATGATCCAGCTGCGTAGCAATATCGCCCAAAATTTCCTCGCATTCACCGATACTGCTTTCAAATATTCCGATGCGCATCAGGCACCGATAATAGATATCTGCATCCACAGTGCCGCTGGTGATCATATTATAAATACCAACCGTCTCGCTCTGCTGTCCACGGCGGTCGATACGTCCGATACGCTGCTCGATCCTCATCGGATTCCAAGGCAAATCATAATTGATCATCATGTCGCAGAACTGATAGTCAAGACCTTCAGATCCGACTTCCGTGAACAACAAAATATCAATCGCATCATTGTCGTCCTTCGGAAGCTCAAACCTTGCCCTAAGTTCCTGCCTCATGGAATCCTTTACGCCGCCATCAACCTGTGCCACTCTAAGACCTGCTTCTTCCAGTTTTCTTCTCAAATAGCCTAACGTATAACGGAAGGTACTGAAGATGATGATCTTATTATTTTCCTGCTTTTGCTTCTCCATGATGGCTTCCAACATCTGATCAAATTTCGGATCTTCTTCTGGAAGATTATCTGCCATTGTAAGAAGGTTCTGGGCAAGGTCTTCCAACGCACGGGCATCCGCGCCCTCAAAAGTAAATCCCGGAGAATCCATATCCGGATCATCTTCCAGCTGCTGAAATCTTCTGCTGATAAGATCCCGAATGTGTGGAGCAAGTCCGAAAATACAGCTTGCTGCCTGCCGCTTGATGGTAGACATCATAAAAGGTATCGATCTCGCATTGCCATGAAGCTGCAGCAATGCATTAGACTCAAATCGAAGCAGTTCATCATGAAGCTCCTGCTGCCTTGGCGTAAATTCCACAGCCAACGTGTAAGGCCTTCTGATGCAGAAATCCTGAATATCCTTCCGGCGTGTACGGTTGAGCATTGAGTTAAAACTATGCAGACTTTCCGCATCAGATATCAGCTTCACGCGCTCTTCCCGCGTTATCTTATCCTGCTGCAGGGTCTTGATCATTTCCCCGTAGGTCGGATTTGCTGCAACGACATTTTCTCCCCATTGAGTTTCCAGAACGCCCCTAAGAGCTTCCGTCGCCTGTTCCTGCCACTGGTCATCAGCTCTTCTCATGAGCCGTGCAGCTTCTGAAATATGAACATTCGGTCTGGACATCATGTTAAAGGTCTGCTTGTCTATCACCACATCCGGACGCAATACATTGAGCAGCGTAAAGAGATCATCATCGCTGGTCTGTAGCGGAGTAGCGGTCAGCATTACCACCGCATCTGCATTATCACAGAAATACTTGACGCACTTATATTCAAACGCCTTTTCCTTCTCCATGCTTCCGTTACGGATATGATGCGCCTCATCAATAATGACAAGATCAAAATGCGGAGCAGGATCCATATCTCTTAATCCAAATGTGTGCTTCTTCTTTGTCGTCTCACCCTCATAGGCTCTGCTATCCAGAATGGAATAAGGCACGATCGTCTTGCTGAATCGGATTGGCCATTCTCCATCCCTGTCTGTATCAGAAATAATCTGGCGAAGCATCGGTCCATCCACCGGCACGAATTCTTCATCAAACCGCTTCATTTCCATTTCCCACTTGCGCTCTGTAACAAGCGGTTTCGGACAGATGATCAGAACATTTTCCAGCTCATTCCTTGCCTGCAGTTCTTTAATGATTAACCCCGCCTCAATAGTTTTACCGACACCAACACTGTCCGCGATCAGGATACGTGGCTCATCGGCATGGATCATTTTCAGCGCTGGCCTGAACTGGTAAGGGACAAAGTCGATTCTTGCTGAATTAAGGGAATACAGATCATTTCCGGAAGGATTATTGATCTGATATGCCGTCAAATAGCTCCGAAAGGTATTGATATCCACCCAGTTATAGGATGCCTTTTCAACGAACAACGCAATCTGTCCGGAATAGAATGTCTTGAAATTGCCATCTACAAAGACATCGTATTTCTTCGTATCTCCCAGATCAGTAATGGACATAACGATGCCCTTTACGTCCGGACTTCCGATCAGATACACGAGACTCTTTTCGGTAATCTCATTTTCATCCACCACTTCAGCTTCAATATCTTCCGCGGGCTGCTTCTGCTCTTCCTGCGCGAAAGATGAAAAATCAACCGTTGACGGTGACTTTACTTCTTCGATCATCCGATCAACTTCATTCACCAGACTGTCTTCACATTCACGCTGTTCAAAGAAGTCATGCAGTGTCGCCAGATCGGCCAGGATGGCATCTTTGCCCGGAAGCATGGCACTGACATGTGCCCAATTATTACGGACACGCATCATATCACGAATGCATTCCCTCTCTCTGATGGGAAGGTATGCCACATTGCGCATTTCATACCATGACTTGTCTGCAATCCGCAGCAAAGCCGCAAGATCAAACTGTCCAAGCTCTGTAAAGCCCCGTTCCCTCGCCATCTCTGCCTGGTTATAGCTTAGCTTCGCCATAACACAATCATCCCACCAGTCATCGGATGTTCTGGGCAATAACTTTCCCAGCCACTCAGCCAGAACATTGGCGGATGTATGAAGATATGTATTCATCCTGCTTACAATCTGGTCATTATCCATCGTAAAGCTCCAATCTGCACTTCTTAATCCATAAAGAATCCATCTGTATCAAAGATGTGATCCAGCTCATCATTCGTCATAGCATGCGATACTTTGTCACGCACCGCGCTTCTTGCCATATCAAGCCTCTTAAAGCGGTTATGACCAACGGCGTCTTTAACCATACGGATTAGCTGGATACGTCCCACGCCCGGATTCTGTCTTGCATATTCGGCAAACCCTCTTGCCTTGCCAAGATTATCTATTCTGGTAGGATCGTGCGGTTCCAAAATATCTACGACATATTCATCATCGGTGTCCTTACGTATGATCACAAAATCCGGGTATGCCGGCTTCTGCTCTCCGCCCATTTCATAAGGAATACAAAGAGACCACGGTTTCCTCGGAGGATTTCTGAGCCAGCATACATAATCGCTCTGCCCCTGCTCTTCGATCAGCACACCTTCTTCCCAGTTATTCAGATTGATGCGTGCCTTGCCGTGATCGTCTACGAACAGATGATCTTCATAGTCCTTGCCATTGACTTCGTGCGGCAGGCTGATGGTCTCCGGAAGGCGGAAATTGTGCTTGCTGACCACATCTCCGTTGGAGACAATAGCATCATACTGTTTGATAAACCGGTCGCCCAAGCCAACGATCTTCCGGCGATAGTTATCATTCATCTTATGGAACGCCTTTTCCGCATATGCCAGCAATCTCTCATAGCAATCATCGTTTGATGCATACAGGATAACATCGATCTTATAGGCATTCGGATCATCCTCATCGTAGTAGTAATGTCCGTATTTGTTTCCTACGCCCTCATTTCCAAGCTTTGACTCAGCACGGCGGAACTGCCGGTCTATGTCGATATCCGTGGTTGACATGAACATATGGACGAT
Source organism: uncultured Marvinbryantia sp. (assembly GCF_905201705.1). Taxonomy (GTDB): domain Bacteria; phylum Bacillota; class Clostridia; order Lachnospirales; family Lachnospiraceae; genus Marvinbryantia. The sequence goes on from NZ_CAJKOX010000035.1 coordinate 34,780, forward strand.
ATTGTCATCCACACTTTCACCGAAAACATCGAACACCTGCGACTTCATCTGAAATTCCATGATCTTCTTGGACATGTCATCGTATTTGCCGTCGCGCTTCAGATTGCCCACATATTCACGGATCATCTTAACGATTTCTTCCAGAACATCATCCGTGGCATCCTGGTATTTCCCGGACTGCCTAAGCAGGCGTGCCAGACTGTATAAGGAATTCAGATAGTTATTGATTCTGACATTTCTGACATCATAGGATAGCAAACCGGAATCATTGATAGCTTTTACCACTCCCTCTCTGTCTAAGGGATCTATAAACGTTTCCTGCTCATAGGAAGGTTCCGGTTGCTGAGTATTTTGTGTAGCTGTTTGTACAGTACCTGCTGCCGGAACACTTGCGCCAGAAGATGGCCGTGATACGCTTCCTACTGAGGGCTGTACCGCTGACGGCGCAGGATTTGTAAATGGTGATGATATTTCACGAACGCCGGAACCATTTCCAGTCTGTTCGCCACTACCTGTGTTATAATGGCTGTCCTCATGAACTTCCATCGGTTGAGTGCTTCCCGTTTGATCAAACAATGACATCTGTCCCGGATATGCCGGTGTATGGCGTGTGCCACCGCCATTTGATGTACTTCTGGGTCTGACGGAAAGCGTATCCATCACCCTCGTATCAATCGACTCTCCATAGATATCCGCCGGAATATCTCCACCCTCAGCATTTTGTAATTCCTCGACAACTTCCTTTACCGTGTCGGAATTAAAATACGGCAGATACAGATGCACATCATTCAGCGTTTCATCGACCTGAATGTGCATCTGCATCGGAGTACGGATCATTCGTCCAAGAAGCTGTGCAATATAGGTCGCATCCGTCGCATGACGGAAGGACATCATCGTTTCCGCTCTCGGACAATCCCATCCAGTTGACAGGCTTTCCTTGAAGAAGACCACGCGGATCCTCTTATCCTCAGCGATCGCCGACGGAGCAACATAAGGCACATTCAAGCCATTGACCTTAATGACGGTGTTTGCGTCACCAAAGGTATGAACCACTTCTCCTTCCTGGAACTGTATTCCGGTTCTTTCCTCGATTTTTTCCACACAATCATCCAAATCCGTTGCAGAGATGGACGATGATGTCGCATTCTGAACTTGGATAACCAACACAGGATTCACGTAGGCATAGTGCTGTTCATAACAATATTGATACCAGTGATCCCACTTATCCTTCCATTCATCCGCCGCTGCCTGAAGCACAGCCATATCCCTGTTGCCGGTATTCTCTTCCGGATAGGAGATAACAATACGATCCTTCAAAAGACCGGATGCCCTGACTTCATCAGTCGTTACAACCACATACTGCGTATCCGACGCAATGCCCTGAACCAAAGCATTAAACCGCGTTGATGTAGCAGACATACCGATAACCACCGGCATCGCTTCAATCCCGTCCGAAGGGCTCCCTTTAAGGAACTTTTGCATAATGGTCGTCGCACGTCCAGCCTCACGCCCCTGCATCCCACGGTGCGCTTCATCGATGATAAAATAAAGGTGATCGCTCTTATCACGCGCCGTATTTGCCAGAGTCTCCCAAATCGTATACTGGCGATTATCCGTGTGCTTTGTCAGGTTGGAGCTCTTGCCAAGCTTCTGTGTATTCAGAAAATAGATATGACCGTCATCGAACATCTCCTGATCAAAGGAATCATCCTGAACGGTGACGCACTGCCCCAGGCGGATCTTGTCTGCCTTCAGGTCGATTTTGTCCTTCGACTGTTCATTCAGCTGCGGAGAATCCGAAAGCCATACGATAATTGCCTCCGGTTGCTCCGGATACATCTCATCGCCAAAGAGAATACTTTCAATCAGCGCGGCCATGATGATGGTCTTACCCGCACCGGTCGGTGCCGTGAAGGAAACCACCTGCTTTGAATGTGTGTGCTCATAACGGTACACAGCCTCCGCCGATTTCATTCTCAATTCGCTAAGCGCTCTTTTCTGAAATGGAAATAATTCTGCTTTCATGGCTTACCTCCCTGTGTTGATCCGGAAATTGTCCAGATAATCTCTATACAACTGGAAGGTATCCTTCCCTGCATAACCGGAAATCATCTCACGATATCCCGCCTCTGAGTCTGTAACGATATATATGGTCTGAATCTCAGGATGCTTCTGCACTTCTGCATCGAATTCTGCAAAACGCTTTTCATCCATGAGAATTGCAAATTGATTCTCCGGAAGTACCATCATATGCGCCTTGTCATCTTCCAACTGCGGACAAGAACCATGAGCACCAGCCTTCATCCAAAGAACAGGGAACAATTCTGTCAGTTGGCGACCTAAAGCGACAGCGGTTTTATCCAAAAAACCTAGCTTGAAGAACACAGCGTTCGCCTTAAATCCATCAGACATTGCAGCATTACTTCCTAAATAGTTGCCAGCTATCTTTTTTCCATTAACATCGGTCCCTTTTATAGAACATATTGTCCTTGGCCACGTTACATATCTCGCAATTCCCAGCTCTTCCCACTCTTTATCCGCGGGAGTCTTCCCTTTGCTTGTAAGTAATTTGGCTTCCGACTCAGATACTTCATTGTTTGTTACCATTATGCATCTACGATGCCCTCCATCCTCTGAATTTAAAAGATTTATTGCATGTAAAGTAGTCCCTGAACCTGCAAAGAAATCAACAACTAAAGCATCCTTTTTATTTACGAGAAAATAATTGATTGTATCTTTAACCGCATATAGGGATTTTGGGAAATCAAACCTTAAATCACCAATTACATTTTTTAGAATCTTTGTCCCATAATCTCTTGAATCATGCGTATTGTAATTCCATTGAGTTCTTGGCATGATTTTTCGAGTTTCTAGGTTTTCCGCTATTACACTTCCATCTTCCGCATATCCTGTAATGTTAATCTTCCCTGCGTCAATATCTTTTATAGTTCCACCCATAAGATACTGTACAACCCATAATTGCGGCTTATTAGGAGTCCTTTTCGATGCTTTAATGTATCCTTTTTCAGCTCTGGATCTGCATTCTTCTGGCGTAACTCCCCATAGCATCTCTGTCCCATCATCTCTAACAGGAAAAACCGCATCGCACCCCGGGATTTCTTCAACTGAAAACCTGTCCACTTCATGCGCTATTGGATCTCCAATTTTTTCAATTCTCCCACTTTGTTTATTTACATAGATTGGATAGAACTGAAAAGGTCTTGACTTCCTAATATTTGCTGCGCTACTTCTTCTGAATGACTGCCAATGAATTTGTTCTCCCTCCAATGCATATTCAGCATCATCAAGTGGCTCTATCGCACAGTTTCCCATCATGACAAAATAAATGAATTCATTAACTCTTGTAAATTCATTTGTTCGAGCAGCGCCTTTCCTACTAATCGCACTACTTATCATCTGTATATTGCAATCTTGAAACATTTCTTCGAGTAAACAGCCCAAATGCAAATACTCTTTTTCATCAATAGTAACAATTAAAACGGAATCATGATGGTTCATAAGAGTCTTCGCAAGCCGCAGTCTCTTTTGCATCATTGATAGCCATTTGCTGTGTCTATATGCGTCGGAGCCATCAACATAATCATTGTTATATTTCCAATCCTTTGCGCCAGTATTGTAAGGCGGATCGATATAGATGCAGTCCACCTTCCCAGCATAGAGATATTCCAACAGCTGCAGTGCATGATAATTATCCGCTTCAATCAGCGTATGCCAAAGATCGCTGTCCGGAGCATTGCAAATGCTGTCAATCGGCTTCAGATACGGATAAATTGGCTCCCCAAACTGAGCCACACATACCAGCTCTTCCACCGGAATCTCTTCCTTTTCCGCCGTCACCTTGTGGTAGCACGTTGCAACTCCATCCTTGATGAAATTCACCTCGTACATCTCGCTGACAGCACCAGTTTTCTTCGCAACCGTAGATCCTCTCTTGACTGGGATGTCATAGAGCGGTGTGCACTCCGGCAGGTGCTCTTCAAACACCAGCCCGAATTTCTTTGTCTTTGACAGCCTGTTTATCTCCTGCTCCAGTCTGGCTCTCAGCACCTCATCCTGCACCTGAGCAAGTAAATCATGAATTGCAGCCATCCTATTTCCTCCTACTGTTTGTCTTGACTACCGGCAGTATCCACTCCGGCATCATAAGTCTATCGAATATGCCGTCCTAAAATACGGACTCATTCCTTCGTTATTGTTTTTTCTTTAATATGGCACTTGATCCCGCGCTCCTTGCAGAAATTCTTTACTTCCGATGCCTTTTCGTTGTAAAACTTCTTATGCTCTGGATAGCCGCTTGTGACTTTCTTGGAATAGTTCGTTCTTCCAAAGATGATCTTATCCACAAAACTAACGGCTTCCAGAATCTCTACCAGATTCTGTTCTATAAGATTCGGTGTAGGATACGGTTCAATGCTCACCCACGTCTTACATCCCAGATCATAAAGTTTCCTAAGCGCCGCCAGTCGTTCTGCGTATGGTGCGGCTCCGGGTTCTATTCGCTCACGGTATTCTTCATCCATAGAGATCAACGTAATCCCATATTCATTTTTCTTGGAACACTTCGCCAAATCTTCCGGCAATATACCCTTCGTTAGTACAGAGCACTTTATGCCGGCCTTATTCAGCTTCTTGATGGCATCCATGCTCATCTTCTCGATCTGCGGATAACCATACATGAAGGGATCCGTCGTAAAGCAAAGCTGAACCGACTTGATCTTATCCTTCAGGCGCGGAATCTCTTTATCCAGAAGTTCCAGCGTATTTGACACCAGATAAGGTTTCAGCCAGTCATCATATGTTTTTATCTGCCCAAACCGCTTTTTCAAGGAGAAGGCATAACAAGGATACTTACATCCGTGGGCGCAGCCCTGGACGAAGTTGATGGTATAATCGCCATACTCTACCCCTGTTTTATAGAGCATGGATTTTCTTGTTATAAAGCCTTCTACATTCGGCATCTTCAATAGCTCCTATCCGAAAATGTCATTGTACTCCGGGAAGCCTTCATTCCAAATTCCCGTTTCAGCACATCTTTTATTTTGTTCTTATAGTCTCTTGTCGGGAATACCGGGTGTTCTCCCAGATATGCCCACACGTCATCATTTGGAACATCCGCCTTTCCAGTAAAATGTTCCTGCACATACTTTGCCGCATCCCTCAAGTTGTAGCAGGACTCATCTGCCGGTGTTCCTAAAATGATATCTCCATCATCCGTAAACCGGAACTGCATCTGATCCTGATTGTTATGTGTATTCTTCAGAGAAGATTTATCCCCAAAGGTTTTCCAGGCCGTGGATTTGAAAAGCTCAAATCCCTTGTAATGCCCCGTACAGTGGATTAGGTTATATACCACTGAATTGTTTCTGTTAAAGAACGGAAACGAAGCGATGTAATAACGGTCTTCGCCTCTGCCGCTCCCATCACGGATAATCTCTTCTATCTTCTTCTCAAATGCATTCTTGTCACTGCCAAAGGATATCAGTTCATCAATACTGGTCCGATAGGTTTCCTCATACTTTTCAATCACTTCCGGCTTCCGTGCCATTTTCGCCGCCCTAATCGTGTCAGAAACCATATGATTGATGATGATCTCTCCCCAATTCTCAAGGAACGGCATCATAGCATCCCACTCGATATGAGCATCGTATGGATCATATACAAGCAGGAAATGCATATCACTGAACATTGTTGAAAACTGAATGCCGATTTTCCGCAGCAGTATATTGGCATCCATCGATTCCGTGTAAATCGTAAAGTTACCGGTCTGCTTCGGAAGCCTTGTCTTCAGCAAGTCAATCTTCCCCGAATCCAGGTCATTGAAATATATGTAAGCCTGCTTATTGGTGTACCTGGTCATCGCTTCAGCGATTATCTCAGACACAAGCAACGGCGTACCTTTTATCTCTTCCCCTTTGTCATCTTTATAAATCCCGCTGTTTGACATGCAATCAATGTATACAATTCCACGACATTTCTGATTCAGCATAAGAATATTGATCCAAGCCTTCACATATTCAGAGATCAACTCGAACTTCTTTATGCTGTGCGGAGATGCCACACTGATCAAATCATTCTTCTTTGTGCTCGCCATCCATATCACCTTCTTCCGGGATCAGATCCATAATGTCTCCGATATTACATTCCAGGGCCTTGCACACTTTCATCAAGACTTCCATGCTCACATTCTCTCCCTTAGAAAGCTTCGTGACCGAAGTCCAGCTAATCCCGGCTTTAGCCTGAAGGTCTTTTTTCTTCATATCCTTATCAATGAGCAGTTTCCAAAGCTTTTTGTAACTTACTTCCATAGTGCATTCCTCTCGGTCCATTCCTCAGAACTTATATATCAGCAGGTTTCTTTGCATACCTATACATTATCCATTGTAGCACTCTGTCCATGAAACCGCAAGTAAATTCTCCACATTTACACGAATTCACACCGATTTTAATTGAATACTCTCCGAACTTATGATATAGTGTTAATTGTATATTTGTGCCCGCCGGTGGCGAGTGCATTTACGAAATGAGGTGTTTTCATGGGAAAAGCTCAGAATGATATTGAAGAATTCATATACCGAATCTGCTACCAGCCTATCTGGAAAGCAGTAAACGAATATATATCTGTACATCCTACGGTCATGCTTCTTGATATGCTCTTAGAGTACGCCACCCATATCCGCATTGATGAAGATTCCCTCTTCTTCGATGCCATCATGAGCTGCACGATAGAACTGCAGCAATTTGATGAATACCGCGGCGATATGTCCGGCGAAACTTCCCAATGGCTCGTAGCTTCCTGCAAAGCCATCATCACCGACAAGCTGAAAACCATAAGCAAGAATCTCGACAAAGAAGCAACTTCCTTCCTAGAGAAATACTATCCTAAGGCTCTGGAAGAACCTAAACGCGTACCGATTGAGGATATAGCCAAAGAAAAGCTGCATCTCAATGTCATACAGGGATACCGAATCACCGATAATTTCAGCATCTTCGATCAGATCTGTTTTTCTCCCGGCAAGGTCAAAATTTACGTTCTTTTCAAGACATCCGAAAAGGAAGAAGAAGTTCCCAGAGGAACCATCTTGATCGATGCCTACACCTATTGGCAGCGGGACAGCGACTGCGTGAACAATACGATTTCTCACGAAGTCTATCACTGGCACCGCCACCGCCTCTATGCCGCTATCAAGCATATCCTCCGAGATGAAAAGTTCATTGCCTGCCGCTGTCCGGCAGATATGAGCTATCCGGACGATAAAGAAGAATGGACCGATGAGCAGCGCATGGAATGGCAGACCAACAATCGGCACCACGTATCCTGATGCCGTTCCAGACCTTCACAATGAAAGTTGACGAATTGTACCAGCAATATGGCTATGCCAATAGCCCACTTAAAATCGCCGTTCTCACCTGTATTACAGATGAACTTGCCGTTTTTTACGGAGTCTCACGGCAATCTGCTTTAATACGTATGACAGAAACTGGATATCTTGAGGCAAGGTCTGTTCTACAGGCTATAAACGAAAAAGACTGGCACACTCATGTCAGCCTAGAAGACGTCTTCTATGAATACAGCACCAACGCCGAATTTCGCGCTCTACTGGATACCGGACGTTTCAAATATGTTGACGGCTATGTTGTCATCAATGATGAGAAATTCATCCGGCTTGATGAAAGCGGTGCTACCACCCTCACAGACTATGCCTGGGAGAGTCTTGATGAATGCTGCCTGTCCTTTGGATGGCAAAGAATACGCCGTGCATCCGCAAAAGAAGTTCTTCCGCAGATTATCTTTCACCGTGATAACGATGAGCTGGATATTTCCAAATATGATTCCAAGCAGAATACATCTATGGTCGAACTCTCAAAGGAAATGCAGAAGAAGCGCAAACACTTTGAGCAGAACGAAAAGATTCACAAACTCTCTACGATTGACAAAAACTGCTGGACGTACATTTATAGGATTATCACCATCAAAGGTACCAGCAAGCCACATTTCTGTGATCTGACTGGTCTCCGGAGAAGAAAACTATCGCAAAGCTGCGAGTGGGTTAGATACAGATCCAAAAGTGAGAACTATTGTTGCCATCGGTGTAGGCTTGTCCCTTGATATCGAAACCGTGGAAAACATGCTCAAACTTGCCGGCAGAACCTTTAAGGATACTCCAGAAGACAAAGCATTAAAATTCTGCATTACCGGCCTCTCCGGACATCCGATCGAAGATTATAACAACTTTCTAGAGTCCCTCGGATACGAACCTCTCGGAACTAAAGAACGATACCAATAACATCTCAGCCGCTTTTTCACATCGAAATAGCGGCTTTCTTCTTTTCTTAAAAATTTTTCCGACTCGGTGAGTTCTGACAATTAGAAACCCATCAATTACAATGACCTTAGCTTCAGTGAGATTGCTTCTTTAGCGCTGAAGATGGTTCTACCGTCTCACTGAAGCCACCATGTGAATCACGTCAGCCCATGTAGAACAGGCTGGCCAAGCAAACCAGGAGGAATCCGAAATGACTGCCCACCTAATAGGGACAATTTCATATCGCCATAATGCGGATTCCTCCGTGCAAATCTACGGAGGAAACGTATTATGGACGATAACAAGTTCAACCAATACACCGATAAGAAAGCGTACAACAACCTTCCAACACCGGAAAGACAGCACCTTGCCCCGTTCCTTGTAGAGGACTGGGACACAGTAAAAGCGATGGATCTTAATCGCGAGAACCTTGAAACCTGGCACTTCAGCGGCATCCCCGTTTTAGTTGCCTTCACACCTGAGCAATTCCCCGGCACCATTTCAAGTATCCCATGAAACTTGATACACTGAGCTTTGGTGGAATCACCACACTTAGATGTACATGATCCACGCATACTGCACCTGCAATAATCTCAACATTTTTGTATTTGCATAATGTGCTTAAGATTTCTCTTACATCCTCTCTCACTTTTCCATACAATACCTTCTTGCGGTACTTCGGAATGAAAACTCAGGGTTGTTTCCAACTACACTATTCTCCCCAGCATAGCTGGGGGGATTAGGCTTTTCATTCAAATTCCCATTCGATTGTGAGGTTTACTTGCCGGTGTTAGAATTCTTCCCTTCGTTCTTGGTGCGGTAGTAATCTTCCATCTCCACATCAAGCGTTATATAGGATTCTTTCTTAGGTCTTTGGGTGTTGCTCAAGAGGCACACAGTTTCAACATGCTCCGTTTATCTATTAATAAATATTTTCCGCGTTTTTGTTTCATCTATAATCACTAAGAATTATAGCATATCCGCAATATTTTTGATAGATAATGTTTTTTCATCATTCAGTTTCATGCAACAAAATTTATTGTAATCTACTCGTGGTTGACAAATGGTAGACATTGTCAACGCAAATGGATTGTGGTATAAGGCGGCAGAACCCATCTGCCGCCCTTTTTATGCTTCTTTGATGATTGACACTGCTTTTCAACGAAATGATATTTGTTTTTTATTATCCAGAAGCCGTATTATCAAGTATGCTGCCTTTTCTGCTTGCGCATTATAATCTTTTTTCAATGGACTATCAATCAAGTTTCCACAATCATAATGAATAAAATAATGTGCCAGCTCATAAGCTGTTTCATATATTGCTTTTTCTAAAACAAGATTTCTTTGTAATGCAATCCTATCCTTGTGAAGCACGCTGAAATATCCCTTAATGTCTTTTACTTCAAGTTTTATATTTTCCTCTTCAGCCAACGCCATAAGATTCTTAAAGACAAAAATCGGATTTTCTATATGCGGAATAACCGGACTGCTTTTCACTGGTTCTGTAGTTGTCTTGACTGGCACAACTGCATCCTTTTCTATTTCCGGCTGCTTTTCCTTTGCCCGGAAATAAAAATCCACCAGATAATCATACACTTCCCATGCCTTGTCCGTGTTCAGCGACTTCGCATGGAGCAGGGCGCCTTTTTCTGTCCAGAAATACACTCTGGACACCCTTTTTAACTCCCCATCAAATTGATGGGAGGTTCTCAACGACCTCATTTCTTCCCCGGAAACTGCAATGTAATGTTTCTCTAAAACATACTTATCTTTATTTCTGGTAAAATTATTATTGATAATCTCAGGCTTTGTTCCATACATTGTAGCAAGTTGCCGCGTAGTTAACACTCTAAATCCATGTACTTCCATTACTTTTAAATTTTGCATGATAATTTCCTCCATTTCTAATTGAAAGAAATTCCATTCTGCATTATAATATTTTACAGAAGGAAACTTCTAAGAGCAAATAAGAGATTTCAAACTTTGGTAGGGGCGAAATCTCTTATTTTTTTATTCTGCTTTCCAACATCTTTATTCCTTGCCGCACAGCTTCTGCTTTTGTGATACCCTCTTGAGTGCAGTACCTCAATAAAATATGTTCACTTTCTGCATCAAGCCTAATATTAACGGAGCCGGATTTAGGATTGTTAGTTGGTCTGCCAGTTCGTGGACTCATCTCATCACCCCACTTTTGCGCCACAAATATATATTATACTTATGTGTCGCGAAAGTCAAGTACAAATTAAGCCAATCATGAAATTCATGACTGGCTGTAAGAAATCCACCAGATAATCATACACTTCCCACGCTTTGTCTGTGTTCAACGATTTGGCATGAAGAAGAGCTCCTTTTTCAGTCCAAAATGTGCTCTTGATGTTCTTCGCAACTCACCCTCAAATTGAGGGGATGTCCGCAGACTTCTCAATTCGTCTCCATCCATATAAATATAATGCTTTCCCAGCACATAACGCTCTTTGTTCCGTAAAAAATTGTTCTGGATTACTTTAACGTCCGTTCCATATGCGTCTGCTATCTGACGTGTAGTCAATACTCTCGTTCCTTCTACCTCAACTGTTTTTGGTAATTGCATTTTCTTTTCCTCACTTTCAAGTTTTGATTGCAAGGAATTCCCCTAAATGCTATAATATTTTTAGAGGATATTCCTCGTTGATGGAGCGTTTACTACTTTTCCAGGGCGGTAACGCTCTATTCTTTTTGGCTCAAAAGCAAATGAATGCCTTTTCTTATTGCTTCAGCTTTTGTAATGCCGTTTTTCTCACAATAATCATCCAATTTCTTATTAGTATCATCATCGATGCGAATACTAAATCGAATATCTTTCGGCTCGTCTACTTTTGGTCTTCCTTTTCGTGGACTCATTCTTTCACCTCACTTTATGTCACGCATTTATTATATTAAATGTCACGCATAAAGTCAAGAAGTAATTTAACAATTTCAGCAATTTTTAATGATTGCATCAAACCCTGCTGCCTTCAACTGTTTTACCTGTGCCTGCGCATTCGCAAGGATATCATAAGCCCCTGCCTGTACCTTATACTGATCATCCTCTGTCTTGATGATTGCATCAAAGCCGGCTACTTTAAGCTGTGCAACAAGCTTTTCAGCGTTCTTCTTTTCCTTGAAGCTACCGCACTGCACTCTGTTCTGCTTATTCAGCGGTTCCGGCTGCTTGTCCATTTTATGCCCAAAGTACAGATGCCCCCATTTGTTGCTACTGGAGTCACTGCCGAGATACTGGTACTCTGCAAGCAGTGTTGCACATTTATCCTTGTCGATCTTCCCGTTTCCGTCAGAGTAGTTTGTGAAGGATCTAAACTGGAGGATCTTCGCATTCTCGAATCTCCGTACACCCTTTTTGAACACGTCATAGACCGCCTGCCGCGCGGCATCGGATGTCACCTTGGAACCGTAAGCAGAATAGTTTTTCTGCATGACTTCCGTGACATTCTTCCCATATCCGCCATTTTCCAGCATGTCGTGGATACACTGGGCGACGCCGAGGAATCCGTTGCGGCTTGCGATCACGCCGGCCTCGCCGTAGACCACCTTCGCAATAGCTTCCACGTTGGAATCCCCGATCTGCGCACCGGAGATGTTCTCGTCGGACGCGCCGATCAACTTCTTAAAGCGCTCCCAGTCTCCCCTTGCCCGGATCTGCGACGGGCAGTTTTTCGCGCAGACGTCGTAGTGGGTGTATACCCGGCTTGCAGGAATGTTTAATTCCTTCATGAGCTGCTTTGTGATCTCTACGGTGTTCTGGAACGCTTTCTCGTAGTTGTAACCGGCATTAACGCACATTTCGATCGCTACGCTGTTACGGTTGTTCACGGTGCCGAACAGCTTGCCGCCGTAGTTTACTCCGACATGCCAGGTACCGCGGCTATACGGCGCCGCAAGTTCTGCGCTCTTATCGTCTACGTAGAGATGCGCCGACATGCCCTGGAAATTGCCGTCATGCTGGGCTTTTGCGTGCGCTTTCGCGTCAGCGCCTTTGTTAAAATTATCTGTGTTATGGATAACGATGTTTGCCGGATCGTTCTCCGCGTATGTATTCTGGTTCGAGATATATTCCTTGTTGATATTCATACGTACTCCTTTCCGCTGCATTTTCGCAGCATAAAAAGAGGACGGTCGTCCGCCCTCATCGTTTCTGGTTAATCGGTGCAATCCCCTCCTGCCGGACGTTATGCGTCTGGTTCTGGTTTTCCACCTTGACCTTCTGTGTTATACTGTTAAATTCTTCATTGCTTTTCTTCCGCTGCTGTTTTTCCAGCTCTTTTCTGTCCATGCTCATCACCTCAAGGATAGGATGCGCTGGCGTTGGCGGAATTATGCACTGCGGATAGTGCCGCCTATTCCTGTTTTCTCGCCTGTTTGAAAAGCTGGTTCACGTATACGCTCAGTCCTGCAACCAGAAGTCCCTGCACAATACTGGTAAACACCGCCATAAGGATTTCCTGGTATGTAGACAGCGGGCAGCTTGCGAATACCCACAGCGCGCATAACAGGATTCCCAGCATCCCCAGGATTGCCGGGATGTGTTTGTCTGCGAAATACTGTGCTTTTTTAAAACCAAGCCCGATAAAGTACAGCACAACCGCTACGACAATAAGTTCCGGTTTTACATAGTTCATGATCTCATTCATTATATTGCTCTCCTTCCCTAGGTTCTTCCGGCATCGCCAGAAGTTTATGATACAGTTCCGTTGCCACATCATTGCCGC
>NZ_CAJKOX010000036.1 GCF_905201705.1 uncultured Marvinbryantia sp.
TTATCAACCACCTTTCTTGGAATTCCCTATATTTGAATTATACAGGAAGCTCCATGCACATAATGTGCGAAATTTCAGCTGATTTTTTCCCTCTGCCGTAAATGCTCAAAAGTTTATACAAAAAATCATATTCCGGCTGGCAGATCATCCGAATTTCCGGTTTTTCTTTTTCCATCTCCCGTTCTACCATACATAAAAGGCAGCTGTTTACGTTATTTTCTCCCTGAAGAGCCCGATCCTCTCCAGCGGGGAAAGAGCCTCTCTTTATTTGGGGGACTATGGTTTCTCCGCTTTCGTCCTGCCTGAGGCTTTCAATAAATCTTATGATTGCCTTTCTCTCGTAATAAAGATCTTCTCCAAGACTGGTAATATGATATGCCTCCAGTAACTTTCCCCTTTCATAGGGAGTCAGGGCAAGCGCCTCGGCCATATGTTCCATCTGCCCCTGGCCTGAAGGCTTACGTCTCCCCTGAACCATCTTATACACATTCGAACGATCCATGTCGCACTTTTGCGCCAGACTATAAACCGTCATCTGTTTCTGACTGATAAATTCTTTTAACTGCTCCGAAAAAATAGACATGTATATTCCCCTTTTATGTAACAATTTTATCCATAGACCGAAAAACGTCCTCCCGCAAAGAGCATTCGATGGCCCATGTCCGGTCTTTTCCTCTGGGCAGAACCACCAGCGTTTTCCTGTACGGGAAGCGTGTCCGATATCTGGGCACAGATGAAAATTCGGAGCGTTTACCTGACAGAACACCTCCACCAGAGGCTCCCACTGCGGGTCGAATACATTTTCCATAACAACCTCCACATCTGTCCATACATGAATTCCCGAAAAAAATCCGCCACCCGGTCCGGCCAGCATTCCATAGGAAAACATCTGCCAGGGCGTCCAAGGGTCTTGCCCCATGAACATATTCGAAACCAGCATGATGATTGCTCCTACTAAAAAGCCCGCTTCTCCTCCCAGAGATACACCGGCCAGGATCACAATCGCCGCAATGGGTTTAAAACTGGGTACCAAAAAAGGAGATCATTGCTACAAACACGATCAGCAAACTAAACACAAGATATTTTCTCCCACGAAATATCTGTACAGACAAATATAGTATCAGCGGCACCGTGAGCATCAGCAGCGCAAGAGCGATCCAGGTACTCCTGCTCACTTTATTTTTGTGAATCGGCTGTATAATCAGTCCGCCAGACGACAGCCGGTACTCCTCAAGCTCCTGATTTTTTTCGTCCTCCGGACCGTCTTTAACCGCGTCCGGCCATTCTTCCCAAAAAGCCTCTAAAAAGCATTTTAACTCTTTTTCCGCAAGCATGCAATCAGTAACCGATGAATAACACCCCGTCTTTACTCCGTCCACGCCAAATAAGAGGTGTTTTTTAGCTGAACAGTTATTCGTCGCTTACTTTTCAAGCCCGATACTTCGTGAAATCAACCCCACTATATGCCAATACTATTTCTCTACATAAACAAGAACAGCTTCAAAAGCTGTACCCTCATCATAATTACACTTCAACAAAAAATGCGGGATACATCCTTTTTTTCTGGACATATTCCGCATCTGGGTCAATTTACTATATTCAATTTTCTAAAAACACCCCGGTTAAAAGAACCGGAGCAGCTTCAAATATTTCACCTGTTCTCCTTCAGAATACCGTTCCCCAAACTGCCGGAAACGGTTATGGTCGTTCTGGTAAAATTTCAAAAGCACCGGATTATCCTCGCATTCCAGAAACACTAGCCCACCGCCAATTTCCCGCTGGACACGTTCCAATATATCAAATACCATATCCATCAGCTCATTCCCGCTGATCGTATGCCCGCCGTCCACTCCATAGTTTTTTCCAAACTGTGCGATCAGGTATGCTGAAACACTGTATGCTTTCAGTGAATCGTCCATCCTTGCGTGCATCTCCAGTTTTCTCCGGCTGGTTTTGCTCAGTATCTGCCCGTCCACACTGGATGGCTTATGGGTTAGCGTAAAATATGCTACCAGCTGTGCGTTCCTGTCAAATACCAGATGTGTGATCGACATCTTCCGTTTCGCAAACTCAATCGCATTGTTATGTATGAAGCGTTCAATTTCCGGATTTTTCGGACAGGAAAAGTCGGAGAGAATGCTGCTCAATTCATCCTCTCCGACTGATTCAAGCATATCCAATATATTAATTACCGTATATCTACTCACTTGTCTTGTTTCCTCTTAGCCAAGAATGCCCTGATTGCGGCATGGTCAGTCAAAGGAGGATCCACCGGTGCAACAGGCTTCCGTTTCGGGTCATGTGCCGAAGCATCCAGGGCGGCAACAAAGGCTTCTGCGGTTTTCTTATCGGTTATGTTGAAATTTGCAAAAATGCTTGATGTAGCCATACAAACACCCCTTACTGTAAATGGTTCTTTCTTCACAGGCATGTGCATTTCTTTATGCACCTTTATTATATGCGATTTACGCTGAAATAGCAACACAGTCCATCATGAAAATTTTTTGAACTTTCTTCTGAAATTTAAAAATTTAAGCTGCTTTTGGTTTCTGTTCAGCCACTATAACAGGACTAAGGGAATGCAGGCTATTCCCTCACAGCTATCACGATATTCCTGGCGCCAAACACTGTGCGGGCAGGAACAAAAACAGGTTTCCGGGAATTTGCAAAAACAATGACATGGCCATGTTTGTATCTATCTATTTTTTTCCCATTGTTCTCTCGTCATATAGTTTGTATGTCCGATTCTTGTCTCCCCCATGAGCGGCACAGCCACATCATTGCATGTATGATGATAAATAAATCCCAGCTTCTCCTGCACTCTTTTTGATTTCGCATTTCCTTCATAATATCCGCACCATATGATATTCATGCCAAGATCCTCAAACCCATGCCGCAACAACTCCCTTGCAGCTTCCGGAATCAGCCCCTGTCCCCAGAACTCCTGGCCTATCCAGTAGCCAAGTTCACATTCATCATCTTTATCCGTCATATCCGTATTGCCATTCAGCTTCAGCTCAATAGCGCCGACCGCCCGGTTGTCTGACTTCAGGCAGACCGCATAACACTCTTTTCCATTAAAAACATTCTGGATAACGTTACGGCTTTCCTCAATATTTTTATGCGGCGGCCACCCTGCAATCGGTCCAACTTCCGGATTTTTTGCATATTCATATAAACTCTCTGCATCCGTTTCCTTCCATGGCCGCAAAATCAGCCGTTCTGTACTTAATACCATATTGCACCCCTCCAAACTCAAATTAATTTCTCCTAATATACCACAATCCAGGCCAGATTAAAATACTACTTTGCTTTTTCCGCTGTAATCTGCTGATATCCTATAGCTGTTACTTCAGCCAGGGTCTTTTTTGAACATTTAATTTTACACCAGGAGCCGGGATTTTCATAGTCCCGGCTCCTGGCTTTTGATAAAAAGAGCTGCCGCACTGCAACAGCTCTCCTGGGATTTTAAATATGAAACACATCCAGTTCCTTCGCATCCAGCCTGGCCCGTATCTCCCGGATATCGTTCTTCAGCGGCGTCAGCTCCTCCTCTGTATAATTATAGAAGGGACGGCGGATATATCCGGCATCCAGCCCCCTCCACTTCATCAGATTATGCAGCACTGACGGGAAGTCATATTTCAATGCGGCAAAAATAAATTCGTCTGCGATTTTCTGCAGGCGGATTCCCTCCTGTATATCCGATCGCTCATACGCTTCATAAATTTTTTTATAAAGATCCGGGATCACATTATAGAAAGAGCCGATAATCCCGTCCGCCCCAAAACAAAATCCGGAAAACGCCATCTCGTCACAGCCGGAATATATCATAAAATCTTTTCCCAGTCTTTCTTTTAAAATACCCAGTTCATCGTGGGATCTGGCTGTATACTTCAGCCCCCTCACATTCTCCAGCGAAGCAATGCGCGTAAGAAGATCACTGTCCATAATTCCCGCCAGAACGATATTATATACCACCATTGGAATATCCACAGCTTCTGACACGTCCCTGTAGTACCCATAAATATCGTTCTTCGAAAATTTCCAGTAAAACGGCGGTACAGAGGATATCGCGTCCGCCCCGGCCTTCCCGGCCTGTTTTGCCAGCTCTATGGTCTTTTTCGTCCCGATGTCCCCTACGTGAACGATCACGGGCTTTCTGCCATTTACATGATTTATAACAGTTTCCACCACATGCATCCGCTCTTTCATTGTCATGGTAAAGCAGGCGCCGGTACTTCCGGTCAGGTAAAATCCGTCCGCCCCGTTCTCCATCATAAAATCAATCATGGCCTTTGTGCGTTTATCGTCCACATTCTCCTGTTCATCAAAAAAAGTCAGATTTGCCGGGATAACCCCCTTAATTTCTGTAATATCATATTTTCTCATACGTAAATCTTCCTTCCTTTATCCAATCACCCGTTCTTCTTTACAAGATGGCAGCAAACCATATGGGGCTTTTCATTTTTCATAATTACAGTCTGCTCCGGAACCTCCGTCTTACAGATATCCATACATTTTGGACATCTCGGATGGAACGGACAGCCGGATGGCGGATCGACCGGACTTGGCACATCCCCCTGAAGCGGAATTCTTTTCCTTCTCTGGTTAATATCCGCAATCGGGATTGCACTGATCAGCGCCTGCGTATAGGGATGAAGCGTATTTGCAAACAGCTCTTCCGTATCCGCGATCTCAACAATATGCCCCAGATACATAACGACAATCCGGTCACTGATATATTCTACCACTGACAAATCATGGGTGATAAACATATAAGTTAAATTAAATTCATCCTTCAGTCTTTTTAACAACTGCAATACCTGCGCCTGTATGGATACGTCAAGCGCCGATACCGCTTCATCGCAGACGATAAATTCCGGCGACACAGACAGCGCCCTGGCAATACCGATCCGCTGCCGCTGTCCTCCTGAAAATTCATTCGGATAACGTTCCATATACTCTTCGGGCAGATTGACCGTCTTCAGCAATTCCGCAATCTTTCTGCGCCGGTCTTCTTTCTTTTTCATGCCGAACCGGATCAGAGGCTCCTGCATGGAACCGAAAATCGTAAACGAAGGATTCAGCGAAGAATACGGATCCTGGAATACAATCTGCATGCGGCTTCTGGCCTGGTCGAGATCCCGCTTCTTCATGGACATCAGATCCTTTTCTCCGTCGGGAAATGAATAAAACACCTCGCCGCCGTAGGGACGGATCAACTGAAGGATACTTTTCCCCAGCGTCGTCTTTCCGCATCCGCTCTCTCCCACTACGCCAAGAATTTCCCCTCTGTAAACATCCAGATTAACATCATCCACGGCTTTCACATATCCCGCCGTTCTCTTAAATACCCCTTTCTTTACGGGATACCATGTTTTCAGATTTCTGATCTTAATCAGGGTATCAGCCATTTATCTTTCCCTCCTTCTGCAGCAGATTGTGGCGGCATCTGCACATATGTCCTTCTCCCACCAGTGTCTCCGGAGGCATCGATTCATTGCATTCCTCCGTCGCATAAGAGCACCTCGGTGCAAACTGGCAGCCCTTCGGCCGGTCATACGGATCCGGTGTTGAGCCCTTAATCGGCTCAAGCTGCTGGTTCTTCCCTCTTCCCAGTACGGGAATCGAATCCAGAAGCGCTTTCGTATAAGGATGCGCCGGCTGCGTCAAAACAGCTCTGGCGTCCCCGCTTTCCACGATATTTCCCATATACATCACTGCCACATCGTCGGCAAGCTCCGCAACAACGCCCATATCATGCGTAATCAGCAGAATTGCCGTGTCATTATGTTCTTTCAGATCAAGCATCAGCTCAAATATCTGTGCCTGAATCGTGACGTCCAGCGCTGTTGTAGGTTCATCCGCAATCAGCACCTTGGGACGGCAGCTCATCGCCATCGCGATCATCGCCCGCTGACACATTCCTCCTGAAAACTGATGGGGATACTCCTTCATTCTCTGCTCCGGCAGCGGAATTCCCATCTCCTTCAGCAATTGAATGGATTTCTTCGTCGCATCTTTTTTTGAGGATGCGCCTTCATGGTAAAGCAGCGCCTCATTAAGCTGATAACCCACGCTGAATACGGGATTTAATGCAGTCATCGGATCCTGAAATATCATTGCCATGCCTGCTCCCCGGATCTTTCTCATTTCTTTTCCCCTGCGCTTCAACTGATCGATTCGTATATCTCTCCCATCATAATAGAAGTCAATACTTCCCTGTTCGATCCTGGAGAGCTCCGGCAGCAGCCCCATAATGGAATTCGCTGTCACGGATTTGCCGCATCCGCTCTCCCCCACAATACACATGATTTTTCTCTTTTTCAGTTCAAAGGAAACGCCGCGCAGCACCCTGTTGCAGCGGTTATTATTATAAAAATTCACGTGAAGATCATCCACCTTCACAACTACATCCTGATTTCGCTCCATACTGCCACTCCTTATCCGATCTGAGACGGATCCGTCGCATCCCTTAACCCGTCACCAATAAAGTTGATGCTGATTACAAACAGTGTCACAACAATACCGGTCGGGAGCCATATCCACCATGCCCCCTTTAAAATTGTCAAATCCTGTGCAGCATTCAGAATATTCCCCCAGGTAGCCACCTCAAGAGGCACGCCAAGTCCCAGGAAGCTTAAGGACGCTTCCTGCAGGATAAACATTGCCGTAGAAAGCGTAATATTTACAAAAATAGGACCGATCGCATTGGGAAGCATATGTACAAATGCAATACGCATGCTGCCTATTCCAAATGCTTTTAAGGCCTGAACATACTCCTGTTCCCGCAGAGAAAGCATCTGGGATCGCGCCATTCGGTACATGGAGGGCCAGCCTGTAATTGAAAAAATGAAGATCAGGTTCCAGAGGCTCTGTCCGGTAATCGTCACCAGGATCAAAACCAGAATCATCTGCGGAAACGCCATTAATATTTCCGATATTTTCATGACTATGCCGTCGAAAAGTCCGCCCTTATACCCTGCAATTGTCCCCAGGGATACCCCCAGTATGGTAGCGATCAGCGCACTCCCCAGTCCTACACCGATAGAGACACGCCCGCCGTACAGAATTCTGGCCCAGATGTCACGGCCGATTTTATCCGTACCCAGAATATGCTCCGCCGACGGCGGCTGCAGCATGTTTTTTAAATCTACTTTTGTAGAGCTGTAGGATGTAAACAGCGGTGCGGCGCAGCACATAAACAGAATCACGACAAATATAACAATTCCCACAACGGAAAGCTTATTCGCGAACATCTTCCGCAGCGCCCTGTTTTTTATTCCTTTTTTGATTCTGCCAGAATTTTCCTGTGCAAGAATCCTATCCATTTTGCGGTCTAATGAATTCATCCGGCTTCCTCCCTAGCTTAATTTGATACGCGGATCTAAAAGCGCTGTAAGAATATCTACTATGATACTGGATATCAGAACCAGCAGTACACTGAAAAATCCGATCATCATCACAAGCGGCGTATTCTGCGCTCTGACCGCATCGACAAACAGTCCGCCGATTCCCGGCCACTGGAACACTTCTTCGATCACAACCGCCCCGCCGATGAGCATCGGCAGACGGAAGCCGATCAAAACAACGACCGGTGTAATCGCAGCCCGAAGTCCGTGCAGCAGATTCACTCTCCACTCCGGAATGCCTTTTGCCCTAGCGGTTTTCATATAATCCTTTCCCATAGAATCCAGCATGCTTCCTCTCGCATACCGCATCACTCCGGCGGTCAGAGAAAAACCGAGGACAAGCGATGGCATGATCAGATACGGCAGTCTTTCAAAAAAATTCTGGTCTGCGCTCGCCATACGTCCTCCCACCGGAAGAATGTCGAGGTGGAGCGCAAATGTATTAATACAGATCAGCCCCAGCAAAAACTGCGGAATCGCCACACCGATCATACCTATGACGCTCAGAACCTGATCCAGGATGCTTCCCTTTTTCAGTGCACTGATTACTCCGAACAATATACCGAAAATAGAAGAAAAAATCAGCGCGGTAACAGTCAGCTCAATCGTTGCCGGAAGATGATTTTTCATAAGCGTCGCCACCGGAACGCCGCTCTGAATCGAGTAACCGAAATCCCCATGCAGAAGCCCCACCAGCCATTTCAGATACCGGATCAGAAACGGATCATTCAGCCCAAGGGCGTCACGCATTGCATCCAGTGCTTCCGGCGACATGGTCGATAATGCATCCGGCGGGATCAAAAAGTCCACCGCATCACCCGGCATCAGTTCAATTCCCAGATAAATCAGAAAACTGATTACCAGCATCATAGGGATCAGTGAAAGTACCTTTCTTATAATATACGTCGACATATGTCTCCTCCCGAATTATTACAAAAATGAAGCGAGGCCGCTGTCAAATGCAATCCATTTCACAGTGCCTCGCCAATTAAAAAATCTATTTGATATTTGCCCCATGCGGGAACTGATTAATATAGAAACATCTTGTGTACCTGATATTCGCATTATTTACTGTCATATTATCAAGTTCCCCGATCGCCTTGGCGTCATCTGTGGACTTGCTCCATGCATAGTCAATTCTTCCTGCGCTTGCATTCTTCACCAGATTGCCGTCATTCTCACCACTTGCAAACATATAAATTGTCTCAATATTTCCGGTTCCTTCCTTCCAGTATCCGTCATATCTCTTCAAAGTCGCGTAATTGTTCAGAACCACTTCGTCTACCATATACGGGCCAGTACCGATCGGCTTCTGCCAGAACTGATCCTGCTGCAGAGTCTCCGGACTTGCGTTTTCCAGACAATGTTTCGGCAGAATCGGCCACTGAGCGAAGACCTGAAGCGCATCCGCCGCTACCGTATCGAAATGAACCGTCACGGTGTTGCCGTCGATCACAATGCCTGTCACCTCGTCCGCACCGTCGAGGTATTCCTGCGCTCCGGTAATCGCCTGCAAAACACCTGTGGCAACCGCATTGGTTCCCGGCGTCTTCAGCATCAGCTCCAGCGTAAACTTCACGTCCTCCGCAGTAAACGGCTCGCCGTCATGCCAGGTCACACCGTCCCTTAACACGAACTCGATTGACTTGGAATCCTCGCTCACCGTGTAGCTTTCCGCCAGCATGCCGTCTGTCGGATTCAGGGAACTGTCGGCATTGATCAGTCTGTCAAATATCAGCTCCGTGCTGATCATGTAGCCTGGGTTAACCATCGGATACCAGAAAAATTCCTGCGGACCGCCATTTGTGTAAAGCGTGCCATCCTCTCTGTCAATGGTCCAGTCAAGAATATTTTTCTCATAGGAGAACTGATCATTTCCGAATTCACTGCCTGCCACATCCAGTGCGTCGCTCGTATAAATAAAGCAAACCTGATGGTACAGCGGCATCGCCAGCTCATTTTCGGCTATAAACGCCTGGATATCCTTGAAAGCCGCGATCTGCTCTTCCGTATCCATCGTAGCATTCGATGCCTGAATCAGTTCATCCAGCCCGTCCTGCCGCGGAACTGTAGAATTGTTCGATGCAGTGGATGCAAAACGATTATAAAATTCACTCTCAGTCAGAGCCGCTACCGCCGCATAAGCCAGATCCCACTTGACCGCAGACGGCCCGTTCTCCATATCTGTCGGCGGAACCCAGAGCTGCGCTGCCAGATCACCCTCCAGTTTTCTGAACTGCGCCTTCACTCCGACATCGCTCCAATACTGGCCTATAATCGTCATCAGATCCACAGTCTGCTGGTCATCATAATAGTAAACTACATCCAGTGTATAATCCGATGGCCAGTCCGCCTCCGCCAGCAGCTCCCTTGCCTTGTCCGGATCATAGGAATAAACCGGAATCTCTGTATTCAGCCATTCTCCCGGTGAAGTAAAGCTGATCGCCTTTTCTGCCATGCCGTCGAAAAGACTGTCTACGATCGCGTCCATATCGATGGCATAGGCCAGAGCCTGTCTGACACGCAGGTCAGCGAGCGGAGTGCCAAGCTCCTGGCAGCTTACCTCTGCCGCCTCCTCCGCCGCTGCGGTAATACCCGTACCCGCAAACAGAGACAGTGCCATTGCGGAAACACACAACATGCTCACCAATTTTTTAAGTTTCATGCGTTCTCCTCCTTTACTTTGTACTACAAACTACTTTTAAAAATTGTAATTAAACAATACTACTCTTTCCCATACTTGTCAACAGGTTTTTTGTTATTTTGTATATTTTTCTATGGAGTTTGATTTATTTTATAGTATTTTGCACAATCCATTGACTTGAGATCTATTTTCGGTTATGCTATCCATATGATTTTTGTAATACAAAGTATCATTCGTTTATAATCGGCTAAAGGAGGCGCTATGGAAAATACATCCGAACTTCGCAATATAAAATCCAAAAAACTTTATCTGAGAGTCTATGATGAAATCAGGGAATATATCCTCCAGAATAAACTGCAGCCCGGTGATAAGCTTCCAACGGAAATGGAAATGTGCCATCAGCTCGGAGTCAGCCGCAATGTCCTCCGGGAGGCCATTAAATCATTGGAAATCACAGGAATTGTCACGTCCAAGCCGGGCGTTGGGATTATTATACGAGAATGCAATATGGACTATATCATGTCCTCTTTTATATCCAACCTCTCTGTCAATAATGATTCCCATATGGAGGAATATGTGGAAGAGCTTCGCCGCATCCTCGAAATCGGCTTCATGGATGCCGCCTTTGACAGCATTACTGACGAGGACCTGGATATACTCGCAGAACAGGTTGGTATCATGCAGAAGGAATACGCCGCCCAAAGTAAAGTTAAAGTAGGTCCTTCCATCGGAGCTGCATTTGCACGGGCGGATGCCGCCTTCCACCACACGATTTTTTCTCACATAGAAAATCGTCTGATGGTTTCGATCATTGACTTTTTCTGGGCTTATGATAAATATTATAAAGTCAAAACTACCCATGAATATCTGCGTGTCACCGTTGATAAACATGTACATATATACGAAGCATTGAGGGCCCGGGACCGCGATGCTTTCCACGACGCCATGCAGTATCATTTCAATTGCGAATACTACAAAAAATAAGTCCTCAGGAGGATATTTTTCATGCAGAAGCAAATTCCATTTCAGATCAGTTCCAGAACATACGACATTCTTGTAATCGGCAGCGGTCTTGCCGGTCTTACTGCCGCTTTTCGTGCCGCCGATGCCGGAGCCTCCGTTCTTCTTTGTACCAGCACGCGGCTGTGTTCCGGCTCCAGTTTTTACAGCCACATGGATACGCTCCACTGCCAATGTACCATAGATAAATCCGATGAAGAAGTTTTTATGGAAGATATCCGCAATTGCAGCGCGCATATGAATGATGCTTTTTTAAACCGGTATTATATCAGGCATATCGCCTCCTGCATTCAATATCTGAACCGCATGGGTATCCCCTTTCACAAGCTTCCGGAACCCAAGCTTGCCTGCTTTGCCAGCCACCCTCATGACCTGTATTACTGGAAAGACTGGAAAGCTATCCGGCATTCCATGTATCAGACGATCCGGCAGGAAAAAAATATAGATTTGCAGGAGCATACAGAGCTGATCCATATTATCCTGGATGCTTCCTCCGCCGCCCCCAGAATCGGCGGCGCCTGCTTTTACCACAAAGATACCCGGAACTATGAATTTATTTCCGCAAAAGCTGTCATTCTCGCCACCGGCGGTTTTGGCGCCCTGTACAAGCACAATCTGAACAGCCCTGACGTTTCGGGGAACGGTCATGCCCTGGCTTTAAAGGTCGGTGCTTCGCTGATCAACCTGGAATTTAATCAATTCATTCCCGGCTTTATCTCGCCCGGATATAAGATCGTATTTCGTGAAGGAAGTCTGGATTACTGTGAAGGGCTCTATGACACGCAGGGAAACAATGTCTTACAGAAACAGTTTTCCTCTGTCGATGAAATGAAAAAATGCCTGCGGCTTCGCGCCGCCCACGGTCCGTTTACTACCTCAGACGGCTCCGCGGATTTTGATTTTGCCTTATTAAAGGCCTCGCTGTCGTCTCCTGACAACGGTGTCCTGATTCGCTACCATGATGAAATTTTAAAAGACGGCAGGAGTTATATAAAGGATTATATCCGATGGCTGAAGGAAACCTTTCATATCGATATTGTAAAAGATCCGATCACTATTGCGCCGTTTTTTCATGCGGCCAATGGCGGAATACTGGTGGATCACGACTGTCAGACCTCCATTGCCGGTCTCTTTGCCTGCGGAGAATGCGCCGGCGGGATCCACGGTGCAGACCGGCTTGGCGGAAACGCCTCCGGAAGCTGCCTCGTATTCGGCACACTGGCCGCCCATTCTGCCGCGCGTTATTGCAGCAATACGGACATCCTGTCCGTAACTGAGCAGGAAATCCAGCGGCAAATGCGTTCTGTCTGCCGCGCCGCCGACACTCCCGCTGCCTCTGCAGCCGCTTCCCGCTCCCCTTCCGCCGTCATAGCAGAAGTCAGGGAACTGATGTGGACGCACTGTAATATTGTACGAACCCAGAACGAACTCGACGAAGTCCTTCACCGGCTCTGCGCGCTTCAATCATCCTACTTCCCATGGGAGCTGCTGACCGCAGATACGGATGTTGCCCCTGAGCTGATATTCCAGGCAGAGAATTTCCTGACGCTTGCACAGGCCATCGTATCAGCCATGGCCGAACGCAAAGAAAGCCGGGGCGCACATTTCCGGCAGGATTATCCGCACCAGAACCGTTCCTTCCGGAAAAGAATTGCGGTTCGCATCCGTCACGGATCCATCGAAACCTTTGACAGCCCCTGCCGGGATAACATGCCAGTGCTGTAATGCCGGTCTCTGTTCGTCAGCATAACAGGCTGCCTCATCAATAGCCAAATCCATGCAGCCACTCCTCTACATCGGCAGCCACGTCGGATACAGACGCTTCTGCTGTTTCATGGACAACGGCAAATCCATCGGAAATCACTGTGGCATCCGGTTCCAGTTCCTGAATCGTGTCGGGTGTCCCGGAAAGTCGGCTGCCTCTGTGCACATCGAAAGGAATAATCGTCTTTCCGGAGAAGTCATATTCGTCAAAGAAGCTGTACATCACCTGAGGAAGGTCATACCACCACAGCGGATAGCCCACAAAAATCGTGTCATACTCATCTAAATTTTCGATATGTGAAGTCAGTTCCGGACGTTCATCGTTTTCCTGCTCCACAGAAGCATACTCGATCAGATCATTGATGTCGCCCGGGTAGTTTACCGAAGTTTCAATGGAGAACAGGTCGCCGCCTGTGACAGCCTGAATGTCCTCCGCTACCGTCCGAACCAGGCCCTTTGCTTCGCCGTTTACTTCCGTGACGCTGGCAGAGGAAACGGCGTCTACATCGCTGTTTTCAGCGACTGCAAAATAAGCGATCAGAACCTTTCCTTTTCCTGCGTTCTCTGCGTTGTCAACGCTCTCTGTCGCGTTATCTCCGTTATCCTGCAAACCGCTTTCCACGCTACCCTGCGAGTCCTGCACACTGCTTTCCACGCTATCCTGCGAGTCCTGCACACTGCTTTCTGCAGTCTGACCGGATTCGCTCTGCGCAGACGAATTGCCGGTATTGTCAGAGTCATTCGCTGCTCCGCAGGCCGTCAGCCCAAGCGTCAGTGCAGCAGCTAATACAAATGCAATTTTTCTTTTCATGATTCTTTCATTCCTTTCGTTTTATGCATGGATCCTCATAGCATTTAAGGCTCTTGCCGTACTGGATGAATAGTGGTTGATAATCTCACTGTGTCCGATGTCCAGCGCTGCAATCGCGTCCATGTCCTTTTTATCCAGAGTAAAATCCCAGATATTTAAGTTTTCCTCCATCCGCTCCTTTCGGGTGGATTTGGGAATGATAACGACGCCTCTTTGAATATGCCACCGTAAAATGATCTGCGCCGTACTCTTTTGGTATCTGGCAGCGATTTTACTCAGAAGGCGGTGCCGGAAGATATTCTTTTGTCCCTCGGAAAGAGGTCCCCATGCCTCCGGCTGTACCTTGTACCGCTTCATGGTTTGAATGGCAGAAATCTGCTGATAAAACGGATGCATTTCCACCTGGTTGACTGCAGGCTGTATTTCATGGTTCGCACACAGATCTACCAGACGGGCCTCGTCAAAATTACAGACTCCGATAGCGCGGATGATTCCCTCCTGATACATTTCTTCCATGGCCCGCCATGCTCCATAGTAATCCCCGAAAGGCTGATGGATCAAATACAGATCCAGATAGTCCAGTCCCAGCCGCTTCATGGAATCCATAGCAGCCTTTTTTGCCCCCTCATAGCTGGTATCCTGCACCCACAGCTTCGTGGTAATAAATAATTCTTCGCGGGGAATGCCGGATTTCCTGACCGCATCTCCCACACCTTTCTCATTTCCATAAGAAGATGCCGTATCGATCAGCCGGTATCCAA
This sequence comes from uncultured Marvinbryantia sp., assembly GCF_905201705.1. Classification (GTDB taxonomy): domain Bacteria; phylum Bacillota; class Clostridia; order Lachnospirales; family Lachnospiraceae; genus Marvinbryantia. The sequence continues at coordinate 14,416 of NZ_CAJKOX010000036.1, forward strand.
CGGAAAGCGCATCACTGACACATCTTTCACATTCCTCCGGCGGGATCTGAAACACGCCATACCCTTCCTGGGGCATCGTTACCCCGTTATTCAACGTAATATATTCCATACGAATCCTCCCTTATCAGGTACAATAAACGGCCCTAAAAGTCTTCCCATTTGCTTTAAAATCTATTATAATACAGACACATACTGAAAAGGAGGACTTGTTATGGCCGAATTAAATCAGTTTTACCAGCTGGTCGCCATTGCCGATACCGGCACACTGTCAAAAGCCGCAGAAATTGTTCACATCTCTCAGCCGGCACTTACCCGTTCCATCCAGAAATTAGAAGCCGAATGGAACGTCACTCTGTTCGACCGGCAGAAAAATAAAATCACCCTGAATAAGACCGGAAAGCTTGCTGTCCAGTATGCCAGACGGATTCTGGACGATGTAAATACAATGACAGGTGCGATCCAGGCTTATGAGCGGAGTCTGCGCACCATTTCCATCGGAGCCTGCGCTCCCGGTCCTTTATTGGAATTGCTCCCGGAACTGACAGAGCGTTTTCATGGAATGGCTCTGAACTCCGAAACAGCAGTCCGGGAACGTTTACTCCCCGGATTAGAAAAAGGCACCTACCAGATCATCATTACTGATCAGGAAGTATCTGCCCCGGATGTTCTTTGCCGTCCGCTCTGTACCGAAGACCTCTGTCTTACCGTCCCTCCGGCCCATCCCCTTGCAAACCGCAAAGAGGGTATTTATCTGGATGACCTGGCAGGGGAGACTATGCTGCTGTTCAAAGAAATCGGCATCTGGGAAGAACGGGTGATCTCGAAAATGCCGCAGACAAATTTCATTCTCCAGGATCAGGATGAAGCCTTCTCGGCGCTCGTTCAGCTTTCCGCACTTCCTGCCTTTGCTTCAAACCTGACATTAAAACACAGCGAGCGCTGGGCAGAACGAACCAACCGCATGGTGCTTCCCATCCTTGATCCGGAAGCCCATATCACATTTTATTGCTGTGTACATAAATCTCACAAGGCATATCTGCCAGGCCGCGCATGATGCAATGGGCATCTCCACACCATTGTTCAGCAAAGCTGCGCTCCGTCTTTGAAAGTATTGTAACTCATTGATGATCGGAGCTTGTTTTTTCAATCCATTTGTCTCTCCCAAAAAGCTGCCGCATTGTCAAGCCAGCCTTCGGCAACTGTGCCTTCGCCCAGACCGAAACCATGGGGAAGCCCATCAAATACTTCAATCTGGGCATCTGTCCCCTGCGCCTGTATCTGACGGATCCGTTCCTCCATCATTCGATAAGAGGCGATTCCATCCCTTGTACCAACACAATTATAGGTCGGCGGCTCATCCCCGGTCACTTCGGACAGCCCCGTATACTGCATAATAACCGCTGCCGGACGGGGATACGCTTCTTCCCCAAAGCTTTCTGTTCCATAGGAGCCAAGCCATGCGGCCATCCGCGCCCCTGCGGAGCCACCCCAAAGGGAGTAATCCGTCATATCTATCTGCAATTCCTCTGCGTGTTCATGGAGAAAGGCAATAGCCCGCGCCAGATCCTCACAGGCGGTCTGTGCGCCGGGACGGTAAATCAGAGCAAAAGCATTGTAGCCTTTCTTAGAAAGCTCCAGTGCATGAGGAAAACTGTCCTGCATGGCACCTACATAGACAAAGCCGCCGCCCGCATTACAGATCGCTGTTTTCCCATCCGGCTCTCCCCGGAAGAAAAACAGACCGGTATTTTCTTTCTGCGGATCTTCTGTCTTTTCTTCCTCCGTATAAATATCGTAGAAAACCGTATCTCCCGCCGCAGCGTTTTCGCCCAGGTGGTTCACGATTTCCACGGTCTTATCCGGATTTATGTAAGTATACCAGGTCAGAATATCCCCCACATTCTCCAGTGTCAGCTCACTGCTGATCGTCCGGTCGACCGGGAAGATCAATCTGCCGTACTCCCCAAACACCGGGTTATCGATCACATCCTGCACTCTGGTTTCCCTGGTCACACCTGCGAAGCTATCTTCGCCTTCCGGCAGCTCAGAATCATCCGGTTCCGAATCGACTGTGGTTCCCGAACTCTGACTGGTCGGTTTGGAATCAGCAGGCGTATCCTGCGGACTATCTGACTGCCCATATGCAATTATGCAAAAAGTAAGCATACATAACAAAAAATTTGCCGCAAAAACACGCTTCATCCTGCATATCCTCCTCTCAATGCAGGTTTAATACGAATTTTACGAATGCCGGATCATCATGGTTTACAATCTCACTGTGCCCCAGATCCTTTGCGGCAATCTGCTGCATTTCTTCCTCCGTCAATTCAAAATCCCAGATGTCAATATTCTGCTCCATCCGATCCACATGAACGGATTTCGGAATAATGGAAACTCCACGCTGTGCGTTCCATCTAAGTGCTATCTGCGCTGCTGTTTTTCCATATTTGCTGCCGATCGCAGTCAGTTCCGGGTCGGTAAAAATACCATGCTTTCCTTCCGCCAGCGGTCCCCACGCCTGCGGAACCACGCCGTATGCCTTCATATTCTCCAATGCCCCTGCCTGCACAAAGAAAGGATGCAGTTCCACCTGATTGACAGCAGGCATTACTTCAACCGTCTCACAGAGGTTCGTAAGAATTGCCGGATAAAAATTTGCCACACCGATTGTTCTGGTCAGTCCCTCTTTATAAGCTCTTGTGATGCCTCTGTATGCCGCAAAATAGTCTTTCATTGGCTGGTGCAGAAGAATCAAATCGACATAGTCCATATCCAGCTTTCCCAGTGATGTCTTTACTGCCTGATACGCATCCTCTTCATTCCCCATGTCGTTTACCCACACCTTTGTGGTAATAAACAGTTCTTCTCTGGCAGCCAGGCCGTCTTTGATCGCTCTCGCGACGCCCTTCCCGACCGCTACTTCATTTCCATAGGCAGCCGCCGTATCCAGCAACCGGTATCCAATCCTGATCGCATCATACACAACCTGTTCACACTGCGCAGCATCCGGAATCTGGAACACACCAAATCCCTCCAACGGCATTTCCACTCCATTGTTCAGTATTACTTTTTCCATTGAAATATCCTCCTGTTCTCCTGCTTTTTCATGAAAAAAAATGATTTTCCCTTTTCAAGTATATTTTAGGATGGTTTCTTCAAAATGTACAATGCCAAAAAGACAACACACTATAACCTAAACACATACTACGAAAAATGAAACTAAAGCCCTGATTTACGGGAAGCGCGTCTTTGTGTAAAATGAGATCGTGAAATTTTGAAAAAATAATTGTGTGCGGCTATCTTTTTGCCCCGCCCGGTTGTTATACATAATAGAAGGGATAAACGTTTTTAACTTTCGTAACGGGAAAGGAGGATTTTGTGGATGCAGATTTTCTTTTGATCAGGAACATGAAAAAAGGCGATGAAGCAGCCTTTGATGTGTTTGTCCGCAAATACTATGACGAAATATTAAAGTATTGCAGCTTTCATGGTTTCGATCCGGGATACGCCGAAGATCTGGCACAGGAAACATTCGTGCATTTTTTCACAAACCTGCCCGATTACCGTCATATAGGGAAAGCAAAGAATTTCCTATATACCATAGCCGGAAATTTGTGCAGGAACTATCTCAAAAAGACAACAGAGACGCTGCTGGACGATTCGGAACTGGCCGATCTGGCAGAGGCGGATGAATTTACATCGGACCTCCTCACAAAACTGGCTGTCGAGGATGCACTGAAACGCTTGCCCGACGACTTGCGGGATGTGGTGGCGCTGTATTATTTTCAGGATTTGAAGCTTTCGGAGATTGCTGACATTCTGAAAATAGGACTGCCGCTGGTAAAATACCGTATGAAGCAGGCAAAAATTCAACTGAAAAAATATTTAGAACAGGAGGGAGAATCGTGACATTTGAAGAAAGACTCAAAATTTATAAGAAAACCGTTCAGATTCCTGCAAAAGAAGAGGCTATTCAGAGGACTGTTCAACTGTCGAAAGCAGCCTTTTATGCCCGTGAGCAGGACAGGGTTATGCCTTACCATGAATTTCTGCTTACACAGTTTAGCGTCATTCAGAAACGGTGGTGGGGCTTTCAATTCCTGATTTTGCTGTTATTCTGGACTTCTTTCCGCCTGTCCGTGAAAATGGAATCCGTTCAAAAAAGCCTGGGGGTCACGGCATCGCTGTTTATTATTCTTGTGATCCCGGAACTGTGGAAAAACCGGAACAATCATTCTATGGAAATCGAGGCGGCAAGCTACTATTCCCTGCGGCAGATTTATGCTGCCCGGATGACGCTGTTTGGGGCTGTGGATGTCGTGCTGGTTACACTGTTTTGCGGCCTGGCCTCTGCCACGCTGAACCTCGCCCTATCGGATCTGCTGACACGATTCCTGTTCCCTATGGTGGTTACAGCCTGTATCTGCTTTGGCATCCTGTGCAGCAAGCATCATTTCAGTGAATTTGCTGCGATCGGTATGTGTATGACCTGGAGTGTATTATGGTGGCTATTGACGTTGAATGAATCCGTTTACAGGAAAATCACAATGCCGGTATGGATCGGACTGCTTGGATTTGCGCTGGCTTTTCTTATTTTTGTGATTTATCGGACATTAAATAGCTGTAACAATTACTGGGAGGTAAACGTAAATGGAATTGAAGATTGAAAATCTTACAAAAGATTTTGGAGATTTTACCGCTGTTGATCATTTATCCCTGACTATGACAAACGGCGTATATGGGTTATTAGGGATCAATGGTGCAGGAAAAACAACGCTGATGAGGATGCTCTGCACGCTCTTAAAGCCGAGTGAAGGGAGCATCACCTATAACGGGAAGGATATTTTTAAGCTGGACGCAGATTACAGAAAACTGCTGGGCTATCTGCCCCAGGATTTTGGCTTTTACCCGGAGTTTACCGTGCAGGACTATCTTCTTTATGTAGCAGCCATTAAAGGGCTCAAAAGTGCAGTTGCCAAAAAAAGGGTAAAAGAACTGATCTCCCAGGTCAGTCTTTTCAAAGTAGCAAACAAGAAAATGAAAAAACTGTCAGGGGGAATGAAGCGGAGAGCCGGAATTGCACAGGCCATGCTGAACAATCCGAAAATCCTCATTCTGGATGAACCGACAGCGGGCCTTGATCCCAATGAGCGTATTCGCTTCCGTAATCTGATCAGCGAATTGTCAGAAGACCGCCTGGTGCTGCTTTCTACCCATATCGTTTCAGACATTGAATATATTGCCAATGAGATTTTGCTTATGAAGGACGGCAGCCTGATCTGCCGGGGTACTTCTGAGGAACTGATTGGGTCCATGACAGAAAATGTGTGGAGATGTAACGTGGAAAAGGCTGCCGTTCCATCTATCCTGAAATCATATAAGGTTTCCAATGTAAAATCAGAAGCGCATGGGGCGGAGCTGCGGATCATCGCTAAGGAGCAGCCTTTTGCGGGGGCAATACCGGAAGAAGCAGCCCTGGAGGACGTATTTCTGTACTATTTCGGAGAAAAGGGCGGTAACGAATATGCTGTTCTTTGAGATCAAAAAAGTCTTTTCCAAACCTGGCAATAAAATCGCTCTCATCCTGTTGGCGGTTTCTCTCTGCGTTGCCATTTCTTCTGCCATTGGAAGCGTGGACTATGTGAACGAAAATGGAAACGATACAACAGGTATTGCCGCCGCTTCGGCATTACGGGAAGAAAAGAATCAATGGGCCGGATATGTTACAAATGATGTATTGCAAAAAGTACTGGAAGAAAATGCGCGTATTATCCGTTCGGAAGAATATCTTTCGGAGGATGTGACGGAAAACAACAGGGCATATTCCCGAATGCAGGGTTTCTCCGACATAAGGACGCTGATTAACTGTGCATTTGAAGATTTTCAAAGTTATAACTACTATCGGGCGGACAGTGTAACACCGGAAGAAGGTAAGCTCGTTTTATGACAGGAGGACAGACAACCTGATTGAATGGCTAAATTCAGACGAACTGGAAAATCGCTATTCCGAACAGGAAAAGCAATTTTTAATTACACAGTACGAGACACTTGAAACGCCTTTTTACTACGAATATGCTGATGGGTGGAAAGCATTATTGAAATATGCGCCTACGATTATGATGCTGATGGTTTTAATCGTTGGTTTTCTGGTAGCGGGAATCTTTTCAGATGAAACTCAGCTAAAAGCAGACTCCATCTTCTTCTCTTCCAAATTAGGCAGGAAGCAAGCGATTACTGCAAAAATAATGGCAGGTTTTATCATAGATACAGCGATTTACTGGGTCACGATTGCATTGTATTCCGGGATAGTGCTATCAGTGCTGGGAGCCGACGGAGCTGATTGTGCGATTCAAACCGGATTTGAAAATTGGAAGAGCTTTTATCACATCACATATCTGCAGGATTATCTGTTGACAATTTGGGGCGGTTATTTAGGAAACCTGTTTATTCTGTTTCTGTCCATGCTTGTATCTGCGAAAACGCACTCAAAAGCACTGGCAGTAACGATTCCTTTTATTTTATTATTTATTCCATCTTTTTTAAGTGGAATGTCTGTTTTGTCAGAAGTGTTGGGGCTTCTTCCAGACCAATTGCTACAGGTATGCAATGCAGTAAAAACATTTAACCTGTATCAGATCGGCAGCAAAACAGTCGGGGCGGTTCCGATTATTTTAACGATATATTTCATCCTTTTCTGCCTTCTTTTACCCATTCTGTATCGGATTTATCGGAAAACTGAGATCAGATGAGACGCTTGCAAAAAGCGTCTCTTCCGCACTCGGCTATCATTACTATACAACGTTATTGTCATTTTATCTATGGCGGGTTGACTACGATTTTTCATCTTCATTCACCCCATGCTACTTTAACTGCTTTTTCAAAATCTTTAGCAGAATTACATAAATCAATCACTTGTTTCCAACGACTTTCCAACGTAGGAATCAGCTGTTGATATATGCGATTATTCTTTTTATGCCCCGGTATCCTTATTCCATGATAATCCTTTTTTCTGGAAATTATCTCTTCCCACGGATTCTGAATGCTTTCTATTTCTTCCATAAGATCAAAAGCAGCAACAATCCATGTATCTGTACTGTCACATGGAACCGTAATAATGATATCATTTCTTTTGGTATCTGTTCCAAGCCATTGTAACACGCAATGTGATATATGGTTACGATATCCGTCCGGGGTATTCTCATGATCTTTACATGGAATGTCTACCGGACATGAACCATTTTTTAAAGTTTCACATCTTAAAGGATGAACTTCCCCCTTATGTGCACATTCTACAGCTGCACATCGACAATGGACTTCTTTTTCTTTCCGGGCCACATCCCCATCCATCTGGATCACAATCATATCAATTCGAGGAATGATACCTTTCATGATCTGATCCAGATTCTGTCCTGTGGCTTCGCACCAGTTCCATACACCTTTCCACCCATTTCCGTACTCGCCCAGCATATTTTGTTCCGGTTGAATTCTCAGATAATCATTTTCTTCTCCGGTTATCTGATCAATCATGCATTTCAGCACAAGATAATCAGTCGGTCCTTCACCTACAATACCTATCCTCTTTTTCATAACAGTTCCGGAACACCTCCCAAAAGTCCGTTAATCCAAAGCCTAGATAAAGATTGTCCTGTCTCTAAAAGTTCCTGGGAAATCTGAATTCTGTTTAACTCTGCGTAACCATACTTATTTTTATTAATAGCAAATAATCGTATCCGTTCATCCGCCAGATTAAGTCCATCCAGAACAAGCGGGTTATGTGTGGTCATGAAAACTGTCTTGCCACTCTCAATAATCAGCTGGCTGAATATTTCTGTAATTCTCTTTGCCAGTCTTGGATTTAAAGCATGATCAAAACTGTCAATGGAAAACATTCCCGGAACATCCGGATGCATGGCAAGAGTCAGCATAAACAGAACATATAGAGCACCTTCGCTGGCATCATATCCCGTAAATACAGATTTATCCTTTAAAAAACGGTCATGAAATTCGATAACCTGTCGTGTGCTTGGAACTCCCGGATTCAGGTTTGATTTTCTCGGCTTCGTGATATGAATATCTGATGCCCACTCGATTAATTCAAGGACATCATCCATGCTCAATGTCCCAAACATTATCTCGTCATCTGCAACAGAAAATAAATCCTCCATCGCATCAGCAAGCCTGCCCCCATTCAGTCCGATTGGAGTAACCTGTGTAGGATCTGCTACATTTCCCCGTAAAGTAAGAGTATCCGGTTGATAAATCCCGTACCCTGAAATATAGTTGCCCATATCCGTATACTCTTCTCCGGTCAGCTTTTCAGACAGAGCATAATAACCTACCTTATTATTTAACTGCACACTTGTTCTGTTGCTCCGACCAAAAACGATTTCTCCGTTTTTAGAAACACTTTCTGAATGATATTTCCAGGTATCATTGTCTGCCGGTGTGGTAAGATGTACGGAATAATTATATTTATCATGATTACGTTCCCAATTCATAGCAAAATCAACCGTCGGCATACTGCGTTCAATTGAGCGAAACTGTGACTTATACAATGACGATGTACTAAGTCGAACACCTTTCCTCTGCAGGCTGTTATTATTTACCCGGTCTGTCATTGCAGCACTCAAAACACCAATTGCTTCCAGCACAGAAGATTTCCCTGAACCATTGGCTCCAATAAAAACATTGATATTCCCAGGGCAGAAAGATACATCATAGAGTGATTTGAAATTTTTAATTTTGATTTCTTTAATATTCATTGAATCCTCCTAATAACCTGAGCTTTTTATAATATCTAATCTGATTTAATTATAATGAAATTTTAAAAATATGTCCATTCCTAAATCTTATAATTTCTTTAAATAAATGGATTTTTGCTGCTTTAGATATTATAATATCCATGTTTTTATCATACCTAAACGATATTTAGATAATCACTTTATTACAATATTGCCATATTTAACTTACAATAAACAAATGACTATTGAAGCTTATCTCTATTATTTCACTATTTTTTTCATCTTGCGGTTATACGCTACTCTATCAAACGATACTTCTGTGATTTCCTCTGCTTCGTCACTCTCATCAGATTCTATCTGTACCCCTTTTTCCGACATAGTGCTCCACTATTTCTTTCTGAACCTCCGGCGGATACATCAGGACTGTATATGTGTTTCCGATCTTGCTTATCTTCTCCACAGCTTCGATTCCTTTCGAAAGGCCCGATTCCGTCTGAATCTGAACAGCCCTGCCATTAATCTGCCGTTCTTCTACATATCCCATCTCAGTAAGCAGCCTGAAGATATCCGTTCCAAATATATGCTTCACATTATCTGCGGATGTTATCCGGTTCAGCTCATCTTTTATTTCAGAAATAAGGTACAGATCCTGATACTCAAACTTATCTGCATCTTCTGGATTGAGATAAAAAGAAACCTTAAGATTTTTACGCTTTTTCTGAGGCTTTGTTTTCGCATCCGCAGCATTATCTTCATCTCTGATACATGTAACAGTGCCAGAATGTTCCTCCATAAAAGCAGTTACTGCTTCTATAAATCTCTCGCCATATTTTTCATATTTAGCCTCACCAACCCCGGACACGTTCAGAATTGTATGTTTATCTGTCGGAGCCTTGATACTCATATCGATCAACGTCTTATCACTAAAGATGATATATGGCGGCAGACCTTCCTCTCTGGCAATCGTCAATCTAAGCTGGCGGAGAATCTCAAATAATTCATATCCTGCCTTTGTAAGAGAATCTGTACTTTTCCTGCTATAGCCCTCCGTCTGACGTTCAGGTTCCCTATCATTATATGTTCGGATCAAAACGCGCGTATTTGGATCCTTCAGCGGCTCTATGTTACCCATACGGATCACACTGTATTTATCTGAAGTCTGATACAGATATCCATCCAAAAGCATCTGACTGATCAAATGTCTCAGTTCCGATTCAGATCGATTTTTTAGTGCGCCATAAGTCTTATAATGAATGGTTCCAAGCTCCTTTAATCTTGCTCTGTTTGCGCCAATAAGCGTACCAATGATAATATTCAGACCATATCTTCCTTTTGTCTCCCACACACAGTTAATGACGAGCTTTGCATCCTCCTTCATGTCGATCTCGGTAAACTCTCTATGACAATTGCCGCAGTTGTCACACGGCTCACCACGCTTTTCGCCAAAGTATTCCAGAATATAGTTGCGCAGGCATCCTGTGGTCCGGCAATATCCCTCCATTACCTGAAGCCTTTTTGCATCACGCTGTTTGATCAGGTCTATGTCTTCATCGGCGATGTCGGTGAAGTCTTTATGCTCAAGCAGAAACTTGTTTATCATAATGTCCTGTGCTGAAAACAACAGTATACATTCAGACGGTTCCCCATCTCGTCCGGCACGCCCTGCCTCCTGATAATAGCTCTCCATACTCTGAGGCATATTGTAATGTATGACAAACCTCACATTGGATTTATCAATACCCATTCCAAACGCATTGGTCGCAACAATTACAGGAGTTCTGTCATATACGAAATCATTCTGGCTTGTCTTTCTGTCCTCATTATTCATTCCGGCATGATATCTTGTCACGGAAACCCCGACGCCGGAAAGCAAATCAAACAGCGAATCCACATTTTTCCTGGTAGCGCAATAAATGATCCCGCTGTCATCCGGATGTTTCTTTATATACTCAAGCACATAATCGTCTTTTCTTTTAATCGTCTCTACATCAAAATACAGATTTTCACGATCAAATCCGGTAACAACAATCTTCGGATCCTGTAATTTGAGCACACATGCAATATCTGTCTTTACTTCCTCTGTCGCAGTTGCCGTAAAAGCACTGACAATCGGTCTTGCAGGAAGTCCATCTATAAAATCCACGATCTTAAGGTAGCTTGGTCTGAAGTCCTGTCCCCACTGTGAAATGCAATGGGCCTCATCCACAGTTACCATTGAGATATCTGCCCTGCCGGCAAAAGCCGCAAACTCGTAACTCTCCAGACGTTCCGGTGCTACATACAGGATCTTATATATTCCATCCATAGCATTGGCATAAACCCTTGCTATCTGTGCTTCTGTCAAAGATGAATTAATATATCCCGCATGAATCCCTGCCTCATTTAAAGCCTTTACCTGATCCTGCATAAGGGATATGAGCGGAGATATTACAATCGTAATGCCAGACAGAAGCATTGCCGGCACCTGATAACAAACAGACTTGCCAGATCCCGTTGGCATAATGGCAAGAACATCTTTTCCATCAAGTATTGCCCTGATAATCTCTTCCTGACCTGGTTTAAAGGAGTCATATCCAAAATATAGTTTTAAAATTTCTCTTTCGTCCATACTCACCTTTCTCGCATATCCACACTTCAGATCTAATAAGCAAAATGACTTTCGAGCAATATCCGCAATCGAAAGTCACCACCCGTTTTATCAATGTTATCGTCAAAAACAACTGCAGATACTATAGCATTTCTGCAGCCGTTTTTCTATCCTGATCTTACGACTACGACAATTTTTTCAAAATCTTTTTTTCATTTGTTCTTGAAAAATCACTTAACCGATAGGAGCGGACTCTTGTTTTGACAATGATCGGAATTAAAAAACCATTATTGACAAGCTTCGCACATCGATCATTTTCAAAAAATAATTGATCCAAATTTCCGGATGTGGAGGATTATCTCTTCCTGAATAATACAATGCAGGTAATCCCATTTGCAGCGATGCGTAATACTCATCCGGATCATACGCAAAATATTCTTCCAGAGAACCAATTCCATGAAAGCCGTATCCATAATAATCAAGAATATACCCTGACATTAGTCTGGCAGTTCTTCCATTTCCGTCTTCAAAGGGATGAATAGTAACCAGCTGATAATGGACTACGGCAGCAATGATTAACGGATGATCATCTGTGGCATTTACATATTCGACAAGTTCATCCAGTAACTCCGGAATATCTATATACTCCGGTGGAATATATTCCGGTGCTCCCGTTTCGGAATCATATGCTATTTCCGATATCCTTTGTAAAATTCCATTCGTTAGTGTAACCTTTTTTTCTCTGGATGAAATACAGAAAATTATAATGACTTTAGATATTCCTCTACATTCAGATATTGAATACCATCCAGACTGCCACTTTCCCCACGATAAATGACATATTTTCCTGTAATTTCTCCATAGCGATGGCTTGTCATAGCACATTTTTCCTCGTCTTTCAAATTGCGGCTCTGTTCTGGAACCTGTTCTTTACTATACTTCACTTCGTAGATCTTGCAGTTAAGTTCTTTTGGATCAAAAACTACCATATCGAACTCTCCGACTGCGAATTGAAGCTTGAATACCTTTTTCTCCGGATGAGCAATTTTCGTTTCCAGTAAAATAATATCTTCCATCATTCTTCCACGGATCTCGCTGAGCAATCTATCCAGGATTCTCTGTCTTTCAACCAGCGATAATTCACTGAATTTTACATCAAGAAGCAGATTAGACACAATCGCATTGGCCTGCGCATATCGCATACCTGGCTGAGTGATTACTGTCACACTTTCTTTTCGATTGACTTCCGGCAATGATTCCAAATCAATCTTCATAATCAGATCCAATAAGGTAAGGTATTCCTCTATCTGTGCCATATGATAATCTTCAATCTGAATGCTTTGCTCTTCCTTGTTCAGAATATCGAGCATCTGCATCATACCACGAGTCACTGCATCCGAATCCATATGTGCTTTGATATTAATAGGCGCTTCCCTGTCTCTAAGCAGATTTGATGCCGTAACAGCAATATCATGCGACTTGAATGTCCTTTCAACAACCCTTCGCGTGAAGCTGTGATTGATGTTTTCAACTACACGATTAATTACATTCGTCAGTTTTCCCTTTTCATACAGATCCAATAATGAGCGGAAATGTCCACCATATTCATACATCTTAAGGGAATGCTGAATGTTTTTTGCAATCGCTGTATCAATATATTCTTCCGCACTTCTGGCTGAAGCAAAGATAGCATCTTCATTGTAATTTACACCGCTTAAACTCATGGTTCCACCATAACGGATATACTCATCAATCCCTTTGATTCCGAGAACCTCCTCGAATTCACGATACGGGATGAATGTTGTATGCATCATAATACATCGATCATACAGCTGTTCCTCTTTTGAGAAGGCAAACCCCAAAGAATCCGTTCCCGATAAAACGATCTTCATTCCACTGCTGGCATATATATCTGAGAAGAGTGCAGCACCTTCGATGAAATCCTCCATAAGTGTTACCTCATCGATAAATACATACTTGAAACCTTTTATCTCCAGCAACCTTAGATCCTCATCGATATCTTCCAGAGTATCTCTGGATCTCACCTGGATAAAGGCAGCCTTACGAAATTCAGTTTCAGGTAACTCTGTAAGAATCTGACGAATCATCGTTGTCTTACCGGTCCGTCGAAGACCATAGATTACAAACACTTTATCTGACTGACTGCCGAAAACATAATCTCGCAGTTCACGAATACATTCTCTCTTCTTGTATTTCTTCGTCACAGCAATCTGCGCGCGAAGACGACTGCCTGTTCTTACAGTTGTCTTAAACTCCAGATATTCTTCTTTTGTGGTTTCTTTCTCAGGAATAATTTGTTTTTTCAATTCTTTTAGATTTTTTTCCAGTTTCTTTCGCCGATCAATCCTATCTTTAAGTTCTGAAACATCTTTAAAATCAATATATTTTTCTACACGCTTACCATTCCTTGTGATTCGATGATAATAATATTCTTTATCTCTGATCTTCTTTTTTGTGATGCTGCCTTCGGGCAATATAGCAATTTCCCGTTCAATCTCAGCAATTGCATTTATTAATTCTTCCTGACTCATAAGCAACACCTCCCAAACTTGTTATATCCATTATACCCATGTTTGTTCATTTTATCAAGGGTATAACAGGTATAATATCATCTCAAGTTTGATTCAACAAAACTATTGGTCACCCTCCCGCTTTTTTTTAGAGACTCCCCGTCTGCTCCTAAAATGCAGCATAAAGCAATGTGCAAAAATCCCGACAGCTACAGCATGTTTTCCGGTTTCGGCATGCGTCCAGTCCATCCCAGACTCCTTGCCCATGTCTTATAGCTTTTCTTCTCTTCCAGATTATCACCGTTAATCGTCTCAAGGAATTCGCAAAAACCTCTGACACCACCAACATCATCCACAAGACTCAGTCCATCCCAGGCTATACAGATTGGTTTTTCCTTACGCTGAATATCTCTCAGCTTGTCCAGGAACTCTCCGTCTATTTGCTGACCAAAGGCATCTACAAACAAAGCTTTCTCAGGAACGAATCCATTTTTATCATGAAGCATATCGCCTTCTTCATCCCTGGCATAAACGGTTTTGTCGTACCAGGCATTGGTGCAGGTGATTTTAATCTCCCACCCATCGCCATAGTCATATCGATAACATAATGCAGATAATACCGGAATTGGTTCAGGATTATAATCAATACACAGTTTTTCCAATTCACGGTCCAGTTCCTCCATCTCCCGGAAATATGGAACCATGTCGATCGTCGGATTTCCTTCTTCGTCAAAATGCGTTCCTGCCTCTTCAACGATCTGGTCCATACGGGCTGTCAGCTGTCTGTATTTTTTAATAATGTCCTTACGTTTTTCCTCAACTTGTTTCAGGACGACCTCTTTCTCCTGTTTCCATGAATCCCAATCTCCCTGTTCAGCCGGTGTTTTTAGTACAGTCCAAATCATCGGGCGCTCCAGCATTTCCTCACACTGACCTTCCATATAGACATTCCACGTTCTCTGATCTGTTGTTTTCTTCTGAATAGCAGGCCATTCCTTTCGGAATCTGTCTACTTCAATCTGTGCAGGAATGTAATGCTCTCCCACGCCTTCATAGGAGTATGGTCCACAATACTTGGATTTCAGCCAGGTCTTAACGCTTTCACCTTCCTCATAATCATCGTCCCAATATATATCTTCATAATTCTCACTTGGAAAACGGAAATACATTCCAACCTGACGAGTCCACTCTTTTACCAATCCCCCATCTGTCATTTTTTTGAATTCATCCTCATATGGAACATAGCTATGAAGATGACTGTTCTGCCATCCAAAAGCCTTCATAATTGCATAATGAAGACCATGCAGTGTCATACTACCCGGAACAATAAAATCTCTGGTAATTCCATCCTTCATTCTTCCGTATCTTCTAAGAACTTCCTTATTTTCATCTGCGAAATATCCCAGGTCCATTTCCAAATGAAGCTGCATTGCCATAGGAATACGCTTCATCTCTGCTTCAATCATGTCCCAGAATTCTTTTTTCTCTTTCAGTAATCGCTCTTTTTCAGCTCTTAATTCTTCAAGAAGCCGCCGCTGCTCCTGAGTATCATCCTCTTTCTTTTTTGAACATGCTTCTGTATTGGTAACCTGATTTTTAGCTGCCTGCTGCATCCGTCCTCTATATTTCTCACTTCGAATCGCTTCGCTGCTTCTGGCTTCCCCTCCATACTGCCCACGGGAATAGGGCATATAAGACTGAACATTCTTCTCTGATATAACAAGCTCCTCTGCTATTTCAGCTACACTTTTGCCCAGAGCAAGCAGCTCTGCAACCTGATTACTGGTTTTGCTTTGCCACAGTCCCTCCGTAATCAGAACTCGTCGTACTTTGATTGGATATGTCCCAAGCTCTTCTGCTGTCTTCTTTACAGAACCCGTCTCTTTATAACTATTAATAATCTGCTGATATAACTCATCCATATATCAGGACCTCCTTCATATATCTTAGGTGGCCTACCTTTTATTTATGACATCAGTATACAGCCAGGCAGTTAACGTGTCAACCTTACCTTTCAGTCATCAAAGAAATGCATTTCCAGGTTATATGAAGACCCCAAAATGCATATTTTACCACATTCACATTACCAGCGCTGCACCATGAATTTCACTCTCTCCTGCACGTCCTCACTAAAATCAGACAGATCCTCAAGACCAATCACCTCATCCTGAACCAACCAAACGAGATCGATCAGCATATCTGATTTGCTGACAGATAAAATAACGCCAGGAGCTTTGCGATCTTTTTTGATACGCTCTTCCAGTGCCCAAAATCGTTCAGAACCCTTCTTATCACAGGTCAGCAGCTCTACATATTCCTTGCATAAACGTTCCATATAACTTTCCTGCCAACCAGGAAGTTTCTCACGGAACAATTTCCAATCACGTTTTGATACTTCAACCATAATCTCACCTATAACCGATCAATAATTCTCAAGCACATCCTGCAGATATGCCTTATATTCAGCCTTTACATTATCCGGTCCCGTGATCTTCATTCCGGATCCGATACCAGTTACCCAACCAAAGAACTGCGGACTTACTGATACAAGTACTCTGGTTTTGAAATGATCTTCTCCCTGCGGGATCAACCATACATCATGTCCAAAGCGATCGATGATAACACCGGCCAGTTCATTCTTGCATTCCAACGTAACTTCCGCATCTACACCGCCGTACATTCCAAAGGTCTTCTTAGCGAATGCAGCCAGATCAAAGTTCTTGAAGGAATCTTCACCCTTACGATCTGTTTCCAGTATCTCTGTATTCTGCATCTTATCTACACGATAATGCTTAATAATTCCAGCCGCCGCATCATAAGCTACCAGATAATAATTCTCATCATCCCAGGTCAGTGCCCATGGGCTGACAACGTAGAATGCACCGTCTTTCTTCAGTTTCAGTTCTTTCTTAACAGTCCACTCTGCATAATGGAACTTAATTTCCTTATTCTCGTAGATTGCAGTATGAATGTAGTCCACATTGTAATAAACAGTTTCATTCTCTGTCTTCGGACGGTTTACGATGAAAACATATTTGGAAAGCATTGCAGCATCCGTTCTGCAGCAGAGCTTCTCTAATTTCGTTATCAGTTCCTTGGATTTCTTCTCAGTGATAAACTTGGAGGACTGAACAGCATCTACCAGGAGCTTTAACTCCGGCAATTCAAAATCTCTGGCACCGATATAATAGCCAGGATTTTTCCCCTTCTTCTGCTGGATATCCAGTCCGAATTTCTCAAGGATCTCCATCTCTGTATATATCGTTCTTCGATCCGTACTGATGCCATATTCCTGATCCAGAATCGTGCATAATTCCGATGCGTTCAGCATGTGCGTATCATCGGTACGTTCCAGAAGGATTTCCATAAGGCGCAGTGTACGAAGTTTCTGATTAAAGGAAGCCATAGCATATCACCTCATATACTCTTTCGTTTTACTTATTCCCGTAAATTCCAGATTTCATATCCCTGCCGTCTGGCCGAATCATAGACCGGCTGCATGTTTTTCTCCAGAATATTATAGAATTCTTCCTTCGAATTTCCCGGTCTGTACAATTCCTGTCCTGCCCAGATAGAATGCAGATTATCCCGATAGCAGGCTTCAAACAGCTTATGAAGACCTGCCCGTTCATGGATCAATGTATACATGCCATATTGATTTTCAGCAAACACTGCAAAGAAAGGATCCCACTTGGGAAGCTTGTTACTCTTCGACGAATTCAAAGAAGAATCCATCGGCATCAGATTCCAAAGTTCATCATTCATAACAAAAGACCATGGAATAAAATGATCTACATCATACTGCTTTGTGATAATCGGATTACCCGTAAAGACATCGCATACTTCTCTTACTTCCAGGATGCCTTCCCAAAGTTTACGTACGTTATTCAGCTTTCGCATCTTTTCATCCATCGGAGCCAGCTTGTAGATCAGGCCCGGAACCTCCGGATTATTATTCTGCAGCCATTTCACCTTTTCATACTGAATCCATCCAAGAATATTTACGGTATTATCCTGGATCATCTTCATCCAGTCTGAGTTGAAATGGACTTCTTTTTTCAGTTTACTGCTATCTCCAAAGGTATATGGCAGTCGAATCATAGTACTGTCAATTCTTCGGATATATTCAGTCAGTCTGCGGATGCTGCCCCACGGCACTTCCTCTGCACTTTTGGAGAAGAATCCCGCCAGTGCACGTCCCGGAACCATATTTGTCAGCTGCTCTTTGGAAAGTTTTAGCTCCGCATTGTGCTCTCTAATGGCATTCTTAATCTCTACTTTAGAAGCATTTGCCGGAAGGTCACTCAGTTCCGTCAGTTTCAGAACAGCACGTTCCAGACCGTCTCTCACAAGGCCGTCCGCCTGGATGCCGCTAAGATGAATATGAAATTCTCTTACAGAATACCATGCATTGCAGATCATTTCATCAATGATTACATCGAACGTAGTCTCCTGAATACCCTCCGAAATAATATCCACAATGGCTTCCAGCCAATAGAACTTATAACAGTAGGACGGATCCTTCATCATCTGAGAGAAGCCTTCTATATCCAGGGTGTTGTAGTACTCTCCATTGATATGTAATGAATATCCTATTTGCGGAGTATTAAATTTAGCCACCTCTCATCACCCCTTCCTGGTCTGACATCGCCAGTAATCCAGTAGTCTTCTATCGTAAGCTCCGGTATCCCTTTCATGAATTCCCGAAATGTATCTTCCCTAAAGTCTGTAAAATAACGTCCGTTACGTTCTCCTTCAAAATCCCCGTACTTGAAAGAAGTGTAGATTACGCCGGTACTTTTAAGCGCATCACACATTTTTCGAATCACCGAAAACAGTTTATTCTTTGGCAAATGCAAAATAGAAGAGCATGCCCAGATGCCATCATATGTATCAATCTCATCCAATTCCTCAAACAGCATTTCTTTTACTTCGATACCGGTAAAATCACTGGCCAACCGACAAAGTTCTGCAGATCCATCGGTCGCTGTAACCCGGTATCCTTTATCCAGGAAATATTTTGTATCGCGGCCGGAACCGCATCCAAAATCGAGAATCGATGCGTTTTCATCCAATAATCGCAGGAATCTATCCTGAGCGTGATGCATGTCAACATTCTGTGTATTCTCTATGAAGTTTTCTGCATTAAGATTGTAGTAATCAATCGTGGGATCCATTTTCATACTTCCTTTCGCTCAGTGATAACTATCCTCAAGAAAGCCATCCAGGTCAGTTCTCTCTTGTATTTTTTCTAAGTTATTTTCTTCATCAAAATAGACCTTATCACCTTCGTTAATATTACGCTCATACAGCATGGCATCTTCTGACTTTACTATTAACTCTTCACCTGAAGAATTCATAAGTGTGACCACCGCCATGACAGGTACTCCCTCAACTCGTTCTTCGCATCCGAAGTCCAGGTCTTCATCGATTCTTTTTACCATATAGATCATAAAATATTATTCCTTTTCCACATTTATGAAACAGAATTCTTCTTAAATTCTACTGCCGCCTGCAGTCTCCGATATGTATCAGCAGGCCTTTTTGCAAAATCGGCAATTGATTTCTTCTCAACAATTGCCCCACCTTTAACTGCTAAAATATTTCCATCACTGAAAACATACTGCACGTCACCGTATACAAATCCGACATTTGTATCATCACCACTAATTTCTGCTTACCAAATCACCAAAATCGCAATCTAACTCAGCACAAATCTTTTCTAAAACAGCAAGAGAAACTATTTGTCCCTTACTCATTTTTGCCAGTGTACTGCTGCTAATGCCAACACGTTCTATCAGATCCATCTTTTTTTATATTATGATCGATCAATAATTTCCATAATCCATTATATGATACGCCCATGCTGTTGCCTTTCTGACTGTACCGTCGATAAACATCTACATAATATTAATATTGTACAACAGATTTCGATATCCTTCCATTTATAATTTTGATTTCTCAAAGTTATACTTCTATTTTTACTTTATTACATTTTTTACTTTATTACATTCGATAATCCTTAACTAAAATTTACTTTATAAAAACGCCTAATAGCCGAGACTATTTATTAGCCTCAGCCACTTACAATACTATTATTCTTTTCAAAAATCAAACATCTTATCAAATCCAAACATAATTTATCCTCCCAAATCTCTTTATAAAAATGGCAATTCATCATCAATGTTATCCGGAATATTCATGAATCCATCTGCATCCAAGGGTGCTGATAATGATCTGCTGTAATTACCCTGACCACCATTCCCTGCCGCAGTTGTTTTGCTTTCTGCAAACTCCTGCTCCTCTACAACGATATCCGTTGTATAAACTTTCTAGCCATCACGATTCGTGTAACTGCCGGTCTGAATTCTTCCGGTCAATACAATCTTTGTTCCCTGGTGCAGATATTTCTCTGCAAATTCTGCGTTACGCCCGAAGGCAACTTAACCAATAAAGTCTGCACTCGCCAAGTCCTTCCTTCTTTACAACGATGGTCTCTTTATCGAACTTGTTATCCGGTTCCTTCTTAAGTTTCAGTTTCATTCCCGGCTTCAGGAATTCGTTGCCGTGATAATACCTGGTTCCTGTCAGTGTGAAATAAATCTTACTCATCGCCCTTCCTCCTTAGTCTTCCATGAATTCAAAATATTCTTTATCGCTGGCAAATAAAATGTACCTGCCATCTACGTATCCCATGTATCCGTTGCTTGTAACATATCCCTTCATTTGCCGTCCTCCTTGATTCCTTTTCTGATGCTACCAGTTTACAACAAATAGCTGTGCAAAAATCCCGACAACCAGACGATCTCTAGGCGGGTTTTATGCTCGAATCTGCCCTGACTGGGCAATTTTTCAAAGCAGTTCCAAAAATGTGTCTAAACTTCCCCGGACATTTGACTTTCTGGAAACGTAAGGGATACATTATCTGATCCGTCTTTCATCCAACAATTATATGGCAGAACGCAACCAAATGCCGTCAGCAGATGAAAAAGTCATTTTAAAGCATTCATCTGCGCGTCTGCAAAAAATACGAAAAAAATATCCGGAACAATATGAACAGATGCAAAAGAAAGGAAAAACGCTGATAAGAATAATGGTTTAAATATGCAATATCAAATCTTAAGTTTATGATGTTGGGCTTAGCAGGGGATTTATTTTCACTGTGACACAAAAATGTAGGGCGGCAGCACCCCTTGCTGTCGCCCCCTGATTGCCTGCCAGCAAAGGCGGGCGGGACTGTCAACGGCGACTCAGTATGCGCCGTTCATCCTGACCGTTTACTGGCTCGGCTGGCTTTGCTATTTTCTCGGCAAACTAGAAAGTTATTTCAAACTCATAACATAAATCTGACAGGGATTCCACTCATCCCACAATGTGGGAAATACCTCAAATTCCTTAAATCCAAGCGAGAGATAAAAATTATTGGTTCTGTCGTATTCCTCATATTTTCCCATTTGAACTGTTTTGACCTGAATAAAGGAATAGCCCTGTTCACCTGCTGCTTCTTTTGCTCTGTTAAATAATGCCCGGCCAATGCCTTTCCGATGGAACTCCTTCAAAACACCCATGACATATAATTCCACTGTATCTCTGCCGGTTTCTTTCAAATACAGAAATCCCAAAGGTTTATCACCATCGAAGGCACAAAAGAACATTTTATCAACGCTTTCTGCAATATATTCTTCCCGCGCCCCGGGTATTTCGAACCAATCAGGGAGAGCTTCCAGAATAAACCTTGCTATGCTTTGTTTTGTCAGGCTGTCTGCAATTTGTCTTATCTCCATCTTATCTGTTTATCCTTTAACTTTTAATTTTTCGCTCTGCTATCTGTACTAATTTTGTACATTATTTGCGCCCTAAGATAAACGCCGCTACATCCACAACCGCCTCTATGATCATTGTGATTCCTATGAATGTCCAAAGGACAGCCGTTGAAGAGAATGGATTTGTCAATATTAAAATGGCGCAGACAATTGTCAAAACCGCACCAATGACTTCAACAAACCAGTATTTCTGTTTGGTACGAAGCATATCTATAGCCCATTGCACTTTACTCACACCACTGACTAAGGTCAGTATTCCGTAAAGAACAGTGAGCAATGGGAATGTAATAATAAACCACTCTGATCTCGTAATACAGAAAAGACCTGAAATAACTAGCAGGATTCCCTTGACCAGACCGTTCCCCTGGGAAGCCGTCTCCGCATCTGCCCGAAAATATCCGAACAGGTTCATAAGCCCAACGACCACAAGAACGATACCAAAGATAATAATGATTCCGGATGTGAACCCAACGGGATCGATCAGAAGAAGAACACCTATCAGAATTTCAAAAATACAAGTCAACAGATTTCCGGTATTGCGATTCATTTTACTCATAATAAACCTTCTTTCTACATTTAGCGATTATCGCCCCAATAGATCAATGCCAGCATATCAGGCCCGGTATGGGCGCCAATAATGGGACCAATATCAGAAACAAAAATTTCAGCTTCCGGGAATCGCCGGGCGACTGCCTGATATAGTAAATCGGCAGCTTCCGGATTATCCCCATGACCGATCATAACCAGCTTTCCAAGTTCCGGTTTCCACCCCTGTTCCATTTTGGCATGTTGAGCAGAAATTGCTTTTTTGCGTCCGCGGGGCTTTTCCTTTACCTGCAGGCATCCCCGCTCATCCACATGGAGCATGGATTTATATGCAATGCCGTTCCCACGGCGGCAGCGGCAGAAGATACGCGCCCGCCATGACGCAGATGATCAAAAGTATCAACGGTAAACCAATGGCAGACCTTTAGACGATGTTCCAGAACCCAGTCAACCAATTCGTCCATCCCTAAGCCATCGGCTTGCTTTTTAGCTGCTTCATGCACAAGAAACCCTTCGCCGACAGATGCACAGAGCGTATCAATGCAGACAATCTTTCTCTCCGGATATTCCTTTTTCAATTCTTCTATGCACAAATTGACCGACTGGATCGTACTTGACATTCCCGAAGAGAAGCACAGATAAACAATATCCTTCCCCTGATGCAGGCATGGCTTAAAATATTCAAAATAAACCATCGGATTAATCTGCGAGGTTGTGGCAAACTCTCCGTTTCTCTGTAATTGATAAAACTCTTTTACGGAAATCGTTCCATCTGGTGCGTATGTATATTCTGTTCCGCCGATCTCCACCTGCATCGGTATGATTTTTACGGACGGCATTTCTGATATTAAACAGTCCGATAAATCCGCGGTTGCATCTGTAAATAACTGATATGTTCCCATAGGCTACTCTTCCTGGACACAGCCGGTACATCCGCCGCAGCCATACCAGATTTCATCCGCCTTCGGTTTCCAGTTTTCAGCATAGACAGATGTTTTATCACACAAATGATCGACACTTTCCGGACTCTGGTAATCGGTACTGACTGCCCCCGTATCCTTAACCATAGCCCGCAGCTTTTCCGGATTTTCCAGCATCGGGCATGGCCGGAGCATATTTTCATTGAAGGGCTGTCCGTTATGGTATGCCATAAACAATGGGCTTCTCAGCGCATCCAGTAACGATGTGTCATGGATATTGCAGTTGGAATAATGAATGAATACGCAAGGCTCCACATCTCCCTTTGCGTTAATGTGTAAGTATCTCCGTCCTCCTGCAATACAGCCGCCAACATACTGCGCATCATTCTGGAAGTCCATAGTAAAAATGGGCTTGGTATTGCGGAAACTGCGGATATGGCGATAAACTTCCTCTCTCTGCTTTGGAGTAGGCAGCAGATCTGCGGCTGCGGCATTGCCCACAGGCATATAATGGAAAAACCAGCAGAATAATGCCCCGGAATCGATCAGGCAGTCAAAAAATTCTTCGCTGGTAATGTCCGCATAGTTCCGGCTGGTATAGCAGGCGGAAATGCCAAACGGCAGCCTGTGTTCTTTCAAAAGCTTCATTGCCCGTATTACTTTCTCATAGCTTCCTTCCCCGCGGCGGCTGTCATTAGCTTCTTCAAATCCTTCCAGAGAAATCGCAGGAACAAAATTTTTGACCCGCAGCATTTCCTGACAAAATTCCTCATCAATGAGGGTACCATTGGTAAAAGACAGGAATTCGCAGTCCGGATGCATCTCGCAGATCCTGATCAGATCAGCCTTTCGTACCATAGGTTCCCCACCGGTGTATATGTACATATAAGTGCCCATTTCTTTTCCCTGACGGATGATGGAGTCAATCGTTTCCAGGCTCAGATTCAGCTTGTGCCCGTACTCTGCAGCCCAACACCCTGTACAGTGCATATTACAGGCGGATGTAGGATCTAAAAGAATAGCCCAGGGGACGTTACAGCCATATTTTTCACTCATTTCTTCCTGCGTAGCGCTGCCCTTTAAACTGGCATTAAACAAAAAGTTCTGGAAAAATGCCTTTCGGACGCCGGGATCCAGCTCATACACTTTTAAGATAAGCTGATACCAGTTTCCTTTTTCATCGATTACTTTGCGGATCGCATCCCGCTGGCTCTTATACCAGCCGTCCGGGGAATATTTATCCACAAGCGCCATCAGCTTTGGGATATTTTCCTCTGGGTTTCCTTCAATGTACTTAAGTGCCTGATTGATCGCGAAGTTCTGCATAGTATTCTTAATGGAAATATTCATAATGATTTTCTCCTTTTATCATTGGATTGATTTATCGTCTGTATCAAAACAGTCCCCACTCTGCAAGTTTTTCAAAACCGCCGATGGACCGGATATATTCTTTCGCCTCTTCTACAATTTCCGAATATGGCATACCGTCAATTTCTTCATCGCCAATCGCGCAGCACAATTGCACCGGTTTTCCTGTCCGCTGTGCTTTCAAAAATGCGTGGATATTCACAGAAACATCTGCTTTTGACAAATCTTTTCCGTGAAGTCCTCCTCCGGTAACAGAATCCGCCATATCAGAACCGAGTTTACGGTTTGTTGCGCCTGTATCT
This sequence comes from uncultured Marvinbryantia sp., assembly GCF_905201705.1. Classification (GTDB taxonomy): domain Bacteria; phylum Bacillota; class Clostridia; order Lachnospirales; family Lachnospiraceae; genus Marvinbryantia. The sequence goes on from NZ_CAJKOX010000036.1 coordinate 39,234, forward strand.
ACATTTGTTCCTCCAGTCCAGTCTCCCAGGGGATTGATCTTGGCATACGGATAATCTGCACGGAGCGCTTCTGAACTGGCATTGCTCTGACAGATGATCAGCCTGTCCCCGTCCAGAATATATTTTCCATCGGAAGGATATTCCCTGTAAATTTTGCGGGCGATCTCAGAAAGCTTTTTCTGCTCCTGTGTCAATGGTATGCCTTTGAAAATGCCGTTATCTCCGCAGCGCAGCTTCCCCTGCTGGTTTTTTGATAAATAGGTATCCTGTGGAACAATCAGGATATCCGGTTTTATGTCACCGCCAATGCGATGAATCGCTTTCAGAATAGCTTCCTGCTCTAATTGTACGGATGTTTCCATGATCACATGGCATTGTCCATGTCCGATCAGTACCTCTACAGCTATCTGAGGGTCAGTTTCATTTTCGTATGCCAAATCCACAATTGCGCCGGCAATTCTGTCCGCCAGTTTATCAGGATGGCTGGGATTTACTTTTTCTATCATAAGGGGTTCCTCCATTTCTTTGATTTGTTCCCATTATAGAAAGTCAGATCAACAAAGTCACTAGACACGCAAAAACATATGTCCTAAATTGTGACGCCGCAAAAGTTTTGTTACATTTTATGACGCGCAGGCTCTTGTGTCCCTTGCGATCACGCCTCTTTCATCGTAATATTTCAGTAAAGTGATGTCTGTATTTTGAAAGCAGGGAGTGAATATACATGGAAAACAGTATGTCTCGGATCTTAATTGAAACAATCATAAAACGAACCTTAAGAAATATTAAAGACAATCCGGAACGCGGTATCCGTAATCTGATCGATATGGCATTGCAATTCTCGGAAGGGCGGTTTCAGAAAGATTTTTTTACTGCTGCCCAGACCATGCTTCAAAACGAAAACAGCGCTTATTATGATCTGGTGCGGGATATGGTAAACCGCACAGATTCAGACCGTCTGCTTACTTTTGGGATGAACCTTGGATATAACGGATGTACCATGGGCGCGCAGCGTATCCGGGATAATGAGAAAAAGTTTCATTGTAATATCCCCTGGGCGGTTACCCTCTTAATTGATGAGGAGCATTTTGAAAATAATAAACAGAATTATCATGCCATCATCCAGGATGGGGAATTTCTTGGCATTTATGTATGGATGCTTTTCCCCGTATGCCATCCGGAACAAATACTATCCCTTGCAGAAAAGCATCCCGACAGCGCCTTCTGCATTTTCTGCCGGACAGAAGATATCACCGGCTTATTTCTGGAAGAAGTTTCCATGCTACATAATGTAATGGTCGTTGTCCGCTATGAAGAAAATTCTTCTGCAATTTTTGATCTTCTCCGCAAAAAAGGGCTGCTTTATTCCGCATGGTATCCATATGGGCAAAAAGACACAGAAGCTATTATAAATGGCGATCTGTTCAGCTCCATTGCGCAGCTCACTCCTGCTTTTACCGTACTATTGCCTGAAAAAAATTGCCCCGAAGTCATCCGGAAACTGATATATAAAACGGTAAAGCAGGCACGCAGCGAACAGTTGTACCGTACATTGATCTGGGAATTTCAGGGCGATAACAATCTGGTTGACGCCATTATCTCTGACGACGCCTGCTCTGTTTATTTTGACAAAAATGGAAACCTGTATACTTTGGATCAGAAAATAAAAAGTTCCTGTCACAACCTGTTCCAAAACACCCTTTCAGACATCCTTATAAATTGCTGTCACAAAAAGGCCGCTAAGGCCGTATACGTACAGTAAAATAGAATGATTCAGGGAATTCTCCTCCCTGCATCATTCTGTATCCTCGTTCAGTTGTTTCTGTACGATATCTGCTCCCTGGCAGATAAGCTGAAACAGCCTGTCCACAAACTCATCCGGCGGCATACAGTCTTTCTCCAGCAGCCAGCGTTCCATCGCACAGACCACAGCATCTGTAAAAAAGTTGAGTTCAAAATCATCATCACTGTCTCCAAACAGCTCAAGAAAGCGACTCTTTATAAGAGGCATAATATACTCCCGAAAATGCTCTGAAAAAGAATTCTGCCCCTGGATCTTCAATGCTTTGCGATAAAAATCCTTATTCTCATAAAAATAATGACAGATATCCCGAATGGATTCTACCCGCTGTTCCACCTTTTCCGCTCTGGAATGCCTTTGAACAAATGTAAAAAACTCCACATCAAATATCCAGTTGAGCAGATCATATTTATCCTTGAAATGATAATAAAAGCTCTTACGGTTCATATTGCATATTTCACAAATCTGCCCCACCTGTATCTTATCAAAGGGCATCTGTTCCATAAGTTCCCGCAATGCGGCTGCTAACGCCCGTTTTGTAATATTTAAATCAGCCATAGCTTTCCCTCCATCCTGCTATCACGCTAATTTTTCAAGATGTCAAAGCAAAATTTTTAATTGCAAACAACTCCCATACGGATGCTTCTGCCAATTATTTCTGAATAGCGGTATAAAAAAAGACAAGCCCTATCCACTTTCAGCAGATAAGTCTCGTCAATTAAGGTGATACCAGGACGGAAATCCGATATGTTGGTATCTCCACGCAAATACGTTGACTACTCCCTTATTTACTCATTAGAATACCAGAAAATATACGATTTTTCAACAAAAAATGATCCTGTATTTTTGGATCAACAATTGCCAGATAATAGGCACAGGAAAGTCCTGCAGGACCAGCGCCAATAACAGCAATCTTATTACCCAAATGATAACGCTTCGGCGGTATGTAACGGATCGTACCATCCAGCTCTTTATCAGCAATAAACTTCTTTATTTCATCAATTGCAATTGGCTCATCAATATCTCCTCTTGTACACTCATCCTCACAATTGTGAGGGCATATCCGTCCACAAACAGCCGGGAACGGATTCTCTTTTTTAATAAGCTCCAATGCCTCGCGATATTTCCCCTGTGCAGCCAGTTTTATATATCCCTGTACGCCAATATGCGCAGGACAGGCTGTTTTACAGGGAGCAGTTCCTTCTTTCGCAACGTCTTCCCTGTTCTCACGGTAATTCACATTCCAATTATTCTCTTTCCAGATATGATCTCTGGCGTTCGGTTCTTCCTTTTGAACGAGAATTTCCTTCGCACACAGCCTCTGTCCCAATTTCAATGCATTTGTAGGACAATTTTCCACACATTGCCCGCAGGCAACACAATTTTCCGCTTCAACCTTAGCAGTATAATTGGAACGAATAGCATCCGGAGTCCTGAAAAGGGTTGCAATACGCATGGAAAAGCAAGCACAGCCGCAGCAATTACATATTGCAGCCGATTCACCCAAAACCATCCGCCATTCCGGGCGTGTGTTATCGCATCCCATGTGGTTTGAGTTATTAACATTCTAGCACGATTCGTTAAGAATCTGCAATCGTTTTTGAAGTTGCAAATTGCGACTTCAAATCTCATTCCTCTGTTTCCAGTTCTGATCTCTGTAATATATCTTTGATTATCCCTGCATCTTGAATAAGGTTAATACCAAAGCATTTCTTTCCTGCGTCTTTTAAGGACGCCCCTACATGATAGGCTGTTTCTCGGTCAAGAATTAAGAAACGGTCATGGAATGCTTTTGTAAATTTCACTTCTAGTGTGGGGTACTGCGCGTTAAAATTCTCTGCATCCGTTTTTGTGAGCCTTGTCCGTTTCTGGGTATAGATTGTCACGGACACGTTCTCATTTTTCTTGGAAAGCAAATTCAGTGTTCCTACATCTACATATCCATCTATCAGCGTAATTTCTTTTTTCGCCTTTTGGATAAGGCTGACAATCAAGCTGAACGCATCATAAATCTGCCCGTCAAAAAATACCTTTTGACTGGATTCTTCATGTTCGGATATGTACTCAAATATCTGTTCTAACTTCTCATCCGTCTGTTTCTGGTATTCCAACTGCTTCAGCTCTACATTGCTGATACGCTCAAAGAGCAAGGCATTATTGGAGATAAAACGCCGCATCTCCACAAAAGATTTCATTATACTAATACTTACTTGAATAGCTACATCACTTCGTAAAACAGCAGACAACATAGCAATTCCCTGTTCCGTGAAAACATAGGGCAAGTACTTACGGTGTTTTCCTCGACCGTCATTTTCGTTTAAGGTCGCAATTTGCGACCTTAAAGATTCTGTTTCTTCCGCAGTTAGTTGAAAACGGAATTCTTCTGGAAAACGGGCTATATTTCTTTTCACTGCTTCATTTAGCCTTTTTGTTTCTACTTGGTACAGCATCGCCAAATCACTGTCTATCATAACCTGCTGATTGCGAACGACATAAATCATGCTTTTAATATCATATTGGGGCAGCTCAATACTTTGAATTTGGGCTTGTTCGTTAATATCTACTAATTCGTTCTCTGTTCTACTCATGCTAAGCCAAATCTTCCTCTCGAATTTTTGAGATTCCAATTTGGAACCTCAAAATTTTTAAATTTATATCTAAACTTGAAATCACAATTTGCGATTTCAAGTTTCTATGTATCATTCGCTTTAAGGTCACAATTTTTGACCTTAAACACCTTTTCTCGACAACTCAATTATACCATGCGGCAGATTTTTTACCATATAATTCTGCAAAAGAAAAAGGGCAATCTTTTTGACTGCCCTCTTGGTTATAAATTTTTTGCCAACGATTTCAATAGTGCTGCCATTTCTGGATTGGCAAGCAGCTTGAGCAAAATTTCTTGGTCAGATTGTGCCGTTTCGGGTGTCTTTTCTTCCTGCGTTCCGCTGTCAGCAGGTGCGGCTTTCGTCTGGTAAAACTGCTCCTCAAACCGCTGTGCATTTAACCGCCTGTCATCGTCTATGATATAGGAATACACATCCGCCACCATCTTAACCTGTGCGTGTCCAGAGTCGCCCTGCACAGACTTCATATCTCCGCCGCCCCACTTCAACTTATAAGTGATGCTCGAATGTCGGAAGCTGTGAAATACCACGGGTGGTAAATTTTGTACAATATGTCTATCATTCTCGGAGTTATGTCCCTTAACTTTATATCCCCTATTATTGGATTAATATAATTATTTATCAGACCCTTCTTTGATTGATATGTCGATAAAGACCATGCCTGTGTTCCATAAATAGAAACATAATCCTCCAGCAATTCTTTGATAGTCGTCGCATTTGGTCTTAAAAAATTTCCGATATTTTGCTTATATTCTATCTGGCTTTTTCGTATTTTTGCCTGTGAATAATTCTCACAGGTTTCCTATTTTTGCTTTCTGGTTCCATCAATATCTTTATAATAATAAACAACCGAATATTTTCTTCCTCTCTTTACAATAGATGCCATGTTCCTCCTCCTTTTTTAATCATAAAATGATAATATCAGCATACGTCTTTTATTAGCAATATAACTATACCATTTTTATTAGCAGGAAGAACAATTCTATTAGCAGTTTTTGAAAAGAAAGAAACACCGAAAACTCTGGAACCACAGTGTTTCCGGCGTTTCTTTCAGCGTCGCTAAGAGGATTTGAACCTCCGGCCTACCGCTTAGGAGAGCTCCAACCTATTGTCACTCTCTGTCAACCTGAGGTAAGGTAAACCCATATGGGACACTATATAAAACTGTTTCCGATTCAATTTGAGTTATTCTGAATACCCCCTCTGTCAAGCTCTGTAAAGCTCTGAAAGTTAGCTGATTGTTTGCTCCAGCTAATAATTGGGGAATGCCTTGATATTACCATCGACATCTGTTATATGACCACCATGCTTCGTACGTTCGATCATGGTAAACAGTATTCAATTAAACTTTCCTATCGTAAGTACAAGATATTTTCTTGTCTATAAATAATATACCGCATACGAGACGGTTTGTCCATGCGTTTTTGACTGGTGAATTTATAGGATTTTCCAGTAACCATTTTTTCTTGCACCCTCTCGATAGAGTACTTTTTTTCCTTGTAAGACCTTTAAAATTCTTTGAATTTTTGATCTTGAAAATCCAGATTTTGTAGCCATTTCTTTTTGACTTATTTGTGGATTCGATTTAATTATAGCCATTATTACTGCTTCATCTGAATTTAAAGATTCACTTAAAGATTCACTTATTGATTCATTTATTGATTCATTTGAAGCTTTATTTGTATTATTCCGATACAGATTCACTCGAAAATCACCATCAAAATCAATAAGTTCTGGATCAGGCAAACCATAGTCTCTGCATTCACGGAATATTCTTGGAATACCGGTTCCCCATTTTTCAATAATCTTCATGTATGCAAATGCATTTGCTATCGCCGGATTTCTCGGTTTGGAGTATCCTTCTATCATTTTTTTGATTGAAACATTATTTAACAGCATTCCTGGTGAAGTAACTTCCAGACGATCATCAAATATTGCTACTTGTATATTTCCAGGCTCTAGATAACTGCGGTGTGCGACAGCATTTGCTATCAGCTCTCGCACACTGTCAGTTGGTAATTCATATACATCCTGACGATAAATGCCATGAATCTGCATTCCCATATTAATTTTTTCCAATACATATTGATAAGCTGCATCTACCTGATTTTGAATTGGACCATCAAATTCTCTTCGGTCTACAAAATATGCTCTGTCTTTTCCTTTAAAAAACCCACACTGTATAATCGGCTGCATCCGCAATTGTCCTGTTAGAAGAGCATATGCATTTGTTGGAAATATCTCTCCCTGAACTTCTGTTAATATTCCCCATGATAATAATGTGTTTTTTGTAATGTCTTTAATTTTTGCTTTTTCACTATCCTGCCACGTGTTCTTGATGGCAGTTTCCTTCATGATCTTGCAAAGATTTTGAATATCTTCATCTGTAATCTGTAATTCTCTGCATGGCTCACTGTCAAAATATCGATTTTGACCTTCTAGAATTAACTCTTTCAGCATATATTCTTCTACTGGTCTTGTTGTCCCGGACACTCTCATATAAGTTCCTTCTATCATTCCTTCCGACTTTATATAATACGGGCGCATCGCACCTGGAAGTATCTCAACAACAATGACTGTTCTATCATTTACGGTTTGTAATGTAACATCCGGTCTTATTCTCGGCTCACAGGAATCAGATATCGCATTTGTAATAGCATCCATGGTTTTGAATATATTATCTTCATCCATTCCTACTATTTCTAATGTCTTATCATCAATGCCAAATACAATTTTACCACCATTACCATTGGCAAAAGCAACCACTGTTTTCATGTATTTTTCACTCTTCTTAGGTACAGCAACTTTATATTCGATATTTTTAGATTCACCTGCAAACAGACTTTCTTCTGCCATAATACCCCTCCCTATAATGTCAAGTGATTTTTCCTTTAAAATAAAGGATTTTTCAAGTTTC
>NZ_CAJKOX010000037.1 GCF_905201705.1 uncultured Marvinbryantia sp.
GGCAGGGATTCTCTAACATGTCTTGTTTAACTAAATGACATTGGTTCACGTCGTTCACAGTAACCGCAAAGTGAACAGTAATCGGTTGATTTTTTCCCGGATTATCACTATACTTATTCTATATGTTACTTTAACGGAGGTTTCCATCATGCCCGTATTTTACTTTTTCGGGGACAGTATCACCGCATCCGGTCGTCTGTGGCAGCAAACAAACGGCGGTCTGGGCGACGGCTATGTCTCCCTTCTCGCCGCACAGCTCAAAAATCATTTTTCAGAAATCTCTTTCTATAATAAAGGATTTGACGGCTTCACAGCCGCTGCGCTGCTCCGCTGCCTGCGGCAGGATACCGTCTGGCAGGCTGCCGACTATATCACCGTACAGATCGGCATTAACAATGTCGGCGTTGCCATGAATACCGGTGTCTCCCTGCAGGCGCAGGATTTTTCCATGCAGTACCGGCACCTTCTGTGCGAGATTGCCAGCCGCACATCCGCCCGCATACTCGCCCTCGGCCCCTTTATTTTCCCGCAGCCACAGGAATATGCCGCCTGGCTTCCGACAGTCCGTGAAGCCGAAGCCATCATGGCAAAGGCTGCTGCAGATCTGAATATTTCCTTTGTGCCGCTGCAGAACATCTTAAACGATGCAGCTCATGAGCTCGGCTATTGTGCCGTCACCACTGACGGCATCCATCTTACCGGAGTAGGTCATCGGATACTCGCAGCTTGTCTGCTGCCATACTATACCTGCGATATGTGATCTTCCCCCACATTTTCCGGTTCGTCCGGCGCATTTTCCTCCACGTTTTCCGGTTCGTCCGACGCATCTTCCTCCATATTTTCCGGTTCGTCCGGAGCATCATTTTCCGCAGTCCCCATCGTCTCCTGCTCTGTCTCCTGCGCATTCTCCGGCTCACGCATCCATGCAGCCGAATCCTGCGGCTTCGGCTCCGCTGCTTTCATCATCGCACGCTCACGCAGGCTCTTTCCGTTTGCCGCAGCCTGCTCCTGGCGCTGCTTCTCCTTCAGTTTTTCTGTCATAACCGCATAGACGCGATCCGGTTCCGCCTTTGCCAGCTTTGTCAGTCTTGTGACACCCCAGAACATAAACAGTGGAAGGGCGATTGCCGTGAACAGCATTCCAAGGCTCAGCGACCGCATAAAGAACAGCACGATCTCCATTAAGACCTCTACTCCCAGCAGAATAAATACCACTTTCTTCATAAGGAAAGCCCTGTCTACGCGGTTTGCAAAACGCACAGCGCTGATGCCGGCAAACATCTCCATAACCGCCGTCAGCATAAAGCAGACACCCATCATAACTGCCATTGTGATCGTCATATCCGACTCCGCCAGCATCTGAACAATTTCCTCTGTCCCCTTCGATGCCTCCATCGCAACAAGAAACATATTAATCCCGTACATCATGGTATTTGTCACCGCAATAAAGATCATCATGATTCCCGATGAGAGCAGGCACATCCTGCCGTTCATCGCCAGACGCATCGCTTTTTGTTTGTCCATTTGTTCTTCTGTTTTCATTTGTTTTCTTCCTTTCTGCCGTTCCTTTATTATGATTTCCACACTTCCCGGAGCACTCGCACGGCATTCCCGTAAAACATTTTTTCCTGCTCCGCTTCTTTCATCCCGCATTTCGTCAGCACCTGTGAAAGCCGCGGCATTTTCGCCGGGCTGTCGATCTCCAGCCGCCCGCTGATACCGTCGAAATCCGTACCAAGAGCAAGTACATCGCTGCCTCCTACATTGCGGATATGCCGGATGTGCTGAAGCATATCACGGATACGGCTGCTTTCTCCCCGCTCACTCAGAAAATGAGGTGCAAAATTCAATCCGATCACACCGCCGCTTTCGGCGATCGCCTTAATCATGGCATCCGTAAGGTTACGCGGATGATCTGTGATCTCCCTGCTGTTAGAATGTGACGCAATAAACGGCTTCTTGCTGATGCGCGCCACATCCCGGAATCCCCCGTCCGACAGATGGGAAACATCGATCACCATGCCAAGCTCATTCATCCGCTCCACCGCCTCAATCCCAAAGGGCTTCAGCCCCTTCTGCATCACCTGCGGCTTTACCGAGTTCGGAAAGCCAAGCGTGTTCTCATGATTCCAGGTAAGCGTCGCGATGCGCACGCCCCGCTGATAGACCGTATCCAGTTTTCGCAGGTCGCTGCCGATTACGCCAAGATCCTCTCCGGTGAAGATTACACCGATTTTCCCGTTCTCCGGATTCTGCATCAGCCGCTCAATATCCGTTCCCGATGTGACCATTGTCAGAGCATCCTCATGAATTTCAAGCAGCCGGTCTTTTTTATCGGCAATATCACAAAACCTTTTCCATGTAAATGCATCCCGGCAGAGATGCGGAAAATAGCCGGTCGGTACAAACGCAGAAAAACACTGTATCCACGTACCGCCCTCCTGCATTTTTGAAATCGACACCATCCGCTCATTGTCCGCAAGATTTTCCTTCGGATAATGAAGCATCGTGATGGTATCGCTGTGCAGATCAAGATATCTCATAATAACCCCTCCGCGATTTTGCCGGGCTGCTTTGCCCCGGCATCGTCTCCACGATCATTTTGCAGCGTCCCGCTCTCCGTCAGCACTGTTTTCTTACCACTGCATACTCATCGCCGTTGCGATAGTACGGGCAGCGATAATGGCTGTCAGACATCAGCCGGACATATTCGTCCTCATCCATATTAATGTCGCAGACATAGCTCTCATAATCGTCGTCATAAGTATAATATGTGCAGTTCTCACATGTTCCGCCCATATGCCATAATTCCTCCATTTTCATCCTATCTGACACAGCCTGCCCGGATACGCTCCGAAGGACCGCCTTTCTTCTGTGCATTACCTTCCAAGAATCTCCATCAGTTTCCTCATATATCGCAGCCTTTCCGCAAACTGCACATAAAAATCCCGTCCGTCATACGGCTTCTGATAAAAGCTTTCCAACAGATAAACATTCAGATCTTTTGTGAGCTGCTCATCATTCTGTGACAGCAAAAGCGCGCCGGCATCCTCAAGAAGCTTGTGCCACTCCAGAACAAATGTCTCATATTGAGTCAATTGTTCCATGTCAAGCCACTTACTGATCTTCACTTTTGTTTTCGGCTGTATCCGGCATTCCTGCTGCTGGACAAAATACCGAAAGCTTCCATTTTCATAGATACGGCCCAGCGGAAACATCCTGCAAAGTCCCGGCCGAAAAGCGTGGATCGCACAGCGTTTTTCCATATTTAAAAACGGACACTGTTCCGCCTCGCCCTCCATGCGAAGATTCGGAAGAAGAATGCCGTCTACCGGATGCAGCTCCAGACAGCGCTCCATCAAACCGGAAAAGCTGGTGTGCAGCCCCTTTTCCAGACGCCAGATATCCATAGGATCAAGCACAATGGACTCTCCCATACCCGTACAGCAGTCCCAGCAACCCTTACAGCCTCCGCAGCCGATTTTCGCCATATCGTTCGCCGAATATAATTTTTTCAGATCGCTCTCTAAAACTTCTCGTTTCATGTCATTCTCCGTCTCTCTTTCGGGTAAGCAGAAATACCGTCGCCATGATACACACAAATCCTATGAGATCTATCGTCTCAAAAGAACTTCCAAGCCAGAATACCGAGAGCAGTGTCGCCGATACCGGTTCAATACTCGACAGCATACTTGCCTTCACCGGTCCTATGTCTCCGACGCCCTGCAGATACAGCGTGTATGCGATCAGCGTACCCACTATGGCCACACCGCCAACCGCAAGCCAGCCACGCATATCCAGGTTTACCGGGATCTCCCAGATGCGGATAGCGCAGGCGAGCGCCGCACCGCCGATCAGCATTCCATAACCGGTAACCACCATACTTCCCCACTTTGGAATAATGCGTGCCGGAAGCAGTGTATAGCACGCCAGACTGACTGCCGCGATCAATCCCCATGCCAGTCCCTTTTTCGTAAGCACCATAGCAGAAAGATTCCCGTGTGTCGCAAGCAGAAAGGTACCGAGTACCGCCAGGATCACCGCGGATATTTCCCGCGCCGTCGGCAGCCGGCGCATCCGCAGGCACACCAGGATCATGATCAGCACAGGGCCGAGATACTGCAGCACCGTCGCGGTCCCGGCGTTTGAATAAGAGATCGCCGTCAGATAAGCATACTGGCAGAACAACAGACCACAGATCGCAAAAATTACTACCTGCGCGGCATCACGCCTGTTTTTCCAGATACCGACCGCACGCGCTCTCTGCTTCACAAAAATAAAAAGTGTCAGAAGAACGCCTGCCGTCAGCATTCTCACCGCTGTCAGCCAGCCTGAATCGACCTGGTAATTTGTAAATAAATATTGACCGCATGCTCCCGAAAATCCCCAGAGTACCGCGCCTGTCATCGTACAGATCGTTCCGCGAAAATTACGGTTCATATCCTCCCCCTCTTTCTCCTACTCTTTATACTACAAATCGGGTACTTCGTCAATTAGATCATCCCAAACATTCCTTGTTGATTTTTTTGGGACAAAGTGATAAGATAGGCGCATACAGGCAACATGTTATTCTGATTCTCAAATATTTTATGATAAAATACAGGAGGGGAAAATCATGTTAAAGAAAAGCAGACTGTTGCTTTTGCTGGCGCTTTGCGGGCTGCTGAGTCTTACCGGCTGCCGCAAAAAGGCAGACGAAACAGAGAGCGAGACTCAGACCGTTTCCGAAACGGAATCCGAGTCCGAAACCGAAAAAGAGACGGAAAAAACGACCGAAAAAGAAACCCAGAAAGCGGCCACGGGCACAGAGAAAAAAACAACCATAAAAGCAAGTACTACAAAACCATCAACAACTACAAAAAACACTGCCGCACAGACCGAAACCACTGCACAGACAAATGCGGGAAGCTACGGTACCGAACAGTGCCCGTACTGCTATCAGCAGATTTCCACCGCTCCAAACGGTGACGGCACAACGGTTTACTCCGTTCATGTAGCGCAGGAAAAGGCCTGGGCCGATATGTATGGTTACGGCGATACGCCGCCTGTAAACCAGCAGACCGATGCTCCGCAGACAGACGCCCCGCAGACCGATGCTCCCGCGGATCCTGTTGATGATTCGCAGCAATGCGGTTACTGCTATCAGTGGTTCACCGTATCGGACGGCTCCTATGCAGCGCATATTGCAGCTGAAAACGCGGAGCTTGGTAATCCGCAGGGAACCGAATATATTCAGTGTCCGACCTGCGGTTACTCCTTCCCGAAAGGAAGCCTTTATGACAATCACGTCTGTATCACAAATTAATTTGTAAAGCATGTACAAAAAACAAAAGTGCCCGGCATCGCGCCGGGCGTTTTTTATGCATTAGTTATTCGCCATTTGTTTTACCTGTCCAAGTGCCTTTGCGACTGCCGGAATGCACAGAATGATTACCGTTACAATTCCCTCCGCAAAGATGTAGCAGGCATTATACGCCATCGAATACGGCAGCGCACCCCAGCCTTCCCAGGCATATTCTCCAAAGAAAATCCATCCGGAGATCACCGCAAATACCCAGCGTCCAATAATGCCGGCTATGTATCCCTTCACAAGACCTCCCTTTGCGTTGCAGAAAAATCCGGAAATTCCGAGCGCACCGAATGCCAGCGGATAATCCACCAGTACCTGCGCCGGAGACAGGATGTACGGACCTACCAGAAACTGCAGGACGCCGTATGCCATGCCGGTCATGATGCCCGTTGCCGGACCATAGAGATAACCGATCAGACAGATGAACAGCATACTGAAAAGCGTTACAGAACCGCCGAACGGGAACTCATACACCTTCAGCATGGACGTCACCATCGCGAGCGCCATCGCCATCGCGCAGAATACAAGCTGCTTCGTGCCGCCTTTCTTCTTTCCGCCGCCTGTTTTTGCAGCAACCACCGCCGCCGCGATGAGGAGCGCCGCCAGGATTACAGCCGTTCCAACCTTTCCTGCTGTGGTAAGGAGCAATTCTCCCTCCACCTCTGTTACAAAAAATGACATAAAAAAACCTCCTTAAATAAAATTTGACAGGAGGAGCTTCTTCGGTAGTTTGCTTCCTTACGCCGGTATTACCCGGTTCAAGTAGTGAGGGTCAGCACCGCAGTGCTTTCTCAGCCAAAGGCTCCCCTAGCATAAAAATGCTATGCAGTTGTCATTTCTCATCCATTGTACCACCGGACGCTCAAATGTCAAGCGTCAGATCGCAAAAATCATTACAAATCAGCTTGCAAAAATCATTGCAAGGGCTGTGGATCATCCGTGGATGTCCGCAAATATTTTCCGAAATTCCGCCTCCACTTCCGCAAACGGCCGCAGCGAAAAATCCGGCTCCGACAGCATTTCTCCCGGCTGCTCATAGAGCTTTTCCCCGGCAAAATGCAGGAATTCAAAATACAGGCAGGTATCGTCTATATTTTTAATACGCTTTTCTTCCTCCGCATCCGGTACGCTTCCAAGAAATTTCTGATAGATCGCGTCCTGCAGAACCTTTTCCGCCTCCCGGTAGCCGGACAGATTTTTCTTTACCGGGCGGGTAATATCGGAAAGATAAGCTTCGCTGGCGTCGTGCAGCAGGCACGCCAGCACCAGACGGTCATTGTATCCACGCGCCTTCGCTTCCTTCGCACATTGGATACAATGCTGTCCCACCGAATAAAACTGCGGAAAATGTCCGTTTGCCCGCGTGAGAAAGGACAGCGGATGCGCAATATCCGCTATCTCAATCTCCTCCGCCCGCGGCGCCAGCGGAGTAAAATGAATTTTTGAGTATGTTGTAATGTAATCAGCCATAAAAACCTCTGTCTTTAAACATTCTTTAACGGTATCATATGCCGCATAAGATCCTCTAATTCCTCGCGTTCCCGGATCAGCACAACCTCGCCGTTCTCACGCAGCATCACCTCCGCCGGGCGCAGACGGTTGTTATAATTCGAAGCCATCGTAAAACCGTAAGCTCCGGCGTCAAGGATTCCCAGAATATCCCCTTTAAAGATTTCCGGGAGCACACGTCCCTTTGCCAGGATATCTCCGCTCTCGCAGATGTTGCCGACTACCGTCACCGGCTCCGTCTCTTCCGATTTCACATCCGAGCCGCGATACACCTCGATTCCATGATAAGAATCATACATAATCGGACGCTGCAGCACATTGAAGCCGCAGTCGCAGCCGACAAACTTCTGGTCGTGGTTATACTTCACGGAGTGTACCTCAGAGAGGATCACACTGCATTCCGCGGAAATATAGCGTCCCGGCTCGATGCGGAAAATCACCTGCTTGCCGTACTCCTCTGCGAACTGCCAGAGCGCCTTATCCATCGCAGAGCCAAGATCCTTCAGATCCAGCGGAGCCTCGCCCTCTTCTTTTTTGTAAGGAATGCCAAAGCCGCCTCCCATGTCAATAAACTCCAGATCCGAAAACTGCTTTGCAATGTCAAACAGCGCTGTGATGCTCGCAGTGAACGCGTCTCCCGTCATAAAAAGGGAACCGATGTGCTGATTAATGCCGATCAGCTTCAGATGATATTTTTCCAGCAGCTCTTTTACCTGCGGGATGTACTTCGGCTCAATGCCAAACTTTGTCTTTTTCCCCGCCGTCACCACCTTCTCGTGATGCCCGGCGCCAACGCCCGGATTGAAGCGCACGGCAACCTCGCCGCCCGGCGCAAGCTGTCCGTACTGCTCAAGCTGGCTTAAAGAATCGACGCTGACGCGCACTCCGGCGTCGATCGCATACTGCATTTCCTCTGCGGATACATTATTTCCGATATAGAAAATCTCCTCCGGCGCAAATCCTGCCGCCCGCTCCACGTAAATCTCCCCCGGAGACATGGCGTCTACCTCCAGTCCCTCAGATTTTACTACCTGCAGAAACGCCAGATTGCAATTTGCCTTTGCAGAGTAATCCACCACAAAATTCGGGTAGGTCACCATGTTTTTCAGATCGCGGCAGCGCTGCCGCAGAATCCTTTCATTATATATATACAGCGGCGTCTGGTATTCTTTTGCCAGATCCACCGGATCATGTCCCTCAAAAAAATTTAAAGTGTCCGTTACCTTTGTGTATACTTTATTCATTCGCATTCTTCCTCCTGCTATCTGCGCCTTAAATGTTACTGTTCACAGCAACCCTTAAATACGCATATCTGTCTGAATTCCTCTTGACTTATTATAGCGATGGAGATAAAATTTGTATAATGAATTTTACGAAAATGCTGATTCACTATTTCGATAAGAGGTTCCTATGAATATTGAGAATTTAAAAACATTTATCACATTATCTGAACTGAAGAATTTTACCCAGACCGCCGACCGTTATTATATCGTACAATCAACGGTCACCAACCGCATCATGGAGCTGGAAAAAGGTCTTGGCAAAAAGCTTTTTATCCGCAACCGCAAAAACGTCGAGCTGACGGAGGAAGGACTGCATTTCCTGAGCTACGCAAAGCGCATCGTTGCTCTGGAAGCTTCCGCGATCGAAGAATTAAGTATGCTCCACACCTTTTCCGAAACCCTGCGCATCGGTACCGTGAATACCGTGTACGACTGTTACCTCGGACAGCCTGTCAGAGATTACATTCGCAATCACACGGATATCTCGCTTAAGGTAATCATCGACCATTCCGGTACCCTGCTGCGTATGCTGCAGGACGGCACGCTTGATCTGGTATTCACCTATATTCCGCTGAAAAAAGCCGGTTTCGTTTGTATGCCGTTTCACACAGACGATCTGGTGCTTGTCACCTCGCCTGTCCACGAGGAATATAAGGACGGCATCCGCCAGGCGCAGCTTCCGGATCTGCACTATCTGTACTGTGATTTCATGATCCAGGACAACGGCACTTTTATCCGCGATATGTTCCCGAAAAATTATTCCTTCCCCTTCGAGATTGACAAGCTGACGCATCTGCTGCCATACCTGCTGGACGGAATCGGTTATACCTTCCTTCCGCGCACGCTTGTGCAGAAGCATCTGGAGGAAGGCCTGCTGACCGCGATCCCGTTGCTTGATTTTGAGGCGCCGACCATCCAGAATCACATCGTAGTCCCGGAAAGCAAGCTGGACGACCATGCGCTTAACCTCTTTCTGGAAAGCGTCGGCGTCAGCACGGAGGATACTGTATGAAAAAAACAAAAAGAATCCTCGCGCTGGCAGGCGCCGTCCTGCTGGTAATCCTGTACGCCGCCACCCTTATCTTTGCGCTGATCGACAGCCCCTGGGCGTATGATATGTTTAAAATCTGTCTCGGCATGACCATCATCCTGCCGGTACTTCTTTATGCCTACAATCTGATGTATCGCGTATTGAAGCATGACGACGAAAGTGGGGAAAAATCTGATGATTAACACGGTTATTTTTGATATCGGAAATGTGCTTGCCGCCTACGACTGGCAGACCAGTTTGAAGTCCTACGGCTTTTCCGCGGAAAAATACGAGATTCTTGCCGATGCCGTCTACCGCCACACTGACTGGAACGAGATGGATCGCGGCGTGCTGACGGTAGAAGAGGTCACACAGCGCTTTATCAGCCACGCTCCGCAATATGCAGAAGACATCCGCCGTCTGATCACAGATCTGCACAAAACAATCTGGCAGTTTTCCTATACAAAGCCGCTGCTGAAAAAGCTGCGCGCTGACGGATACCGTCTGTATTATCTCTCCAATTACGGGGAATACGGACGCGAGCAGACAGCAGACGCTCTGGATTTTATTTCTCTGATGGACGGCGGTCTGTTCTCCTACGAGGTACAGATGGTCAAACCCAACCGCTGGATCTACGCGGAAGTCTGCAGGCGCTTTGACATCTGCCCGGAGGAAGCGATCTTCTTCGACGACAACCGGGCAAATGTGCTGGCGGCACGGGAGATGGGGCTGCAGGCGGAGGTCTTTACCTCGCCGGAGGACGTGCTTGCGCGATTAGCAATAAGTAACAATTAGTACTTCTCACATATCACAAAAACAGCCAGGTACCATTTCGGTTCCCGGCTGTTTTTTATATCATTTTTGTTCCGTTTCATTGTCTCTGGGATAACGCTTTCGTATATTCGTCCGTTCCAGAAGATAATCTGTGCTCACATCGTGAATATCCGCAAGCTTCACCAGTATGTCCAGTGGAAGCATACTGTCGGCATTTTCATAACGGCTATATGTCCGCTGTGTGATATTCAGTTTACGCGCCATCTTTTCCTGTGTGAGTTCTTTATCTTCACGCAATTCCCGAATTCTCTTATACTCTTTCATAATGTCCCGGCTCCTTTGCATCTGCCAAACATTATAAAACAGTCAAAATCCGTCTGCAAGGACTTGCAGCGCATTCCCTAGTCATTTTTCGTCTATTTCGTTTTTTACATATATTATGTTGTACTATGTGCAAATTACCGATAAATAATATCGCTTCTGCTCGGTCCGTTTGAGATCATGGTGATCGGGAAACCAATTTCCTTTTCTATAAACTCAATATATTTCCGGCAGTTCTCCGGCAGTTCTTCGTATGTTTTGATTCCGCGGATATCTGTTTTCCATCCCGGCAGTTTCTTTAATACCGGTTTTGCCTTCTCAAGCTTCGGTGTTGTCGGGAAATCAGTCGTCACCTCTCCGTCGATCTCATATCCTACGCATACCGGAATCTCATCCAGATAGCCGAGAACATCCAGCACCGTAAACGCCACATCCGTCGTTCCCTGCAGACGGCATCCATACTTAGATGCAACACAGTCGAACCATCCCATACGACGCGGTCTGCCTGTAGTGGCGCCATATTCTCCGCCGTCTCCGCCTCTGCGGCGCAGCTCATCCGCTTCCTCTCCAAAAATCTCGCTGACAAATGCCCCCGCTCCGACTGCGCTGGAATATGCTTTTACCACAGTAACGATCTGTTTGATCTCATAGGGCGGGATACCTGCTCCGATCGCACCGTACGCCGCCAGCGTGGAGGACGAAGTAACCATCGGATAAATACCATGGTCCGGATCTTTCAGGGAACCAAGCTGCCCCTCCAGCAATATGTTCTTTCCTTCCCTGATCGCATTCCAGAGGAACGCGGAGGTATCGCACACATAGGGCGCAATCATCTCACGATAAGAATGCAGCTCCTCTAACAGTTCCTCCGGCTTAATTGCCGGTTTGTGATAGAGGTGCTCGAAAATAACGTTTTTCTGCTCACAGATGCGGTATACTTTCTCTTTCAGCAGCTCTTCATCAAACAACTCGCTTACCTGAAACCCGATCTTGGCATATTTATCCGAGTAGAACGGTGCAATCCCGGACTTCGTGGAGCCAAAGGATTTCCCTGCCAGACGCTCTTCCTCATACTGATCCTGCAGAATATGATAGGACATCACCATCTGCGCACGGTCTGACACCAGAATCTTCGGCGTCGGAACTCCGCGGTCTACAATGCTTTTTATCTCATGAAACAGCACCGGAATGTTCAGCGCGACACCATTTCCGATAATGCTGGTAGTGTGTCCGTAAAACACGCCGGATGGCAGCGTATGCAGTGCAAATTTCCCATAATCATTTACAATGGTATGTCCTGCGTTTGCGCCGCCCTGAAAGCGTACAATAATATCTGCTTTTTCGGCAAGCATATCTGTGATCTTGCCTTTTCCCTCGTCTCCCCAATTTGCTCCTACTACTGCCTGTACCATAAATAGTACCTCCGTTCTTCAGGCGCTTATGCCCGTCATTATCCGCAGACATTATACTACAACTATCCCGGAAACGCAAGTAATACGTCTACTAATTTGTTATGATTCACAGCCGAGGGTTTATCCTGATTCACAGCCGCAGGTTTTATAATGATGTGCAAGCGGACCGGAGCCTTTGCCGAGATCCAATCCTGCCCGCAGCGCTCCTGTCACATATTCTTTTGCGGCATATACGCTCTCATAAACGGTTTTTCCCTTTGCAAGACTGCAGGCAATCGCGGAAGAGAGCGTGCAGCCTGTTCCATGCGTGTTCGGATTGCTGACACGCTCTGTTCGCAGCCAGCTGAATTTTCCGTTTTCATAGAGCAGGTCTGCCGCGTCACCCGGAAGATGTCCGCCCTTGATTAGCAGCGCACCGTCATACCTTTGTGCAATTCTTTCTGCGGCTTGTCTCATATCATTTTCACATTCGATCCGAAAACCACGTACATTCTCATATTGATAAAGTACCTCTGCTTCCGGGATATTCGGCGTAATAATCTTTCCGAGCGGCAGCAGCTTTTTCGTGAATACCTGCATTGCTTTTTCACTCATTAATCTATGACCGCTGGTCGACACCATTACCGGGTCGATCACAATATTTTCCGCCTGATACTGCACCAGCTTTTCGGCAATCGCCTCAATGATCCCGCTATCCGATACCATACCTATTTTTACAGCATCGGGGCGAATATCACGGAAAACACAATCTATCTGCTGTGCGACAAATTCCGGCGGGGTATTCACTATCCCGTAAACTCCCGTCGTATTCTGTGCGGTCAATGCGGTAATAACGCTCATCCCATAGACATTATGTGCCATCATTGTTTTCAGATCCGCCTGGATCCCGGCTCCGCCGCTGCAGTCGGAGCCTGCTATCGTAAGCACTTTCGCTGTCATTTTTCCTCCTCTGTCATACCTGCCGCATATTCCTTTATGCGGGCAGCCTTTATCCTTTGCAACATATTTCTGCATGCGGGCAGTTTCTCTCCTCTGCAGTATGTTTCTCCATGCAGGCAGTTTCTCTCCTCTGCAGCATCCGTTTCCGCATGCAGGCAGCTTCTCTCCTCTGCAGCATCCGTTTCCCACAGCATCTATTTTCGGGCGGCAGTCATTTTCTCTGACAGCGCACGCAGCTCACGGCACTCCGCTTCAATATGATCCGCCGCAAAAATAGCGGAAACCAGCGCCACGCCATCAACGCCGGAGCCGGCAAGCTGCATCATATTATTTTTATATATCCCACCGATCGCGCAGACCGGGATCGATACAGCCTGGCAGATTGCCTTCAACTCCTCATAGGGCACGAAATCCGCATCACTTTTTGTAGATGTTGTAAAAACCGCTCCTACTCCAAGATAATCCGCTCCCATTTTTTCTGCGAGCAGCGCCTGTTCCACCGTCTGCGCCGATACGCCAAGGATCTTCTGACTGCCGATCCTTTCCCGGACTTGCAGGGCATCCATGTCGCCCTGCCCTACATGAACGCCATCCGCATTACACGCCGCTGCCACTTCCACGTTATCATTGATAATGAAAGGAACCTGATACTTCTCACATACTTTTTTGATTTCTTTCGCTTCCCGTAAAAATTCTTCACTGGAAAGCTCCTTTTCCCGGAGCTGCAGCATCGTTGCACCGCCCTTTAAAGCCTCCTCGACGACCTCGCAGAGTCTGCGTCCATTTAGCCACATTCTGTCTGTTACCGCGTACAGACGCATCGCATCCCTAACGGATTTCATATTTTGCACCTTCCTTCAGCGCTGCGCCGTCTAATTTACAAATCTCATCGATCAGATAGTTTCGAAAGCTGGAATTACCGGCATTGTTCTTTTTCATTACCTCATATGCCTTCTCCCCGCACAGTCCCATCGCGCACACTGCGGCAGCTGCGGCTTCCAGAATCTCCTGCGGATTTGCCGTGATATACGCTGCCGTCATCGCGGTCAGCATACATCCGCTTCCGGTAATCTGAGACATGACGGGCACACCGTTTCTGATCACATACGCTTTTTGTGCATCCGCAACGATATCGATCACTCCGGTAATTGCAATCACGGCACCTGTTTTTTTCGAAAACTCTTTTGCAAAGGCGATAACAGAATCCAGCGTCTCGTCGGTCACTTTATCCGCAACATCCGCATCCACGCCCTTTGTCGTTCCGCCTCCCAAAGCAAGCGTTTTAATTTCTGAAATATTTCCGCGGATAACGCTGAATTTCACTTCCTCCAGCAATGTGTATGCCGTATTTGTGCGAAGTGAGGACGCCCCCGCTCCGACCGGGTCAAGAATCACCGGATGGCCCAGCTCATTTGCCTTTTTCCCTGCTGCAAGCATGGAACGGATCGTGCGCTCGTTCAGCGTTCCAATATTAATATTTAATCCGCCGCAGATGGAAGTGATTTCCTCCACTTCTCCGATATCATCCGCCATAATTGGCGAGCCCCCGCATGCCAGCAGAATATTTGCACAGTCATTTACTGTCACATAATTTGTGATGTTATGTATCAACGGCATTTTTTCTCTCACATTTTCCAGCATTTTTTTAAGCATTTTCCCATTCTCCTTTTTCTTCCAAAATTTTTCAGATCTACAAGCTTCCTGTTATTCATCAAAAATAGATACGATTTCTCCCTCCAGAATCCGGTTCATATTTTTCACTGCGCAGAAATTTCCGCACATGCTGCAGGTATCCTCTTTTTCCGGCTTTGATGCAGCGCGATACCTCCTCGCCTTTTCGGGATCGATCGCCAGCCGGAACATTTCCTCCCAGTTAAGCTGCTTGCGTGCAAGGCTCATCTGATTGTCCCAGTCCGCCGCACCCGGCACGCCCTTTGCGATGTCCGCCGCGTGCGCCGCAATGCGGGCAGCGATGATTCCCTCCTTCACATCGTCCACATCCGGCAGACGCAGATGCTCCGCCGGTGTCACGTAGCACAAAAACGAAGCACCGTTCATTGCCGCTACTGCCCCGCCGATCGCAGAAGTAATGTGATCGTATCCCGGGGCAACATCCGTCACGATCGGTCCAAGGACATAAAACGGCGCGCCGTGGCACAGGGTTTTCTCAATCTCCATATTTGCCGCAATCTGATTGAGCGGCATATGTCCCGGTCCCTCGATCATCACCTGGACGTCCTTTTCCCATGCCCGCTTCGTCAGCTCTCCAAGCGCGATCAGCTCCTCGATCTGCGCAGCGTCAGTTCCGTCCGCAATGGAACCCGGTCTGCATGCATCACCTAAACTTAATGTAACATCATATTCCCGACAAATATCCAGGATCTCATCAAAATGCTCATAAAACGGATTTTCCTGCCCGGTCATCTCCATCCAGGCAAAAATAATTGATCCGCCGCGCGAAACAATGTTCGTCAGACGCTTATTTCTCTTAAACTTATGTGCAGTTTCTTTGTTGATCCCGCAGTGGATCGTCATAAAATCGACGCCGTCCTCCGCGTGCATCCGCACAATATCCAGCCATTCCTCTGAGGTTATTTTTATCAGCGGTTTATGATAATACACGACCGCATCGTAGATCGGAACAGTTCCAATCATCGCCGGACATTTTTCCGTCAGCATCCGCCGGAATTTTCTTGTATCTCCGTAAGAGCTCAGATCCATGATCGCTTCCGCACCCATGGAAACCGCGCTTTCTACCTTCTGCAGCTCCATTTCCAGATCCTTGCAGTCTCTGGAGGTTCCAAGATTTACATTGATCTTTGTTTTCAGCATGGAACCGACTCCGCTCGGAGAAATGCTCTTATGCTTTTTGTTGCAGGGAATGATGACCTTTCCCTCCGCCATCAGCTCTGCCAGCCGCGTCGCCGGAATTCCCTCCTTCTGTGCCACAGCTTCCATCTGTGCAGTGATAATTCCCTTGCGCGCCGCATCCATTTGTGTTGTATATTGCATGATTTTCCTCTCCGATACAGAAAGAAGCGTTTGAAAATTGCCCGTTTGAAATGAAGTATGCTCTGGCAATAGAGTATTCTGTGTGTTTCCAGGACTGCATGTCTTTCATAAAACAAAAAGGGAAACACTGATTCGTGTCTCCCAAAGAATACGATCTCTGCTACTTCCTACGTTGGCATTATCCAAATCAGGTTAAAGGGTCGAAGTTTGATTACTTCCTCTCAGCCTGCTTCACAAGCTCCCCTGTATCTATATTTATTTTGTGAGTATCAGCATACCATGCTAATTTAACGCTGTCAAGATAGATTCCGCTTTTTCACGCTTTCAGATAGATTCCGCTTTTTCACGCTTTCACAGATCACGACATTACATTTCAATTTCACACCAGCATTAAACACCTGCTGCGACGCGAAGCCAGTCCTGTAAGTTTGAGGCATGAGAACGTGATTCCTCACAGCCCATATACCTCCCTGAGATAGTCATGGATCTCCCTGAAATCAACCTTGCACGCTCCATCAAAAATGCGCACCGGAATCACATCGCCAAATCCATAAATAATAGGATATTCTTCCCCTGCAAAGTCGTATACCAGGATTTTCTTTTTATCGGGATCGATCATCCAGTATTCGCGAACACCGGCATGTTCATATTTCTCGCCCTTTATGAGCATATCTTTCCGGCGAGTGGATTTTGACAATACCTCCGCCACAAAATCCGGCGCTCCGAAAATGCGCTTTCCATTATCCTTTTCCCGCTCGCAGACTACCAACACATCCGGCTGCACCATTGTTTTCTCATCACAGTCAAGCTGGACATCCACAGGCGCCACAAAAGGCCGACATTTTCCGCCCTTTTCCTTAATATATGCTCTCAGTCCCACAAAAATCTCCTGTCCTATTATCTGATGAATGGTTGTCGGAGCCTCCATCTCAAAGATCACTCCGTCGATCAGCTCCACCCGCTGTTCGTCCGGGATATTTTTGAGATCCTCTATGGTAAATTCCCCCTGCTTTTTCGCAGGCAGATAAGCCGCAAGCGCCTCGCACACCATGCCTCCCTCTCTCACCGCTTCTTCAACCTGGTACTTAACGGAGGGCTTCGCCTGTCCTTCTACAGACTTCACCTGATTTTTTGCAGACTTTACCTGCCCTTCTGCCAAAGCCTGCTCTTCTTTGCTTTTATCCATATCTGTCCTTCCCTTTTTACGTTTTATTTTGTTTATTATTTTAACATATATTTAGAAAATGTCAATATATTTTTATTTGTGCAACATATTCTGTTTTATAGTTATATAAGTTATTTTTATATATCAACAAAGCAAATTCACGACAACATACCGCAATTATCTTTTTGTGAACAGCGAGTTTTTTATCTATAAAGAAAGCTGTACCCGGCGATACTTCCAGGAAGAACGAAACCAAAAATCTGTTTTTAACAGCAAAAGCGGATATCATCACTCCCGAAATGAGAAGCGATCATATCCGCTTGATCTGACTTTATAAAAAACACAATTTTAATCCTGCCCGCATGGGATCACTGCATACCACGTGCTTCTGCCGGCAAGTCTGCATCGGATCCTGTCTTTCTTCTAATGTCACACATTAATTTCTGCCTTCATGCCAAGCAGCTCTTTATTTGCCTCCAGCACCGGCTTTACGTTCTTTTCCAGGAATACGTCCACCTGACGCGGTGCACGTCCGACGTATTTTGCCGGATCCATGGTTTTCTGCAGCTCTTCCATCGTAAGGTTGAACGCCGGATCTGCCGCGATCAGTTCCAGAAGGTTGTTGTCCTTTCCTTCTACTTTCACAGTTTTTCCGGCTTCCATGGAAAGCTCACGGATTCTTTCGTGCAGTTCCTGACGGTCGCCTCCCGCCTTCACCGCGTCCATCATGATGTTCTCGGTTGCCATGAACGGCAGCTCAGACATCAGACGTTTTTCGATGACCTTCGGATATACCACCAGACCATCCACCACATTCAGACAAAGATCGAGGATGCCGTCGATCGCAAGAAAGCCTTCCGGAATGGACAGACGCTTGTTTGCGGAGTCATCCAGCGTGCGCTCAAACCACTGTGTGGCGGAGGTGATCGCCGGATTTAAGGCATCGCAGATCACATAGCGGGACAGGGACGCAATGCGCTCGCTGCGCATCGGATTTCTCTTATATGCCATCGCCGAAGAACCGATCTGCGTCTTTTCAAACGGCTCCTCCACTTCCTTTAAATGCTGAAGCAGGCGGATATCGTTGGAGAATTTGTGTGCGCTCGCGGCAATTCCTGCAAGCACATTCAGCACGCGGGTATCCACCTTTCGGGAGTAGGTCTGCCCGGAAACCGGATAGCACGCCTCAAAGCCCATCTTCTCCGCGATCATCGGGTCAATCTTGTCGATCGTTTCCTGATCGCCGTCGAACAGCTCCAGAAAGCTTGCCTGCGTGCCGGTCGTTCCCTTGCTGCCAAGCAGCTTCAGGCTGCCAAGCACATAATTCAAGTCGTCCAGATCCATAAGGAACTCCTGCATCCACAAAGTTGCACGCTTTCCGACCGTGGTCGGCTGTGCCGGCTGGAAGTGCGTAAACGCAAGCGTCGGCTGATTTTTATAGGTATCGGCAAATTTTGCCAGCTCTGCGATAACGTTGATCAGTTTTTTCCTGACAAGCTTCAGCGCTTCCGCCATCACGATAATGTCAGTGTTATCTCCCACGTAACAGGAGGTTGCTCCGAGATGAATGATGCCTTTGGCTTTCGGGCACTGCACGCCGTATGCGTAAACGTGCGACATCACATCGTGGCGCACCACCTTTTCCCATGCCTTTGCCACATCGTAGTTAATATCCTCCGCGTGCTCCTTCAGCTCTGCGATCTGCTCGTCCGTGATATTCAGGCCAAGCTCTTTTTCCGTCTCCGCCAGAGCGATCCACAGCTTTCTCCAGGTCTTAAACTTCATATCCGGAGAGAAGATGTACTGCATCTCTTTGCTCGCGTAGCGCTCTGATAACGGGCTTTGATATCTGTCGTTCATTGTCGTTTCTTCCTTTCCATATTTCAGAATCAGAGAATCTGTTCTTATTTATATTCGCATGTTTGCCCGTACAAGTCAACTATCATTTTCCACACTGCGCTCGTATTTATGGTTACACAACGCCCCTCTGACATAAACAATTACTGTTTATGCATCGTATTCCCCGCGTATATCTTCCTTCGGCGGCTCCATCGGATATTTGCCGGTAAAGCAGCCGGTGCAGACTGGGAGCCCGTCAACCATCTCGCGCAGGCGCTCCAGGCGCAGATATCCAAGGCTGTCCGCCCCGATGATCCGGCGGATTTCCTCGACGGAACGATTATAGGCGATCAGCTGATCCCGCGCCGGCACATCGGTGCCGAAGTAGCAGGGCCACAGAAACGGCGGGGAGCTTACGCGCATATGCACCTCCGTCGCTCCGGCTTCCCGCAGCATCCGCACAATGCGATCGCTGGTAGTACCGCGCACGATGGAATCATCAATCATAATGACGCGCTTTCCGGCCACCGCCTCACGCAGCACGTTCAGCTTGATTTTTACGCTGGATTCGCGGTTGCTCTGCTTTGGTTTAATAAAAGTACGTCCCACGTAGCTGTTTTTCACAAAGGCGCTCCCGTAGGGAATCCCCGACTGCAGGGAATAGCCGAGCGCCGCCGCGTTGCCGGATTCCGGAACGCCGACCACCAGATCCGCCTCCACCGGGGAATCCATGGCAAGAAAACGTCCGGCTTTAATGCGGGAGCCATAAACGCTCACGCCGTCGATATGGCTGTCCGGTCTCGCAAAATAAATATACTCAAAAATACAGCGAGCGTGCTGTTCCTTTGGAATACACATGCTCTTGTCCGAGGAAATGCCGTCTTTTGTGATCGCCACTACCTCCCCCGGTTCCACGTCGCGGATATATTCTGCCCCAAGCGTTTCCAGCGCACAGGTCTCCGAAGTGATGATATAAGAATTGTCGCGCTTTCCAATACACAGCGGCTTAAATCCAAAGGGATCGCGCGCTCCGATCAGCTTGCGCGGTGACATTACCACCAGGGAGTAAGCGCCCTTGATTTTTTTCATCGCCTTTACGACCGCCTCCTCGACGTTTTTCGAATTGATGCGCTCCCGCGCGATATGGTAAGCGATCACCTCCGTGTCAATTGTCGTCTGAAAAATTGCGCCGCTATATTCCAGCTCGTGCCGCAGCTCGTTTGCATTGATCAGGTTGCCATTGTGCGCAAGCCCCAGCGTGCCCTTCACATAATTGAGCACCAGCGGCTGCGCATTCTCACGGGTGCTCGCCCCGGCGGTCGAATAGCGGACATGCCCGACGCCGATATCGCCTTTCAGCTTCTCCAGCGCGCCGTCCACAAACACCTCATTTACCAGGCCCATACCCTTATGAGAAAGCACCTTCCCCTTCGGTCCGTTCGTGTCGCTCACCGCAATGCCGCAGCTTTCCTGCCCGCGGTGCTGCAGCGCAAACAGTCCGTAATAAATTGGCGCAGCGACGTCCTTTCCGTCTAAATCATACATGCCAAAGACACCGCATTCCTCGTGCAGCTTTCCCTCCGGCTCACACTGCTGATGTATCGCTGTTTCCCTCATATTCCTTAAATCCTCCTGCTAAAAGCGGGGACTCCGGCACGGCGCATACTCTCCATATGCGCCTGCTGCCAGACTCCCCGTTGAATCCTTCCTCTTTTACGCGCTTATTATAAAGCAGTATCCGCAAAAATGCAATCTTTTTGTAAAAAACTTCTTTACTTCATCGCTTTACTATGATAAAATACTAAAAAGTGCGGCGCAGGGGAATCCGTGAATCCCTTTTACGGACAGCGCCGCAAAATCTGGTTTGGAGGAGAATGATTATGAAAAAGAAACTTGCTTATGTATTATGCGGAACTATGCTGATGGCATCGCTCTCTTTCGCGGGCGTGTCTGCAAATGAAGAGCTGACCTATGCGGTGGAGGCCGGCTCCGCCGGGGAAGCGGCTGCGCAGGACAACGGCTTTAATTACAATTCTGTTGCATCGCAGGCGGATGCTCTGATGGAGGTCGCTTCCGGCACTTCCGACGCTGCGATCATCGACCTTCTGATGGCGGGCGCAATGATCGGCGAAGGCACCAGCTACCCGAATCTGACGCATACCGATGAGCTTACAAGCGAAGAATACGGCGTTGGCTGCCGCAAGGGTTCCGATCTTGCCGCTTACATTAACAACGTGTTTGCGGAAAGTTATGCAGACGGCACCATGGAAGAAATCGCAACCACCTACGGCGTTCAGGAAGCGCTGGTAGAGCAGGCGGAGGCTTCCGGGGAAGCGGAAGCTGCCGAAGATGGCGATGTTGCTTACATCCAGGAAAAGGGAAATCTTATCGTCGGCATCACCGACTTTGCTCCGATGGATTACAAGGATGAAAACGGCGACTGGATCGGCTTCGACGCTGATATGGCAAAGCTCGTGGCAGAAAAGCTCGGCGTGGAAGTGGAATTTGTAGAGATCGACTGGGACAACAAGATCATGGAGCTTGATGCGAAAAACATCGATGTTGTCTGGAACGGCATGACGCTCACCGACGAGGTGAAAGCTGCTATGGAATGCACCAACGCTTACTGCAACAATGCGCAGGTGATCGTGGTTCCGGCGGAATAAAGCGTCAGATAAAATATCACATAACATAATATCACATAACAAGAAAGGCAGAGGGCCGGCGCTCTCTGCCTTATCAAGTCAACAAGGAGATTTCTATCATGCTTTTAAATGTTACGCGGACACTGATGAGCGGACTGGCTACCACCTTTCAGATTTTTATTTTCACGCTGATTTTTTCGCTGCCGCTCGGTCTCATTCTCGCTTTCGGAACCATCAGCAAATGGAAGCCGCTCAGCTATCTGATCCAGATCGTTGTCTGGATCATCCGCGGTACTCCGCTGATGCTGCAGCTTATCATTATTTTTTACGGTCCCGGTCTCTGGCTCGGGCACAATATCTGGAGCGGCAATGAAGCAGGACGCATCACGGCAACCGTCGTTGCCTTCACCATCAACTATGCCTGCTATTTCTCCGTTATTTTCCGTGGCGGCATCGAGGGCGTTCCTGCCGGACAGCGCGAGGCGGGACAGGTGCTCGGCATGACAAAAAGCCAGATTTTCTTTAAGATCACGCTGCTTCAGATGATCAAGCGCATCGTTCCGCCGATGTCGAACGAGATCATCACGCTGGTAAAGGATACCTCTCTCGCCCGCACCATCGCCGCCCAGGAGCTGACCTTTGCCGGATATTCCTTCATGAAATCCGCCGGTCTGACCTGGCCGCTGTTTTACACGGGCGTGTTCTACCTCGTGTTTGTCGGTATTCTGACGCTGCTGTTTAATTATATCGAAAAGAAACTGGATTATTTCCGGTAGGGAGGCAGACACATGGCTATTTTAGAAGTAAAGCATATTGAAAAGCATTTTGACAATACAAAGGTGCTGGAGGACGTCAGCTTTGAGCTGGAGGAGGGAAGCGCGCTTGCGATCATCGGCTCGTCCGGTTCCGGAAAGACTACGCTGCTGCGCTGCCTCAATTTTCTGGAGACGCCGGATTCCGGTACGATCACGGTAAAAGGCAATACGCTGTTTGACGCCAGCCGCACGAAAGCAGAAAACGAAAAAGACATCCGCACCAAGCGCCTGCATTTCGGTATGGTGTTTCAGTCCTTTAACCTTTTTCCGCAGTACACGGCGCTGGAAAATGTGACGCTCGCCGAGCGGCTGCTTGCAAAGGAACGCCCGGATTTTAAGCAGAATAAAAAAGCTATTTTGGAGGAAATCACCGAGCACGGGCGCGCGCTGCTGGCACAGATGGGACTCTCCGAACGCGAGGGACATTACCCGCATCAGCTCTCCGGCGGTCAGCAGCAGCGTGTGGCGATCGCACGTGCACTTGCCCTGAAGCCCGATATCCTCTGCTTTGACGAGCCGACCAGCGCCCTCGACCCGGAGCTGACCGGCGAAGTGCTCAAAGTTATCCGCGCGCTTGCCGAGCGCAAAACCACCATGATTATCGTCACCCATGAGATGGCGTTCGCCCGCGACGTGGCAGACCAGGTCATCTTTATGGACGGAGGTCTGATCGTGGAGCAGGGGAAGCCCGACGACGTCATCAACCATCCGCATGAGGAGCGTACACGGCAGTTTCTTGCAAGATACACACAGGGGTAGCATCCGCTACCCCTGGCTCATTTTCAGATATTCCTTTTTCAATTCCGCAAGCCGCTCCTTCGCCGGCAGCGCATCCCACTCTTTTGCAAACCGACTCTCCCGCGCTTCCCGCAAAATTGCTGCGGTGTCCGCCTTCATTGCCGCCGCATGGTCGCGATCCGCCTTAATCTCTGCAAGCCGCTCCTGGTAACGCTTCTCCGGCAGGAAAAGCGGCAAAAGCCGCAGATATTTATCGTATACCTTCCGGGATTTTAAGGTGCTGTAGGATTCCCAAAGGCATTCCGCCGCCTCCTCAAAGCGGAATAAATGCGCATACGCTGCCGCCATATTTTCCAGAACAGTCGCATAAAACTGCGTGCCGATCCTTCCCGGGCTGCGCGTAAAGAGAATGTTTTCGTACTCCCCGATCGCGCGCACATACATTCCATAGTTTACAAGATAATCCGCCTTCATTTTTTTACGGACGTCCTGCGATTCAATCTGTACCTGCTGCAGCTGCTCCCGGAAATAAGAAAGCTCTGTGCGCGTCAGATAGCCGCACTCCTGAATAATCGGCATCACAAAGTCCATCGCGGGACCGCCCGCCTCCAGCGCGTTTAAAAGCACCCTGACAAGCTTCTTAAGACCCAGCTCCTCAGACAGCCAGGCACACAGCTTTTCGTTCAGGATCGTCTCATCCAGAAGGTAGACATTTTCCTTCATGTAATAGCACAGCTCTTCGATCGACCAGATATGGATGCCGATGCTCTCAATATAGAAGGGATGCTGCGCCCGCGGCGTCCCGCAAAGATAATATCCTCCCATCTGCTATACCTCCAAAACACTTTCCCAGACCTTCCCTGACGGCGGATAAAACTCCCCGAAGCCAAGATCGCGGATCGTTACCCGGCAGCGTCCCTGCGCGATAAATTTAAGGCGCATACTAAGGCGCGTCGTCCGCCCCGGACGCTCCGGCAGCCCTTTGAGCATAATGCTGTAGCTCTCCGTCTCTCCGCCCATCATGGAACGCGCGTAAATGATTATCTCATTCGTGTTATCCAAAATAAACTCGCAGGTATACTCCGCCTCAAACCAGTTGACGCCGGCGTTGATCAGGATGTGCGTGCTCTGTTTACCGCGAAGCTCCATTTGCATACTGAGGTTGTGCTCCACCAGATCCTCGCTCTGATAGAGAAAGCCGTCCAGCTTTTTGCCGACCTCCATGCGCTGCATCGCCCCGTAGCAGGCGCCCTTCGTGTAAAGATTACGTCCCTGGTAAACGCGGCGGCGGCGATTGCTGAAAAGATACTGCAGCGACTCCACCGCCCAGGTTTTGTCAAAGCTGTCCCCGATCAGATAGACCGCAGAGAAGGTATTGCTCTGGAACACCTCCCGGATCATCTCCAGAAACCGTGCGTCACGCTGCTCATTCCACTGCTCATCGGAGCGCGCCCCCTGTCTGCCAAGATCCACCTTTTTCCCTGCCTCCGCACGCACCAGTGCCGGTTTTGTGTGGTAATCAATGTCCATGATATAAGAAGAAATTTTCGTGTCCTCATACTCAAACAGCGCTACCTTATGAACCCACAGCTCTTTTTTCTGATTAAGCGTATAGCAGCAGAAGCTCTCCCGGTGCGTCTGCAGAAACACCGCCTCGCCCGGAATGCCGATCATCTGGCAGGCGTTGCGCAGCGCCTCCGCCCAGGCAAGCGTGATCTCCTTCATGGTGATCATGATGCAGATATCCTCCGGCTTCACGGACGCTCCGATATACCCGACGCAGGTCTTTAAGAAATTCGCCAGCGTCATCTGCCCCAACTCAACGCTTCCCTCAATAAGGGAAAAGAGGTCGGACGGCGTCGGGATCAGATAGCGGTCCTGATTCTCCTGTATACTGACCGTCTCCGGCTCCATGCTTCTCTCGCTGTAATAAGAAATCTGTGAACTTTCCCTGTCGAGGTCCAGTCCGATTATTGTTTTTCTCATCTGTCTTCCTCAATTGTGTTAATTTATTTCAAAAAGCTCGTCCACCAGATACTGCTGTCCGATATACTGCTCCCGGATCTCCAGAAGCTGCTTTTTATCCTGTCTCTGAACCGCCTCCGCCATCCGGTTGATCAGCTCGTAGCGCCCGGTGTGGCCGCGATGGGAACGCCTGCTGCACACCATCTTCTGATGCCCGGTCTGCGTTTTTCCGTTTTTCCCCTCGATCTCCAGGTACCACTCCAGCTTATCCTCATAAAACAGCGTGAAGGCGTGTACAAAAATGCCCTCGTAAACATCCGGCATCGACACCGCCTGTTCCTTCTGATCGTTCAGCCGATAATACAGGGTCACATGATTCTCCGGGTCTGTGCGGTACTCCACGATATATTTATCATGCATGTGGAAATGACGCAGCAACCGCTCCGGGAGCTTCCGGAAAAAGCGGAAGTACATTCCTTTTCCGGTATATTTTTCCAGCAGATACTGCTGCCATTTCTGCTGCCCCGCACCCAGCTTCTCCGCCAGGGTGTAATACCGCAGAAGCGCAAGCTGGCAGACCTGCGGCGCATTGATCTCCCCGATAATGTGCTGCTCTATATAAGTAAATACACTCTTGTCAACCGGCATTTCCCGCACGAAATAGCAGTACGACATCCAGATGACATACGCCCGGCAGATCCTTGCGTTGCCCGCCTTCCGGCAATAAGAGACAAATACCGGCTCCGTCTGCTCCATATCCTGGCGGGTATAAAGAACAGTGACGAGAATTTTTTCCTCGATGCTGTAGTCCTCCATCAGGAAGCCACATCCCGCCTTCCAGATCGCCTTCATGCGCTTCGCAGGTCCCTCGTAATAGCGCAGCAGATAGCGCAGCACCTGCTCGTCGTACACGCCGTCAAAGAAGCATTTCGCACAGAGCGCCAGCAGATTGGCGTCCTCCTTCTGCTCCGTCTCATTGATCCGGCTGCTGCACAGGCGCACCAGCGTGTGCGGCGCCATATGCTCGGCACCGTATTTGCCTGCCAGCGCATAAGCCCGTTCGCACATGCCCTCGGAAACCAGCAGCTCCGAAAGCTCCTGCATATGGCTATCCGCAAGCTCATCAAAATCTGCCAGTGCAAGATATTCCGAAAGATACCCATCCCGCGGATGTCCGCTATAATAAAGCAGCAGCTTTTCCTGTGTCCTTCTGCGGCTGCTGCCGCGAAGCTGCGAAAGCGTCATAAAGCGGACAAGCTCGCCGGCATTTTTCTCCGTGACCGCCATGTCCTCCGGCATACTGCAGCAATCATAAAGCAGCATTCCCTCCGGGAGCGGCACCTGCTCCCGGCAGTAATCCTCCAGAGACGGTCTGTCGAGAAGCCTGCGTCGCAGAGCAAGCGACGGATCAGCAAGACGCGCACCATCCCTGTCTTCCAGCAAAATACAGCAATCCGGGCCGTAAATCTGTACACAGGCTTTTCCGTTCACGAGCTGCACCCGCTGCTCCTGCCGAAGCTGCCGGTGTACCGCGATCACGTGACGGATACGCGGATTTTCACAGGTGATCTCATACGTAAACAGCGCCCGCGAAAGCCCGTCCGCCATCCTTTCGTTCAGCACATACGGCGTCAGCAGCGCTTCATAGATGAGCGCAAGATCCTCGCTGATACGCCCCTCTAAAAGCTGCTCCTCCATAAACAGCTCCATTGCCTTCCGGTAGGTCTCAAAGGTTTCCGCATCCTTCGCCCGATTTCTTATGATATTCGCATAGAGCGCCGCCTTCTTTGCGCTTCCAAGCGTATTATTGTAAGAAAAATACATGCGCACCGCCTGCGGCAGTTCCTGCACATTCAGATCCTGCGCGCTCTGCGCATAATACTCGTAGAGCCCTGCCAGCCGTATATCCTGACGGACCCCAAGCGCATACCATTTTTCATACTGCGGTCCGTTTTTATGCCCTTTCATCAGAAGCGAGCAGATCGCCGTCAACAGATTTTTGCTCGGATAAACCGCAAAACAGCGGCAGAGTACATCCAAAAGCAGCGGACTTGCGGAAACGCGGCGCAGCGCGATCTGCGCTGCCTGCCCGCAGATTTCCCGGTCGAGCAGATTTTCCTTGCACAGAAACGCCAGAATATGAATCTCAAACGCCTCCAGAGATCGCAGCAGCAGAGGCTCCTTTTTCAGAAGCTCCCAGCCTTCAAGGTACATCACAGGGCTGTGACAGCCGCAGGTATACTGGCGGCGCAGCGCGTCCAGACGCTCGGAATCGCTGCGGAACATTCCGTCGTTTACTTTCAGCATCAGCCACTGCAGCACCCAGTTTTCCTGATTGGCAAGGAACAGCTCCTGGATTTTTGTCTGCACATACTCCAGATACTCCTTTTTCTGATCCTCAAACGTCGTCAGATACAGGTAAAAGCCCTGCCACTGAGCCTCCGCCAGCTCCTTCTTCCGCGCCGGGATCCCGCCAAGAAGCATTTCCGCCTCCACGCTGTCCCCCGCTGTAAACAAAATATAAATGCGGTACAGATCATAAAAAATATGTTCCCCGCCTGCCCGGTGCAGATTGTCAAGACAAGTGAGTGAGATCCCGCTCCACTCACGAACGCCGTTTCTTCCCGCCCGATAATCAATATATGCATGTAAGAGCTGCAGGATCTCCTGTCTTTTGCGAAGAGAGCTTCTCTCCGCCGATGGATGCGGCGCATTCAGTACCTCTACCACACAGCTCTGCTCGCGGCTCTCAGCAAGTACCGTAATGCGTGCAAAATTGCGCCCGGCATGCAGCCGGTCTTTGTGGATCACAAATCCAATATGATACGTACTGCCGACAAATTCCTCGGTCGTGACCTTCTGCCGCTCGATCTCAAGAAAAGGCGCGTCACAGGAAATCAAAAGCGGTGCAAAGCCCCAGGTATTTTTCGTCAGCAAAAGCTCCTCACGCTCGCCGTCATCGGGATTCTTCAGAAACAGATGGTCGGTCGCCATACTTACTGTGATCGGCTCCTTCTGCCCGAGACCTACCAGAAACTGCTCCATACCGCGATATGCCGCCGTCGTTCCCTGCAGTCCCTCATAAAGCGTCTGGCAGTGCGGTCCCCACTGACGCACAAGCTCTGCAAACTGCAAAGAGGCAAACAGTACATATGCCCTGCCAAAATCCTCCTTCGCGAGCTGTGCAAACTCTTCCAGCGTCATCCGTACCGGCTCTTTCGGTTCGCGTCTTTGCTCTGCCGCCTGCAATCGGTAAGGAAGCGTATATTCCCCGGAATCTGCGCAGATCACAAACGCGCCCTCCAGTATCTCCCCATCCTTCAGGCCCGCAGGGTCGGCCCGGAAGCGAAAGGTCTCTTTTCTGCCTGCAAACACCTCCGGCGCACAAGTCACTCTTGCATTTGTGGAGTAGACAAACCCCTGCGCCAGCCTTCCGCCGGAAGCCTCCGCCGAAAACTTTCCATGAAACGGGCGGTCCGCCGCAATCGCTCCCTCGATCTTTTCCACGGAAAGCTGCAGCTTCTCCGGCTCATATTCAAATTTCTCATTCAGTAATTCTGCAATTCTCTTTTTCAATGTGTGCTCCTTATAGCCGGAAGGGCCGCAGCAAATACAGTTGTTTGCGGCAGCCCGGTCCTTTCATCTCTGATATGCTATTCACAGCATTTCTTAATTCAATATCTTCTTCAGCTCATCCATAAACGTATTGACGTCCTTAAACTCGCGGTAGACGGAAGCGAAGCGCACATATGCCACTGCATCCAGCTCCTTCAGACGCTCCATCACAATTTCCCCGATAATGCTGCTTGGTATCTCCCGCTCCTCACGATTGAAGATCTCCGTCTCAATGGCATCGATCGTATCATTGATCTGCTGTGCGGAGATCGGACGCTTGTAGCACGCACGAAGCACGCCGCTCTCTATCTTTGTTCGATCATACTGTTCCCGGTTCTGGTCCTTTTTTATAATGATAAGCGGTATTGTCTCCACCTTTTCATAGGTAGTAAAACGCTTCCCGCACTCGTCGCAGAGCCGGCGGCGGCGGATGGAATTATTGTCATCTGCCGGTCTGGAATCTACCACTCTCGTGTTATCCTGGTTGCAAAACGGACACTTCATGCTGCTTTCCTCCTGATCATATAAAAGCCCGCGGATGTTCCGTGCCCCGCACGCCCGCAATCCTTCCCGCATTCTTATATGGCGGAAGGGCTTCTATCAAAAGTATATCGGATTGGAGTCTGGCTGTCAATCGCATATACTGGAGTAAACGCAAAATTTTTTTGAGGTAATCTATGAGAGTATGTGAACTTCGTCAGAAGGAAGTTATCAATGTGTGTACCTGCGCCTCCCTCGGATGCGTCATTGACGTGGAATTTGACCCGAAGGACGGCTGCATCACAGCGCTGATCGTGCCGGGCGGCAGCCGCCTCTCCTGCTTCTGGGGGCACGACGCCGAGATTATCATCCCCTGGCGGTGCATCTGCCAGATCGGGAAGGATATCATTCTCGTCGAGCTCCCCAAAGAAAAAAATAAAGATAAGTGAGATATCACAAAAAAATCTATGATATGCCACAAAGTACCAGGTGATCCATCACAAAAGAATACGTGTCCTACCGCAGAAAGCTGCGCATACTTTTCAGCGCGCTTTTCTCCAGACGGCTGACCTGCGCCTGCGAGATGCCGATTTCCTCGGCGACCTCCATTTGTGTTTTGCCCTCAAAAAATCGCATATTGATAATACTGCGCTCGCGGTCGCTCAGCCGCTTCATCGCCTCCTGCAGCGCCAGCGATTCCACCCAGTTTTCCTCTTTATTTTTCTTATCGCTGATCTGGTCCATTACATAGAGCGTATCTCCTCCCTCCGAGTAGACCGGATCGTAGAGACTTAAGGGACTCTGGATCGCATCCATCGCAAACACGATGTCCTCCTTGGAGATGCCGATTTCCTCGGCAATCTCGTTAATGGTCGGCTCCTTTAGATGCTTCTTCATATAAGCTTCCCGCGTATAGAGTGCCTTGTAAGCCGTATCGCGCAGCGAGCGGCTTACCCGGATGGCGTTATTGTCACGCAGATAACGGCGTATTTCCCCGATGATCATCGGCACCGCATACGTGGAAAACTTCACATCCATTTCTATATTAAAATTGTCGATTGCCTTCATCAGACCGATACAGCCGATCTGGAACAAATCATCTGCATTTTCATTACTTGCCGAAAACCTCTTTATGACGCTCAAAACCAGGCGCAGATTTCCCTTGATGTACAGCTCCCTCGCTTCCATATCCCCCTGCTTGATCCGACGGAACAGCTCGTCCTTTTCCTCATTTGTCAGAACCGGAAGCTTTGATGTATTGACTCCGCATATTTCCACCTTGTTCAGTGCCATTGCAAGAACCCTCCTTACGTTCGTTGTGCGCGGGTGCGCATACGGTTTTCATCTCACAAAAAACAGGAAACATTTTTTTGAGATAAAAATTTACCGGGACGGTTAAAAACCATCCCGGTAAAAGAATTCTCACATTGAAACACGTTTATGCGATTTTGTAAAAAATATAAAAATTATTAGACCTTGACAAATCCGGACTTTCTAAACGTTTAATATCTCATAAAATCCCCGCTCATACCACAGCGGGTGATCGTCGCCCGCGCCAGCTTCGTACCTGCTCAATCAATGTCTTTTATTTTTCCCGCTTCTTCCTCTGTAATACACTGATTCCTTACCATGCAGGAAAGCACCTGCTCCGTGCGCCGGGCGGCAAGCTCACTGTTCTCATCCGGAGAGTATGCTGAAGGCGCATTTGGAATCCCCGCCAGCATTGCCGCTTCATAGTCCGTCAATTCTCCGGGGAGCTTATCAAAATATCCCATGGAAGCTTCATAAATTCCATAATATCCGCTGCCGAAATACAGCGTATTTACATACAATTCAAAAATTTCCCTCTTGCTGTAAGCTGCCTCCATCGCGAACGCCGCAAAGACCTCTGCCACCTTGCGCTCAATGGATTTTTCCTGCGAAAACAGCATATTCTTTGCAAGCTGCTGTGTGATGGTACTGCCTCCTTCCCTGAAAGACAACGTTTTTATGTCTGTCCAGGCAGCGCGGCAGATTGCGATCACATCAATGCCCGGATGACGCTCAAAACGATGATCCTCCGCGGAAATCACCGCGTCAATATAAAACTGGCTCAATTCGTCGTAATGAGTGAAATGTTCCATACTGCGCACCTGCTCCACCCGCTCTGCAACAGGCTGCTGCGCAACCGCCTCCCGGTACATTTTGTAACCCCTGAATCCAAAAAAGGCACCGACTGCCGCTCCCAGGCACACCAGAATCAAAAGTAACATTCCAAAGATTCTTCCCAGGGAATGTTTCCTTTTTATAGAATGTTTTTTATGTGATATTTTTTTATGATAGCTTCTTCCCATGCCGTCATCCACTTCCTTCCATATTACCGTCTGTCCACCTTCTTTAACAGGTAGTCCGTTATTTTCCAGACGAGAGAGATCCCAAGAAACAAAATCCCGGCAGGCACCAGCAAACCTATGATCAGCGCCCCGCCTGCAGTAAGTATCAACGTCCGGAGAATCTTCCGGCAAGCGTCCTTATCCTTCCGTTTCTCTGCAGTGCTATCTGCAATACTGCCTGCAATATTATCCGCACAGCTGTTATTTTCCAAAATGTCGTCATTCCTTCCTTTTTAAGTTACTTTCCTATGTCTCATATTCAGCGCGATGAACCCATCTTCCTGTCTGTTATGCACTCTGAATTGCAGGTTGAAGCCCTGGCATACTGCCCCGGCATCCCCTGCATTCTCTCCCGCCTATACCTCAATTATATTTCGCCCAATTAAAAAAGCAACTTACATTATTGTAAGTTGCCAGTTATCGTCAGTGCACTGCCCGCAGGTTGTCCGGCCGCTTAGGAGATCGAAACAGCACTGGAGGATTCCAAATCATGTAATTTCTTACTGCTCTTTTCTTGCCGGAGCGCTCTCGATTTTTTCTGTGATCAGTTTTGGAATCTCCTCCTCCCGACAGCCAAGGGAAAATGCCAGCTCCATATACAAAGAGTGCTCCGCTATCCGGAAATATTTCTCATCGGTCGCCGTCGGCTTCTTCCCATGATTCGCCCGATGCTTTTTCCGTCCGTAAATATCCTTAATAATCTGTACCATCCGCTCACAGTCCAGACTTTGCAGCGCCTCCTTATATTCCAGCTCACGCAGCTTATCATTTTGTGAAAAATCCGTGTCAATATTTGGAATCCGTGTAATGAGATCTGTCGCTTCCTCATAGGTGAGCACCCTGCGCAGCACCTTTTCTCCGCGCTCAAGCGGAATATAGATTTTGGCATTTTTCTCTGCAAGCGGAACAAGCAGATAATACATTTTGTGATCTTTAAAATCCGCCTTTTCTCCGTCCAGAACATCCTCCACCTTACAAACGCCTGAATTATACTTTACCACATAATTATTTACCTCAAACATAGACTACCTCCTAATGCAAAACGTGACCTGCCACTGGCAGTTCCCTTCGGATACATAGCAACAAAAAAACATGCGGCAGGAACAGGATTTACGCAGTTCTGCCACACGTTCTGTATTTAAATTATACCTCTTTTTCGCCAATTTTTCAAAGGCACTTTTTCACAAAAATCAGAAAATCCACTCATTAATTATCAGCCTGCTGCGCACGGTCATGCGCGATGCTCCGCTTAAAGTGCAGGTAAACAGCGTCAGCTCACAGTCCCGGCTGTCTTAGCATGCGCACGTCGTTTTTTCCCTGCTCATAAGGATATACGGCGATACAGTTTTACTACTTCTTCATAATTTTCGCCGTGCAGGAAATAGTAATCTATCTGTTTTTCGCCCTCCGTGTACAGATATGGTCCGTACATGGGAATTGCGCAGCAGAGCACGGTTCCCCTCGCCGCTACACCGATACCGTATCCCTGTGAGGAGTATAGAAGCGGCATCCGCAGCTTTTTGCCGCCAAAGCTGATGTATCTCGCCATCTGGGTCATGCGCTCCGTCTGATCTGCCAGCACGCCCTTCGCCGCAAGCTTTTCGTTTTTCTGCCAGTCAAAATACATCCAGTTCCGGCAGCCCACTGTATCCATCTGCCGCGGAAGCTGTGCCTTTTCCGCCAGGAGCAGCCTGCCCTTCCGGTCGAAAAACTGCAGAGCGCCCGTCTTTTTTTCAACACGCACGACAATTTTTCCCGTCGCGATCTCGACCAGACTTCTGCCTTCCTTCGCTGTCCATACCGCCGGTTTTTCCGGTCTGTAATTCCACCGTCCCGGCTCAAATTCCGGCGACTGTCCACGCAAAAACTGTATGCGCAGCATCGCGTCCTCCAGGACCATCAGACGCAGGATCCCGTAGCTGCTGATCAGATCAATATGTTGCTTTGTCTTTCGGACCATGCGCACAGCACAGTCAACACGGCTGTGTCCCTGCGGGCGGAGAATGCTGTTATCCGGAATGTCGCCAAAACGGTACGGAGACATGTTGATCTCCTCCAGATCGCTCTCCTCCATACCGGTGTCCTTACCGCCCGACACCTTTCTGATGACGCTGCCCTTACCGCCCGACATCTTTCTGATGACGCTGCCTTTACCGCCCGACATCTTTCTGATGACGCTGCCCGGCTTTTCCGTACCGGCAGTGCCTTGTATTTTCATGTCAGTAATGCCCTGTTTTTTTGTGCCGATGCTGCACCGTTTTTTCATGCCAGTGATGCTTTGGTTTTCTATGTCGGTACCCCACGCCTTCCTGTCCGCACCACCCCATGCCTTCCTGTCCGCACCCGCGTCACTTTCGTCCGGATTGCTACCGCCCGCGTCGATCTGCCGCGGTTTCTCAGCCTTAATCGCCTTCGGTCCGATATAGCCGCGCATCGCGCGCTCTTTGTCCCCCTGCTTCGCGTCCAGAAGCATCTGCTCCTGTGCCGTAATTTCCGCATCCGCAAAGCGCCGCCTTTCCTTCGGCGCTTCATTTTCCAGGGAACTCATTCGTTTTTCCTCAGATACCGGCTTCCCGATCAGATCCGTCAAATCTCCTATGTGCAGAACCGCCATCTCATGAAGCGCACGGGTTGCCGCGACATACAAAAGCTTCACATAAGAATCCTCCGCCGGATAATGCTCAGCAGACGGGTGGTACAGCAAAACCGCGTCAAATTCCAGTCCCTTCGTGTATTCCACCGGAAGCACCATTACACCGCTTCCAAACTCCGCCGTCTCCGGATTACAGTCTGCAAGCGGAAGCTTTTTGCCCAGCATATCACTTACTGCTGCGCTCTCGCCCTCATCACGACAGATGACTGCAATCGTCTCATGCCCCGCCTGCAGCCATTCTGCGATGATATCCGCCGCCTTTTGTATCATATTGTTTTCATCTGCACACTTTTCCACACACACCGGATTTCCATGTCGTCTGATGGGGTCAACCGGGTAAATCGGGAAGCTGCCATGACGCAGAATCTCCGTGGCAAAATCCGAGATTTCTACAGTATTACGATAACTCTTTTTCAGCAATCCAAAGCTATCGAAGGTACCTGTTAATATGAGATCCTGCAGATCCCTCCAGTCATTCAGTCCATATCCAAAATAAATATTTTGCGAGACATCACCCATAATCGTATAGGTACATCCCCGCAGGCAGTATGCCAGCGCGCCATATGCCATCATGCCGAAATCCTGCGCCTCGTCAATGATGATGTGACTTGCCTCACGGATCCCATCTGTCTCTTTCATGCGTTTATACAAATAAGCGAGCGCTGCAAGGTCATATACATCAAATTGATTTGTTACATTCGGAACAGCCTTTCCCTTCTCCCGCTGCGTTTGCAGAAATTCCTGATAGACCTCAAAAATCGATCCCTTCCAGATATCCTTTCCGAAATACCAGCGGTATTTTCTTTTCAGCTCCCTTTTCTCCGCTGCGGTATAAGAGACATATTTCCCGGTCAATTCGTTTTCCAGCTTTGCCAGAAGCATCTCATTCAACATATTAATTTTGCCCTGCACGGAAACCTGCGGGTTTTGCGCCCGATACGCTTCAATTGCAGAGGCATCCAGCAAAAGCACGCCTGTGCCGTCACTTGCCATGCTGTCCTTCTCCGGCTGCGCTGCCGAATCCTCGTTTTCCAACCATACATCTTTTATCGGGATCACGCGTCTCTCATACTCCCGGCAGAAATCCTCCAGGTCGTGAAACCATGCATAACTTCCCTTAACGCAGGCATTCTGATCCTTTTTATCAATCGCACAGATCTGGTGGACCTTCGGATTCCAGTCCTCGTAAAGCAGACGGACGAAAAGCTGCTCCATTGTCATCTGGGCCACACCGTACACATCCAGATCCGGCAGGACACTGGTAATGTAATTCAGCAAAATCCGGTTGCTTCCAATGATATAGAAATCCTCCGGCCGAAAATCCTCTTCATAATTATACAATATGTAAGAGATGCGATGCATCGCCACCGTTGTTTTCCCGGAACCGGCAACACCCTGCACGATCAGATTTGTTTTGGGAGATTTGCGGATAATCGCATTCTGTTCCTTCTGTATCGTCGCAATAATCTCGCCCAGCACCGCTTTTTTGCTTTTTGCAAGGTACTTTGTCAACAGCTCGTCATTGGCAACTACGTCCGAATCAAAGAA
This sequence comes from uncultured Marvinbryantia sp., assembly GCF_905201705.1. Lineage (GTDB taxonomy): Bacteria > Bacillota > Clostridia > Lachnospirales > Lachnospiraceae > Marvinbryantia. The sequence goes on from NZ_CAJKOX010000037.1 coordinate 35,466, forward strand.
ATCCTTCAGCCTGTCATCAACAATCTCATACGTGCGCTTGCGCTGCAGGTCAATCTCATAAGTTCCTTCATTTTTCACCACATACCTGCATGGACCAAGCGCATTTTCATAATAGACTGACGCCACCGGAGCGCGCCAGTCTATGACCACCGGCTCCACACCGTTTTTCGAAATGCCAACCCGTCCCACGTAATAAGATTCCGCCTGTGAAACATGCGGATCACGAAAGTCAATCCGTCCGAAATACGGCTTTTTTCGCGCTTTCTGACACCGCAGCAGATCACGCCGGTTCTCCCCAAGCTGTGACAGCGTGTTGTGCAAAAGTGAAAGCCCTTCCTTGTCTTTTGGACCATACGTCTCCATCAGATCATGCACTTCTTTCGACAACTCCCGGATGCGCCCTTCCGTACGCTCCAGATTTTCCTGCGCGATCATTAAAATCTCTGATAACTGTTTTTCCTCATCCTCCCGGCGAAGTCCCGGAACCGGACGAAATGTTTTTTTCTGGTCTGCTTTCTTCTGTTCCATCCATCTTCCTCTTCCATATTAGTGCTCTCTCCATTGTACGCCTGTCAGAAAAAATGTCAATCAAAAAGCAACATTTCGGAAGTTCATCAAAAAGCAGCATTCCGAAAACTCATTATAAGCAATATTCCGAAAGCTCCTTCACTGCGCTTTGGCGATTTCCTTTTTTAGCCGTCCAATGATCTTTTTTTCAAGACGTGATATATAAGATTGTGAGATGCCCAGCATATCCGCCACCTCCTTCTGTGTTTTTTCCTCACCGTCATTTTTTCCCAGTCCGAAGCGAAGCTGGATAATCATTCTCTCCCGGTCAGAAAGTTTATCTATCGCGCGCATCAGCAGCTTGTACTCCATCTCCGTTTCCATGTCGCGATAGATCACATCCTCGTCGGTCCCGAGAATGTCCGACAGAAGCAGTTCGTTTCCATCCCAGTCTACGTTCAGCGGCTCGTCAAAGGATACCTCCATCTTTGTCTTGCTTGTTCGCCTGAGATACATGAGGATTTCATTTTCAATGCAACGTGACGCATATGTTGCAAGTTTAATATTTTTTCCGGGATTAAACGTATTAATTGCTTTAATCAGTCCGATTGTCCCGATAGAAATCAGATCCTCCACACCCACCCCGGTATTATCAAATTTTTTCGCTATGTACACAACAAGTCTCAGATTGTGTTCTATCAAAAGTGATTTTGCCTCCCCCGGTTCCTTGCTTCCAAGCTGTTCAATCGCCTCCGCTTCTCTGCCCGGTTCCAGCGGAGAGGGCAGCACCTCGCTGCCCCCGATATAGTGAATATCGTTTGTGCGCTTCCAGAACATATCCGATACGCTCGGAATCATCCGAAACTGAAATTTATTTGGCATAGCCACCTTAATCATCATGTTATACATTCCTCCTGCTACTCTAAAATACGAGGGTGCAATATCATCTGATATTTTCCTCCGCTGCTGACTGCCCTTCTGCTGACAGCAACCAGCACTCTTTTGGTATTCCATGCACTCTCCCCATGCTTTATTTCCATACTGTCCAGCGTTATCGCAGGCAGTATCCCCCTGCCCTCCCCGACAGAATGATAAGGAATATAGCGAAACAAAGCATCCCCCTGCCCGCATAGTTCCATATCCAGAAAGCCGTCCAGTTCCTGTATTTCCGCTTCGCTTAAAAGCCTGCAGATCTCATTGTAATCTGTGATGTGAACCGGTCTGTCTGTAAGCGGATCCGTCAGTTGGTTGCCGCTGTCCAGCAGTCCCTTTAATAAAATCTTTTTTGTTCCTTTTTGAAGCGTGACATCGTACAGGTATTTTGTTTCAGCCTTTGCCCTTCGCCGGCAATTCCACAACAGCCTGGCGGTGCCATATCCCGCCGCTGCCGCCAGCCAGAACGGCAGCTTCAGATATGTCACAAAAATCTGCCAGATACTCCCCAGGAACAAAGACAGGATACCGTACACATAAACCGTCTGCTGCCAGCCTCTGCTTCCGCGTTTTTTTCCTGCAGCATACGCTGTAAGGAAACAAAATAAAATGCTGCATGCAGCAGATACGATTCTGCTTTTATGTATAGGAAGTACGACGATCAGACATGCTCCAACGGCTCCGATCCCGCTCGCCAGAAGCTTTCTTCTTACTGAAAAGGTTTCTTTTTGTATGATTCCGGTTAGCTGCAGAATCAAAAAATTCAGCATCAGATTTTCCAGAAAATAGACATCCAGATAAATCTCGTAGTACAACAAAAAGCCTCCCTTCACGTACCCCTAGTATACGTGAAGGGAGGCATATTATTTGTCAAAACAGCCACCCAAAACCGCAGATTTCCTCGACAAGATGTGACATCCAAATTATATGGTCCTGTAATCAAAGGCATCAACACCGGCGCCGTAGCGGTGTATCTTCTGCAGTATGCTGCGCAGATCCTCCACCGGAACCTGGCCCGGCGCGGAAGCCTGCCCCGCCATGCCGAAGGTAAGCGCAGAACCAAATGTCTCGCCAAGCAGACGGCTTACCACTCCAACTGCCCCCATGGACATCGTGACGACCGGAACCGAAAGCTTCCTGTGCGCTTCTTCTGTTGCTTCCAGCAATATAAGAACATCGGCGCTGCTTTGCGGCATCACAGCGATCTTCGCGATATCACCACCCAGCTCCTGCATACTTTTCAGACGTCTCACCAGCTCCTCTTTTGGCGGTGTTTTTTGAAAATCATGATTGGACAGGATCACTTTTTGCCCTGACGCATGGGCTGCTTCTATAAGCGAGACTGCCGTCTCCCTGTCAAAAAAGAGTTCCACATCAATCGCGTCTGCCATGCCGCTCTCCAAGACCACACGATACATCTGTGCGTACGCTTCAGGAGAAATTTCCTGCTCTCCGCCCTCCCGCTTCGTACGAAAAGTCACCAAAAGCGGCGTATCACCCAGATAGCCCCGCAGCTCCTTTAAAATATCCGGCAGGGTCTCTCTCATCTCTGTACCATTTCCCAGCCATCCCTTTTTTCCCGCACGCTCCGGGAAAACTTCTGTGCCCTCCCTGCCCGCCGCACGCTCCGGGATAACTGCTGTACCCTCCCTGCCCGCCGCGCGCTCCGGGATAACTGCTGCACCCTCCTTGCCCGCCGCACGCTCCGGGAATGCTTCCGGCTCCTCCAAAAAGTCAGCTCTCCACTCGATCATGTCCGGGCCCTGCTCCATTGCGTTGCGGACAGAATATACAATTTCCTGCCGTGTTCTGCCCATCACAGGCACGCAGATTTTGGGGATTCCCTCCCCCAGAATCAGATTGCGGATTTTTACAGTATTTGACATAGCAGACGAATCCTTTCTCTTCCCAATTACCTTCTGTGCATAAACAATATCAGAACTATCACACAAAATCTCCACCGTTTTCTGATCCGGCTCCCCGTGAAAAAACTTATCCAGCACCTTCTGAAATACTTCGCATTCCGGCTTTGCCAAGGCAAATAACGTCATAGAAGATTTCAGCTTCAGGTTATCCGGCCATCCCATCACTTCCTGTGCATCACTGGATTCTGTCTCCAGAAGCGCCTCCGATATTTCCACGAGATTTTGCCCCAGCATATCATCTTCCATATATGCTTTCGCCTCATCCATGTCTCTTATTGCATAATACCTGGCCATTTCGCTGTAACCCAGTCCCGCAATCTGCGGAAAAATAAACCACATCCAGTGGCTGTGTTTCTGTCCTGCTTTTATCTCCTGCAGGGCAGTCTGGTAATAATTCTGCTGTGCACTCCGAAATCGTTCTAAATTATAATCCATGCTCCGTTTCCTCTTTCCCGGTAAAATAACATCATTTTCTGCTTACCATTATTCTACCACAGGTCCGCCTCTTTTCCTACCATAAAAGAAAAAAGCCATTTCTAAACCAACAGTTTAGAAATTATTGAACTAATTATACCTGTGATACCTTCCATGTTCAGAAATTCGTGCTATGATATAGATACGAAGAAAATGGAGGAACACAAAAATGAAATTATCTCTTGCCGCAAATATCAGCAAATTACGAAAAGAACATTCCATGACACAGGAACAGCTGGCGGAGGCATTGGGCGTCACCTTTGCTTCTGTCTCAAAATGGGAGCGTGGCGTAGCGACACCGGAGTTAAATCTGATTGCGGAAATGGCGGATTTGTTTGAGGTATCCATTGATGCGCTGATAGGATATCAGTTCCGGAACAACGACAGACAAAATGTGATCGCAAGATTAAAGCAGTATCTCCACGACAGAAGCAGCGAAGATGTTTACGCAGATATTGAAAAATCGCTGCAGCGCTATCCGAATTGTTTTGAGATAGCCTATTACAGCGCGCGGATATATCGTGTAAGAGGTCTTTGTCAGAATAAACCCGAATACTCCAGAAGAGCACTTGCTCTGTATCAACGTGCGTGTATGATGATTGGACAGAATACCGACCCGGAGGTCAGCGAAATCTCTGTCCGCAATGAAATGGCAGATATTTACCTTACGCTTGGTGAATACGATAAATGTCTGGAAATATTGAAACAGTACAATCCCTGCCGCTTAAATCATCCGCTTATCGGGCAGACATTGGCATCCGCATGCGATGACCCGAAAGGAGCTTTGCCGTATTTATCAATGGCGCTGCTCGACTTAACCAGAACGCATATGTCAATCGTTACGGGATATCTCAATGTCTATTGTAAAACCGGGAATTATCAGGACGCACTGCTTCTTGTGGACTGGGCGCTTGCATTCTACCCCGGACTGCGGGTTCCCGGAAAACGAAGCTACATGGACAAAAGTGAAGCCATTCTCTGGGCAGTCCGGGCGGAGGTCCTATTGTCACTTAATAAAAAAGAGGATGCCATAAACAGTCTCCGTCAGGCAAAAACGATTGCGCTGCTGTTTGACGAAGCGCCCAGCTATGACGCATCAAACATTCGCTTTTTCTCCTGCGGGACACCTGCAACCGCTTTCGATGATTTAGGAGAAACTGCAATCATCGGGATTGACAATCTCATAGCAAAACATGAAAAAAACGAATTATCTGATTTATGGAGGAGGGTCAAAGATGAATCACAAACACAAATCTGCCAGTAAAAAATATATCGCCCAGTTTTACAAAAAGAATCATGCTTCCTTTTTGATTGCCCTGATTTCCTCACTGCTGACTGCCGCTCTCAACCTCTGGATTGCATGGATGCTGCAGCAGATGGTTGATTTTGTATCGGGTGTTTCCGGCGCTTTTGGGTTGCCTGTTTTAGTCTGGTACGTTGTCAGCGTGGTCGCAGCGATTCTTCTTCTGAAAGCAATGAGTTACTTTTCCCGGCCGCATTTTATGGAAAAGGCGATGAGACAATATAAAGATTATGCATTCCATAAGCTGACCCAGAAGAACATTTCCGCATTTTATGTTGAAAATACCGCGAATTACATATCTGCATTTTCCAATGATGCCGCGACCGTTGAGAATGGTTATTTGGATATGCAATTCAACATTTTGTCTAATATTATCATGCTGACCGGTGCATTACTGATGATGCTTATGTATCATCCGCTGATGACAGTTATCGCCTGCGCATTTTTCCTGCTGCCCATCGGCGTATCCTATATCACAGGGAACCGCATGGAAACAGTGGAAAGAAACATATCCGAGAAAAACAGTAAGTTAATTGCCACATTAAAAGACAGCCTGAGCGGTTTCTCTATAATCAAAAGCTTCAAGGCGGAAAATGCCATCTTTGATTTGTTTGCACATAACAACACCGCCGCAGAACAAGCCAAATGTAAGAAGCGGAAGCTGGTAACGGTCATCGGCTGTCTGGCAAGCGTGGCAGGGATTACCGCACAGCTCGGAACGTTTTTAGCCGGTGCCTGGCTCGCTTCATCCGGTCAGGATATCACACCGGGCATACTGATTGCTTTTATTAATCTGACAGCTTATGTGATTCAGCCAATCCAGGAATTGCCGGAACAGCTCGCATCGAGAAAAGCGGCAATCGCACTGATTGACAAACTCGCTGATTCTCTGGAAGGCAATGTACGTGATGAAGGTATGCACATTCCAAATCAGTTAAACACCGGGATTACGATGAAAAATGTTACGTTTGGTTATGATGCAGAATGTGATGTTCTGCACAATATCAGCACTGCCTTCGATGCCGGGAAAAAATACGCAATCGTGGGAACCTCCGGCAGCGGAAAATCTACGCTTCTGAATTTGCTTATGGCGAGTCACGGAAACTACTCCGGACAAATCTGCTATGACGGACAGGAAGTAAAGGACATCAGCAGTGAATCGCTGTATGACATCGTTTCGATGATTCAGCAGAATGTCTTTATTTTCAACGCCTCTATCCGCGATAATATCACGATGTTCCATGAGTTTCCGGCGGCGGAGGTGGAGCGGGCAATCGAGCTTTCCGGCCTGTCAAAACTGATAAAGGAGCGTGGTGAGGACTATCTCTGCGGAGAGAATGGCAGCGGATTGTCCGGCGGCGAAAAACAGCGTATCTCCATTGCACGCAGCCTGCTCAAAAAGACAAAGGTGCTTCTTGTTGACGAGGCAACCGCAGCCCTGGACGCCGAAACCGCCTGTCAGGTATCAAGTGCGATTCTCGGACTGGAAGGTGTAACGGGCATCGTGGTTACGCACGCCCTTAATGAGACTCTGCTCAGACAATACGATGGCATTATTACGCTGAAAAATGGCTCGATTGTTGAATCGGGAACTTTCGATGAACTGATTGCAGAGAAAGGATATTTCTATTCGCTGTTTACGATTTCCCAGTGATGCTCCGTCCATGAGCCATCCTGGTCAGCCTGGTCAGTACCTTGGTTAGTATCCTGGTCACTACTGCTAACCAGGCTCTTAAACATAACCATAATATCCTCTCGTTAATTGTATGATGCCGGGGACAAAAGTCCCCGGCTATGACGCCTGCGGATTGCAGCACGCAGATAGTTTCTTCATGGTCTCTTTTTTTGCTTACAGCAGCTCCTTTACCGCCAGCGCGTCCGCACATGCCTGGCAGTCGCAGTAAAGCGCACCCTTTGCTTTGATGTCCTGGGCGTGCGCAAGAACAGCTCCGGTCTTTTCTCCGAATACCTTTGCGCCCATATCGGAACCGGCAAAGGCAATCAGACCATCAATGGGCGTAACATCCGCATCAATCTCCGCAATAAGCGCTTCCTTTGCCGCGGCTTCTTTTTCGGTTCCCACAGCGTCCAGATACGCCTGTCCCGCAGCCTTCAGCTCTGCGCAGCAGGAAGGCGCGCTGATCATATCCTGTATCTTTTTGATTACTTCACTCATTTTGGTACCTCCTTCTGAAATAAAATGATATCTACAGCCGTTTTTATCATACCACAATTTATATAAAATGGAAAGATTTTCTCCTGCTGTTTTCGCCTTAGATCTGGACTTCGGTTACTGTTCACGCCAGCCTCAAACACTTGCTGTTTGAGGCGTAAGAAGTGATTCAAGTGTGAGCAAATCCCATTCGCGAAGCGAATTCTAAATGGATTTGCGAAGGTTACTGTGAACGGAGTGAACCAATGTCATTTAGTTAAGGCAATTGAAAAAGAT
>NZ_CAJKOX010000038.1 GCF_905201705.1 uncultured Marvinbryantia sp.
CTCCGATATAACCATCTGTAGCCGTAACACTTCCCGAAAAGCTCCCGGTTGCACCATTTAGCGTGCCGTCAAACGTACTGTTGCCTGTGATATGCAGGTTGGTAGCCGTAAAGGAATCTGCGATGGTAGCACCCTCCAGCGTGATCTTATCTGCCGAGATCTTTATACTTTCTGCTGTCTGGTTGATCGCCGATATGATGCCGGATTTTTCAACCCGCAGCGCGATTTGATCAGCATGCCGGGCGATCGTCGACTCTGCGGTCGTGATTCGGTCTACCGCTGTCGTCAGGTCATCCTGATAAGCATAGTAATTCCCTACCGTATCAATGATGCCGTCTTTTGTGATCTTCAGGCTTGCTTCTGTTTTCCAAGTCTCCAGACTGGTAATCTTATCGCTCGCAGTAATAAGATCTGACTTTTTGGCATAGGTCTTCGAAACTGTCGTGGTAACGGAATCTTTCGCAAGATCGATTGCGGACTGCATCTGGGCGGTGGTGCTGTAGCTGGCAAATTTGTTGTCCACATCCTCCGGGGCTGGTGTCCAGTCGGTGACTTTATTGCCTTTTTCCAACTTGAACCGCACTTTCAGGTCAATACTTCGCCCTGATGCGGTGTTGGCAATTGATATGTATCCGAGGTCATATCCGGTCCCATCAAATGTGATGGAATCCGCACCTGCTTTTATTTGTACGGACTTCTTAACCGTCCCATTCTGATACAGTGACAGATTGTACACCACATCGTTTCCAGTAACCCGCTCCACGCTGAATGTGTAATTCCCGGATAGCCCTGTCACATCAGTCAGTCTCACGATTGTAACATTTCTTGCGTCAGCAGTCGTTCCCATTGCTGTCAGATACCCAGCATCGCTGTAGGATATCGTCACACCATTGTCTTTTCTGTAGCTGTAGGCTGTTTTTTTGATCAGGTTCCTGCCGCCGATCTGGATATTGTTCACCGCCGTGTCAATGTCCGTCTGCTCCACTTTCAATGCGATCCGGTCCTGCAGTGCCGTAATTGATGATTCGGTTGTCAATAGTCTGCTCGCCGCGCCATTAATATCAGATTCGGCATCTGTGAGGCGTTCGTTGGTTGTCGTCTGGTAAGTCTCAAATTCTTGGCTTGTGACACGCAGCGAGATTGCCTTCTCATTTGCAGCGATTTTCGCCCCATGGTCCGTCAGCGTCTCGCCCTGCTCTGTCAATGCCTGTGTCTGCTCCGACAGCGCCACATTCAGTGTTTTACTGCCCACCTGCACAACGGTCCCGGATATAGTTACGCCCTGGTCCGTCAGCGCCGTATCAAAGCTCTGGAAGTCAATCTTCAGAGCCTGTATCGCAGCATCTTCGGCAACCATTTTATCCCGGATGATTTTCCGCTGGATGGTGTTCTCCGTAGCGCCGAGGGCATCCCAGATAAGATTCCCGTCAGCATCCCAGACAGCAAGCGTATAGTCATCCGACGCGTCCTTACCGATTTGCACCCGCACCTGCGAGCCGTCCGAAATCCGGATGGTATTGTCGGAGATCTGCATACGCCCGTCCGTGCCCGCCACGGTAACAATGGCGGTATCAATGGTACCTGCCCGGAGCTTGTTTGCATTTAAGGACGATATCTGCGCGTCGCCGATGCTCCCTTCCAGCATCCAGCCCTTTGCCGTCACCAGCTCCTCGTTGTATATCTTATCAATCAATGCTGTGTGGGACGCAAACTCATCCGTCGTCAGTGACTTGAACGATGCGTAATCACCCTCGATGTCATGTACCCGGATGTTTGTTGCATCCAGGCTTTCTATGGTGGCATATTTTAAATCTGCTTCATCGGCTTTCAGATAGTTCGCCTCGATCTCCCCGACCGTCAGCTCTGTCAGTGCAAGCTTGCCCTGGATGTCGGTAATGCTATTGTTTATGCCTCCGATCGTGCTGCTCCCGGCAAGCCCCTCTTCAAAGTGCAGGATATCCGATACATTGATAGTGCCTGTATAGCGTCCGTCTGCGGAAACCGTAAAGTTTATGACGGCGGCAGCTTCCTGGTATCTCTCCTGCATCTCTTCAAAAGTTAGCACCGTATTCGATATCTCGCAGGTATCCTTATCCGGGTTGTCCGGGTAGTGCACCATCTTCACAATACGCTGCTCTTCCATGGTACCGGTGGCTTCGTCAACCAGCTTTACCATATCGCCCAGACTGTAGGACAGAACGGAGTATCCTGGCTTCTGTGCGGCAAGGTTCCTTACCTCTGCCTGGTAGGACGCTTCTGGCTTTGCGTGGTCTTCCAGCCACAGTTCTGCATCTTCCTTCAGCGCCTGCGGATCCGTGTAGCTTTCGTCCTTCCAAATGTACGCGAGCACCTTGCTGCTGTACTGGAAGTTTTCCAGATATTTTTTCCCGTCGTTGACAGATTCGATCGTCAGCCCGTTCTCGCCGATCGGGATCACGCGCGTGTAAAACTCGTGGCTGCCGGATTCCTTCTTTAGTCGTTTCAGATTCAGCCCGGAAAGAAAATATACGCCCTTATCCTCCCCGCGCTTTGTGTAAAAGGATACCGTCTTTGCCTTTGTATCATAGACCGGCTCACACATAAACGCCTTACACAGGTTCTGGATCACACCCAATGTGTTGACATGCATCATCCCGGCATTGCGGCGTTTTGTGACGTCGCAGTACCCGACTGTCCAACCGCTCCCCGCAAGGGCGGTGCGCGCCGCCTCATCGACTGTGGTATCGGTCACAGAAAAAGTCTGCCATGCTTTTGCCTGCAGCCCTTCCAGATTCAATACCGCTACGATCTGCGGGAAGGCGCTACTGTCTGCCGGCGCCTCCTTGATCACGTACTCGTCATCCTCTGTCTGCACGTACATCTCATTTTCCAGAGATGGATCCTTTGCGAGGTATGTGAAATACAGCGTCTTATCCCCGGTGGAGACATCGCTCTCTATCCTGCAGTCCTTATACTTTGTGATATGCCCTATGGCATTGTAGTTCCTGTCAAATAGCTTAAGCACAGGGCATCCCCTCCTCTGTTATTCCTCCAGCATGAAGGAGAGCGCCAGCAGCTGCGCCACTGTGGGGATGCTGTACCGCTCCGCCTGTTCGCAGCGCTCCACCTCTTCCCTTTTGGCTTTCCGGATATCGATCTCGATCTTCGTGTCCAGCAGCGCCCCGTATTCCTCCTCAAACGCTTTCCAGTTTTCTTCGGATATCTGGTATTCCCGCGTTTTCTTTCCTTTGATCACGCTGTCCACCATGACAGCATTCCCGGCTCCATCCTTATCGGCATACTGTCTGCATAGTTTTTCGCGCTCCTTGTCGATGTGTTCCGCTTCTTTCTGGAGTTTTTCCAGGTTGCAGGCAAGCGCATAACTGAGCTTCGACGGGAGTACAAGTCCCCCACACCCTGCCAGGTCCGAAAAATGTCTGTTTACTTCTCCGAGAGTCATCTGCATTTTATTTTCTCCTTTACATAAAGCGCGGACGGTACTTCAGCGTGATGTCCGTCCAGCTATTGTTTACAGTTATTGTGTTTATGCCCGGGAGCAGCGCAGGCAGCCCCCAGATCTCCAATTCTTTTTTTACTTCCCCGTCCTGCGTAAACAGGCCGGTCTCCCCATCGAGGATGACGTTCTTTCCCGTCACTAGCTCCCCGATTGTTACCGGCAGGTCTTTCCCGGTACCCGCTTCCCTGCATAGCCCAGTGATCACCGTAGATGCTACGCCTGTCTGCGGTGTGATCTCCACACGTACCGGCGTGACGATGTTCCCGGGATTTGTGACGGAGATCTGTGTCTGCCCTGTGAAGGTCTGTGTCACCATGTCTGCGTATTCGTAACAGGAAAACTCCAGTGTCAGCTTCGCCGCGCGGTTGAATTTCACAAACAGCACGTTCAGCGAGTTTTCCTCCAGGCTATGCTTTGCCAGAATCCCGTAAAACTTATGCGTGAAATCATCCAGCTCCAGCTCCGCCGGTTCCAGCAGATGTGAGAGGATCCGGCTGCACCGCTGCAGGATAGCCTGCCGGTCGCGGTCCGCTTTTACCAGCAGCGTCACCTTTATAGACTTGAATCCTGTGGTATTCCCTATGAGCACCGGCATCGGGCTGCCGCGCACCCACTCACTGTCATTCGATATGGAGTGGAAGCCCGGCGTCACGTTCCACTGCACCGCTTCTGCTTCTGATATGTCCCATCCGTTGATTGTCACCGTAACCACCTCCTAAAAAAGTGTATAAAAAGAGAGCGGTTCATCCGCCCTCTTAAAATCTTTATTTCAGATTTTCAATTATTTTTACCTTGACACCCCCAGTTTTGTCATCAGTGCCTCCTGTAGTACCCGCGACACATTAATATGTGCTTTTTCAGCTTCCACGTTCAGCCAGTTTGGCAGCGTGACATTTCTTCTGACAGTTTTATTATCCATTCTTCTGCGGTACTCAGAAAAATCAATATCTACCAGTGTAAGAACCCCGGCAGAATAATCAAAGATGTCCGCATCTTCACGTGCTTTTGCAATCGCCTGTTCCCTTCCGGAGGGAAGCGGAATCTTTATACCGTCGTCCTCCATGTCTATTCCTTTCAGACCGATTGCATCGCGCGCCATTTCAATGGCATCCGCCATATCTTTCCCTTCCGTATAAATTTCCATATCAGGAACGTATACGAGAAAGTCCCCGCCATGCTCTGCAATAAATGTTGGATATACCTGTTTCATCTCTCCCATCCTTCCTTTCTATAAGATATAACCGGGAAACCGGGGGACTATTTCAGTCCCCATTTCCTTAGGATTTTCTTTGCCGTAATCTCATTGATTTCAGTATGTCTCGGAACCTGTTCTGTATCACTTCCACGTTTGTACGTGTCATGATTCCCGCCATGTTCCTTGAATGAAAACCCTGCCTCTTCCAGTTTCCTTATTAAATCCCTGCGTTTCATTAGTGTACCTCCTTATGTATATATTATACACACTTATTACACATCTGTCAACAAGAATATCCATTTAATACACATTTTTATGACATTTTTGATTGTGCAGCATATGTCTCTATGTCTCTATCGCGGTCGCCTTCTTCTGCCCGCCACGGCTGCATTTTCCTGGCTCAGGGGCTTCTGCAGTGCCCCGACCGTCTCCCCGGTGTCGAGCACAATCTTCATGTTCTTGATTTCCTCTACCATGTCGTGCATGCCGGACATCATCTGCTGCATCATCTCCATCATCCCGCTATTATCCACATTTACCACCGATGCCTGCGGTTGGTAATCCTCCAGCATCCGGTTTAGCCGCATGACGCCGGAATAATCCGGGATGGATGCCTGCAGCTCTGTCTGGCGCTTTGCCATCTCTTCCTGCGCCGCGTCAAGCGTCTCCTGCATCATCTCCTGTGCGGATCTCACCGCCGCTGGCGTGCCGTCCTCCATGCCGAGTGCTACCCCGGCAGGTATCTGCGGACCGGTCTCGCGCCGGAAGAGGCGTGACGGGCTGTGGATCTCTGCCTCCTCTTCCATCGCGCGCTTGATCGACTGTATCACTTTCTGCGCAGACGTCTGGATCTTCGCGTCATCCAGCATCCCCGCAAGGATGCCGTCCAGGGTACTGGAGCCGATCTCTCCGCCTTCTTTCTTCAGCGCGGAAAGCCCCGATGATACTTTGGATACGACTTTGGTCGTGCTCTTATAGACCTCTACGGAATCCGCAGCGCTTTTTATCCCGCCAACCAGACCGGATACCGCATCCTCCCCGACCTTTCCGGCCTTTGCGAGCAGGTTTTTCAGCGAGGAATCCATGCCCGCGTTCAGTTCCTGCAGTGCCGCGCGGTAGTCTGCGTTCAGCGCGTTTAATTCCGCCTGCGCTTCCGTGCGGAGCTGCGCGATCTCTTTATTGGTCTCCTGCCGGAGGGATTCGTTATCTTGCACCGCCTGTGACTGCGCAAGGGCATTTTTCTGCTTAAACAACTTCTCGTATTCCGTAAGCTGCGCATCTGTCGCATTTGCAAGTGAATAGATGTTTGCCGCCGCGTCCGGTCCCTGCTCCAGCAGGTAGTCGTAGAGATCCGTGGAGATCCCGCGCTTCTTTAACTTTTCCAGCTGCTGCTCCCACAGGGCAAGACCTGCTACCTGTGTCTGCAGGTTGTGCAGGAGTGTGTCCATGGTGTAACCGTCCGCGTCCCACGCCTCGAAAAGATCCATGGAGGAGAGGATGTCCTGCTTCCGTTCGGCGACCGCATCCTTATATGCGTCCTGCAATTCCTTTACGCTGTCTGCGAGCTGATCGTTGATATCTTTGCTGTTTTCCAGGTAATCCTCGTCCAGTTCTTTCCTCTGGTCGTACCACTCCTGCATCGCTTCAAAGTATTTCCGGTCTGCTTCGATGCGCTCATCTGTCCCGGTCTTAAACTGCTTTCTGGCGGTATTCCAGTAATCCATCTCCGCCTTTGCGGATACCTTGTAATAGACCTTATATTTATCAAGGATGCTGTCCTGCACGGATGCCTGTGTGGTCAGCCGGTCTTTTGCCGCCTGCGCGATCTGGTCGTTGATGGAATTGATCTGCTTCTGGGCGTCGTAATATCCCTGTGTGCCTTTTTTGAGCTGCTTCTGCACTCCTACCCAGTAGGCTTTTTCCTGCTTCAATGACACGTTATGCAGTGTCTCGTAATTTGACAGATACTTCTCTGCAGCAGAGTAGATCTCGCTGTAATAAGTGGCATCGTCCTTTTTGGTGGTCTTTTTTTTCTTCCCGCTGCCGGTGGTCGTTGTCTTCGAGACCCCGAAGTTTTTCGCGATCTGCCCTGCCAGCGAAGAGGATACCCCGGTCTGCTGGATGCTTATCTGCTTGATCTTCTGTGCAGCCTTTGTGTAGGCATCGGTACCTTTCTTTACGTGCTTCTGCACCTGCTGCCAGTACCACTTTTCATCCTCCAGGGATACCTGGTGGGATTTCTTATATTTCGACAGCCAGGATGTAGCATTGGTGTAGACCTTTGCGGACATCTTTTTCGCAGCTTTTCCGGCAAGGGATGCCTTCCGCGTGATGCCGAATGCCGTTCCTTCGGAGATGCGTTCACCGACATCTCTCTGGAATTTTCTGGACGGCGATTTAATCTCCAGCGCCGCCTTTGCCGCTGCCAGCGTCCGCGACGCCATATTTACCGCCGCATTGACAGCACCACTCGCTCCCCCGTAAATGCCGGAAGCTACGCCGGACGCCATGTTATAGCCGACGTTATAGAACGAGTTTTCCCAGGATGCCACTGCGCTGCGCGCAGAGGAAGCGATAGCACCGCCTGCCTGGGCCGCCTGCTGGCGTGCGGCATTTAGTGCATTAATATATGACTGTGCCGACTGCTGCCCGGCAGTCTGAAAATCTCTGGATTTATCCAGCATTGCCTTTGCTGCTCCACCGGCAACCGTATCCCCGGCACCGGATGCGCTTTTTTCTGCATTTTCCAAGCCGCCTGCAAAAGCTTCCCCGAGGGCTGTCCCGGCTGCGCTGTACTCTTCCGATTTTCCGGTGATTCCTTCTGTTCCCGGAGTCAGCGCATCGTTGATGCTCTTCTGCGTGTCTTGCAGGCCTTTTACGACGGCTTCCCCGAGCGTGCGCCCTGCCGTTTCGTAATCACTGCTTTTTTCGCTGATACCGTCCGGATTCAGGATCAGTGTGCCGTCAGATTCCGATACAGCCTCCTGCAGCCCTTCGGATATTTTCTCGCCGAGCGCAGCCCCTGCCTGCCGATAGTCATCCGCCTGTCCCTCTACTGCCGAAATTGCGTTTCCTACTACTTCCGTAAGCGCATCCCTTATGCTGGTATCGCTCTGTATTCCTTCAGCGATCGGCTTTACAAATTCCTGGCTTTTCTGCCGGAACTGCGTTGTTTCTATATCGTCCGCAGCATCTGCTATCTTTCCCTGTATCTTTTCAGCCACTGCCTCATCGATGCCGTCCAGACCTTTTTCGATATTTTCTTTGATGCCCTCCCCGACCGAAGTATAGCCTGCGATTGCATCGGCATCATCCTGCAGTTTTAGGTTCTCTGCGTACAAATCGGCTATTTCCTTGAATTTCTCAGCGTCCGAGCCGAGCGTATCCACAAGTGTCTGTACAAGATTTGCAGATTCCGGTCCCATTTCAGCCAGCGCGTCATACAGCTCCTGCGACATGTTTCCCCCGGCTTCCTCGCCCAGTATCTTCATGTTTTCGCTCCACTGCTCGATACCGGCTTTCTGGGATTCGAGGTTTGTAAGGATCTCGTCCGCCGTTACTTCCGCTCCGCCAGAAAATTCATCAAACAGTGATACTGTCCCTTCTATGGATCCGGCAATCGAATCCCGCATGTTGCTGTAGGCTTCTGCAATTTTCTCGGATGCTGCTGTCACGGCTGCTGCTTCCTCTTCGGACAGACCGGTCAGATCGTTTCCGTATTCATCAAGTACGCGCGCAGTTTCCCCTGCTGCATCCCCTACCGTATTTATGCTGTCTGACGCTTCTTTCGCGCTCTCCGGCAGCAGACCATACTGTTCCGCGATCCGCTCCAGTGCAGCGCTCTCATCATCTGCCTGCCCTTTTGCTTTTTTGAAAGTCTTGTTCGCCTCTTCCTGCGCCCGCTGCGCGTCCCATAACGTATCGCTTGCACTGATTACTGCTCCTTCGTAATTATTGAACGCGGTGCCGTTTTCCTCCACGTACTTCCTGCTTTTCTCCAGTGTGGCATCATACTCTTCCTGTGCCTGTCTTACTGCGTCATCCGCCCGCGCTTTATCCAGCGTTGCCTGTGCCAGTGCCTCGTAGGTCTGCTGTTCCGCTTTCAGGAGCGCGTTTTTCATCGCGAGCCCTTCCGCGTTTTTGAACATTGCCTCCAGTTCTTCGTTTGTTGCATTCAGTACACCCGTCTCTTCGTTAAACGCTTCCGTCAGTCCGGGAACCGAATCTCCCAGTGCGTGCACTGCACTCTCTAACTGGTACTTCTGGAATTCCGTCAGATTTTCCTGCTCATTCAGATCCATCAGCACTGTTTTGTACGCTTCCAAATTTTCCACATCGTCCGTCGCATTATCCACTACGGCCTGTGCGCTTTCCAGTGCCTTTTCTACTTCATCGTTAGATGCTTTTATATCTTCGACAAACTCGTCCAGGATGCTTTTCTGCGGCGTGATCTCCTCCCCGATGCCGTTGACAACTTCTGTCGCAGTCTCAAACAGACCCGTGATCTTCGGCAGTGCTGCATCTGCAATCGGAGTGACAAGATTCTCCTGGATTGCAGAGCCGAGACCGGATACCGCGCTTTCCAGATCGGAATAGCGCACTTCCTTCAGACTGTCCATCGTGCCGCGCACATTCTTGTAGGCATCGTTCACATCATCCAAGGCAGTGATCACCTGCATAGCGTTGTCCTCGCCGAGCGACGACCATACCTCGCTTGCGATCGTCAGCGCCTGCTGCTGGTTCTCCATCTCCGACAGGTCGTTTATAACAGAATAAAAGACATCGCTCGTCGATGCCTTCCCGTTTTTCCATTCTTCAAATAATTTCTTTGTGCCGTCCGAGAAATAGTCAATGTTGTCCCCGATACGCCCGTCTGCGAGGGAGTTCCCGAATTCCTTTACATAGTCATTTACCTTGTCAAGGTTATATGCCCCGGCGTCCAGACCATTTTCCAGGATGGCAAACATCTCTTCCGCGGAGAAGCCTGCCTGTCCCCAGATCTGGGCATACTCCGTAAGATTGTCCGTCAGTTCGCCGGAGCGGTTCAGCCCGTTCTGTGCGCCCTTCGTGATGAGGTCAAATGCGGTCGTGGCATCCACTCCCATCGTTTTCATCATGACATCGACCGCGCGGATGGATTCGTTTACATCCATGTCAAAGGTATCGCGCAGGGTGATTGCGGACTCCGTGATCTCCGTCATGGAGGAATCATCCAGTTCGCCCATAATCTGGATGACCTCGCTCATGGCATCGGCTACATCGCCATAGCTCTCCCCGAAGTTATCACCTTTAATCTGTTTCATTACATCCTTGTATTTCTTCGCGGCGGCTTCGGAAAAACCGGTGCTCGCAGCAAGCTTTGCGGATGCGCCGCTTAAATCGTACATGGATTCCTTTACGGCTTCCGCGCCTTTCTTCAACAGGTCCAGAGCGGCTGAAGCTCCTTTATCCACAAAGGCGGAAGCCACTTTATCCCCCAGCGTCGTCGTGATCTGCGTGACTCCATCCGCAGCGTCACCAAATACTTCCATCTCCTGCGATGTCTGTTTCGCTTCCTGCCCCATCTTATCAATGCTGGTCGCGCAGTGATCCGTCGCCTGTTCTGCTTCTTTCAGATACTGTTCATTTTTCTCTATTTCATCATTCTGCTTTTTCAGAGACTTTTCCGCTTCATAAACCTTTTTGTCCCATTCAGCGATACTGCCGATTTCCTTCGTCCGGGCAATATTCTGTTTATCATAAGCCTTTTCCAGCTCTGAAACCGCCTTCGCCTGCTCCTCGTACTCTTTTGTGCCCTGCTGCCCGGATGCTTCCATCTGCTCCTGCGCCTGTCTTGCTGACTTAAGCTGTTTATCCAGTTCCTCCAGACGCTTGCTCTGCTCACGGTAGTTTTCATTCGCTTTTTTCTGCCCTGCTTGCGCCGCTTCGAGCTGCTTCTGGTACGCTCCCTGCTGCTGTTTAAGCAGCTCCTGCTTCTGGCGCAGATAATCCATTGAGTTTGCATTACCTTCAAATTTTTCAGCCAGCCCTTTTAACTGCGCTTCAAACAACTTTGTGCTCTTCTGCGCCGCCTGCACTGCTGCAGTAAATTCTCTTTCTCCATCAAGGGCAAGTATACACCCAATTTTCTTTCCTGCCATAGTTATACCTCATAAAAATCTGCATTATAAAAGCGCCCATTTCTGAGCGCTTTGCGTTTAGTGATAAAATATATTTATTCTACCGGCAGCTTTAACTGCTCATATTCCGGCACCTTCACAAAATCATCTGTCAGCCGGATGCCAAACTGCTCGAAGATTGCCTTTAAATTCGCGGCAATCCGGTGTGGAGCAAGGTTCTGTCTTACCGCCACCCTGTCCATGACGTTTGCAAGTTTGGCTACTTCGCCAACCGGGATTTTCTCGGCAGCGATGATACCTATTCCCTCTTCCATCTGATGGAACCGGTTTATGTAGCGCGCTGTAAATTCCGTTCCCTTCTGCCCGGTAAGTTTGTGGGCAATAAATTCGCAGCCTTTCTTGGTGACGAGGTAGCAGGGCACTGTGCGGTTATTTTCTGAGGCGTAGGTGCTTTCTGTGAAGAAATCATTGAGGGGAATTTTTCCCTCAACTAACTGACTGCAGTATTTTCTAATATCCTTCAACAAATCGGCATGTCGCTTATCCACCATCTCCGCAACTTCCATTGAAGTAATTGTACTTTTCATAATCTCGTTCATACCGCTGCCCTCGCTTTCATTTCTGCCTTTGCTGCCTTCATACCCTGCATATAGCCATACTCGAAAACATATTCTTTGCCCTTATCCCAGTCGCATTTCGCTTCATCATTATATACACCGAAACCAATATCAAACAGTTCTGAAATCATATCCTTCTCTTTTCTGGATTTCCGTACCAGCCTGTTCCTCTTGATTTCATTCAGCGTATTCAGTGCGCGTTTATTTAAATCTGCTGCCTGTCTTTCTTTCCGCCAGCCCATCCAGATGTACAGAAGTACAGTGGATGCACGTTCCCCTTGTAACTTTTTAAACTGTTCAAATAATCCTTCTGCCTTGTCCAGGTACTTCACAGCCATAATTCGATTAATCAACTGTATCGTCTCCTCGATATCCGGTAATTCTTTATTAACCAGAATAGTTTCCATCTTTCTCCGACATACAACAAATTCGGCGGGATTTTTAACATCATATTGTTTTAAAAGCAGCCACACTTCCAGACTACTTAAATTTTCAGCAGACACTGGCAGAATATCCGGTATTTCTTTTGTCACAAGCTTCTTACTCATGCAGCATCACCGCCTTCCGACAGAATCGCGGGAGTACTATGTTCCGCAATTTCTTTCCGTGCAGCTTCGTAACCGCACTGATAGGCATATCGGAACGCATCTTCCTGTATAGCGCAGACATATTCCTCAAACCATGTCTGCATTTTATCATAAGAGCCTCTGGTTTTTTGTGACGCCTGCGGCTCATTTTCCAGGCATTCCTCATAAATCCTCTGGAAGGTTGCTTCGTCGGGAAATACCCCCCCCCGAACGATTTTAGTTGTATTTTCATTCATAATAGTCCTATCTCCTTTTCTTGAAAATTTCTTGATTTTCCACAAAGAAAATGATAGGATATATTTATCAAATCCTTTGTGGTTTGGGAGTAAATAACAGTTGTTTTCGTTGGTAGCGGCGCAACTGTTATTTTTTTATTCTGTTGTAGACTTCATCAATCCCTTGCATTACAACTTCATACTGCGTCATTCCAGTTTTTTCACAACAATAAAGTAATTTTTCTCTATCCTCCTTTGTTGCTCTCACTTTAATCTCGTAATGCTTTGAATTTTCAGATGGCGGTCTACCTGTTCGTGGACTCATATATTCACCTCACTTCTTGTTCACACGATAAATTATATCATGTTCCCACAAGAAGTCAAGCACTATTTTATAAAAATGAGGACGAATTTCTTCGTCCTCAAATCTTTGTCATATTAATTTATCGCCTCTTCAAGAGTCTCAATCAGTTCCGGTGTTATATCTGTAGTCTCTGGCAACCCATTATCTCTCTCAAATTGCAAAAGCGCACTATTCGTTTTCTTACCTGGAACACCATCTGCGGAACCACAATCATACCCAGCATCATTCAGTAATTGCTGAACTTTCTGTATGCTTTCCTTATCCGTATATACTGATTTCTCATGAATAATGTAATTATCATCAACCGCGAGGAATATTTCGTTTCCTTCATAAATCGGCATAAACGATTCTCCATCTGAAATTTGTATTGTTAAAGATAATTCATCAATTTTATCAATTCCTGCAGCCTTCAAATCAGTTGCATAAAACTCCATTGTTCCACTTGCTGTTTTACCTGATTGAACCTGTATCCACAGCGGAGAATATACCGAAGAACCATTCACAACCATCTGGTTATTTGATGCTCCAACGCAAATATCATGATGGTTCAAATTCTCTACCCTTACATTTATTTTTGTTGAAAAAAGGTCCGGTTCTTCCATCCCGGTAATTACAACCTTGATTCCCTCGTTGTCATATAACACAATTTGTTCTTGTGTACTCGACGTTCCCCCGGTATTTTCTTCATCTGCTGTATCTTCCGCGTTGCTCGCAATTGAGACTCCCCCATCTTGCCTAAACGCTGCGACTTCACTTTCATCTACTTCCAGTCCATAATAATCCACAAAATCCGGTATGAGTGCCGCACGAAGATTATATCCTGCTGTCCATTCTGTTTCATAAACGCCAGGCAATTCTGTATAGTACTTTGTTGCATTCATCTGCATCTCTATCGCTTCAATATATGCCTGCGCCATCAAGCCGAATTTTTCGCTTTCAAACTCTGCATCCGCATACTTCGCCAGACGACTATATTCTTCATTTACCAATGCCGTCCGATATTCCGCAATCTCACTGCTACTTAAAGTATTTTCGTCAGAATCATACTCCCACCTTGCATTTAATCCTTCAGCCATATCGCCTAAGAAATTATCCTGCGCCTCATCCGCCGAAACCATTAATGGCATGGCTGACACAAAACATAACGCCGACACAGTAATTACGAGTTTCTTGGCAAAAAACATTCTTTTCGTTTTTCTCATAGGTAAAACCCTCCCTCATATGTGATACACCCATTATATCAGCTATTTCCATAAATTGGAATAGTATCATATATGGTAATTATCACCTTCCCCGGAAGGAGCCGCCCACACAGCCCCTAAAACATATCCAACAGATTAGGTTCTTTCTTCTTATGTCCGCTCAGTTCTAGGTATTCATCATAGATCAGATAAAACTTTCTCAGCGTCATCCGGAATGTCTCATTTTCCGAATAATTTAAAATCTTTCCTCCAACATAGAGCAGCCGGGCAATATTTACTGCCCGGTCCCTGCTTTTGGGTTTTCATCCCCATCCTCTTCTTCGTCGTTCTCTTCATCTTCGTCCGGATCCGGCATGGAAAGACCATATGCTTCCAGTACCTTCCATGCAACAGGTCTGTAATTTTCGAGCGTGAGAAATCTTCCGACCTCTTTTTCGCTGTGCTGCTCCCCGTCCGCATCATTCACAAGTGTCGTAACAACTGCCCGGAAATAGTCCAGCGTCTCATGGTCCATCTTCCCGTCAGCCGCTTTCGCTGCATACTGCATGACGTCAATCAGCGGCATGTTACATCTTGCCTGGATTTCATCAATCGCGTTAATGGTGAACAGAAGATTTCTCTTCTGCCCACCAAGTTCTATCTCAACGCCCTTCGGTCTTAAATCGCTCATTTCACCCTCCCGTTAAGCAGATGCCTGTCCGATTTTTGCCTGCTTATCCAGCCATGCCTTGGCAGCTGCCTCTGTGCTGAAAATAAGCCTTTTGCCGATGGACATTTTTACATTTCCATCTTCATCCTTGATTTCCACCGGGAACGCCTTTCCTTCGATCGTCGGTGTCTGGAAGTTTGTGGATTCACCTTTCGTTTCTGCATTCTCTGTCGGCTCACTGTTCTGCACTTTATACAGCCAAATTGCAGTAAACGATGTGATGTTATTCTTTCTGCGGCGCTTGTAAAAGCCCATCCCAACATACGGAGCGACATCGTCCGTCCCGATTTCAATTTCTTCCGGGGTAGCCGCATCACCCGTGCCCGCAGCCTCTTTGTAGGTGTGTCCCAGCAAATCAGCCTGCACCTTCAGTGACAAATCATCCGTGCTGAGCGATGTTCCCCAGTCCCTTACAGACAGATCCGTCTCCGACGCCCCGTCATCTGCATAAAGCGTTGTGTCATTTTTATTCGGCGTCCCGGTAAAACTGATTGCCTTACCCACGACATAGCCTGCATCATAATTGTTTCCTTCTTTCCACGGTGCCGCCACCGGGTATTTCATGCCAATATGTGCCATATCAAACTCCTCCTTTAGTTTTAAAGACCCACAGGTCTGTTAATGATTACTCTGATGCGTTATCGCTTTCAACTTTGCATCAGTCCTCTAATTCATCGTCATTTTCAATCTCGCATCAACACTCCAATTCATCATCATTTTCAATTTCGCATTCAAAAATCAGATGACGGATATTCCCCTCCGGTTCCGTCAGGTGCTCTACTGATGGATAGGTAAACCCAGCTGAAAATAACGCTTTGCGAATCCGCTTTTTGATGGAAAGATAATCCCTGTCCATAGGAAGAAAATAATGAATCTGCATGGATGCGACCACTTCCATCGGTCCATCATCTCCCGATAATGCTGCTTCATCTGATGCATAATTGAACGTGATATATTCTTTTTCCCCTCCGCCGGAAAAATCCGCAACAACCGGAATTCCGAGCGGTTTCAGAGCCCGCATTATCTTTTCGTTTACTGTCATATCCTACCCCCAGAGCTTATCCAGATAAGAATCGATTCCTTTCTGGATAAGTTCGTTGCATTCGCTTCTGACGCTTTCCACTGCTTTATCTCTAAGTCCGGCGCATGGTTCCTGCGGCGGTACCTCCCGCCCCCTGCTGTCTTTGTAACCACCACGTCGACCATATTCCAGAATCGCCAGTTTCTTCGCGTTGGACACTCCTTTTGAATCACTTCCAACAGGTCCGATTACTGAAAATACACCGTACTGGTTTTTCTTTGCCGGACGTGCAGCGATTGAGCGCTCAAGTTCATGATCGACGGAATAGCCTTTCTTCACTGCCCCGGCTATCTGGTTTTTCAGGCTTTTCTCCAGTACCGGCGCCGTTACATTGACAGCCTTAATAGACACCTCCGTTATATCTGCAAAGTTATCAAACGCTTTCATCAGTGCGTCAAACCCCTCCACTCGCATTCTTGCCACCGCGCTCACACCCTTTCCGAAATCTTTGTCCAGATTTCCATGTAATCCTTATCTTCCCGGTATGGGTTGACATATTCGATGTCATAATCCTTCCCGGCATACCGCACAATCATGTCGGTATTGATTTCTGCCTCCCCATACCGTATCAGAAAGCGCTTCTTTGCTTCCGAGAATTCCGAGTTTGCTTTTATAATCTCGCTTCCGCTCGTATTCGTAACCTGTGCCCACGGTTCCCGGACAATGCTTTCCGTTGGCGGCACTGGAAAACCGTTGGCATTCGTTCCGCCCGGAACCAGTCTGATAATCTGGATTTTTTTATCCAGATTTCCCGGATTTACATACATAATCGTCACCTCACAGCAGATTTTTCCGGTGCATTCCCAGAATCGTGTCAACAACCTTATTGAGATTATTTTTTTCCGGATAAAGTGCGCGGTTATCATACATATCCTGGCAGAGAATGAGCACAACAATATAAAAATCCTCGTGCTCATCTATCTCTTCATCTGTCAGCCCTGTATACGACCGGACAAAAGCGAGCGCAGCGCTGAGCAACGGCTCAACTTCCCGCGCGCTGCCCCCGTCCTGCCGGATATATTCCAGCACGTCCTTTTCCGTTATCTCACTTACTTTCACTGGAATCAGCTCCTTTTTCGCCGGAAGCGCGTTTTCTGCCGGATTTCACAGATGTTTTCCGGTCTCCGCCAGTTTCATCCGTTTTCTCTGCCGGAGCATCTCCTCCAGCACTCACATCTGGCTTTTCTTGGGCAGCATCAGCCTCTTCGCCAGCTTCATCCGGCTTTGCCTCAACTGTCTCAATATAACCTGCGTCCAGCAGGTCCGCAAGTACAGCACCGTCACTGCACTCGCGGATTTCCCCCTTTGCCATGCACAGGGAGCCGCAGAAGCTTGTCAGCGCCCTTATCTTCATTTGCAGCACCTCCTGTTTAGTCTGCCTGCTGTGCCGCCGCTTTCATCTTCAGAACAGCGATTTTCTGCTCGTCCTCGATTTTTGCATCCATTTCCAGCCAGCCAACGACGCCAAGCGCGTGCTGAGTTGCAAAAATCTCACGCAGCACCTCGATATTCATGCCCTCGGAAATCTTAACGGCAAGCCCTGACATGTCACCATAAACAATTGCAGTCTTACCCGCTGCCATTTTCGGCATATTGTCTGAGCAGTACACATCGCTTCCGAACAGTGTATAACCCCATCTCGCAGTAGCGTCCTTGTTCAGGATATAGTTCCCGTCATTGTCCTTCAGCTTTCTGATCGATGTCCTGGTTGCCTTGTTCATGATCCAGATACAGCCCGGCTGGTATCTGTCCGGCACCTCTTCCTGCAGGTCAATCAGCTCATCCGGCGTAATCGCCGCCTCCGCTTTCGCAGTCACAACCTGTTTAGCTTTGGAGATGCCATCGATCTTATCAGCCGTTCCATTCAGACATTCATTCTCAATCCATTTCACGATTGCCTCCGCCATTGCATTGATCACAAAATTCACAATATCAAAAGAGGAGTTATTGACCAGTGACTTCGACACCTTTGTCAGTACTCCTGCGAGGAAGCCCTTCAGCTCAATGGATTTGAATTTACCGGATGAGGACTGCAGCTCGGTAAATTCCGTAGCATATGCCATTGTGATGGAGTTTTCCGATTCATCATAGTACGGAATAGCAAGGGTTCCACCGACCGCGTATCTTGTAGCAAGCTGGTAGATTGGGCAGATATCATATACCTTTTTAAGGATTTTGCTTGCAATGGATGCCGGGATCACCGCCCCGTTGTCACCGGCAGTCAGATTTTCCGCTCTCTCCTCCGAAACCACGCCCCGGATGTAATTCGCAAACGCTCTTTCCTCCTGTTCTGCAATTTCTTCTGCGCGCAGTTCCTCCTTCTTTTTATCATCTACGACATTCAGATTAAGGTCCCGCGCGCGTTCCTCGGCCTTGATCGTGCGATCGAGGTTCTTGATCTTTCCTTCAAGCTCCTCAAATTTCGTGTTCTCCTCATCTGTCATGGCTCTTTCTTCTGTTTTCGCAGTTTCCAGAATCCTGTCCAGCTCTGCCTTGAGCTGCGCTCTCTGTTCCATTAATTTTTTCAGATTCATTTCTTGTTCCTCCTTTGATAAAATCTACTGTTCCAGCGCCTGGATACGTTTTTCATAGCCGGAATAGTCTACAACGCTTCCTGGCTTTTCCTCCGGCGCATATTCGCTATATTCCGTGTCCATATACAGCGCCCTCGTTTCAACCTCTTCCTCTGTATCCGCCCGCACCTCGACGGATGTGGAAGAATAGACCGGAAGCCGGTTCATGACAAGTGTGATCTCATCCATGTCAAACGACTTCACATGGCGGATAGGAAGCCCTTCCGCACGCTCTTCGATGGAATCCGTCACATTCCGCATATTAAAGGACCATCCCTTTAATTTCCCAGCTTTTGCCCCTGCAATCACTTCCGCATCCGTAACAACCGATTCCGCCCGGAGCCCGATCTCATCTTCACGTGCTTTCAACGTGCCATCTTCCGTGGATGCCAACACGCGCGACTGGTTGTGATCCAGCAGAAGCCGGATATTTCCCGCCCTGCTAATCGCTTCAGCAAAAGCCCTCTGCTCAATAACCTCGATCACCCTGCCCCTCGGTGTCATAACCGGTCTGGATGTCCTGCCCGGAACATTGACGTAACCGCTGATATGCAGCCCGTCAGCCCTTAATTCTGCTCTCATACCCCTTCACCTCCCTTCCATGAATCGAACCATTTATTAATCAGCCCGAAAAATACCTGCTTGTCCGGTCTTGTCGGGTCATCCCGAACGCGCTGCAGGCATATCTCCTTCGGAGTATCCATCACCTTCAGCTCTGCATTTAAATATACCTGCCAATTACGGAGCGTCGGCAGGTCTGTTTCTGTCGTGATGATGTAGCACTTTCCCGGATTTTTCCGCTCGGAAACCGCCCGATATACTGCATCGCGGACAGTGCCGAGTATCTGCACCATCCCATCATCCACCTGCCCATGCATTTCATCATTTCCGCACAGGGCGCATTTAATGGAATCCAGATCCAGCACCATCTCTCCCGGCTGCATCTGTCCATGTACCCATGTCGTCTTTCCGCTTCCTGGCGGTCCAGTGATGATCAGATTCTGTCCCGTGTATGCCCTGTTTTCGCCATTAAGTGCCGCGTTCATACTGTTCATATTCTGGACCGCATTGGTATTGGGCGTGTAAATCTGCCCCGTTTTCGGGTTATAGAGCACCTGGTCCAGACCAAGGGTAATCCAGTCAAAGCCCATCGGCTCCATATCCTCTTTTTCCCGTACTTCATCGATCTGCATGAAATTCTTCTCCAATGCGATTTTATATGCCTCGTACCGCTCCTTTATATTGCCGCGCGTCAGCTCTTTCGTGTCAAACGCCCAGTAAAAAAGACCTTTTTCTGATTCCAGAAGCAGGTCACGGTCCAGGCTGCACTCGATATCATTCATGATGCCGGTGCACAGTCTTATGAAATTGTCAAAATCTTTATCGGTTGCTCCGCCGGTAATCATACCCGGAGGAACCCCGATACACTCACAGATACTTTTCGTGTTGGATTCCTTATTTTCGTTAAGCTGCAGCTCAACAGATGTATTCGACGATTCCTGGAATTCAATGCCGTTATTCAGTACAACAACGTTTTCCTCGGAATTACTGTACAACTTACGGAATGCTTCCTTCAGTGCATCGATTGCATCCCTTGTCAGAGATTTCTGCGACTTCAGAAAGCCCCGTTTGTTTCCACCTTTGCGGACCATGTTTTCCTCATAAACCATTGAGGCGTATGCAACAGCAATCAGAAGCGGGTTTTCCTCCACGATACTCCTGGAATCCCATCCATTTTTTGTCTTCCGCAGGATCTTGAAAAACTGGTACGGCTTGTACCTCTGCCCCTGCACCAGAATGTCATAGTCCTTGAATATGGGGTCTGTGCTGTACTGGAAGGAAATACATGTCTCATCTACGTAATGCAGGCTCCATACTTCCATCCCCACACGGTTTATATAGGCATAACCGCCTTTTCCGAGGAAATAATCCTCCAGGATTGCCCTCCAGAACTGCGTCGCCGTCAGCGTATCTCCTGTTTCGTTATTCAGTATGAACGCCCTGCGGTCTCCCCGGACCTCCTCTACCGTTCCGTTGCTGTTCTGTTTGTACAGTCTTATCGGCAGCGTAGAAATGGTCCCGGCAATCAGATTTATACACCCTTGCACTGCCGGAATCTCCAGTGCCTTTTCTTTCGATATCACAGATTTTCCGAGCAATGCGCTGAGCAGCACATCAGATTCCACGATATTCCCGCTCTGCGCATCCGTGTCAGCCCGTATCTCTTCTTTTCGTCTGCCAAATGGCCAGATGCCCATTATGATTGTCTCCCTTCAAAATGCTCGTCATCAGCACTGCACCACAAAAGTACTGCCATATAACTGTTCCTGCTGGAGCAGATACATTGCATTGATCAGCGCAACGCAGAGATCCACCTTTCCTTCGCTCTTCTTTTTGTTCACATATTTATTTTTATTCGTATCTTCAGTTACACGGGCATTCTGGAAATTAATCTCCAGAAGCGTACTCCTTGCATACCGGAACAGGGCGCTAAGAATTACTTCTTTAAGCCATTTTGTCGGCATATGCAGCACAGATGAATGCTGTTTTATTTCCACGCATTCAATTCCTGCTTCTTCCAGCTTTTGTACTGTAGAAATAGCGTTGTACCTATCATACCCCACCTGCTCAATCTCCACTCCGTACTCCTCCTGCAACGTGTGGATGATAAAGTCTTCCACAAAGCCATAAGAAATCACCTCGCCGCCACACGCAAAGCATTCGCCGGATTTTACAAGCTCCCTGTAATCAACGCCCTCTTTTTTGCTCTTGATGAGGATCCTGTCTTTCGGAATAAATCCAAAAGCTTTGGCATAAACAATTCCTTCATGTTCCGTTACCATCGCCACAGCAGTATTATCTTCTGTCTGAGACAAGTCCATCCCAATCCATACCCGCCTGCCGTGCCACCAAGGAAGCGGGATATCATCTGCACAAAGCCGTACTTTCTGCGGATCAATATACTGCTCCGTCCCAATGCTCCGGTAGAGCAGGTTTAGCGCTTTGCACAGAAATTCCTGGCGGTAAGTCTCGTATAGAACAGCCGTGTCCCTGTCATCCACGATGCTCTGGAAGTGAATTTTGTTATGCACGGATACCGGATTCGCCTGGTAAATACATCTGTCGTCTGTCTGCCATGTATCTCCCTGCTTCAATTCGTCATCCGGTTCATAAATCAGCGCAAAATAGCGCTTTTTGCTCGTCCCATCAAGCACAGATTTTGCTATTCTGAGTTCTACGATAAACCCGTTGTCGTAGTTTGGATACTGTGTTGATATGATAAGCCCAAGCTTCGACAGAAGGGTTCTCTGGCTTGTCCGCATGGCAGATACAGGATAGGAATCCATCGCCGCAACTTCATCTGCGAGAAAACAATTTGCCAGCTTTCCATCCATCTTGTCCTGCGAATAAGCAAGAGGAATATAATTGTTCTCGTTTAAGAGACAGATGATTTCTTTCCGGTTTATTTTAAAAACCGGATCCTCTTCATCAAACAGCAGCGGGCTGCTCTTGATAATCTTTTTGACTGCGATGTACAGCTCCTGCGAAAGCTTCAGCTCCGGAGCAACCGAAAAGAACCGGGAAAAATCCGGTTCCGTAAGCATCAGCAGGATAAATATGACCGCTGCATTAAACGTTTTGTAATTTTTTCTTGCTATCTCCAGCAGTCCCGTCTGGTAATACCGGATCTTAAGCTTTCCGGTAGTATCTCCCGAAAGCTTATAATATTCTGATTCTGCCCTGCACATCGTGCACAAGCACGCAACAATAAACAGCCACGCATAATCTTCCAGACCATCATACATGCTGCAATGCAGATCCGGATGTATCATTAGCTGCAGGAGCTTACAGATTTTCTCATAAGCTCCCTCATCCACATACGCATCCGGATTTTCACCGTCCGCAATCTCCAGCCACTTTTCAGCCTGCAATTTTACGTAGCGAGGTGCTTTTCCCTCTGTTTCAGACAGACACCATTTCGCATATGCATATGCTTTTCCGTCTCTAACCACCCGAAAGCACTTCCTTCAAGGCATTTTTCTTCGACTCCGGCTTTTTAGGTATCGACCTCAAAGCAGATGCAATCGTCATTACATTTTCCTTCTCCATATCCAGCAGCATTTTTCGCTTTGTCTGGATCTGCTTATCCATTGACACGAGGTTACGCTGCATGGACACCTCGGTGGAATATGCTTCTTTCCATGACAGTTCCTCCCGCTCCACAAGTTCTTCCATCCTTTCCTGGAAGTCGCAGAGCTGTTCGTATATCTTCTCTCTCTTCTGCTGGAACTCCTCGCATTCAGCTATTAACATACAGTATCTGTTTATCGTCTCACCATAAAGGTCATCGTCTTTGTCAATAGATTTCAGCAGCTTCCTAAGTCTCTGAAATTCTTTATGAGCTATCTGATTATTTTTTACTTCTCTCTTTTCCTTCAGAACAACCCCTGTCAGAAGAGCTGCTTCTGCATTTTTCCGCTGCGCAATCTCTTTTTTCGTTCTATGGGAACGTTTTTCCATTTCCAGTATTTTAGCTGGTTTTGCCGGTGTCGGCATACCGCAACCCTCCTTTCAAAAGCTGATCTGGGAATTTTTTATTTTCGTTCCCCCAGCTGTACGTCTGAGCAATTTCCGCACAATTCAGTCAATTACCCCGGGGGATGCCTCTGTCGCTTCCCTTTTCGCTTCCTGTTCATCGATGATACCTTTGACCACTTCATACGGGATTTCTCCATTCTCTGCCATCTCATGATGCATCTGGCAGACCGTCAGCAGGTTATCATCATCCAGCCGCTTCTCCCAGTCCGCGTTGACGGGAACAGCATGATGGACAGACAGTCCATTATAGTTATACTGCCAGAGTGTATTATATAGTTTCCGCATACATATCTGACAGAGGTAATTATCCCGCTGTCTTATTTCGATGCTTTTGTCTGTCCATGCCTGTGACCTCCGGAAGCGGTCCGTTTCTGTGGCAGCCGCTCTTTTCCGCATCGGTCTGCGCCCGCAGTCATACCTACTGTCGTGGATTCTGCCACAATACTGACACGATTTAAGCATTTGCTACCGCTCCAGAGTCTTTTAATGCAACATCAATACCATATTCCATCTCTCCCACCGACACCAAAGAACTACCGCATTCGCTACAGACTCTGCCATCTGTATATTTTGCTTTGCTACGTGGAACTATCTGCGTAGCACGGCAATTCATGCATCTATATGAATATCCCTTCATCAGTGGATCTCCTTTCTTTATTGCATGCCAAAAGCGCCCCATATTTCTACAGGGCGCCAGTCAAAATAAGAAAATTATGAGGGAGGGAAGTAAAAGAAAAGAGACAGGTCTCCCTATCTCTCACTTCTTTCAGTTTACACTATAACACAGGTTGGGTGTATCATTCCATATCATTTTACAAATTTTTTTATTTTGCCCCCACTTTTTCCATCAGTGCTTCCTGCAGAACCTGTGAAAAGTTGACATCCTGTCTTATGGCAATATCATTCAGCCATTGCGGAATAGTAAGTGTCTTTTTTACCGCCCTGCTATTATGCATTCTTGCATATTCCACAGTATCGCATGCAATATAATTCACGAAATCTCCGTCTGATTTCTCTACGTTTTCTGCTTTTGACGGTGCCGGAATTTCCCGTCCCTCTGACTCGTAATCATAAAGGACAAATGCCAAAACATCATTTGCCATAAACAGAGCATCCTGCAGATCATCGCCACAGGTATAACATCCTTCCAGATCCGGAAAGAATACGGAATATCCCCCTTCTTTTTCCGGTGTAAAAATCGCCGGATATACATATTTTGCCATTTTCATGACTCCTTTCTAATGATGTCTATATATGCCAGATGCAAGGGCTATCTCAGCCCCGCATCCTTCAATATCCTGTTTGCTGTTCCAGTCGCTATTTCTTTGCTACCATGCCGCGGAATCATGAAATTTTTCCCGGTGATATCACTGTGCCATTTATCGTGCTCTTTTCCATGTTCCACGAGATAACAACCATTTTTCTTTAATAGCTTAACCAACTCTGATGCTTTCATTGTATCCCCCTTTCATGATTATATTTTAACACGTATCGGCACGTATGTCAATCACATATTATACATATTTATACGTATTTTAAGATATTTTCTAATGCCCTGCTGTGGATTCTATGTGTCTGCGCCCACTCCTTTTCAATTTTCACGCATATCTGCTCCCAGCTCATCAGCTCCAGATACCGGTACGACATCACTTCCCGCTCATCTGCTGTCGGCAGGCGCTCAATCGCATTCTTAATCTCCGCAAACACCCGTATCCGCTTGTAGCGCGCTTTCTGAATCTTTCTCCATAGCTTCTCCCGCTCCACCATTTCATCCGACAGATCAGCCTGTCCACCACCGCCCTTCGGCATATCCGAATACCGGATTGCACTGGCACTCTCCTGCATCCCGACCAGTTCCGCAAGCTCTTCCTCCCAGCGCCGGACATCCTTTCGTGCTTCCCGGTACCGCCATAACCATGCCTTTACCTGCTCATTCTGCTTTTTAATTTCATCTCGGCTTATGCCACGCTCTTCTGCACACACCCTGCTGCCCAGCATTTCCCCGCCTGCTACACTACTACGTATTCTGCTGCTCTGCACTGCAATCACCCCATTCCCATACTATCACACCATTACGTTCAGTCTTTCGCGGCACATGTGCGTGCCGCCGCAAATACCAATAACTAAAGCATTCCCTTATCCCATATCGGTTCACCAGAAGCGCAAAATGCGGATATATACCTGCTACTGTCCAGATCTGGCTGATTATTTTAGCCTGGTTCATCTTCCCACAGCGGTCTGTTTCCCTTCTGGCAATCCTGTATAACTTTATCTTGTCTCCTGTTCTCATGTTCCCTCCCTGGCATTTCCGCTACCGCTTCCGGCTTCGGATCACCCTGCTGTTATCCTTGCTGCCTTTTGTCATCCGCATATAGCCGTCTCTCTTCGCATCAGATAGCTCTTTATCCTTCATGCGTCGTGCATTAACAGCTTTCGCTTCCCTGATATTCTGCTCTTTCACAGACAGGTATGCCTTGCAGGAAACGTGACAGCCAACACGGCGCTCAGAACATTTATTGCATGGATAATTAACCATCTCTTACTCCTCCAGACTTCTTCTGCATAGATCTTCTGCCACTCCCTCACACCTCCGAATAAAATCTTGCCGCCTGCTGCACCTCTGCGCGTTCCAGTGCCTGCTCCGGCGTAATACCGTGGTCTGCGGCGTATCTGTTTACGTATTCCCGGAATGCCCGGTTGAACATGTATTCATTCTGCATTTGTTCATCTCACCCTTCCTCTAACTCGTAAAGCCCTGTATCTGTTCTTAAATACCGCGTCCCCGTCTCCTGATCCAGCAGCACCGTCCCTTCATAATCGCTCTCGATCACAATGTATTCCGGCTCCACTGGGTGCGCTCCGCCTGCAAACAGCAGAGCTGCAAGTATCAACAATATACATTTAATCATCCATCATCACCCTTTCAAATTCGATTACCCATACCCAAGGATTTGCGTCCCAGTCGTATTTGTCCAGATCCTTCTTAGGGATGGTGGAATTCCATAGTTTTGCAAATTCTCCTCTTAATGTCGGAAGATGAAACAATGGATCCGGCTCATCCGACGTACTTCCATAGCATCCCTCATTAGCTGCCTGCTGCCACGTGATATCCTGTAACTGCTCTACTCGCACACTCGTCACTTCCAGGAAGATTCTGGCTGCTTCTTTAGGCATGTGGATGGATGGTTTCCAGCGTCCACACCAATAATCCTCCGGCAAATCCGCTTTATACATATACCCACACACTTTATCCGACTCTTCATCCGAGTGTAATGGTGCCCATGTTTCCCGGACATACAGATAATCACCTGCTTTGAAAGGCGACTCAATTTCAAATTGTCCACTCATTACTTTTATACCCTCGACACTACCTTCGATGTTGCTCGGTTGTGGTTTGATCACCCGCCGCGTTACTGTCTTTCCGCCATCCAGAATCGCCTGTACCATATCAGTGTTAAATAAGATTGGCTTTGCAACCTGCAACAATCCCGCTCTGCTCATAATGCTTCTCCCTTCTCTCTCAGCTCTAGCAGTACCCTGTGCACATATCTCCTACTTACTCCCAGCCTGTGCGATATGTCTTTCTGGCTGACATGCTGGCGTAACATTTCGATGATTTTAGCTTTTTGGTTCATTCTGATCTTCCTCCCACAAATAACAATTAATCCGGCAATACTCCCCGTACCTTGGCTTAATTGTGCAGTTTCTTTTTCTCCCGCAATTATTGCAATCATTTAACATTCTGATATTCTGGCTATGGATTTTGTATCCATAGCATTCGTTTACGGTGCCAATCTCCCGGTACTGTTCCAGCTCCTCCAGCGCAGTGACAGCGGTTTTGAGCCGAAGAATGTTTTTGCAGCAATTGTCTCCATCCGCATCATTACTTGTCTCCATGAAACCATTTATAACGCTTATCCTGTGTTTGCATTCTTCGATATGACTCTCGATCAGTTCCGTTCTCTGAATCTCATCCATCATTCTGTCTCCTTCGGTCTCCCCCACTGGGATCCACCCATTATCCAACTTGTCAGTATTACTTACAGGTTCATCTTCCATGTGGGAGCAGATAATTTCCTGGCATTCTTTGTATGCTTCTATAAATGCTTCCGCTGTTTCGTTTGCTATTACATCCAGCCTATCGCATGGACATGAAACCATTAATTCCTTTGCTTTTTCAATTTTTTGATCAATCTCCTCCAAAATCTGCTCTAAAATATTCATTCCCCTTCCTCCTGTTCAGATATCAAGCCGCATCTGATGCCATTCTGGTTCAAAATTCATCCAGAGAACCTCTGTTGCCTTTTTCCTTGCTTGTGTAATACTGATTGTTTCTTCTCTATGCCAGCCTGCCAATCTGTCATTATACAAATCATTGTCGTATCCACTCAGCAGCACCGGGCCTTTGTGAGAGATCAACACATCCAGTAATTCTTTATGAGCCCGGTCGTCCATCTCGTATCTATACTGTTTGCCGTGCCTGGTGGAAAGGACATAGGGCGGATCTGCATAGATCAGGACGTTACTGTAATCAAAACGCTCAATTACTTCTACTGCTGCCCGGTTCTCGATCTGCACTCCCCGAAGCCGCTCTGCCGCCTGTAAAATCTTATCCGGCAATACACGCCAGTTTTGTGATGC
The DNA here is from genome assembly GCF_905201705.1 of uncultured Marvinbryantia sp. Lineage (GTDB taxonomy): Bacteria > Bacillota > Clostridia > Lachnospirales > Lachnospiraceae > Marvinbryantia. The sequence goes on from NZ_CAJKOX010000038.1 coordinate 27,399, forward strand.
ATAAGCTCTTTCCCGTCCTTGGATATCATTTTTCCACCCATTCTTATCTCTTGTCCGGAACCCATATCCCATATTTGATTGGATCAGGAAATTTACTGCTTTCTCGAAACTACCTTCGGGCATTTCTGCGTATGTGCTGTCATATATCTTCCTGGAATATGGCGTCCAGTAAATTTCATAGGCCAGCCGTTCTGGATCCTTCCTGACCCACTCGAACAGATTTACCGCGTTGCCATCCAAGTCATTGACTGTCTCGATGTTGGATCGTGGCTTGTTGAATAGTATCGCCCCGCTGCCGAAGAACGGTTCGAGGTAGCTGTGGTGCTTTGGAAAAAACGATATGATCCACTCTGCCATGCTCCATTTACTTCCAGGATATTTTATTACTGCCTTCACTTTCTCACCTCACATTATCCTTCCTGCATCTCCGGCAGGTCGAACAGGGATAGCTGTGCTGCAGGCACCTCATGCAAATCGCGCCTGCGGCTCGCTGTAATCAATCCGCATATTCCCTATGCGATCCCCGATTTTTAGATACGGACAGTTCGCTTCTACAAGCTTTTCTGCCATGATCGGCACCACACTGTTCCCGATCTTTGCTACCTGCTGGCAAACAGGGATTTTCCTGCCTGTATAATCATGGTCAAGAATGTAATCTTCCGGGAATCCCTGTCCCAACATCAGCTCGCGCGGTTTCAGCATCCGCAGGAAAATGTCCAAGATAACATATTCGTTTTCCAACACCGTAACCAATGCGAACCTGTCTTTTGTTACAATCGTGTGCAGCGGATCATTTAAGCTCTGTCCTGTACCGCATCCATAATATTCCATGATAAATTGTGATACCCATGTGCACTTCCGGATGATCTCACTTAATTCGCCCTGCTCCTTAATGCTGTAATCCATCCCCGCCAGCAGTTCTTCCATCGGTACCGCTAAAATATTTACCGTCCCAAAATGCCCCGTAGACGTCGTAATGGTATGTATTGGCTCTGACAGGGATTGACCGCATCCGCTTTTGTAGAATTTAGTCAGATAGCCCATAACCAGCGCATAGCGATTACTTGTATCAAGCGTCATGATTGGCTCCGTTACCTGCTGCCCGCGGACGTCTGATTTTGCCGTTTCTGAATGATACTGGATTAGCAAAGGGCTGATCATGCAGTGCTCGTTCTTAGTGACAATCGTGCTTAACGGATCTGTCAGCGTGCGGTTCCGGTCTTTTGTAAATCCTGTTTGTCCGATCTGCATCATATAAGGTGTAATTAGACCGTGATGCCCGCCTGTAGTTATCGTCAATATTGGATCCTTTGCATCGCTTCCAGGTGCACCATGATTGTTCCTCATCATGTAAGGTACCGCAAGCGGCGTTACCATTCCGAAACCATGTTTCTGCGTAATCGTTGGAAGCGGCTCGCCCATGCTCTGTCCGCGGAAAGTGTCTCCGCTGTGGTTTACCTGTACGATAAACGGTTCCGGGTTGTTAAATACAAATTTATCTAGCCCGTGGGCGATTCGGTTCACGGTGTTCTTTGCAAGAGGTTTCTTGCGTCCAAAAATGGATTTGCCAAAATCCCACAAATCCAGATATTTGTAAATCGGCTCCCACGGCTTCAAGCCGTTTGCGCCGCCTTTGCTGTGCGTTTTCTCCGGCCAGACGACAGGCTTTCCATCCCGCCGGAAAATTGCATACCATCGTTTTCGCGTTGTCGGTGCTCCGTAGTCTGCTGCTACCAGCTCCCGGCTGTCAAACACATACCCAAGTGATATCATTGCTGTGATAAATTTCCTGTAATCCTCTCCGGCGCGTTCTTTTATCGGGTGCCCTGCTACATCCAGCGGTCCCCACTGCTGGATTTCCTCAACGTTCTCCATGATGATGACATCGGGTTTCAATGCTTCTGCGTGCTTATGTACCGCCCACGGAAGCACGCGCTGTCCCTTTTCGCGGGGCTTTCCTCCCTTTGCCTTGGAAAACTGTGTACAGTCCGGCGATGCCCACATCAAAGCTACATGACATCCCTTTACGTATTTTTGCAGGTCAACCTCAAAAATATCCTCCGTCAAGTGGAGCGTGTCTGGATAATTGGTAGCATGAAGCCTTATCGCTTCCGGATCATGGTTGACTGCAATATCTACATGCCGTCCTGTGTATAACTCTATTCCGGTAGATGCTCCGCCTCCACCGGCAAATAAATCAATGATTAATCCTTCTCTCATTATCTTCCCTCCTCGTCAGCCGCGCCTGCAGAAGCGCATGTTTTCTGTGTGCTCCTTTCCGGTTTTATTGATCAAAATGCAACTCCATCGGCTCATGCCCGTAATATCTCCTTATCGGATTCACGGCATCTATCCACCGCACCGGGAAATCCGCCATGACCTGTAATTTGCTCGTGAGACCATTGTCATTCAGTTCTCCCTTCGGAATATCGCGTGTCAGTTCATATGCGGTCTGGACTGATGTATGCAGCACAGCCGCGATCTGTTTCGGCGATTTACCCTGTCCGTATAATTCATGTGCAGTCCCTGCTATTAAGTTTCTGTCCATTACTTTCTTTTTCCTTTTCTTTCTGCAACCTTTCTATCTCATCCATGACAAGTAGCAACAGTCCCTGTACAAACTTCGTGTTCCCATGTTTTTTAGCTACCATGTCAGCTTCCTGGATTATGCTTTTCCATACCCCGTTTGAATTTACTGATTCACGGTACTTCAGAAACAGCCGCCAGCAATCTGTTACTGTCCTGTAATATTCCTCTTTCTGTCTGCCATTCATTGCAGCTCCTCAATCCTTATGTAGATTCCGGGGATTTTTGCCCAGAATTTTTCCACAATCTCTGATGCCACCAGCGCATCGTCTTTCCAGAATCCAGCAGCAGTCATGCAATCTTTCAGGAGTTTCTGCAGATTGTCTGTATCCGGTTTTGTTATCCGGTATGCGCCGTCGTGATGTCGTCCTCTCGGAAAACACCATTTCACAGTCAGCCTTATGCCATGATCATACTTTTTCTCCGGTCTGTGCTGTACCAGATGTGCCTGCAGTTTCTGACGGGCTGCTTTTACTTCCTGTGGTTCATAAAATACCGGTTTCCCATTTACCACATGTATCTGTTTCTCTTGGTGTGTGCAGGTCGGCGGCTCCATTGCCATAAAAAATTCAGTTACCATTATTCGCTTCACCTCTTTAACGTATTAAAATCCATGAATGATCTTTTATGTCCTTGGTTGCGGGTGTGGGGGAGGCGTCGTGCGTGAGCTGTCGCACGACTCGTCCCACCCCTGCAAGGACCCCGTGAGGGGTACGAACGGAATATATATACGTAGTATATAGGTCATTCGTACCCCCTTAACAACCATGGTCATTCCTGGTCGTTCCTGTTTCCGGGAATGACCGGAATTATCATGGTCGTTCGTACATTATGCAGGTACGAATAACCATGGTTATTCCCGTTCCTGCCAGGAAGGAATTATCATGGTCATTCCTGGTCGTTCTTACTATCATTTTTTTCTTTACGGTGAATAATGCCGTTATCATAATAATAAGAATTACTGTTTTTAAGTCTTTTTTTGACTGCATCCGGTGTGATTCCAAGAGACTCCGCAAGCGCTTTTGTAGAAACAGGACCGTCCATCTCTATAGCCGAATATGCCATTTCAAATTCAAGTGCCTGTTTTTCTCTCTTACTCTTTGCGCTTTCTTTCCGTCTGTCTGCCGCCCTCTGCCACATGGGCTTATCATCTTCCGGATGTATGTCGTTCAGTGCCCCGGATCTGTCAGTCCGGTGCGCCGGATAATCAAACCACAGGTTTACGGGATCAAACTTCGGGAATTCGCGCAGCGTCCCTTCAATCCTCCATGCTGTCATTTTACGCACTCTTTCAAGCTCTTGGTCTATATTAAATTGCAGTGTTGCCATTTGTCCGGAATTCAGTTTTTCACGGCAGTACTCCAGCATTTTTGTCCTGCTGCACAAATCATCCTGTGACAGGTCGCACTGCCACGCAAAATGACTGTCAAGGTATATCTTGCATATCCTGCATACCGCTTTGTTTTCTTCCTGCAGCATAAGCGCATCATTTGTTTCCAGTTCGATCAGATCCAGAAGTGCATCTGGATCACGCGCAAACACGCCGGACCCGCTGGCGCGGTCCATTGAGCGCTTTCCGCCCTGGCTGCCCTTGCTGTGGTGATGACAGTAAATGACTGCCGTGCCAAGTTCTGTGCATATCTTGTCAAACTGGTTGCAGAATTTCGCCATCTGGTCTGCACTGTTTTCGTCCCCGGTGATTACCTTGTAAATCGGGTCGATAATGACCGCTATGTAATTCTTCTTCGCCGCCCGCCTTATAAGTTTGGGCGCAAGACGGTCCATCGGCACAGACTTTCCCCTCAGATTCCATATATCGATATTCTGGAGGTTATCCGGACGTATGCACATTGTTTTATACACATCCCGGAATCGGTGCAGGCAGCTCGCACGGTCAAGTTCGAGATTCACATACAGTACCCTGCCTTTTGCGCAATCCCATTTCAGCCACTTTCTTCCCTCTGCGATACATATGCACATTTCTATGAGCAGGAACGATTTTCCGGCTTTTGATGGTCCTGCAATCAGCATCTTATGCCCCTGCCGTAGAACATTTTCAATCAGCGGCGGTGCCAGTTCCGGCATATTATCCCATATTTCTTTCAGACCTTCCGGGTCCGGAAGGTCGTCATTCACGCTTTCAATCCATTCATGCCACTGCTCCCAGTTTTCTTTTCCAAGATTTGTGTCCACAATAAACTGCTTCCTGCCGTTTCTGAGGACACCGGGCATCCTGGACAGCCTGGACGGATTCCGGTTCTGTGTATCCACTTTCATGCCATTTTTACTGCATACATCATACAGATAATCTACCCGTTTCCTGTATTCACTGTAATCCTGCGCATCTATCTTTACGATTGCATGCAGGCTCTTTCCGCCGGAATAAACCAGACAGGCAATCGGAAGCTCCAGCTCACGGAGTATAGCATTCTGCTCCGCAAGCTCCATGCCGTCAGATTCCACCAGGGCGTACCGGAAATCCGTTACATTTTCATTGCGCACGCCTTTCCCATCCAGCGGATTGAAGCGGATCCACGCCCCTCCTTCCGCGTCATAATCCCCGATAACATCCCCGATATCACCGTCACGGCATTCTGACAACGCTTCTATGAGCTGCTCTGCGGTACGGTCGTAATTCCCCTTGTCTTTAGGCACATGGCGGCCCTTTTCATTTTTCCAGCTTTTTGAAACATACCCGACATTTTCCCCGGCCTCAAACAGTGTCTCCAGATATCTTATGAGCTGCCCTGCAGGATTCCATTCCGCCGGTTCAGCAATGTCTTTTCCTTCCAGCCAGTTCCTGTCAACTACCATGTGCGCATCATCATACCGGATGGAATCGTCCCAATCCAGTTCATGCCCGGTATCCGGTGCCCATCCATGTTCTTTCGCGAGCTGCACGATCGTACCCGCCGTGACAGGCGTACTGTTTCCGCGAAACCCGCTCCACTTCCGCTCACATTCCCCTATATGGTAGCGGCTGTCATTCCTGCTCCATTCGTCCCAGACAGATACGTCAAAACCTTCTTCTTTCAACGCCATCCCAACAGCACACCACTCCGTATAGCTTAAGCATGCCGGATTTAAAGAATCCAATGCTCCAAGCAGATATTCTTTATTGTCATACATAATTCTTACCCTGTTATATCCTTATGATTTTTCTGCGCCATGATAACTTTTTCAAATAACCGTCTGTCCCGTATTTGGTCTGTATTCCTGCGGGCTGATTCCAGCAGGTGTCCGCCATCCATTAGCGGCAATCCTGTCAATAAGATTCTTTGCAGAATCAAAATCCCATGTCCCGACATGCCGGAATCCCCGTCCTTCCAGAAAACGGATCTGTTTGGGTGTTGTCAGCCCTTCCGTCCGGCGCCTGTCCAGACGGTCCAGAAGCTTCGCCGCCTTTCCTGCATTCTCAATCACATCCGGAAGAATGCCCAGTTTTTCCAGTGTCTTTTTCTGTCTGTCGGTCGGCGGTCCCATCTCCCATCCGAATGCAGGCACATATCCGGAAAGGTCTTCCGCCTGTATGCTCATTTCAAACTGCAGCGGGTCCACCAGCTTTTTCTTGCGCATGCGCATTTCTGCAAGCTGCTTCGCAAGCGATTCCTCACGCTGCGCCACAACATCTGCAGAAGCCGTTTTCTCTGCTTCTTCTATATCTACCGGACAGCCCGCCGTGCTGATATTCTCCGTCATTTTTCTGGCTACCTCTTCATCCTGGCAGATAAGGCTTGCCGGATGGCAGAGTTCGTGGCGTTCCGTGTGCCATAAAAAGTCCAGGACGAGCAGGCTGTCCTTACCTGGTGCCAGTCTCGTACCACGCCCCACCATCTGACTGTACAGGCTGCGTACTTTTGTAGGACGCAGTACAATGATGCAGTCAACGTCCGGGCAGTCCCAGCCTTCCGTAAGCAGCATGGAGTTACAAAGGACGTTGTAATTCCCTCTCTCGAATTCTTCCAGTATCTGCGCACGGTCTGCGCTGTTTCCGTTTACCTCGGCAGCTATAAAGCCGCTGTCATTCAGTATCTGGCAGAATTTCTGGCTTGTTTTTACAAGCGGAAGGAAGACAACCGTCTTCCTGTCCATGCAGTATTTCCGCATTTCCTCCGCGATCCTGTCAAGGTACGGATCCAGTGCTGTCCCTATGTCTCCCGCTTTGAAATCACCTGCCTGTACGCCTACACCAGTTATGTCCAGCTTCAGAGGCAGCGTCAGCGCCTTAATCGGCACCAGGTATCCGCTTTTAATGGCTTTCGGAAGGGTATATTCATATGCGAGTGATTCGAAATACTGCCCCAGATTTCGCATGTCTCCCCTGTCGGGCGTAGCTGTCACGCCAAGCACATGTGCTTCTGGAAAATGCTGCAGCACCTTTTGGTAACTATCGGAAAGGCAATGGTGCGCTTCATCTATAATGATGGTGTCAAAATAGCCTTCTTCGAACCGGCTGAGCCTCTGCTCTCTCATCATGGTCTGCACAGAACCCACAGCAATGCGGAACCAGCTTCCCAGACAAGTTTCCTCTGCCTTTTCGACCGCGCACCTCAGTCCGGTTGCTTTTGCAATCTTGTCAGATGCCTGCTCTAGCAGCTCGCCGCGGTGCGCAAGGATGAGCACCCGCTCGCCCCGGCGCACGCATTCTTCTGCTACTTTTGCGAACACGATCGTCTTGCCGCAGTTATGTGTGATGGTAAAATCATCCAGGAGATACCGGTTATCACCGTCGACGGTAAAACCGTAATATTTTCCTGTCCCCGCTTCTTTTACAGTAAACCCTGTTCTCAGAACATCTTTTTTCTGCATTCTTGCGGAAGCTGTTTTTCTTTTAACCCTACACGGAATAGCGGAGCAGTCCCCGCTTATGCTTACCCGGTAATAAATGCCTTCGGCATCACCGCATTTTTTTATGCAGGGATTCATGTAGGCCGCAATTCCGAGCGACCTGCATATAAATTCGACATCAGCTGCCAGTGTCTCAGACTTTGAAATAAAGTCATATCCGGGTGCCGTCCTGTTGTAAGAACCGTCTGAATCAAGCAGCCCCGCAAGAATTTCATATCTGACAGAACTGTCCGCTGTTTTATAAGCATATGGCACATGTTTATCTACTGCGCCTTTTCTGCGTATGCCGGCTTGCACAAGATCCCTGTGCAGCCTGCTTCCGTTTCTTCCCAGTGCAGAGCTGTCGTCTGATACAAACAGATATGTCATCGCTTTTCCGGCCTCTTCTTCGCGCAGATGCATATTGTATTTTTTTGCCTGGTAATGGAGTTCTTCCACTACCTCCGTATCCGGTGTCGTGACACTTATGCTGTTTTTTACATTGCCATCCCCGAGCAGGATTCCAAGAAAATATGGATCAACTGGCAGCCTGGTCTGCTCTGAATCTGGAAACTTCCAGATAAATGCGCATCTCAAAAGCTTATACAAATGCTTTTTATAACTGCTCCAGCCAAGCCACTCATTTACTGCCACATCTATGATTTCGCCGCCCTTATTCTGGCACGGATATAACGGATTCTTTTTTTCATTTGTACGCACCAGGGTGAGTTGATGGCTTCCCGTAACAGTAAAGGGCTTCCCTTTTACTGGCATAATCCTGTACAGTCTGTCCGTCCCAGACGTAACAGCCAGAACCCGTCTCACTCTTCCATCCATGCCAAGCAGATGATCTCCTGCTTTTATATTTTCGACTGCCAGGATTGTTCCGTCTGCCATTAAAAGTTTTTCGCCTTCTGCATGGCATCCTGTTGGAAGTACAAGCAGCGTCTTCTGTATCCCCTTTTCCCATTCCTCAAAGATTGCATTCTTTGCTTCTATCTGGTAATCTCTCAGTTCCATGTCTCCTGCCCCTTAAAATTTACCTGCCTCAAACCTTTTGGGTTCTTTCGGATAAAGCTTATCAATATGGTTATATTTTTTTGACGGATCATTCCTGTCCGGTGAAAGAATGACATGCGCCCGTCCCGTCAGTCCCGACAGTGCATTCCAGTTCATTCTCAGTTCTTCCCCCTTTTTCTTAAGTCCCACACTGCAGAACAGCTCCGACAGTTTCCATTCCATTTTCGAATGAAGAATAAAATTTTCGCGGATTGTCGCCATGCCGCCATCCGGTCCAGTTACATTGAAAAATACTGTTGCCATGTTGCAGGGCGGCAGTTTATCGCTTCCTTTCGACCTTCCTCGCTCAAAATGGTCAATTACAAAATCATAGTCTCCTTCCGGCAACTCCACAAAGCTGCTGTCATTCTGTATGCTGTCATTCCAGTCCAGTTCTCTTCCATCTGCATTCATTTTCTGCTTCCTCCTTAATCAAACGGTATCTCTTCTTTTTCTTTCATGTCTTTAATCATTGCATGCACCTGTGGCCATGCCCCGACCAGTACCCCGGAAATGAAATCCGCCGGGTAATCCTTTACCGGCATATCTGACGGAAAGTATCCGCGCGCCGCGACCACGTTTTGGATATCCCATTCCAGCACTCCGTGCATCTTCATGAGATCGCGCAGGGCTTTCGGTATCTGCGGATCCGGTTCGGGGAAATCATCCCCACCAGTACCGCAGCCGGGCAGCGTCATCTGTTCTCCATCTGCTGGAATATCCGGTACCTTTCTTTCCGTCTCCGTTTCATCTTTTTTCTGGTCATGCTGTTCCTGCACGTTACTGGCACCATATTCCTGCCTTGTTGTCGCGTTCTCCGTCCGGGAAGTTTCCCGGACAGGGGCGGTGTTTTCCAGAATATGCGCAATGGAGGCATACTCAAACGGCACCTCATCCGGCAGCCCATACCGGTTTTTTGCATCCCAGCACGGATGATGGTTCGTATACATTACTCTTGTACCGCCCTGGGCCTTATGCTTTTTCCCTTTGTCATCTGCCGCAACAGAATAGGTTTTGTAATTAGCAAACAGCAAAGCATCGCTCCACTCCTTCACCAGTGGAGCCGTCTGTGATGAAGTCTTTTTCCCAAGCTTCAGTTCCCACCGGTCGTAAGCTCCCATCTCGTCCGGCTGCTCAAACTTCCGGATCTGTGCATGGGCCGTCAGCACCACGTTCACTCCGGCATTGACTACTTCTTCCAGGCTGTTCAAAAATCTTCCAAATTCTTCCTTTACATAAACATAGCCCATCCCATATCCGAAGCTTTCAAGTCCATCTTTGTGGTGTTTTGCGCATATATGCTCCACACACATCGCTTCGGCCCAATCTATCGTATCAATTACGAGTGTCCTGCAAATATCTGGATTATTTTTTACATAATTAATCTGCTCTAACAGCATTGTCCAGCTCGTGGGTTTTTTAAATCTTGCAACATCCATTTCTTTAGTACTTCCCTCGGTATCAATAAACACAGGGTCTGGAAACTGGGCGGCAAAAGTACTCTTGCCAATACCTTCTGGCCCATAAATTGTGATCTTTTTCGCAGAAGGAATTTTCCCTTTAATAATCTGCATTAGCATACCTTCTTTCTTCTATTATTTGCTTGAATCTTCATAGATACAAACCTGCAATTATCTGGTGAATATGGGCCATCAACATCAATTCTATCTATAGTGCACATTCCTCTTGGTGCCATTTCATCGTATCCATGATTCAATGCCCACTTCCGAAACTCAGCATAATCATGCTTCCACTCATCACATACATAAATACCTCTTCCTCCGTAATCTTGATATCTATTGTGATTAGGATTGCGACAACGTTCAGTCATGCCAAGCCAGACTCTATACAAGCGTTCTCCTTTTCCATTCTGAAAACTACCACCATGTTTTTGATTAATATGCTTTTCCGTAAAATATTCGCTACGAGCACATCCACAACTCCTTGTACTTCCTTTACGCAAACTATTTGCGTATACTGCAATCAGTTGACCACAATCACATCTGCACATCCACTTCACAGCGATTGCTCCATTTGAATATACCTTATCTGACTCGCGCCAAAGTACAGTCAGCTTTCCAAACCGCTGTCCGGTCAAATCAATAAGTCTTCCCATTCTCATATCACCGCCTTCTATCTTTTCTTTTTTTTGCCTTGCTTTTTCAGCTCTCTGTCCTTTTAAAAATCCGATTTTAAAAAGAATGTATGAGCCATTGATAAAATTGTTCTGACAATGTTCCGCCAATTCTAAAAATTCCGAACATCGCAAGTAATAATTTCCGCAATCTACCGCCATTGCTTTTTTAACTAATGCCTCTAACCTTTTGCTCATATATTTCCTCCTTCAACTACATACGAATTGTATGTATTATTATTTTCTATAATATAGTACAATATGTATGTAATGTCAAGATTATTTTTTTTCGGAGGTAAGTTATGGTCTTCAACAAAAGGCTTCGAAAGACACGTATGAAAAATGGTTTTACACAGCAAATAATGGCTGATAAATTACAAATATCTTTAAATGCCTACCAGAAATACGAACAGGCAGAACGCTCGCCGTCGCTTGAATGTTTAGTCCGTATAGCTGATATCCTAAATGTTTCCATTGATTATCTGCTTGGTCGTGATGCTTTTCTTATATCTTGCGGAGTTCCCTTTGATGAAGATTAAATAAATCTTCCAAAGCATCCCAAATTTCAAAATCACCCGTCCGAGATCCTTGTTCTATTTTCTGGTAATATACGAGACTGATCCCTAGCTGATCTGCCACCTGTTGCTGCGTCATGCCCGCTTTCTGGCGGGCTTCTTTTAAATATTTTCTCACTATCAAAATTCACCTGCTTTCCATGTTGTTTTTTTCTCTTCCATGACGGGATGCTCCTGCCCTTCTATGTATCCGTCACTGATGATGACGGAGCACTCATCCCCGGTGGATACCCTTGTCGCAATAACCTGTAATCCTTCCTTCGTAAGCCACTCCCCGAATTCTTCCAGGGTAACAGGGTCCATCTGCTCTAATTTATCCATCAACACAAAACCGCACTCCGGATTCAGCTTCCGCACAATAGCTGTGGAAACCTTCAGCTGGTCAGCACCGGACATGTTATCCCATTTCTGCCCTTTGTAAATAAGTTCCCCTTCAGCAACCGATAATCCAGGCAGCGGAAGTTCCGCATGGTCCAGCAGGGCAGCCTTCTCTTCCCGTACCTTCGTAATCTGCCCGGTCAGCTGATTATACTGACGTTCATAATCACGCGCATCCTCTTCCGCTTTATCTTTGTCCAGGTTTGCACGGACTTTACGGTTTATCTCCTCGACATTAGCAAGATCAGCCTCCAGTTCAGCAGTGGATTCATCCTGCAGTTCTTCAGCCGTTTTCCGGGCAGTCTCTATGTCAGCCGCGATTTTTTCCCGTTCAGCCCTCATTTTTCTGAGCTGTTCTTCCATGCCGGCAATCCTGCTGTCCATTTCTTCGGACTGTGCCTGCATCTGCTGCAGGGCATTCCGTTTTCGCTGGTTCTCGCCGTTCCGCGCCAGGATCTCCTGCTGCCTGCGGATAAGTTCCGTCGGGGACACCAGTTCGCGCGGTGCATCGGGATAAAAGACCTGCTCCCTGGCATATTTCTTTTTCTGATCTGCGATACGCCCGACTGCCTGCCGGTCACTATACAGCTCTGCTTCTTTCTTTTCCAGTGCTGCGACCTGGTCACCAATACCAATAAGCCGGAGAAGCGTTTCCGCTTTTTCTTTCCCGGATGAATTCATAAATTTCGGAAGATCCAGTGCAAGCTGTTCAATAAATTCATTCAGAAGCTGCTGCCCTGCCTTTTTCCCGGAAGGATCTGTTACTTTCAGATCACTGTTTTTCCCTTTCCGCTCTACGACCAGCCCATTGTTCATTGTAATGCGTATGTATGGCGGGATTACTGAACCTTCCCGCTGCGCACATGACGGTCTGTATCTATCCCCTCCGAGTGCCCATGTGATGGAATCCAGCACAGATGTTTTTCCCTGTCTGTTATTCCCTCCAATAATAGTCAAGCCATCCTGGGCAGGCTCGACTTTTACGGCTTTTATCCGTTTTACATTTTCGATTTCAAGTTGGTTAATTTTCAGCGACATATGGCTCCTTTCCGGCACTGCACCCCTGGCAGCCTTTGAAATTCTCCATCCTCAGTTTTTTCAGTTTAATCTTCCTCATTATGCGTACCTCCTGATAAGATCTCTTCTTTCACCGCTTCTCCGATTTCCCCGGCAATCATC
>NZ_CAJKOX010000039.1 GCF_905201705.1 uncultured Marvinbryantia sp.
ATATGTTCCATATACTGGTGCAGGATTTGCGTATAAAATACCATGTGTTTCTGTAATAATGTACTTTATTCCAAATTCTTTTAAATATTTATCTGCTTCTGGAACATAACCACACTCTGGAAGCCATATTCCATTAGGCTTTCTTCCAAAATATTTTTCATATGTTTGTACTCCTATTGCAATTTGTGCTTTAACAGTTTTTTCATTAACATATAAAATTGGAAAATATCCATGAGTTGCTCCACATGTAATAATTTCTAAAACTCCAATATCTTGAAAATGTTTAAATCCTTTAATTAAATTGCAATTGTAAATATCTTTAAAAACATGTAGATCACTAGAATATTTATCTACATAGTATTTGGCTAAATTATTTAATCTATCATCATATTTTGTTCTTTCTACTTCCTTTTTAGCAAGCTCTATATGTGTGTTTAAATATTTTATATATCTTTCTTGAAGCATTTTATTATCAAGCATATTAAGAAGAGGTGGAGTAAGTGACATTGTAATTCTAAAATCAACCTTTTCCTCTTCTAATTTTTTAAAATTTGTAAGTAATGGTATGTATGTTTCTGACATAGCTTCATATAGCCATTGTTCTTCCATATAATCTTCGCTTTCTGGATGATGAACAAAAGGTAAATGTGCATGTAATACAAAGCTAACGTATCCTTTTTCTTTTGACATGTTATATTCTCCTCTTATTTAAAACTTGAACTAGTATGTGAAGATGGCAAGTTAAAATTAATTTCATCTCCTTCAAGCTCATTATTAAGTAATTCTTTAAAATATTTGTAAAAGTCTTTTGACTTAGCAAAATCTTTAAAAAACGTAATACTTGTAATAGGCTTTTCTACTAATTCTTGAGTTTTAACATTTTTAAATAATACATTATTGGAAATATTCTCAAGTAAAATATGATTATTTGGCATATCCAAATTATTAGAAGTTGTAACATAATAGTAATTTGGATTTTCTTTATGTCTCCTTCCCAATTCTACTTGATACTCACAATTAGCATCATTTACATGAAGATACCAACTATTAGCGAAGTCATTTATTTGTATTTCGTATGAATAATTCATAGTTTTGTTTATAATAAGAAGTACCGGAATTGTATTATTAAAAAAGTTTTCTCCATATTGAGATATAAAATTATTTCTATCTGTGTCTGAAATATCCCAATAAACAAATAAAATATTTGGTGTTTGCGCCAAAATTTTTACAACAGTTTGATTATATCTATAAGGTAAATCATAATATTCAACAATATTAACTTTTTCTGTTATTTCGTTTTCTTCATTTTCTTGTGGTTCTTCTACTTCGATAATGTCTTTTGCAAATACAGTTAATATAAGTCTATTTTTTTCATTTTCATAGCTATTATATGATCTGAATTGCCCTTTTACTAATAAATTCTTTCCTTCTTGTAGAGTTTCTTCTTTTATTAATCTTTCTGATACAGTGATTGGAATTATATCACTATTTCCACTTAAACGTGGTATTTCTAAATTAAAAACATAAAATCTTTCACCATAAATTTCATGACTAAATTTTTTTTCTCCTGTAACTTTTCCAACTAATGTTAAGTAGTTGTTTTCTAAATAATTTGTATTCAACTTAAACTCCTCCTATATTTTATATTTATCAATTGTACTTTTTTCCTTACGCTCTCATTAATTACATTTTCTATTATACACCATTTTTTTGGTTTTGTCTACATAAAAAGTTAATTTTTTTTGATTTTTTTTTAATTTTTTTTGATTTTTTGATCTTTAATTTTTTTAATCTTTTTATTCTTTGTGTTAGCATTATCATACTATCGCCATTAATACATCAAAATGCCGGTGTCCTGTTTCCGGCATTTTCAGCGTCAATATTTCATCCTCCAGCCGGGATGATATTTATTTTTCAGCGTACCGTTCGCCAGTTTCCCCCAGCCCAGTGGATAACCGTTCACGCAGACAAGCTGCCAGCCCTTTCCTTTTGCTTCCGCAAGGTCGTCCACTTCTATCGTTTCGCCCTTCAAATATTTTACCACACGTTCATCGCCGCAGCTTAAATCGATCGCAGCGGCGTATTCTTCCTTTTTCAGCGCCATTGCAAAGGACTGGCTCGGCTCGAAGCGGTCTTTTTTCACCTCTCCAAGATAAAGCCCGTTGCGCAGAAAAACAAGACCCCGGTTTTCTTTTGTCTCTTTTGGCACATAATACGCCTGCCCCTTGCGGATTTCCAAACGTGATATATCCATCGGCATGGAAACGTCCCGCAGAAATTCCTGCAATATTTCCATCTCCGCTTTTGATGCAGCCGCTTTTCCCTGCAGTCCGCCCGGCACAGATTTCCGGTATTCCGCACGTCTTTCGCTATTTAAACAGATGGTCCGGTCCTCTATCCGTTTCGCCGCCCCGTCCTGGCCGCCATCCAAAGCGTCCGTCGGCTTCTTTTTACGCAGCAGCGCCAGAAAATGCCCCTCGCCGGGCATCTTGTGCGGAAAGATACGCACACATTTTCTCAAATCCGTATATTTTTCGTCCCGCTTGCCGGATGCTGCCGATCTTTCCCCTTTGCCCGCTCTGGCAGCCTCCATCCAATCCTCTTCTGCCACAGTCGGTATGCCCGATGAAAAGCCCTCATACTGCGGGATCTCCAGCAGCTCCATATCGTCCTGCGTATCCAGAAGATAAGCGATGACCTGCTCGTTTTCCTCCGGCGAAAATGTGCAGGTGGAATACAAAAGCTGTCCGCCCGGCGCAAGCATCTGCGCGGCGCGGGTAATGATTTCTTTCTGCTGCTTTGCGCACGCAAAAGGCTTCCGGGCGTCCCACGCCCTAGCCGCAGCAGGATCCTTGCGGAACATACCTTCCCCGGAGCAGGGGGCATCCACGAGAATCTTATCAAAAAATTCCGGAAACTGCTCCGCCAGCTTCGCGGGGACCTCATTTGTCACAAAAGCATTGGGAATGCCGAATACCTCGATATTTTTCAAAAGCGCCTTTGCACGGGAAGCACTGATGTCGTTCGCTGCCAGAAGTCCTTCGCCGCGAAGCCGCGCTCCAAGCTCCGTTGCCTTTCCGCCCGGCGCCGCACAGAGATCCAGCACCCGGTCGCCCGGCCTGACTGGCAGGATCGAAGCCGGAGTCATTGCACTCGGCTCCTGCAGATAATATAACCCCGCATAGTAAAACGGATGTCTCGCCGGAGCGTCCTGCTCCTCATAAAAATAACCGTTCTCCACCCAGGGAATTTTTTTCAAATGAAACGGCACAAGCCGCTCAAACTCCTCCGTAGATATTTTGGCCGTATTTACACGCAGCCCGAACTGGCGCGGCTGTTCGTATGAGGCAAGAAATGCCTCATACTGTTTGCCGAGCAGCTTTTTCATTTTCTCCAGAAATTCCTGTGGTAACTTCGCCATATAATCTCCTGTCCGGAT
This sequence comes from uncultured Marvinbryantia sp., assembly GCF_905201705.1. Taxonomy (GTDB): domain Bacteria; phylum Bacillota; class Clostridia; order Lachnospirales; family Lachnospiraceae; genus Marvinbryantia. Next base: position 3,440 of record NZ_CAJKOX010000039.1, read on the forward strand.
TCAGGTGTTGCTCCTACTCCACACTCTTCAGACTTTCCACCATATCAATTTTCTTTAGCTTAAAATGCATTACAAAGTTCACGAAAATCGAGAACACCGCCGTAAATGCCGCCGCGATCAGGAAGCTCGGCAGGTTGATGTTGCGCCCGAACATACAGTAATCCACTTCAACGGTGACGATGACAAAGCGGTGCAGCACGATTCCAAGCGCGACGCCCACGAAGACGCCGATGATGGTCAGCAGGATATTTTCGCGGTACACATAGGCATCCACCTCGCCGTCATAGAAACCGAGCACCTTGATGGTGGCAAGCTCTCGCTTGCGTTCGTTGATGTTAATATTGTTCAGATTGTACAGCACTACAAACGCCAGCAGTCCCGCCGAGGTGATCAGTACGATAATTACCGAATCAAGCGCCGACAGCATATAGTCAAGCTGATCCATCATCGTCTGCGTGTAGCTGATGCTCAGCGCCGCCTTATACGTCATAAAGTCCTCGCCGATCTCCATGATATTCTCGATATTTCCTTCTTTTGCACGGTAGAGGATCTGGTCATACTGCGGCTCTTCCCCGTAGCACTGCTCATACAGTGCCGGTGTGAGGTAAATATAATGGTGCAGATAGTTCTCTGTGATCGCCGCCACCGGCACCTCCACCGTCCCGTAATCCTCATTTTCAATCGCAACCGTGTCGCCCGGCTTCAGATCCATCTCCTTCGCGATCTTTTCTGTAATGATCGCGCCCTCGTCCGTCAGCTCATATTCCTCACCGGAGGTGCGGTCACGGAAGTTCACAAACTCACGGAAGCTTTCCAGATTCTCCGGCACCATCAGATACAGATCCCAGCGCTTCTTGCCGATCTGCACGATATCCTTGCGCATCATTGCCTTCGTGTAATCCTCCACCCGCGCATCCTGCATAACCGCCGTCTCAAGCGCCTCCTGCTCTTCCTGCGGTTCGTCCGTATCCAGGATCACCATACCATCGTAAACCTGCAGCTCCTTAAACTGCAGTGTGGCAATATCCATGATCGAATCGCGCAGACCAAACCCCACGATCATCAGCGCCATACAGCCGCCAATGCCGAAAATCGTCATAAGGAAGCGCTTCTTGTAGCGGAAAAGATTACGCACGGTAGACTTCCAGGAAAAGCTGAGATGCTTCCACAAAAACGGGATACGCTCCAGCAGCACGCGCTTTCCTTCCTTCGGTGCAGGCGGGCGCATCAGCACCGCCGGAGCATCCGCAAGCGCCCGATAGCAGGACGCGAAGGTTGCGAACAGCGTGGAAAACAGCGCCGCACCTGTCGCGATCAGCGCATATTTCATATTATAAGGAAGCACCACGTTCGGCATATGATGATACATGATCTTATATGCCATCACAATGACATACGGCAGGAATTTTTCGCCAAGCAATACGCCGAGCACGCTGCCCACGAGCGTTGCGATCAGCGCATAGCCGAGATACTTGGACGCAATCGCCATTTTTCCATAACCGAGCGCCTTTAAGGTACCGATCTGCGTGCGTTCCTCCTCGACCATGCGCGTCATGGTCGTCAGACTGATGAGCGCCGCCACCAGGAAAAACAGCACCGGGAACACCTGCCCGATATTGCGCATACGATCCGCATTTTCGCCGTATCCGATGTTGTCCGGCAGATCACTGCGGTCGCTGATGGTCCACTCCGGCATCTCAATATCGGCAATATCTGCCTCCGCATCGGCTATTTTCTGCTCCGCGTCGGCGATCTCCCCCTCAAATTCCTTCTTGCCGTCCTCATACTCCTTTTTGCCGTCGGCAAGCTCTTTTTCCGCATCTTCAATTTCTTTTTCGGCGTCTGCGATTTCCTTTTTCCCGTCTTCTATCTCCTGCTTCGCATCGGCAAGCTCTTTTTCCGCGTCCGCAAGCTGCTGCTTCCCGTCGGCAAGCTGACTTTCGCCGTCCGCGAGCTGCGCCTGCGAATCGATCAGAGTCTGTTCATTTTCCGCGATCGTCTGCTTTGCGCTGGCAATCTGCGCTTTTCCGTCCGCAAGCTGTTTGCGTGCGCTTTTTAACTTCTGTTCATTCGCAGCAATTTCCTTTTCTCCGGATTCCAGCTCCGCTTTCGCTGCATTGAGCTGCGGAAGCGTCTCATCGAGCTGCTTCTTTGCCGCGTCAAGCTGTGCGCGGCTCTCCGAAAGCTGCTGTTTTCCTGCCGCAAAGCCATCCTCCGCCTGCGCAATACCGCTGTCGATCTGGGAAATGCCCGCCTTTACCTGTTCCAGGTTGCCGGTCTGCGTAGTGATCTCCGCCTGCAGAGCCGCAATGCCGTCCTTTAACTGTGACAGACCCGCATCCGCCTGCGCAATGCCATCCTTTAACTGCGAAAGCCCCGCATCCGCCTGTGCAATGCCGCCCGCAAGCGGCTCCACACCTGCCTGACACTGCGCAAGCATTTCCTGCGCTGCCGCAAGCTCTCCCGGTATTGCGTTCAGGCGGTTCTGTGCATCGGAAAGGCTGCTCTGCGCTCCCGCCAGCTCTGCATTCGCGCTATCCAGCTCGCCCTTTGCATTTGCGCGCTCCGCGTTTTTGCCGTCAAGAGTGCTCTGCACTCCCGCCAACTCTGTCTCCCACGCCTTGATTTTCTCCGTATCCGGCGTCTCCTGCGCTTTTTCCGCCGCGATCTGCGCGTTTAACGAATCGATCTGGCTGTTCAGGGTGGAAATCTCCCCATCCAGTGAGCTGACTTTTGCATTCAGCTCGCTGACCTTTACATTACAGCTCTCGATCTGACTGTTCAGCGATCCAATGCTATCCTGCAGTCCGCTCTGCTCCGCCTGAAGCCCCGCCTCCGCCTGCTGCAGCGACGTAATCTGTCCATTCAGCTCATCAAGCTGCGCCTGCAGACTGTCCCGCTGCGCCTGTGCTTCCGCCTGCTGCGTCCCGAGAGAATCGCGCTGCGCCTGCGCCTCAGATTGCTGCGTCTGCAATTCTGTCAGCTTCGCGTCCATCTGCGGCAGCGCCGCTTCCAGCGCGGTCTGATTCTCGGCAAGCTCCGCCCTCTGTGCCTCCAGCTCCTGCTTCTGCGCCGGCCATGCCGCCTCCTGTGCCTCCAGCTCGGAGAGTCCCTGCGCATACTGCTGCTCACCGCTTTCATACTCCTGCTTTCCAGCCTCGTATTGTGCAAGCCCGGCTTCGTACTCCTCCCTGCCGGAAGCGAGCTGCGTCTTTGCATCTGCAAGCTGCTGTTCGCCGGACGTAATCTCCTTCATCGCAGATTTATACTGTTTATTAAAGGAAGCTTCCTGAGAAGCAAGCTCCTGTTTTCCGCTTTCAAGCTGCGACCATCCGTCGGCAAGCTGTGCCTTTGCATCCGCAAGCTCCTGTTCCTTTTCCGCAAGCGTCGCCCTGCTGTCTGAAAGCTCCTTTTCGCCGTCCGCAATCTCTTTCTCGCCGTCCGCAAGTTCCTTTTTTGCTTCCTCCAGTTCCTTCTTGCCGTCGGCAAGCTCTTTTTCCCCGTCCGCGATCTCGCTCTCCGCCTCGGCAAGCTCGCTCTCGCCCTCTTTTCTTCCGTCCTCTAATTCCTTTTTAGCGTCCGCAAGCGCTTCCTCTGCCTCGTCCATTACTTCCTGATAACGGATTTCGCAGCGCGCTCCCTCAATTTCCTCAACACGGTCCATCACCTTCGCGATCAGCGTGTCGTAGGCGTCAGTGTACGCTGTCAAATCACGCGCGCCGCTCACCTCCAGGTAAGCCTGTGTGTAGACCTCGTAATCAAAGTCCTCCGGCAAAATGTAACCTGCGCCGGAAAGCTCTCCGTTTCCAAGCGTTGTATTTCCACGGCTGAAGGCGATATAAAGCGGACTGCTGCCTGCGCCCACAATGGTAAAGGTATCTCTTTTCAGCGGCAGCTCGTCATCCTCATCCGTCAGATAAAATGTGATGGTGTCGCCGATCTCGTATTCGGAGGAGTCCAGAAACTCCACGTCCACAAAACACTCCCCGGATTTTTCCGGAAGCCGTCCCTCCGTCGGTGTAAGCTTATTTAAGGTCGGCGTGACAGACTCCAGGCGCAGCACCTTCTGCGTCTCCTCACCGCAGAGCACGTCCGCCAGATAGCCTGGCTCCGCCTTGGCAATGCCCTCAATTTGTGACAATGCCTCTATATCGCTATCCGTCAGTCCCAGCGTTCCGATCACCTTCAGATCCATCAGCTTGTGCTCGTCAAAATACTCATCGCCGGAGTACCGCATGTCGGGCGCTGCCGACTGGATCCCGGAATAAAACGCCACGCCAAGCGCTACAATGAGCAGGATTGAGAGAAAGCGGTTGAGACTCTTGCGGATTTCCATATAAAAATCTTTTCTCAGTGCCCTTTTCTTCATAAAATCTTCCGTCCTGCCGTCCTTATCCTACCACTCAATATCCGCCACAGACATCGGGGTTTCATTCATCTTCATCTGTGTCACTTTTCCATTTTTAATATGTATCACGCGGTCCGCCATCGGCGCGATCGCCGAGTTGTGCGTGATGACAATGACCGTCATGCCCTTTTCCCTGCACATATCCTGCAATAATTTCAGGATCGCCTTTCCGGTCTGGTAATCCAGAGCGCCGGTCGGCTCGTCGCAGAGCAGAAGCTTTGGATTCTTCGCCAGTGCGCGCGCGATCGACACACGCTGCTGCTCGCCGCCGGAAAGCTGCGCCGGAAAGTTTTTCAGACGGTTTCCAAGCCCGACCTCCTCCAGCACGTCCTGCGCCTTTAAGGGATGCTTGCAGATCTGCAGTGCAAGCTCCACGTTTTCCAGCGCGGTAAGATTCGGGATCAGGTTGTAAAACTGGAACACGAAGCCGATGTCATCCCGCCTGTACCCCGTCAGCTTGCGCGGCGAGTATTTTGCAATGTCGTCGCCGTCCACCAGCACCTGTCCCTTCGTCGCGGTGTCCATACCGCCGAGAATGTTCAGAACCGTGGTTTTCCCGGCGCCGCTCGGTCCGACGATAACGACAAATTCCCCTTTGGAAATGGAAAACTCTATGCCGTCCACCGCACGGATCTCCACCTCGCCCATTTTGTAGACCTTCGATACGTTTTTTAACTGTACAAAATTCTCCATGCCCCGGTTCCTTTCCGCCATTTCAGTTCTTCCATCATTTTCCCGACGCCTGCCGACTGACAGAATCACCGGAATATCTGAAAATATCTTATCATACTTTTGTACTAATTTCTCTAAAAAATTGATGAATTTTAAATTGTTCGACGTCTTTTCTTTAGAAAATAATGACAGTCCCGCAAATTGGGTATATAATAAAAAGCCAGGAGGAATCATTATGGCAAAAGAAGTAAAGACGAATGCAATGCGCATTCTTGAAAAAAATAAAATCCCCTACGAGCTGCTCACCTATGAGTGCGACGAATTTATCGACGGTCTGCACTCGGCTGCTCTGACCGGCGCTCCGGTGGAAGCTTCCTTTAAGACGCTTGTCGCCCAGGGAAAAAGCAGGGCGTACTACGTCTTTGTCCTGCCAATCGCAGAGGAAGTCGATTTAAAGAAAGCGGCAAAAGCGGCCGGCGAAAAATCTATGGAGATGATCCACGTAAAGGACATCACACCGATCACCGGATATGTGCGCGGCGGCTGCACCGCTATCGGCATGAAAAAACAGTTTCCTGTATTCCTGCAGGAATGCGCCCAAAATTTCGACCAGATTTATGTGAGCGGCGGAAAAATCGGCGCAACCATAAAGCTTGCGCCGCAGGATTTTGTGAAAGTAACGCGGGCGGAATATGCAGATTTCATCTCATTATAATTTTTCATTGTTTTCGCAAAATAAATGTTTCAAATTATATGAAATCATTCTATAATGGCTTTGTTACCGTCCCTATACTGGCAACAGGAAGGAGGGAATTCATATGGGGTTCTTAATTACCTTCATAATTGCTGTTGCGGCAGGTGTGACATGTCACCTCATCTGCAAATGGCTGGATGGCAAAATTAACGGTAACCGGCCTAAGTAACAGAAAAACCGGAGAGCCGCCACTCTCCGGTTTTTCGTTTGGAATTCTATAGAGTTCTTAACCACATTTCTTCATGTCATAATTATTATAACACATTTTTCTGCTTTTTCAAGTGTTTTATAAAATTATTTTGTTGCAATATTTACATAGTACGCTTGTCTTTTTGTGTTTTTAGAATCTATTTCCTTCTATAATATATCTTTCTTTTTATATTTCCAGAATCCGGCAATAATTCCCACGACCATATATACTATCCCCAGTGCAACCAGTCCGCCGTCCAGCGCGCCTTTGGAAATGATAGATGCCCCATCTGCATAGGCATACGGTGTGATGTATCTGACAAAACCTGCTTTTTCTGTAATATTTCCGGCTATGCCGAGAAAATACAGCACAAATGCGATTGCCATCCCAATGGTTCCGCTCCCTTTCCTTAAAAATGCAGATATTCCGAAGCAGATTCCGGCAATTTCAAGCTGCATGGTAAGCTGTGCCAGATGATAGAGCGCAAAGGGTTTCCACTGGGGAAATTCCCCGATGATAGCAAACGCCGCCAGGGAAAATAGCACAACAAGCACATTAAAGCAAAGCAGCAGCGCAGCCGCCGCCCCAAGCTTCCAGATGCATATGCTGCCTCTGCCAACCGGATACGTAAGCAGTGTCTCTGCCGTGTGCTGCGCCTCTTCTTTGGAAAGCATTCCACATCCCAGAATTGCCGCATAAAACATCCCGCCGATGCCAAGCATAAACCCTGCATATATCCCATAAAATCCTATAAGTTCCCCGTAGTTCAGCCGGTCCATTCCAAATGCGGCGGCGAGCCCGCCAAGCCCCTGCATCATCGCCTGAATCGGTGCCATCTGCGTTTTCAGCTCCGGAAACAGCATCAGGCAGAAAACAATCATGATTCCCACCGCAAAGCTCCAGAGCAGCATTGCCTTCCATCCCTGTTTCAATTCGTGTTTCAACAAAAACATATGCCAACCTCCCTCTCCGACACTTTCGCTCTTACAAAAGCAAAAATGCCTGCCGGATATTCCATCTTTTTCACACCGATGCAGTATTCTTTGCATCATAAAAATGCAGAAAAACATCCTCCAGCGGCGGCTCCGTGATCGTCAGATCCGTCACCGGCAGCCCCTGAAGAGCCGCGATCAGCTCCTGCGCCGAACCGCTGTAGAGGAACGAAACGCCGTCCCCGGTTTTCTGCAGGTTCCGCACCGCAAGCTCCTTTATCTCGTCCACGCCATGTATCGTCACCCGCTTAAATGCCGAGCTGCAGATATTTGTCACATCATCGCACACCACCAGGCTGCCGTCCCGGATCACCGCCGCCCGGCTGCAGTATCTCTGTATCTCACTGAGCACATGCGACGACAGAAAAATAGAAGCACCCTCCCGGTTCTTCTCCTGCAGCAGCGCAAAAAATTCCTTCTGCATCAGCGGGTCAAGTCCGCTGGTCGGCTCGTCAAGTATGTAGAGCGCCGCCGCATGCTGGAATGCGCACACAATGCTCACCTTTTTCCGGTTTCCCAGGGAAAGCTCCTGCACACGCTTTTCGGTATCCAGCTTAAACCTCTCGCAAAGCGCCTCCGCCGCACTCCGGCAGTCCTCTCCATAAAAAGAAGCGGCAAACTGCAGCGCCTCGCGCACCTTCATCCCATTGTAAAAGGCAGGCTCCGACGGCAGATAACCAACCCGGCGCAAAATCTCAATCTTATTTGTCTGTATGGATTTTCCAAACAGCTCCGCCGTTCCGCTATCGGGCTTTAAAAGTCCCAGCATGGTGCGGATGGTCGTGCTCTTCCCGGCGCCGTTCGGACCGATAAAGCCGAATATTTCTCCCTCGTGCACCTCTAAAGACAGATTCTCAATCCCCCGGTGCTTCCCATAATATTTCGTCAGATTACAGAGCCTTATGATTTCACCCATCTCAATCCCTCTTTCCACAATAATCCTTCCGCTGGTATACGCTTCTCCAGAAATCAACCAGCTTCCGGAAAACCAGCTGCGCCCTGTCCAGGTCGACCTCCCCTGCCTGCAGCATCGCGCGCACACATCCGTCCGATGCCCAGAACATCTCCAGGTACATCATTTCAAGATCCAGCCCCGGTGCAAACTGTGCAATGTCAATCCCGGCAAACAGTGGTTCATTATACTGCTCCAGAACCTTCTGCGCCCATTCCTGCACATCCTTCGCCACTTCCTCATCCTTCTCATAATACGCAAGAAGGACAAAGCCCGAAAGCTCCGGCTGCTCCTTCATCATTCTCAGCTTCAGCTCCATCCCGCTCTCCAGAATTTCAAAAAAATCCTTTTTCTGCAGCACCTTCTGCACGTCGATCATTTCCTGCGCGGCGCGCATCGCTTCCCCAAGCAGAAACAGATACAGTTCCTTCTTATTTTTAAAATAATGGAACAGCAGAGACTTGCTGATATCCGCTTCCTTCGCAATCTCGCCCACCGCGCATTTTCGGTAGATATCCCGCGAAAAAACCTTCCATCCGGCACGAATGATCCTCTGCTGTTTTTCTTCGGAAAGCATATAAAATTTTTCATTCATCGTCCTGCCCTCTGCGTTTCTCCTTCCGTTCTCTGCTGTCATTCTAACAGTATTGACCGTTTTGGGGAAGACCTTTCCCGAAATTTCCGCGGAAAGATTTTCCCCAGTCTCCCGGAGGGCAGACGTCTAAGGGCATGCCCTTCCCGACCGCTGCCGGGCACAATATGTGAAATATCACTCCCGCTGCCTTGCTTTGCTGACCGCCAGCGTCACGCAGAAGCACGCCGCAGCAAACAAAAGCTGAATTGCAAGCCCCTGCAGGATATTCTGCCGCATTTCTGCGGTCAGATGCTCATAATCTCCCAGAATGCCGTTAATCCTGGAGTACCAGTATGTCGGCGTGAAACCGGCAACCATTTTCACCCCATTGCCAAGCATTTCAATCGGAACAAAGATTCCTCCGATAAAGCAGAGTCCCAGAGATACCACATTATTGATACCGTTTAGTGCGTTTACCGAGTTTACCACCGTTCCGCAGAGATACGCCAGCGTCATCGCCACTACCATGCAGGCAAAGCTGTTCAGCAGATACCAGAAGCAGTTCGGCGAGGTGAATGCGCCGCCCCGGTACAGAGCCGCCTGCACCGCCACGCAGATCCCCCACACTGCCATTCCCACCAGCAGGAAGGACGCGGTTGCCGCCATATTCTGTCTGAGCAGCGACACTGACGAACAGGTCATGCGGCGCCTTATTTCTTTCTTCTTAAACGTCATGACCACAGAGCTTAAACACATAATAATTCCGGTAAGCATTGCATACGGAAGATAAGCAAAATAATAATTATAGTCCGCACGCTGCCCGCCGTTTCCGTTAATGTCAAGCAGCGTTACCTGTCCTTTCTTTTCCGAAAGTGCCAGCGCCTTTTCGCAGGATTCTTCAAAGGAAAATCCACCCGTCTGGTAAACCCGTATCTGGTTCAGCAGGGAATTGATTTTGGCATCCAGATAAAATCCTGCAGAAGATCCGGGCACCTTTATTGTCTGTACTTCAGCCTCACCATTTTCAAACGCCGCCTGCGTTCCCTGCGGCACAATCAGCACATAACTGATGTTGCGGTAAAACAGCTCCTCCTGTATCGTCTGCTCATCATCCGCAATCTCCACCAGCTTCTGCTCCCGCTGAATGTAACTTTTTAATGTGTCCCCCAGGGCGCCGCCCTCGCGGTCAATCACCGCCACCGCCAGCTTTACCGCCGCAAAATTCCCCGTCACGCCCGTATCGCCGAGACTTTTCTGAATCGCTACGGAAATGCCTATAAAAATGCAGACATACATTACCATGATGCCGATATTGCGCTTTATGATATTTCCATACCCCTTAAATACTCTCATAGCGTTCCCTCCTCAGTGTCAGCCATGCCGCCGCCAGCAGAAGCACAGTGATTGCCGCCAGAAGCAGCAGATTCGTGCGGTACCTCGCCGGGTTGTCGTACACCGACACGCTGTAAAACGCATCCGCAATCAACGCCGCCGGATTGATGCGGTTTATAACAGGGCAGTGATGCTCCACGATATCCTTCATGTTTCCCATCATCAGCCCGGCAAGAAAACTCATCAGCAAAGACGAAACCACCAGAATCGCAATCTTAAAGCCCTCCGCCATACGTCTTCCGCCGAGAAACATTCCGTACGCCACTCCGGTCAGACTCCCCAGCACGCAGACCGGCAGCAGAAGTATCCATTTTTTCCCGAAGGAAATGCCAAGTGCATACATATACAGAAGCAGAATGCAGACACAGAAAAACTGTACCGTAAAACATGCCAGCGTCTCCGCCAGAAGCATCTGCAGGCGGTCCGCCGGAGCAGCGCTTCTTCTTGCTGCCAGCGGAGACTGGTCCGCGCGCATATCGATAGCGGCCACCATTCCCAGAAAGCCTCCAAACAGGCAGGTCATTCCGACCAGCGCAAAAAAGTATGCTATATTATCATCCGTCGTCTCCCCAAGCATGTTCACAGACTGCGTCATTTCCCGGTAATCCGTCATTGCCGCAATCGCCGCCGGAAGCTTCAGCGGATTATTTTTCCCGATATCTGTCAGCATCTGCTCATTTTCCAGATACCCCTCCAGCAGCGCCTCCAGAATGCTCTCATTCATATTGGAAGCGGAGACCGTCAGCTCCGGCTCCTTTCTGCTGTAAAAAATTCCCTTCACCACGCCGTTTTTCAGCGCTTCCTCCGCCTGCGCGCTCTCCATTTGCGTGAGAACAAGCATGTCGCCGTCCAGCGCGTCAAGAAATGTCTCAAACGCAGTATTATTTTCTGAGACAAGCGCTACCGGAATTTTCTGCATCTGCTCAACATCAATTCCGCTGCCAAATGTCACATAAAAAAATGTTGCCATAATTAGTGGAAACAGGATCGACCAGAAAATTTCCTCTTTGCTGCGGATATTCCGTTTCAGACTGCTGATATATAATCGTCCCATATCCATCCTCCTAGTCCCTCAGTTCCTTTCCGGTAATTTCCAGAAATACGTCGTTCAAAGTCGGCATTTCCGAAAGCACTCTGCCAAACGCCACCTCCTGCTCCTGCAGATAATTAAGAAGTCTCACAAGATTATGCTTTGCGCTGGTGCATTTCACTTTTAATGTGCGCTCCTCATTATAATCTGTTGCAAACACATGCGGCAGCTCTGCAATCTCTTTAAGCTGCGCCTCCGTCAGCACAATCCCTTCTATTATGATCGTTTCTCCCGTCTTAATCATGCGCTTCAGTTCCTCGGACGTCCCCGCCGCGATGCTGCGCCCGTGATCCATAATCATGATCCTGCTGCAGATCTGCTCCACCTCTTCCATATAATGAGAGGTGTAGATAATCGTCGCGCCCTTCTTGTTCAGCTCCAGGATCCCTTCCAGGATTCTGTTGCGGCTCTGCGGATCTACCGCCACCGTCGGCTCATCCATGATGATAAGACGCGGCTGGTGCGCGATCCCACAGGCAATGTTCAACCTGCGCAGCAGACCGCCGGAGAGCTTTCTCGGAAACATTTTCCGATAATCCTCCAGACCGACAAACGCGATTGCCTCTTCCGTCAGGCGCTTCCGCTCCATCTTATCCTTCACATACAGCCCGCAGAAATAGTCAATATTTTCCCAGACCGTCATCTGTTCAAACACAGCAACATTCTGCGGGACCACCCCGATCTGCCGTTTGAGATCGTAACTGTCCGGATGCATCTCTTCTCCAAACACGGTGACAGTCCCCTTGTCATATTTCAGCAGCGCCAGCAGGCAGTTGATCGCCGTCGTCTTGCCGGAGCCATTCGGTCCCAGCAGACCAAACACTTCGCCCTCGCGGATATCCAGGTTAAAATGATCCAGCGCCACCAGATCCCCATATCGTTTTACCAGATTTTCAATGTGTATCATATTTGCCTCCCTTGCTGCGTCCCCTGTTCTTTGCTTAAAGATGCTATGCATCTCCTCAATGGACTGACAGCCCAAAATACCTTTTACATCTCTGATTATACCCTTATCCCTGGCACCGCAAAAGTGTCTTGCGTCAGCAATCCGCATGACATTTGTCATAAATTCTGTCGTAAATTCAAAAAGCCTGATTCTTTTTGCATAGAATCAGACTTTTTCTGTGCTCTCGATTTTGCAGGCTTTTCCTGCAGCATTAACGCCATTGGCGTTATTCTTTCTGGCTGTATTCCTGTTCCAGTTCTTCTGCCAGGTACGCATCGCTCATACAGTGCATATCCGATACCCCGTCCCGGATTAGCTGATAGACTTCGGAATGGTAAAAAAAGTCCAGTACAGCATCCAACGAGATCCCTTGCTGTTTTGCAAAATACTCGATCACACGACTATATTTTTTTTGAAGCAAAATCGGGTTTGCATTCATACCTGTTCACTCCCTTCAAAACGCAGAAGCCCCGACGTTTAAACTTGCCGCACCACTTCACCGCCTGCTCATACAGCGGCGTGACATAGAATCCACGACCAAAATCCACATTGGGTCGGGAATGAATCAAGTCCGGTTCCCCGATTTGCAGATAGGAACCATGATAGAGGATCATACTTCCACACCCCTTTCTTTCATCACAGCAAGGATGTCGTCTACGATATATTCCCGGCTCTGAGTGTGCAGCACTTCATACTCCGGCACGATGTAGCCGTTCAGAATATCACTTTTTTCAGTAAATGCCTGATAGACACGCTTTGCACCTACACCAAGTTTTGCGGCCACATTTTCAATGCAGAACACAGCAAATTCAAGCTCTCTGAAATTTTTAATTTTCTTGTCCGGCATCATAAGCAGTCCCTCCTTTATTCCCGCGAGCAACAAGCCATGCGGACATGCCTGCGACGCCCTGCAAGGGCTGGTCCTTTAGGGCATGTCCATTTGGCGGCGCTGTGTGCCGGCAGCACACGTTTTGCACCGACCGAAGCGAAACGTATCTTTATCAATCAGCCTATCACAGAAATACACTTTTAACAATCAAAAAGGATCAAATAAGATGTTAAGAAATACTGCCAAAAGAAGTAAAGGAAGCCGGCAAAAGGCAGCAGCGCATTCGTCTGCCGCCCCTGTAAGTATATGTCCGCGTAAGCCCCCGTTACATGCTCATACCTGCACCGCAAAGTTCCGTCCGCTCACGTCTTACTGCCGAAATGCGCTGCTGATATTTTTAAGCGTAATATTTTCGCAATATTTCATAGAAATTTCCTGCTCTTTTCCATCCTCCCGGCATCCAAGCCGGATATTTTCAAAAACAATATTTCTCAGCTGATGTCCTTTCTGACCAAATCCGCAGAGCTCCAGCGCTTTACAGAAAACTTTTTCCTTCTGGTCTTTCAGATACTGCCCGGTCACATACACATTTTGAAATCTGCAATCCTCGAAGACCGGCGGCTCCGGCGCGCCTTCCCCGTCGTCATTGTAATCTACGCTGTGGAAAAGAAGCCGGGCGGCGGCGCAGTCTCTGACCGTTACGTTCCGCACATAGCCGCCCCGCTTTGCGGTTGCCTTTATTTCAATACCGCAGCGGGACTGCGTCATATCACAATCCCAGATGGAAACATTCTCCACACCGCCGGATATTTCACTTCCTATGGTGATGCCGTGGCCACAGACGCAGCGGCAGTCAAAAATGCGGATATTTCTGCACGGTCTGCCGATTCTGTTTCCCTCCGGGTTTTTCCCGGATTTGATGGAAACCGCATCATCTCCGGTATGAAACACACAGGCAAATATCGTGCAGTTTGTGGAAGAATCCGGATCCCACCCGTCGCCGTTCCACACATCCTGCGAGAAAAACGTACAGTGATCCGTCACAATATGGTCTGAATATACCATATGCACATTCCAGCTGGCGCCGTCCTTAAGCGTCAGCCCCGAAACAACTATATTGCGGCAGTTGCTGATATTGATCAGCCTTGAACGCAGGCGTCCGGGGATGGTTTCCGGCTTCTCGTATTCCCGGATTTTATCGCCCAGCGCCAGAAGCTGCTCTTTCATTTTGTCCGTTTCAAAAGCAATCATCCGCTCCGCCAGTTTTTTCCCGCCGCCCGCTATCGTACCGTGTCCGCGAATTGTCACATTGCAGCAGTTATAGCCCCCGGTGCTGTCCATTTCGCCCAGATTCAGCAGGCTGCTGTAGCACATCCTTTCAATACCTTCAAATCTGCTCGGAATATACGGAAGATAATCCTCCCTGTCTGCTGTCCCCTGCAGAACCGCCCCTTCTTCCAGATAAACCTCCATATTGCTGTGCAGCCGCAAAGCTCCTGTCAGAAAGATGCCTGCCGGGATATATACAAGCGAATCTTCATCGCATTCATCTATTGCCCGCTGGATAGCCTGCGTATTTACTGTCCTGCCATCCCCTGCCGCCCGGTACGGAGCCGCTGTAATATCCAGTCTCCGTTTTTTTCTTTTCGTTTTTACAGCAAGTCTTTCGCAGGCTATACAGGTATCGTTTTCCATCCAGTATATCGCAATTTCGTAATCCCGTTCCGGCTCCAGTCCGTCAAATGTATAATGTGTCTTATCCGTTTCCCCGGCTTTTTTTCCATTAACAGAAAGAATATATCTGTGCCCCGTCAAAAAACGCTCCGGCTTTTCCCAGTAAACGGTGAGCGCTGTATCTGTTTCTATTGTCTCTGTTTTCCATTCTGTCTGTTTACCTGATTCGCCCTCAAATCTGTCCATATTGCATCTCTTTTCCTTTTACATTGCTTTTCTCTTTATGTCTCTTTTCCCGTTTTTTGTTCGGATTCCCGGAACTCTCTTGGAGTTACTCCCGTATACTTTTTAAACACTCTGGAAAAATAATTCGAATTGGAATATCCGGTATGTATCGCCACGTCCGTCACCGTCCATTCTTTGTTTTTCAGCAGGTTTTTCGCCTTTTCCATACGCACGCCCTCTACATAGGCGGTCAGATTAATCCCCGTTCTTTCTTTAAAAAGCGTAGATAAATAACTCACGCCCAGACCATACTTCTGAGCAATCTCCGTGGCATTCAACGGTTCCCCGTAATTTTTTTCTATATATTCCCGGATACGGGTAATTACATCGGCGGAATCCTTTTTCTGTACCGCTTCGAACAAATTGTAAACCAGATTTTTCAGACTTGTTTTCAGCTCCTCCTCTGTACGGTAAGCCAGCAGGTAATCCCTGCTTTTGAAATCATGAAACAGGATATTAAAATCAATATCTCCGCCCGCATTTCCGGGGACATGGCTCAGAAAAACAAGAATCTCATTGATTTCCTCTTCTATCAGCGCTACCGGGCTGGTTTCCTGTATCAGCAAATCGATGCACTCCAGAATCGTCGCCTTTGCAAGGCTGAATTCCTCTTTTCGGATCTGTCTGTAGACCTGTTCCAGCTCCTCCCGGATTCTGTTTTTCCGTTCTGTATATTCTTTGTTTTCGCACAGCGAACGAGTAATCATTCTGCTTTCCTGAGAAAACATCTTTCTTTTCAGGAAGCAGATGCTCTGCGCCACCGCTTCCTGAAACCTCCTGTATGCAAAAACCTCCGACACAGCCGCCCTCATTTCCGGCTCCTCCATTGTATCCAAAACGACCCGTGCGCATTGTCTGCCGATTTCCCGGTCTTCCTCCACAGCGTTAATCAGAAACACGTAACAGGTACTGCGGGAACAGTTTCTCAGAAAATAAACGCAGCAGTTCTGATGTAAAAGCAGACTGCTTTGCAGCTCAACCGCTATTTTTTCCCCGACGTCCTCTTTTGCAGAGTAAAACCCAATCGCCATCACATACGGATACTGGAAAATCATATTCTGGTCCGCCTCGTCCACCCGAATACTCCGGTTCATGCCGGACAGCTTCTTTTCGTGAATCCTGTGAAGTATTTTCCGGAGCAGCTCCTCCAGTTCTTTTTTATTAACAGGCTTCAGCAGGTATGCCTCTACTCCCAGGGAAATGGCTGTCTTCGCGTAAGAAAAATCGCTGTATGCGCTCATAATCACATAGTCGGTGCCGGGATGCTTCTTTTTTGCCTCCGTAATAAAGGCAAGGCCGTCCATTCTAGGCATACGGATATCCACCAGCACAATCTGCGGGCGGAAGCTGTCCATCAGCGCCAGAGCTTCTTCACCATTCCCCGCCTCTTCAATTTCCATAATTCCGAAGGCTTCCCAGTCTATCCTGTTCCGGATACTCTTCCGGATAAATTTTTCATCATCAATAATCAGAACTCTATACATGCGTCTCTCCCCTTTTCTCCGCTTCATTTTTCACATCTGCGCTGCCCAGACAGGAAAAAGGAATTTTCATTGCGATGCAGGTGCCCTTTCCTTCTTTACTGAAAATCTCGAAAGAATAGCCGGAACCGTAAAAAAGCTTCGACCTGAGATGCACATTTAAGATTCCCAGGCTCTTATACTGTTCGATATATTCCAGCGGATGTTCTCCTGTCACTTCCAGGCGTTCATTCAGCTCTTTCAGCTTTTCCGCCGGAATTCCGGTTCCATTGTCATATATCATGATGGAAACCTGCTCTCCCTCTTTTTTTATCCAGATTCTCAGCATACCATTGGCATCTGTATCACCAAGTCCGTGGGACACCGCATTTTCCAGAAGAGGCTGCAAAGTAAACTTCAGAATCCGGCATCCCAGGCATTTTTCATCAATATCGTAAAAAACCTCAAAGCGGTCCTCAAACCGTATTTTTATCACGGTCACGTAATTTTTTATCTGTTCCAGTTCTTCGGCAATCGTAGTGACATTTTCAAATCTGGTATTGTAGCGCAGCATACCGCTTAAACATGTACATACCTCAATTACCTCGTCGTCCATGCCCTCACTTGCCAGTCCCATGATTGTTTCCATGATGTTGAAAATAAAATGCGGGTTAATCTGCTGCTGAAGCGCCTTGATTTCCGCCTCTTTTACAAGAAGCTGTTCCGATTCCACCCGGCTGACAAGCTCGTCGATTCGCCGCATCATGTCATTGAATTCCTGAATCAGAATGCTGATCTCATCCTGGGTATCCGCCTGTACCCTGGTGGTCAGATCTCCTGTTTTTACCTTTTCCATACCCTCCGCCAGCCGGGTAAAATTTACCGTTATAATGGAAAACATTTTTCCGGAAATCAGAAGCGTAATCCCCACCATAAATAAAACCAGCAGAACAAGAAGCGGAATAATCTGATTCTGCTCCTTCAGAATCTCTGCTTTGGAGCTGGCGAGACAGAGATGCCAGCCTGTATTTGCAGACGTTCCGTAAGTAATAATATAATCCTCTGTTTCGTAAGTACCCTCCCCGTTTTTTCCCATCAGCTCAGGCGGAACCCGCACTTCCATCTTATCGTAGAAAAGCACATTATCCTCGTTGTCCAGAATGGTCGCCCCGGCAATTTTATTAAAGCTGTGCAGAAATCTCTCTTTCAGGTAGTCCATATTCATGTCAATTTTCAGATATCCCACTACCCTGGAGGTATAAAGGTCCTCAATTTTATAAACGCAGGACTGGACGGAACCTGCCCCGCCCGTCTCCTCCTCGTTTGCCATCAATACCTTTTTGTCTCTGGTCCAGATAATTTCCTGATACCAGTCCGTATAGCGGTAATCGGGAATCCGGATTGCCCCATCCTCATCCTGTATGGAATACACACTGTTCCAGTCCTCTGTCCGGTAAAAGCTCATTTCCAGATCCGGGTTCAGATAATAATACTGGCTCTCAATTCCCCGAATCAGCGCCATATCGGCTATGGTATCCTCCTTATTTCTCATAAAGTGAATAATATCCTCGTTATAAATAATAGTATCCGCTATATTATCCACATTTTCAAAATACTGCTGCATCGTAACCAGCGTGGATTCCATCAGGCTCTGCCGCAGGTTTTCCGCCTGTTTCATTGCGTTTTCACGCATAATCCAGTACAGAAACATCGCCACGATCAGATTGGACCCTATAATAATCAAAATCAGATACTTCAGAAATCTTCGTGTGATGGTCTGCTTTTGTTTTATCATCGTTTTCATAACTCAGCTCTGCTCCGCTCTCAGTGACTTCATTTCTTCCTCTATCTTTGCGAATGTATAGTCCAGCTCCTGCTCATTCAGCATATACAAAGACACCTCGTTTTTCATCGCCTCAAGCCCCGCGTAGTACAAAACATCCGCCGCGCTGCTTCCTTCCGGCACTCCGTCGCCCAGAAAATATTCCTTATGCGCCGGAATCTGCGTGGAGGCAAGATATGTCTGCCGGACCTCGTCTGTCTGCCAGGCCGGAACCGTCCCGTTTTCCGCCAGTATCAGTCCGCCCTGCCTGCCGGCGCAAAACTCCATAAAGCGGTATGCTTCCTCCGGGTACTGCGAGGCTTCCGCCATACAGACAACCGCCGTCTGGTACACCTGCGCACGCTCCCTGTTATCCCATACCGGCAGCTGCGCCACGTCATATTCCAGTTGCAGTCCCTGTTTGCGTATCTCCTCATTGAGAAGATTTACTTCGCTGTCCTCTCCGAAATACATGCCAAGCCTGCCCTCCAGAAACAGCATATTATATCCGTTCCATTCCTCATCCGCCCATTCGAAATAGGGGAAATTTGCCGCAAATTCACTGTTAAATTCGTGACACCATTCTGCGGAGCTGCGAAAAATTTCCAGATTCTCCCTGTCATACGGGTCAGATGCCCCCGCTGTGCGCGCAGGAAGCATCCACCAGATGCCGTCTCCGCCAAAGCCCATAGAGCCATAAATCTTCTTATGGTCCGACCAGCCCGTCAGCTGCTTTGCCGTCTCCTTATAGTCCTCCCAGGTCCATTCTTCTTCCGGATAGTCCACTCCCAGCCGGTCAAACAGCGTTTTATTGTAGTACACACAGATTTTTCCAATCCGGTACGGAATCATATAATATGCCTCCTCTTCCTGCATATCTCCGTACCACGTCTCATAATACGCCGCCTCGTCGCTGTCCGCGTACCAGGGTGATAAATCTTTAAAAACCTTTTTGTGCCGCCATACCGCCGCTTCATTTGCATCCCGGAAAAAGATACAGTCCGCCGGAACCTCATGGTTTTTAATGCGCATCATCTGCTGGGTATACTCCGAATCCGGAATCAGATGGATATTAATACCGGCTTCTCCATTCTGCTCCTCATAAGCCTCCGCCAGAAACTCCAGATTCTCTTTTTCACTCTGACCCGCATATATTTCCAGCACCGGTCTGCTCTCTGCTTCCGTTTCCACGACCTCCGGTTTTTCCTGCCCGCATCCGTAGCAGGAAACAACCGCCGCCAGTGCAAGCGCCAGACATAATAACCGCTTTTTCATTCCGCTCCCCCAATAAATTAAAATCTTTATTTATATCATAAAGGATAAGCGTTCATCCGTAAAGTCATATCTTTTACTGTGAACGGAGTGAACAGTAAGCTGCTGCCCCGGACAAACATCTATATATTTGTCCGGGGCAGCAGCTTTCCTTTTCCCGTTTATCCCTTTAACCCACTGGTACTAATTCCTTCCACAATATTTTTCTGGAAGAAAAAGAACAGCACAATCGGAGGTACCAGAGAAAGAATACTCATAGCGAACATCGCGCCCCAGTCAGTCATGGAGGTGGGGTCTGAAAACAGCTTTAGGGCTACTGACACGGTATATTTTTTCGGAGAAGTCAGATAAATCAACGGTCCGAAGAAGTCTTCCCATTTCCAGTAAAACTGGAAGATAACGGAGGTTGCTATGGAAGGTTTAATCAGAGGCAGAATTATCCTGGTATAAACCGTGAATTTCCCTGCCCCGTCCAGATACGCCGCCTCATCAAGCTCAGCAGGAATGGAGCGTATAAACTGCATATGCTGAAAGATAAAAAACGCACTTCCCAGCCAGAGAGGCAGTACCAGCGGCAGATATGTATTAATCCATCCAAGCTTATTGAACATAATGTACTGCGGGACCATCACTACCTGTGACGGCAGCATCAGCGAAATCATGATAGTAAAAAACCAGAAATTCTTAAATCTGAATTCTGTTCTGGCGAACCCGTATGCCACCAGCGGGCAGGAAACAACCACTCCCAGAACGCTCAACAGCACCACAATAAATGTGTTGCAGAAAAATGTCGTAAACGAAATTCCGCCAAAGCCTTTCCACCCATTAACGTAGTTTGAAAATTTCAATTCCTTTGGAATCAGATTCGCCGCATCCACAAATACCTGCGAGCTGTCCTTCAGTGAGCTGGCAAGCATCCACAGTATCGGGTAGAGGGATGTCACCGCAAACAAAATGCACAGCGTATGGAATACCACACTTCCTATCTGTTTTTTTCTCTTCATTACCTTTTTCCCCCGCTTTCATAATAAACCCAGGCATCGGAGCTCTTAAACGCCAGCGCCGTAAAGAACAGCACGATCACTAGCAGAACACAGGATAAAGCCGACGCATATCCCATATTAAAGCGCTCGAAGCCCTGTTGATAGACATACAGCTGATAAAACAGGGTACGGTTCATTGGTCCGCCGTTTGTGACAACCAGACCCTGCGTAAACGTCATAAATCCGTTAATCATCTGCATAATCAGATTAAAGAAAATAATCGGTGAGAGAAGCGGCAGCGTAATCGAGAAAAAGCACTGTACTTTGTTTGCTCCATCCACTCTCGCCGCCTCATAATAGGTTGTGGAAATATTCTTTAATCCGGCAAGGAAAATCAGCATCGGGGAACCAAACTGCCAGACTGCCATTAAAACCAGAGAACCTAACGCTGTATTCGGGTCGGCTACCCAGGAAATATTCACATCCAGCCCGGTAATCGCTTCCAGCAGAGCATTGAAAGCGCCGTCTCTGGAAAACAGATTTCTCCACATAACGGCTACCGCCACGCTTCCGCCGATAATCGACGGAATATAAAACAGTGTTCTGTAAATTCCGATTCCCTTTCTTTTCTGATTCAGCGCCATTGCTACCAGAAGCGCAACGATCAGCTTCAGAGGGACCGACGTCAGCACATAAGTAAATGTTACCTTCAGGGCATCAATAAATTTTCTGTCCCCCTTAAAAATATCCACATAGTTCTGAATTCCGATCCATTCCGGTGCGGTGAGCATGTTATATTTTGTAAAGGAAAAATACACCAGACAGATGAACGGAATCAGCGTAAGCGCCGTAAAACCTACTACCCAGGGCGCAATATAGAGATATCCTCCGTACTGCTTTGCTAATTTCTTTTTCTTCATATTTACCTCCCGTCACAGATTTTCATCAAAAGCGGGGGCTTTTCTGATCTGCCCCCGCCCTGCTTTCCATCCCTAACCTATTTTCGCCGCTTCCGCAATTACATCGTATGCTTCTTCGGGCGTCACATCCTTGTACATAATTCTCTCTTCATACTCATCTATCAGATTCTGAATGTCGCTGCTGCCCTCCATAGCCGGCGCGTCGTTGGCGCTGCTGTACTGTACCGCCTCGTCGGTAATAGCAAGCACCTTTTTCTGATTGTCATTAAAATCCGGTTCCATAGCCGCACGCACTTTATCGGAAGCCGGCATACCGCGCTCTGCTTTCATCAGCTTGTTTGCCTCTTCATTGTTAATCAGAAAATCAATGAGCTTTGCAGCTGCTTCTTTGTTCTCAGACTTGCTGGACATACACAGGTGCAGGGAAGCAGGCACCATAGTAGCTTCGCTGGTAGTCGCTCCCGGAAGGAGAATCATCTGCAGCTCCTTCTGGGCAGCATCCGCAAAATTGGCGTACTGGGAAGCCGGAATAATATTTACCGCCGATTCACCCTTTACGATAGTGTTATCCTCCGGACCATTTTCCGACTGTGATACGTCATACGGCGGAATCAGTCCCTCGTCTGCCCATCTTACCTTCATTTCGTAGAAGTCCACATAGGTTTCTTTTGAAAAACCAATTAAGCTGTCTCCTTCCGATGCAAAAACAGTTTCTCCGTGCTGTCTGCACCAGTATTTAAACACATCGCCTTCATTTTCAACGAAATCCGCCGCCGCATATTTTCCAGTCGCTTCTTTCAGCTTCACCAGATCTTCTTCCAGCGCTTCCCAGGATTCATACCCGTTTTCCGGAATTTCCAGATTTGCCTTTTCATACATGTCCGGCGCCACAAGCATTGCCCGCGTGTTGATTCCGAAAGGCAGCCCGTACAGCTTTCCGTCTACTTTTCCTTCCGCAACCAGGTTCTCCGAGATGGAGGATACATCAATCTGTCCGGCTGCCACATAATCGTCCAGCGGTTCTACGATTCCGCCGTCCATAAACTGCTGGAATTCTCCCGCTCCGATGTACCCCTGGTATACATCCGGTACATTATTGGCTGTAGATGCGATTGACAGGTTCTCCCAGTAGGAATCCCACGGATAAAAGCTTGTCTCCACTATAATATCCGGGTTCTGCTCCATGAAAAGCTCGACCGCCTCGTTGGTCATGTCGGCTCTTTCCTGTCCGCCCCACCATGCAAAGCGGAGCGTGACCTTCTCGCCGGATCCATCGCTCGCCTTAACTGCCGCGCCTCCATTTCCGTATCCGCCAAACACTCCGGCTGCCAGCGCAAACGCCATGCCAAAAGCCGCCACTCTTTTTTTCATCATTTCTCTTTCCTCTCTTTCTTGTTTTTTGTTTTTGTTTTAAGTGTCTTTATTTTAACCGATACGGAAATAACATAATACTAATATTTTTCGATTCCATGTGCAATTTTTTACTATTTTCCCTCCCAGAGCAGGTCTGTAGGAGGCAGATTGCCCATACTTGTCATGTATAACCTGTCAATTCTTACGCCGGAATTTCTGACTGCCAGAGTAATCAGATGTTCTCCTCCGAAAAGAGACAGCTGCGCAAGGGGAACCCATCTCCATATCTGTTCCGCCTCGTATCTCCAGGTCTTTCCCCGGTTATAAAGCAGGTCCGGGCTGACATACTTCCCGTCAGATGCAAGCTCCAGATAAGACGGCTCCGCCCGGTCTATGCGCAGCAGAACCCAGAAATCATACACTCCCTGCCTGCACGAAATCCGGTAGTTCAGCTTCGGCGCTTCCCCGGCATTTTCCCAGCGCATTCCCCGCCGCCGGATATATACGGCAAGACCGCTTCTTCCATAGGATTCGCTGCTGCAGTGCTGCCAGCTTCCGTCTTCCGTATAAGCATAAGCGGTCTGCTCCAGAGCGGTAACCGCGTCAATTTTAATCTCTCCATCCTTTTCCGCAAATACCGCACCGGCAGCCGCAAGAATTTCTTCCGGGCGTTTCGTGTCTGCATAGCAATCAGCCTGTATAAAAGAATCCGTGGCAATCAGACTATCCTTTAATACCTTTCTGTCGGCAAAAACCTCCCGCCGTGGTTTCAGCTCTATTTTTCCATAAAAATCATCCGCCCATTTTTCTATATAACCGATCTGCAGAAGCTCCTGGTTTCCCAGGATAATTCCCAGATTATTTTCCTTTCTCTCCCGTGTATAAATTACCAGCCGGGAAATTGCAAAATACCGGTCAATTACCCGCAGCGTCAGTGTGTGCGCTCCTTTTTCCATCCGTGGCAGCCTGAGATACAGTTTTTCCACATTATTTGTGATATTGGATACCCAGCTGCCTCTCCACTCATCCGTAGACAGACTCTCTGCAATCTGCATTTTGCCGCCGTCCGCAATTACGCCCATCCGGAGCCGTCCGCGCGAGCACAGCGACGGGTAGCGGTGAATTTCCAGAAGAAATGCTCCGCCGTTTTCCAGATAAAACGGAAAAGAAATCTCTTTTCCTTCTGTGAAGCCCTCCAGCAGATTACCCTCCTCTCTTCCAAGGCGGAAAATACTTCGGAAGCCTTCCGCCTGCGCTTCCCCGCAGGAAATGACCACCGCTCCGTCCGTCTCCCGGTTTTCTTCCCTCTGCAGCGCCGGGCTGACCGAAACGGGCACTTCATACCGGACATCGTCCGTCATATTCCATATGCGGATGCTGCCCTCCCGTCTTTCCCGCGCTTCATTCACCGTCACCAGGATTCTGTGCTCTGCCGTTACCTCTCCCTCCGTCCGGGAAAGCGTAATCCATTCCGGAGCTTCCATCTGATACCGGAAGCTTCCCTCTCCCCCGTTGGAAATTTCCAGCCATTTGGTATCCGGTCCGCTAAATTCCAGCTTCTCTCCCTCATTCCACAGATGCACCAGCATGGTTCTCTTTCCGCTTTTCAAAGACGGCGTACACGCCGGATACATGGCCGTTCTTGGCGGCGGAAAATCCTCCGGCATGACAATTCCCTGCCATTTTCCGTCCGCCATGATGTGATTGTAATAAAACAGCATTTTTCTTCTCGTATCCTCGTATGCACGAGCCTCTTTTACATACAAATCCGCCGCATTCCCTTTCCCCTGCCGGCAGCACAGGGCGCTCCGGTCCGAAAAATAATACTGGCTCATGGTCAGGTACACCGCATGAATCCGCATAAGAAT
This sequence comes from uncultured Marvinbryantia sp., assembly GCF_905201705.1. Taxonomy (GTDB): domain Bacteria; phylum Bacillota; class Clostridia; order Lachnospirales; family Lachnospiraceae; genus Marvinbryantia. The sequence continues at coordinate 27,876 of NZ_CAJKOX010000039.1, forward strand.
CATCTGAAAGAAAGCGTCCTTTTCCTCCGCCGGAAGCTTTTCGTACACATCGTTAAATTTCCCCAGAATCCCGCAAAGCTTATGCAGCCGCACAACGCCCTCGTCTCCGTAAGCCGTCTGGGAGAACACATCGTCCTCCATCATTTCCAGCTTGCGCACATTGGCGATCTGGGAAAACTGGTTCAGCAGCGGTCCCAGCTTATCCCCCTGGGCGCCGGTAAAATTCCGGTCAATCCACTGGCTTACAAATTTATCCACATTTTCCGTGCGTCCGTCTTCGCGTCCGGCTTCCCATGCCAGGCGCAGGAAAAATTCCATCTCCATTTCCAGGGGCTTTAACGCCCCCACATTCAGGATCCACAGCTTCTGTATGCCTTCCCTGTAAGCTTTCATCAGCTCATATTTTGTATGCGCCAGCGGCGTGGAGCACAGGAACAGATACGACCTTCCGGGCGGCGACCAGTAGGAATTGTGATAATAGATTCCGTGCCCTCCTGATCTTTTTCTCTCTTCTTCGGAGGGATAGCGCCGGATATAACCGTAATTGTCATTCGACCAGATCATGGTGAATTCCTCCGGCACCTTCAGACCATTATCGTATAATTCCAGCACTTCTTTGTACGGGATAAATAATTTCATGGGCGCCGCATCCAGCTCCTCCTCCAGAATCCTGCTCTGATTTTCCATGATCGTCTCCAGCAGCTCAATCTTCCTGGAGCGCAGCTCTTCCTCCGTCTCTCCCGTCAGATTGCTTGTCTCAAAACCGGAATCATGGATTCCCCGCATCCCAAGGGTATAGCTGACTTCAAAATCCCGGTTCTGCCGGACGCTCTCCCGCCAGTATTCGTGCAGAATATCCCGGTTGCGTCCCTCGATGGAATAATCGTACCGGGCGTCTGTATATCCTTTTTCTGTTATCCACGGAAGCCATTCCCGATTATTGCTGCGCATCAGCATATCGCAGTGGGAGGTCCCCACCACAATTCCCATGTGCTCCGCCAGAGCGCCATTTTCCTTTTTCATATTAAAGGAATTCACATGCATCGCCGGCCAGATGTAGTTTCCCTTCAGACGGAGAATCAATTCGAATATTTTTTCGTATGTATGCACTCCGATGGTCTCTTCCCCCATGTGAAGCTTTGCCCAGCGCTCCAGCTCCTCCTCATCATTAATGAAAATTCCCCTGTACGGCACCGAAGGATAATCCGTTTTCTCATATCCTTCCGGGAGCATGATTCTCTCCTTTTCCCTGACTGGTACATCAGCCCAGAAATACCAGGGCGACACGCCTATCTGCTCGCAGAAATCATAGATTCCGTATATCGTCCCTCTCCTGTCGGTTCCGGCAATCACCAGACTGTCCTTCCATATTGTCTGAATGTAGGCCTCTTTTCTGAAATTTCCCCTTTCATCCTGCAGCTTATCCGGCGCAAAGCAGCCCGCCAGCTTTTTCGAAACCCCAATCGTTCCTACAAGAATTTTTACAGAGCTTTCCTTTTTATTCAGCGCTGCCTCTGTTTTCAGCACACGCATCAAATCCGTTTTCAGATTTTCTGCGGCAATCTGCACCGCAGACGGCTCCTTCTCATCAATATCAATGGATATTTCCATCCCTTTTTCCACGATAAATCCTGCCATTACAGCCTCCCTCCCGCTTTTTGTATACGCGGATTTCTTATTTTCTCACTTCAAAATCTTCAAATTCAGCATAAGCATTTGTTTTTTCCTGCGCCAGCGCGTAAAGCCCCATCACCGTTCCCGTGAAACACCTGCCCGCCACCTCGCAGGACAGAAATCTGGTGGAAGCAGAGGCTGCCAAATGCCATTCTTCTGCCTCCTGTGCGTAGTAAAAATGATATTTTTCTTTGTCACATACCATCCGCAAATGCATTTTTCCGGGTCCAACCGCTATCCGGCACGCCGTCTGCTGAAAATCCTCCGCCGTTTTTTCCAGAACAAGAAATTCTCCCTGCTCCGTCCGTTTCTTTCCGAAGCGGTAATGAAACCCGGATTCCAGATAAACCGCGATTCCCGCCTCATCGCCCATCTTCTGCGGCAGAAAGCACAGCGCTGTCTCCAGCACACAATGAAAATCCAGCGGTCTGACCGCCGCAAAGGTCTGACCGATGCCATCCCCGGTCCGCACAGAAGGATAAAGCCGCAGGAATCCTTTTCCGCGCGCAAAAAGCTCTTCTTTCCTCTCTCTTAAAAAAATCCACTGCGGTTCCCACTCTTTCCTGTGAAAATCTGCCCGCCAGCCGTTTTTCTCCTGCTGCGCCATCCAGAGCGGTCCCTCCTGCTCCAGCATTTCCTTTTTCCCCGTTCTTATCTGCGGCCAGCCGTCTTTCCATATTACCGGAGCCAGAAAGGTTTCCCTGCCCAGATGGCTCATAGTCCTTCTCGCCGTTCTGATTCCCAGATGAACCATCCACCAGTTTCCTCTGTGGTCCTGAAACAAATCCGCATGACCGGTGCACTGTACCTGCTTGACGGTATCGCTGCGGTTTGTCAGAATCGGATTGTCGGGGCAGCTTTCATACGGTCCCCAGATGCTTCTGCTCCTGGCAGCTGTTTCCATATGGTTAAAATTCGTTCCGCCCTCCGCCGCCAGCAGATAGTACCACCCCTCTATAAAATAAATATGCGGTCCTTCCAGATGGCCGCCGCCGGTGCCGCACCATATCGTTCTGACCGGGCTTATGCATTCCCCGGTCGCCGTATCAATTTCCGCCAGGGTAATTTCCTCTTCTCCCGGATGGAGACTCAGATTCGTGCAATAATATGCTTTTCCATTCTCAAAATAAAGAGAGGGGTCGATTCCGCCCATCTGCACCCGGATGGGGTCCGACCACCTGCCCCGTGGATTTTCCGCGGAAATAATAAAATTTCCGTATGGCTCCAGAGTAGCTGTCACATAAAATTTCCCGCTGTCATATCGGATGGTCGGCGCCCAGATTCCGCCGGAATCACAGACATCTTTTAGGTCCATCTGACCGTTTCTGTCAATGCAATTTCCAATCTGTTCCCAGTTTACAAGGTCGCCGCTGTGAAACAGCGGAAGCCCCGGAAAATATTCCATAGAGCTTGTCACCAGATAATAATCCTCCCCAACACGGCAGATACTGGGGTCCGGATGAAAGCCCTTTATAATTGGATTCTGATATTTCATATAGTCCTCCCTTCTTTTTCGTGTAAATAAACCATAACAATTCCATCTTCCGCAGATAAACTTACACGGTCTGTTTTTCCTGCATGACTGAACGATTTCCATAAATCATCATTTCCGCACACTGCATTCCTTCCGCATATGCTCTCACGGTAATTCTTCCCTCCTTACCGGCAAGGGCGACCAGAACACTGGCTTTTCCGTGGTACAGATGAATGAAATCTTCCCGATAGCTTGCGCCGCTCATTAAATCTCCGTTATCCACAGCGAGAATCTTTGCAGGTCCCTCCACGGCAAATCTTACCCTGGAGCTTTCCCGGAAATACCATCTTCCCTGCTCATCTGCCGCCCGGACTGTCAGCAGCAGTTCATAGCCCTTTTCTGCTCTGCATCTTATAACCGGCTGTTCAAACAGCAGTCTGACCGCCATCCCCGGCGTTGCAACCGTATGACGGCAGACTTCTTTTCCGTTCCGGTATCCGACAACTTCCACCGTTCCCGGCTGCCACGGCAGATAGCCCGTAATCAGGCGGTCGGGGCACGTATCCGGTCGCGGGACATAAAACTGTTTTCCGTTTAAAAACAGCCGCACCTCTTCACAGTTACTGGCTATCATATATGGTATTACCCGCCTGCGATACTGCGGAAAATGCCAGTGCTCCGCATAAGGCGGCATATCCCAGTGCTCCTTTACGCCTTCCCCCTCCAGAGAATAATCCAGCACCGCAAAGTGTATCATGGGCTTTTCGCTCCAGTAGCTCTGCATGATATAGTAACCTGTTCTGGGTTCCCCGTTGGTGCGAATCAGCGCCCCGCCCCATCCTCTGGACGGATAGCCCATAGATTCCCCCAGGTAATCAAACCCCGCCCAGACCATACTGCCTATTACGTAGGACTTCTGCAGCGGTTCCAGCTGCGGGTTTGCGATGCTGAAATTCATCATCTGGTTCGGATGTCCCCGGAAAAACTGATACGTTTCTGTACCGAGAATCAGCTTGTCCGGAATGCTGCTGTGAATATCCTCGTACCACTGTTCCTGGTAGTTGCAGGAAATTACATCCACAATCTTTGCAATCCTCCGGATGCGCCTTACGCGCTCTTCTCTGTCGTAGATTTCCGTATCATCCGCCTCATCCACAAACTTCTGAATATCCCCGATTTGTGACAGGTCCACATTGCTCTCCCTCTTAAAATGCGGATTCATGGCACAGGTAACCGGTCTGTCATCCATCGTGCGTACATGATTCCGAAGCATTCTTAAAATTTCCAGCATAGAATCCTGCCCCTGGTTTTCCACCTCGTTTCCCACACCCCAGATAAAGATACAGGCGCGGTTTCTGTCCCGTCTGACCATACTCTCAACATCTTTCTTCCACTCGGTGTCAAAGTACCGTCCATAAAGACCGCCCTTCCATTTATCGAAGCATTCCTCATAGACATAAAAGCCCATCTCATCGCACAGATCCAGAAATTCCCGCGCAAATACATGGTGCGCTGCCCGGATAGCATTGCAGCCCATTTCTTTTAACTGTTCCAGACGTTTTCTCCACAGCTCCGGTCTGACCGCGGTTCCCACACAGCCGGCTTCCTGGTGAAGGCACACGCCTTTTAACAGGACTTTTTCCCCGTTCACAAACATTCCCCGACCGGGAATCATTTGTATATCACGTATTCCGATATTCATGGTAACTGTATCTGCAACCCGCTGCCCGTCCAGAAGCTGCAGGATCAGCTCATACAGATTGGGATTTTCGGCGGACCAGAGCTTCGGCTCCTCTATCAGAAACGACAACTTTCCCTCTGTGCCGGCCGCTTCGAATGCTTTTCCCTCTGACAGTGTCCCTTTTTCTGTCAGATAGCCCCGGACGGTTCCTTTTACTCCGACATCTGCGGTTATCTCTGCCCGTGTCCCGGAAAGGGCGCTCCGCACCACGATATTTTCCTCTTCCAGATGCTGCTCTTCCGTCTCTATCCACCGGACTGTCCTGTAAATACCTGCACCGCTGTACCAACGATCCGCCGGTTTCTTACTGTTGTCCACCCGGATACGGATTTCGTTATCGCCTTTCTGCACATAATCCGTAATATCCAGCCGGAACGGGCTATAGCCATACTTCCGTCCGCCCGCTTCCTGCCCGTTAACCCAGACGGTGCTGTCCTCATAAATTCCGTCAAAATCCAGATAATAGCGATATCCGGCTTTTTTCTCCTCCAGCTCCACTGCTCTTAAGTACCAGCCCACACCCCAGCGGTCGCAAAAGCCCTGCGCTTCTCCCTGCTCCATATTTTTCCGCACCGGAGCGCTGATTGCCCAGTCATGCGGCAGGTCCACCGTCTCAAAACACAATTCACCGGGCTTTTCCAGCGCAAATTTCCAGTTCTCCATCAGCTTTATTTCTCTTCGCGGCATCTTCCATCTCTCCCTTCACGAATGAGCCGGCATTCGCCTCCCAATATAATATTTGATTTGATTTTATGCTTTTCCGGAAGCTGCTGATAGCAAAATTTTTCGATATTATCAGTAAAATTTTATCGTTTTGGGGCAACAATTTTTTGTTGAAAAAATGAGAATATGATAACATGACTATCCAGAAATTAAAAAGAAAAGGAACCCATATTGCATGGATTCCGAAGAAAAAAATTATTTCTTTTTCGCTGACACCAACAGCATCATGGGACGGCGCATTTCATCCTTCATACCGGCAAGGTCCATCATTTCCTCTGGTGGCTGCGGTTCTATGACATGCTGGAGCGTAAATCCGTTTTTCAGCAGCGTTTCCAGATATGTCGTCAGTGTTCTGTGATATTTGGTCACTTTTTCGCCCAGGAATATCGCTTCCCGCTTTCCCTCGTAATAGTAGTTATCCACCGGAAAATGAAGGATTTCCCCGTTCCGGTCGTAATACCAGTCCTGTGTCCCATAAGCGGTAAAGACCGGATGCTCCACCGAAAACACCAGCTCTCCGCCGGATCTGAGCCACACCGCTATATTTTTTATCAGCGGCTCAAAATCCCGGACATAGTGAAACGCCAGCGAGCTCAGTACCACATCAAATGCTCCCGCCGGAAAATCCAGGTCCTCCATCGCGATACGCCGGTATTCTATTCTGGAATCACTGTTTTTTCGCTCCGCAACCTCCAGCATCTTCCGGGAAATGTCCGTTCCCAGAACAGACAGCGCCCCATTGTCCGCGGCGTATTTGCAGTGCCAGCCATATCCGCAGCCCAGATCCAGCACTCGTCTGCCGCGAAAGTCGGGAAGGATTTTCTTCAGCTCCGACCACTCCCCGGCTCCCTGCAGACCTTTCTGCGAACGCTCCATCTTGCTGTACTTTTCAAAAAACATTTCCTCATCGTATTTGTTTTCTTTCACGTTCTGCCCTCCGCTTCAGTCTTTATAAAAAGTATTCATTTTCTCTGCGGATTGTCCGGAACGGCTCAAGCTTCCGGTCCATCCTTTCCTGAAGCTGCGGCATAAGCACGCGCGCATGTTCCGGACAGACAGCGGTACACCCCATACATAAAATACACTTTTCAATATCAGTTGCCACCACGTCCTCTTCTATCCGGATTGCCCCGGTCGGACAGAAGGACACACATTTCCCGCACCGGCTGCAGGAAGCCAGAGAAACCGGCGCTGACGGAACATTCATTTTATTCTTGTACGGATAGTTTCCCGGAACCTTTACCAAAGTCTTAGAACCATGCTCCAGTTTTTCCAGCACCTTATCCGCAAATGCAAGAATGGAGTTTCTATCCTGCTCATCCGGTCTGCCTTTACCGACCTCCGGAGTTATAGAATGCTGTGCGATCAGAGCGGCAGTTGCCGTCACATAAAATCCCCTCTCCTCCATAAGGCGGTTCAGCTCCAGCAGAGCATCCTCATAATCCCGGTTGCCATAGACAGCCAGCGTAACTGCTCTTTTTCCGCAACCTTCCAGTTCCGCCAGCTTTTCTGCTGCAACAGACGGAACTCTGCCTCCGAAAACAGGCACGGCCACAACAACCACTTCGCCCTCCGGCTCCTCTGCTGCTTTGCCGTACAGTCCCAGATTTACCGTTTTTACTTTCCGGGCAATCGCTTCACAAAAAATTTCTCCCGTTTTTTTCGTTCCGCCTGTAGGGCTGAAATAATACAGTTCTATCATATCCAGCATCATATTCTCCTCCGTCCTTCACTTTTTTATACAACGAGTATATGGATAAAGGTGTAAAAGCAGGGGCTTACGTTTCATCCAGCCGCACTTCACAGTCCTTCCGGAAAAAAGAGATCCCGTAGCAGGTAATATCACGGTATCCTTCTGCCTGCAGTTCTTTTATATATCCCCTGTCGTGAATCTGCCGGATGGCAATCTCAGCGTCTTTTTCCAAATCATCAATTTCCTTCGACACCTTCACTTCAATGACAAACGCTTTTCCCCGCAGAGACGGGCTTTTTATCATCAGATCGCAGCGGCCGTTTCCCGTTTCTCTGTTAGACTGGACCAGATACCGATCGCTCTGACTTAAAATTCCCGCAAGAAATCCATGATAAAAATTCTCTGCACTGTCATAAAAACTGATCGTGGAAAACAGCTGCTCATTTAAGATCTCACTCATCCTGCCGGCGTCCCTGTTTTCCATCGCCCGGTACAGATCCCGGAAATCCTGCTTCTTTAAATTGTCCCGGAACCAGTTCTGCCTGCTTAATAATTCTTTTTCATATTTTTATTTTCGCACACTTCTGCAGTCTTTGCAATCGCTTTTGCGTCTGCGTGAATATTCGTTCAGTGAACCAGCTCCCCTTTTTCGCAGCGGTTTCCCCAGCTGTCTATCAGTACATCGTCGCGGTAAACGCACATGATTTCGCAGTTGTTGGAGCAGCGCCCGCAGCAGATTTCGCGCGTGCGGAAGTTCATATCTTCCATTGAAAAATCGAATTCTTTTCGCTTTTCACTTTTCTTTGCCAGAATCGCCGCTCCGAGCGCGCCCATCAGATGTCCGTTTTTATCGACCTGCACATCATACCCGAGCGCTCTGCGGAACGCCTCCACCACGCCGATATTTTTGCTGACGCCGCCCTGGAAAACAATCGGCGGAACAATCTTCTTGCCCTTTCCCACATTGTTGAGGTAATTCGAAACGACCGCGTTGCAGAGTCCGGCGATGATGTCCTCCTTCGTATGTCCCATCTGGATTTTATGGACCAGGTCCGACTCCGCAAAAACGGTACATCTTGCCGCGATCTGCGTCGGATGCTTCGAGTGAAGCGCGATCTCGCCCATATCCTCCACCTCGATTCCCAGACGCTTTGACTGGCTGGAGAGAAAAGCTCCGGTTCCCGCCGCGCACAGGGTGTTCATGGCATAATCCACCGCCACGCCGTTTTCCACCAGTATGATTTTGGAATCCTGTCCGCCGATCTCCAGGATGGTGCGCACGCCCGGATAAAAGGTCGTCGTGCCAACGGCATGGGCGGTAATTTCATTTTTTACCATCGTTGCCCCGACAATAGTGCCCACCAGCCGCCGGGCGCTCCCGGTCGTCCCGGTCGCCACGATCCGGTAAGCGGACTTGTCAAATTGTTTTTCCAACAGGGCAACCAGCTTTTTTACCGCCCCAATGGGATCCCCCTCGGTCCAGATATACTCGCTCGCCAGCACCTCGTTGTCCTTATTTATAATAACTCCCTTTGTAGAAATCGACCCCACGTCGATTCCCAGATACGCTTCCTTCATCGGATTACCTTCTTTCTCATCTGAATCATATCGTAAAATGCCTCGATTCTTGTCATCAGTCCCGTATCGCTCGTCTGTGAATCATATGTCAGGTACAGGATGGGGATTTTATAGTCCGCGCCAATGTTCTGCAGCACCGGCATGATGTCCATCTCCGGCGTACAGCCTGCCGATTTTACATGGATGATGCCGTCAAAGCCCCGCTCGGCGTAATCTCTGGCGCACCAGATGTTGGCAGTGGAGGTCGGCCCCATCTCGTAGGTACAGAGGTCCTTTATCCGCACATTCATGTTTTTCTCGCCGCTGTAATGCAGGTTGCGGTTGGTAATGTTCATCCAGCGGTGTACCTCCACTCCCATATCCGCCAGCTTCTGCTCCAGCTCCAGATTAGAAAAGCTGTCCATCACCGTGAAATATTCACCGATGATCCCTACACGCAGCGGCGTCTTCGGCTTATTCAGCTTCACCTGCGAAAAGGCGCTCTTCGCCTTCCGGTACGCCGATTCGATTTCCGATTTTGACGAAGCCGCCTGCATAGCGTTTAAAAAGTCGTCAAAAATTTTTTTGCAGCTTCCCTTTTCCGCCTCGAATCCGCAGCTTTTATAATATATCCCCTCTAATTCATCGATATATTCCGCCATTTTGATGCCTTCAATGCCTGCGGCGGTCAGCCTGGCAACTTTATATTTCGGGTTCAGTCTTTTTACCGCTTTCAGATAGTCTCTTTTCTTTCCGGTCGTATATTCCGATAAATTGACAAACTCAAACTGATAACCCAGGTCGCGCAGTATCTGCTCCTGCAATTCCCCGTAATATCCCAGACGGCATAATCCATTCGTCATCAGAATCGTATTCGCTCCCGCTTCCAGCGCCTCGATCATGCTGCCGAGCGTGCTCTTAAACGGTGTACAGACGGAATCCGGACTGTAGCGGCTGCCCAACTCGATGGTCCGTCTGGTCATGCGGGGCTGCATCACATATTTTATCTCAAGCCCGTTCTCCACGATGTAGCGGATAGCATAATTGTATCTTGCAATCATGGGAAACGATACTTTTGTCTCTTTCTCCATTATAATTTCCCCTTCTTAAATCCGATAATATCAATAAAGCTTTCCACCCTTGTCTCCACTCCGGCGTCCCCGTTCTGCCCATCCATCACCAGATTCAGAACCGGAATGCCGTTATTTTTGCGCATCAGCATTTCATTTACCATCGAATCCGGTCCGCACGGGAATGCGCTCAGAAGAATGATGCCGTCCACGCGCTCCCGGTTTTTGTAAACGCTTCCTGCAATCTCGCGGTTGACCTCCCACTTCAGGGTGGGCGACAGCTTCAGGCTCTGCTCCAGCGCCGCTTTGCGCTCCGTAATATCCGCCCGGATCGGCACTGCATCCAGCTTTCTCAGCATTTTTAAGACCGGCTTTCCGATATAGGCATCCTCGATCATATAGCTGTGCCCCGCCACCAGGATTTTTGTTTTCGGAAGCTGATACAGCTTTTCCTGGTTCTTTATTTTCAGCTTTAAATCCTCCAGCTCCGCCTTTTTTGCTTTTTTATATGCCTTCTCCGCTTCTTTTCTGTGAAATCCCAGCAAAACGCCCATATCCAGAAATGCCTTTTCCTCATCCTGTTTATGTCTCACATCCACATTGTAGGAAAGAAACTTCTGTCCGGTACTGCGGAACGTATTGGCGGTCATATCGTAAAGCGCCTCAAACTTCGTACACATGCTGCGCTGCTGACCAAAGTTGGAAATCCGCGGAATCAGTATATAATCGCATTTTCCAATCAGGGCTTTCACATGTCCCAGAAAAATTTTCGTTGCCAGGCACGCTTCGTCAATTGCGCAGGCGGTTCCGTCCTCCAGGACGCCCTTTGTCGTCGGTGCGCTGGTAATCGTTTCAATACCAAGCTGCGAAAAAAATGTTTTCCACAATACCGCATAACGGTAGTACAGCATTGCCCGCGGCAGCCCGATTACCGGAAGCTGCCTGGGTATTCCCAATTCCTTCTTTGCCATAACAAATCCTCTCCTTCTCTGTCTCCGGCAGGCTTTTCGTGACCTTCCGGCGCCGGTGTTTCCGCCCTATTGCGTTTCCGGATCCGTATCTCCTGCCCCGTTATGCTTCCGGTTCATTTTGGACGGCGCCGCAGATTTCTCCCGGCGCTTCCTCCTTCAGCTCCCGGTAAAAAACATCCAGTATCCCCAGATATGGTTTTTTCCACGGCTTCTGCTTTCCGTAATAGTGGATAACGACCGCGTTTTTGCGCACCCACTCCAGATTGATTTTTTTATGCCCCGGTTCCGTATTGTAGACGGAAATCATCCTGTCGCTCAGGTTATATTTCATAGTGTCCAGAATTCCCGTTTTGTTTCCGTACAGGGCAGTTATGATATCCTGGTCCGGCAGGGTGAGATACCGCCCCCGCTTCTCCACAAACGACGCGATTTCTTCAAAATCCTGCTTTTCTCTTAATTCCTTTAAATTCATCAGCAGAACTCCGCTGTTGATATAGGTGCTCACTTCCTCCATGCCGAGCCGGTACTGGTTCACCTTCGTGAGGAATTTCCGCACATGCGTGCACGCCAGAAAATAGTTACCCTCAAAATCCATGTTGTACAGCTCGTCCAGCGGATTGATGACAAGCGTGTCGCCATCCAGATACAGAATCCTGTCCATCTCCGGCGGAAGCAGGGAGGCGGCAAAAATACGGTAGTAAATTAATCTGGGATATCTCTCGCTCTCCGGAAAGGAGGCAAATACAGACGGCTCCACAAACCGAAAATGCAGCCGTGTATCCCCATCCTCCACCTGCGCGGCGGCATCGCTCTGGTCCTGTTCCTGCAAGTCGGAATGTAAAATATAGATATCGTATCCGTCCTCAGACGGGAATCGCACAATCGACCGTATACAGTCCAGCACATGCTCCATATATCCTCTGTTCACTGTAAATAAAATATTCAATACAAACCGCTCCTTCCCGCTCTGAGGCTCCCGCCCCAGGGTGTACTCTTCTGTTTTTACATATGAGTTGCCTGAAAAATGAGATTCCATCGATTTTTACGCGCTTCGCACTTTCAAAATCGCTCATCAATATTATAATTAATCCAAAATTTTTTCACAATAGACAAAAACCCGTTTGTGACATAATCCGACATCCTGTATCCTTCGGCGCGTCTCAGTCAGACCTGTGGATATCCATTTTTAAGGCACCAAAAAACGTCCCCCGGATGTCTTTGTCGGCAACAAAACCTGCTAAGAAAAGTCAATAGTTTTTTGCAGATTTTTAGAATATTT
>NZ_CAJKOX010000040.1 GCF_905201705.1 uncultured Marvinbryantia sp.
TATACACTTTCTTGCATCATAATGTACCCGTTTTTTATTAAAAATTTATGAAATTTATTATATTCTTTTTGATCAACATAAGTAACGGATGGTAAATCAAAAAATACTATCATTCTCATAAATCGGTAACTCATAGTTCGATAAAACGAATTTCCTCCAATCTGTCTTGATTCAGTGCATCAAAAACACTTTTAACATAGATTTTAATCGCATTGATCAAAAGCTGTTCCGTGTTATTGATACGCACTGGCTGGTTTAAAATATCTGCCACTTTATGTTTTTCTTCTGTCTCAAACAGACTAAAGTTGTGAAAATACACAAACTCATCTACAATGATCCGGATTGGTTCCATAAGATCACAGCTCAAATTGAAATGGTTAAACTGATTGTCATGCCACAACCCCAACTGCGTCAGATAACCATTCGCACTCACCTCGCGATTCACCGCCGACAAGATGAGTGCATACCCATAATTCAACACCGCATTCGTAACACATTCCTCATCATCACGGCTAAAGTTTTTCCCAAACAAAGCATTAAAATATACTTTAGCCGCATGTCCTTCCCGGTTTGTCACATCACCTGGCTGTAACTGCTCCACATAATCATATAACAGCTCACATTCATCATGCCCTGTTTTTCTCAATAATAACGCCTGATTTGATATTTTTTCTGATACAATGCGTGTCCAGATGCTCTCCACGGTAGCTGCATCCCACTGCAGTTGCTTTTTGATCTTCAATGTATCATTATGACAGCCATAGTAAGGGACAAGTTCTGCCTGCGGATTTCTCTTTTCATCACAAAAAATAACCTTTACCTTTCTTCTCGCCAGCTCGGCAAGCAAACTGGTCGTCAATGATACTGCCGTAGATTCAATCAATATCGTAGATATTTCGCTTAACACAATCTTCGTTATCTCCTCACTGCGCACAACCATATATCCCAGCTGAAGATCCAGTTTTGCCCGTTTGGAGATAACGATTATACGCCAGCTCAAATCTTTAACAGATCAATCTCCTGTTCGTAGATTCCCGTTGGAGATTGATTTATTATTGATATCTGATTACATTTGGAAATATCATTATTCATAACTAAAATTCCTGCACTTCCCGGTCCGCCTATTAATTTTAAATTTGCCGAACCGCTTTGACACTGAAATATGTGCAGAATTTCAAAAACAATTAAGCACTTATCCTCCAGACTCAGTTTGATAAACTTTTCCCGACAATCAACCAATGTTTTTTCCTGAGCGGATAGCCGCACTTTGTATACCGTATTTCGTATTTTATCGAGAAACGTATCATATAATTCTACCACTTCCTTCTCTGACAACGAGTCTTCCTTAACTACTCTGAGATTTTTATTTTCCTTTCGCCTGTTGCAGAACTTAACGACTTTTTTCAGCTTCTCTGTATCTTGCGTCGATAAAAGCAGCTGATTAGCCCCTTTAAAAATTAATCGTCCACCGGTTCTGCCCGATAGCCACATTTTAAAACCGTCTGCTTTAAATAATGTATCCGTTTTAATCTTTTTTAATAGAATCTCCGGCTCTATTAACCTCCGCTCATTTTTCAGATATGAGATTGCTTCCTCTTCGCTGCTTTCAATCCTTTTCTTTAGATAAAGAGGTATAAATTCCAGCGTACGGATTTCTGCTCCCTTCTTATCTTTCGATTTCACAAGCATAAAATATGCCCCGGCAGCTTTATTATAACCGCCATATTTCTGAATATCAGAAAGTCTTTCATCACTACCCTTAACAGCAACCTGTCCTTTTCCCTTTTTCATAATCTGCTGATCAAATAAGCCGCCTTTTACCTCATACGCTTTCCGTGTCACCAGAATATTATTTTTTTCCATATACTTTCTGACAATCACAATACTTCCTTTTCCGCCTGCTTTCCAGGCCACTTCACCATTTCTGCAGACATCCTGTTCTGAGGTAAACATTTTCTTCAGATTATACGTCCGCCCAGGATTCTCTTTCACAAACCATGCTGCATTCTTTGTAAATTTCACAAAATATGTATTTCCCACCACAACATTCAAATAAGCATCCTTCGCATGATGTAAGTCGTTCATCTCACGAACCTTAACAAACCCAAAATCCTGCCGGAACTGTGATACCGTTTTTGCCTTTACATACACGATCTCCGTATCCGGCAATGCCTGTTTCAAAATGTCTGCAACCGCTTTCGTACTTTGGCGGGTTTCAACAATTTGTCTTTCAATAAAGCCAGCAAGCTCATTTGCCTCAAATTCCGTTCCGCGGACAAGACGTTCATATTTTTCTTTGCTGATGAATTTTCTGTCCAACAGAGTTTTCCAAAAAGGAGTCATTATTTTGCGAGTTTCTTCTTTAATCGGATACGTATCTGATTTTTTTGCATTGCATTCTTTCTTTACCAGCACCCGGTTGTTCAGACTGTCATCCATTGTCTTCGACTGCGGATAAATATGATCGATGTCATATTTCGTATTATCCCACAGATCTTCCAGATCAATCACTTCTCCGGAATACATACAGCGTCCCATCTGCGTATAATAGAGATATAATTTATCGCTTCGCAGCTGATAGTCTTCAAGCTTTCCCAATTCTCCAATCCAGTCTTTTTCCTCATTTCTGCACGCTTTATATAATTCCTGCAGCTGTTTTTTTCTGGATTCCGTACGCTTGCTTTCCTGCTTCTCTCTTGCCATTTCTACAAAAACACGCTTCGGCGCTTGTCCCATAATCTTCTGAATTTCCTTCACGATCTGCAATGTCTGCCAGATCTGACGTTTTACTGCCGGCGATACATATAAATCCTCCACCATCTTATAGCTTAATTTGGTATTTTCCAGATTTCCATTATAAGTATTTATTTCTTCGCTGAACTGGTATTCTCTCCCCAAAAGCTGCATTAAGTTGTCGTTTGTTTCCCATAAAGCGGTAATGATATTCCACACTTCTCCGGTTTCCGGAGCCGGAACCGTAATTTCTTCAAGAAATTCTTTTGATAATCTCCCCCACCTTTTATATGACAACATACTTATATTTTTTATCTGCTTTTCAGTCAGATCGGGCAACATTTTCGTCAGCCGCTGTCTTAAAAGTTTTTTATCTTCTCCGAACAGTACAATATTCCGGATGATCATTTCTTTTTCTCTTGTACTTAACTCTTTTCCAGTGAGCTTTTCTTTAAAGTCATGATACGCCGTCAGCGCCGCTTTAAAATCACCGTCAATTCCTGTTATTTCAACATCTTTTTTAACAATTCCTTCGCGCGTCAAATAATCTTTTAATTTTCTCTGTGTAACTTTTCTATATCTGCAAAATAAATCGGTATATATTTTCTGCTTTAATTCAACGGAAATCTTTACCCCATTCAAACGCAGATTATTCAGCTCATTTAATACCATAAATTTACTGTACAGCAGAGAATCCTTCGGCAGTACATCCTTTCCTGTCAAATAAGCGCATTTATTTGTCATACGCCGGATGAATTTCTCCGCACTTGCTTCCACATCAATTACTTCCGTAAAATTCCATGGATAAACCTTCTCACTGCTTTTTCTTTCCGCCCACGTAAATTTTGAATTGTCCTTATTCACAATCTTATTTATTGGACCGACATAATATGGAATGCGAAATTCGAATAATTGCACTATTTTTTCTCCGCTTTCCTTCAGCAGCGGAATCCTGTCTTTCAAATTGTCAATGATTCTCTCCAATTCATACTTATGAATTTGATACGGAATAACCCCATTATCCCTGGTTATCTGTTTCGGCAAAAAATTTTCCTGTTCCATTTCCTGCAGGATATATTTTGCCTCCTCTGCGCCTCGCTCTTCCAATCTGGGTACAACCTTTTTCTTTAGGAAGTCATAAAACTCTGTTTTACCGCACTGTTCCTGCACTTCCTGTTTCTTTCCGTTTTTTCTGATCATTCCAATGTATGCACAATAATTATACAGCTTACTTTCTGTCCTTACGAAAAGCTGCGCATATTCCTCTTTTGTAAGATATCTGCGCACTGCGTGCTTCAATAAAGCCAGATCCGTCTTATGCTTTTCATAAATACGCACTTTTGCTTCTGAAATAGAGGTGCTGTCCCTTAAAACATCCACCAATAAAGACCAATCGTATACCGCTTTGGCGGACTCTATAATATAATAGCGTTCGCCCAGGTCCGCCTCAACAATTCCTGCATAATCATCATACCCACTATCAGAAAACGAAATTTTCGAACGTTCACAGCCTTCCAGATCACTATCCGAAAAAATATCACTTAATTTTACCGTTCCTCCTGCCAATAAGTTGCAAACTGCTTTTGCACAACTTGTTTTTGCATCAAGTACCTTTATTAATTGTGTTTTTCTAGCTGATCTTGTCAGTTTCCTATTCTTTAAAATTTCTTCCACCAAATGAAACTTTTCCTCTTCAATAGTTAAGCCAAAGTCCAATTCTTCGTTCTTTATGTTTTCTAAGAGCTGTTTGAATGTTGCATCAAATTCTTTTACCTGATTAATATCTCCTGGAAGCAGGAAGTGGCCTCTATGTTTCAATATATGATGAAACGCCAGATAAACCAGACGGATATCCGGTGTATCTTTTGTTTCCATCAGCATTTTTCGAAGATGGTAGATTGTCGGAAACTCTTTGTGATATGTTTTGTCATCATAATCCTTATCTGCGAACAACGTATACGGTAATTCCGGGCATCTTCCTTCCAAATCCCGCTTGTCCTCCGGATAATACTTGCTCTCTTTCATTCGCAGAAAGAACCCCGCATCAACTTTTGAAATTTCCTCTGAAAAGATTTCCTGCAAAATTTCTATGCGCCAATTTCTTCTGTCCAGTCGTCTTCTTGAAGTCCGGAACGCACGTCTCTCTTCCGCCGTTGATGCGCTTTCAAACAGACGTACTCCCCATAATGATTTTCCATGTTTTCTAAGAACCTGATATTTCTCATCCGTTACCGCCCAGCCAGTTGAACCGGTTCCCATATCCAAACCTAAAAAATATTCCTGTCCCATAATCCTTCTCCTTATCACAAAATATCCTTCTCCTTATCACAAAATATTTATTGACATTTTTCTTTTTTGTTATTATACTAAGAATAAGTTTAGTACCATACTAAATTTACATCATAAGTTCAAATAAAAATTTATTCAAATCGCCACATAACGTGGTCCGCAGTGTGCGGATAAAGCCTGTTTATTACAGGCTTTTTTATTTATTTTCAGAAATATTATACTGCCGCATCAAACGCTCCGTCTCATATTTCATCTGTTCTACTATCTCTGGCGGTCCGATAATCTTCACATTTTCTCCCAGAGAAAAAATCCATCCCAGAAACTGTCTGCTGGCATATACTTTTACGCTGACGGTAAAGTGTTTCTCATCCAATGGAATCATCCTCACATCTTTTCCAAACCGATCTATAATAACGCCCGCCAGGCTATTTTCCACTAAAAGCTTTACGTTCTGCTCTTTTCCACCAAACATTCCAAAACTTTTCTTTGCGTAATCTGCCATATCCAGCTTTTTAAAGCTTTCTTTTCCATCCCGTTCCTCATCTGACATCTGTATATGCAGCATTTTATCCACACGATAATGCTTAATCTGTTTTGCCCCGGAATCGTAGCCAACCAGATAATAGTTTTCATCATCCCACGATAGGCCCCATGGACTGATGTCATAATACCTTCCGTCATGTCGAAGCTCCATCTCTTTTTTCACGTTCCATTGATAGTACTGAAAACGAATTTTCCGATTCTCCGAAATCGCATTATGCACTACATCCACTGTATAATAGATACTTTCATTCATCGTCTTTATCCGCCCTGCAACATATACCTGCCGCTGCAGCTTTCCCGCCTCATACCGGCTTGCCAGTGTTTCCAGTTTTCGTATTAACACATTAGACTTTTTTTCTGTGATAAACTTCGAGGACTGAATCGCATCCACAAGCAATTTCAGTTCAGGAAGCTCAAATGGACATCAGTATAAATACTTTTCCGATCTGCCGTAATCCCATATTCACCTAATGCTGCAATGATTTCCGACATCGTAAGATAATGATTTTCGTCCGTTTTTTCCTGCATGATCTGAGCAAGACGATACAATTTAAATTTCTGATTTGTCCCTTTGGGCATGGTATCCCTCCCCTACTCCTTAATAAAATCAGTATAACATAGCCAGAAATATATTGTACATGATATTTTATATATTCATTAAAAAAATCTGAAAAATCATTACTGTTCACTTCTTTCACAGCAACCTTCGCAAATCCATTAAAAATTCGCTTCGCGAATAGGGTTTTCAGATATAACCATCGTACACAACCAGGTGTACTATAAAAATACCACACAAAAAAATGAACCGGGCTTTTCACCCGGTCCACTCATTAATTTACTGACTTTTTCTTTCAAACCACCAGATCCATGCCACAACAGCGATCACTACTGCAAACAGCAGACCTGCCACTATGTGCATTCCCATAGATATCCCTCCCGTCCTCAAATTAAATCTGAAGCACTTTTCAGAATATCCTGGTGGTTACAAATAAGATAAGTTGTATTGATACGAGATCGTAAAATCGGATCTCCGATATGACTGTTTATTCGACAGCCTGTAAAGAAGCCGCCGCACAAGACGATAGAGAAACAACACAAATATCCCGCATATGGATATGCAGGTTCGGGAAACCGCTCTTTGCTGCACCCGCTGTTCTCCCGTACCGGCACGCCCGATGATTTCTGCGTCCCGCGGCGCTGCTGACAAGACAGCGACCGGGGTTGCTGTTCCGATTCTGCAGATAGCTGCGCTTGTGGCCTGTCCTTCCACTTCGCGCGGCAGATAAATAGCCATCTTTATTTTTCCGGAAACAGAAGCCAGCTCCAGAACGATCAGCAGGAGAACAGTCCATATGTACTTTACGCCGGAATGTCTGGTTTTCGCAGTCCAACAGCGCATTGCCGTTCCTCCTGTTCTGGTGTTTCTCTCACTGCCATTATACACAGAAAGCCTCATCTGTACAAGGATAATTTTCCAGCAGCATTCGCAAATTTACTGTTCACTCCGTTCACAGCAACCTTTGCAAATCCATTTAAAATTCGCTTCGCGATTGGGATTTGCTCACGCTTGAATCACGTTCTCACGCCTCAAACCCACAGGACTAGCTTCGCGTCGCAGCAGATGTTTGAGGCTGGCGTAAACTGTAACAATTTACTCTGTCATTCAACCCATTCGCAAATCGCATTTACAGACCGGTTATTCTTTTTGTGCGATCACACAGTACCAGTCCGCTTTATCCGGTCCCACCTCCTCAAAGTACGCCGGATAACACATTACCTGCAGCTTTCTGTACCCCATGGACTCCAGCTTTTCCAGCAGGCGCGATCTTTTTATTGGAAAATAATGCTCTTCAAAATGTTCTTTCTGAAATATTTTCCCGTCCTTTTCAAACAAATAGAGCAGATGGAATGTCATAGACTCATCTGCGTTGTAATCCCACACTTGAAGGAAATTAATCCGGGTATCTCCGTCAAACACCGGGTTATACAGATAAAAACGCTGCCGTTTTTCCAGAATCTTATCCCAGTTCCGCATATCAAAATAAAGATACCCACCGGATTTTACCAGGGCATCCATCTGTTCCAGCACCGCCTCTGCTTCTTCATTTGTCACATATGGTATAGAATTGCCCGTGCTCGCCACACAATCATATGTTTCACTGAAATTCTGCTTCAGTTCCCGGAAATCGCTTTCTCTTAAATCAATTTCCAGACTCTTCGCCTGCGCTTTTTCTTCACATTTTCTCAGCATTGCGCTGCTTAGATCCGAACCGGAAAGCTTAACGCCAAGCTCTGCCGCAGGAAGTGTCAGATTACCGGTCCCGATGCTGACATCCAGCATCGTATGAATATTTTTTCCCTCCAGAACCTTTTCCCAATGCCTTCTTACCTCGCGATGTCTCTCTTCATTTTCAAGTAAATCATAGATGTCTGTTCTTTCGTATAAATTTGACACTTCAGATATTCTCCTCTCAGATTCCCTTAATTTGCGGATTACGTTTTTTCAATTCCTCAAAAAAGCGCTGTTTTTCCTGCACCGCACACATAATTTCCTGCCTTCTTCCCTTTATAACAATCCGATCCAGCGACGCTGCGCTCGAAGCAATCGGATTATGCGTCTGGTACACCTCGATAATATCACTTATCTTTATGGAATCTTTGCCGATTCCAAAAACAACCGTCACACTGCCTAAGCCAAGAAAGATATAATTTCGCAAAAGTATTGGAAGAAAGACCACTTCAAACATCGCCATCCCAACAATCAGCTCCGGAAGATTATTTGATGAAAATATCAGCTTCCACAAAAACAGCGCATTTCCAACCACAAAAATCCCCCAGAACCATACTGCTGCTTTCCCTTTAAATTTCATACACTCTTCCCCTCTCCGGGTTTTGGCAGAGCCCCATCCGTTTCTGCACACCTGTTTCTTTCGTATATATCCCGTTCCGAAACTCATTTTTTGTTCCCGCAAGCAACGAGTCAAATGGACGTACAAGCAATGAGCCAAGCGGGCATGCTTGCAATGAGCCAAATGGACATGCTTGCGACGCGAAGCTAGTCCTTTAGGGCATGTCCATTTGGCACCACCGCATAGGTGCCCCGAAGTCAAAGCGACCCTGGGACACCCATGCAGCATCTTATTTATAAAATTCTTCTACAGCCGCCGCAAAGAATTCCACGAATCCCTCGCCGTACTGTTTTTCAAACGCAGCCTTTGCCTGTTCATTTGCCTGATAAAATGCGGCAAGGTCCTTCATGACCACCTTCACATCCCTCATCTGATAAAGCTGTCCGGATACGAAATCGTATTCTCCGATAAGCTCTCTGACCGGAAAACCGGAAACATCCTCTCCGCGCTTTGCCGCAAGCTTTTTCAGCACTGCGTCCAGCCGGTTCTGATATGCCGCAAAGATTTCCGGTTCCATCGGCTTTGCCCCCTTCAACACCTGCTCCTTATCTCCGTACCACTCTACCAGCTTCCGGAAATTTTTCTGAGCCTGCTCTCCAGATGCATTTCTCACAAACATTTTGTGAAATTCGGCTTCCACCTCTTCCATATCCGTGAGGACATTTTCTGCGCCGCTCGTTTCAGCGGCCGCACATTCGTCCGCCAAAATATAGTTTTTCATATACTGCTTTTTCTGTTCGTCCGTCATCTGGCTCATGATCGACTGATAGAGCTGTTCGATGTCGTTCTGGTCAAATACTGTAAAGTCCATCCTGTTCTCTCCCTTCAAAATGTCATCAATGCCGGAAATCAGGCGCTCCAGGCGCTCTTTTTTCTGTTCCAGCATTCTTCGCTGACTTAATAAAATGTGATTTCTGTCAAGAGCAGGATTATCCATTATGGACTTAATCTCCCTGAGCGGCAGATCAAATTCCCGGAAAAACAAAATTTGCTGCAGCCTTTCCAGAGCCTTATCGTCATAAAGCCTATAGCCGGCATCACTGACCGCGGAAGGCTTCAAAAGCCCGATCTCATCATACCAGTGAAGCGTGCGCACGCTGATTCCCGTAAGTACAGAAACTTCCTTTACCGTTTTCATCCACTGTTCCTCCTGTCCCTGATGGAATCAGCATAGTGCATAACGTAACGTGAAGGTCAAGCGCAAATTACAAAAACTAAAAAAATTTTCAACCCATTGGCTTATTCGCCAAATGCTCGTGCAAGCACGGCACCTGGCTCATTGCCCGCGGGAATAAATGGGTTGCTTACAGCACATGAAATCCCTTATATTTCAGACACTCTTCCACTTCCGCGGTATCATTTACATGAAGCACCATGATCGGACTTCCTTTTTCCCGATCGAAGGACAGGTACAGATAGTCGACGCTAATATTGCTCTCCTCCAACGCCACCAGAAGACGATTCAGATTTCCCACCTCATCGGCTACCTCTACGCCGAGAACATCCGTTAATTTGCAGAGATATCCCGCCTCACTTAATGCTTTCATCGCCGTCTCCGGATCGGATACCAGCATACGGATAATCCCGTACTCCGCACTGTCGTTTGTAACGGAACCCAGAATATTGATATCATTTGCCGTAAGTATTCCGGTAATCTTCTGCATCGTTCCCTTTTTGTTTTCTGCAAAAATCGCAAGCTGATTTAACATAATTTTTTCCTCCTCGTATTCCCGGCAGAACATCACCAGAACTTTGCGTGATATGATGCCTGTCTGATCAGATACTATTCTAGCACCAGATAACAGCAGATGTCAAAAAATATCTTCTCCTTTGCCAGAAATACGAGTTTCGCGTCTCCCGGTTTTATCTTTTCTTACTTGATCACCACTCCCTGGGAAACCAGTACATCCTGCAGTTTCCTGATATCCACATCACCCGGAGTTACATTTTCCTTTACTGCCAGCGCAGCGGCAGTCCCCGCCGCCTGTCCGGTTGCCATACAGCAGGGAATTACGCGATAACTTGCCGCCGCTTCCGAAGTGCCGCTGATACACCGTCCCGCCACCAGCAGATTTTTAATATGCATCGGAACAAGACACCGGAAAGGAATCGTATAATACCCATCCACCTGCTGAAAGGTGGCTCCTCCTCCTTCCGAATTATGAATGTCAATCGCATAGGCAAATGTACAGATTGCATCATCAAAATGCTTTTTCTCCATAATGTCCTGCGCTGTCAGTTTGTAGCGTCCCTGCACATGCCGCGTCTCACGAACGCCCAGGGCGGACGCCACCTGAATAAGCTCTATGTTTTCACATCCCGGCACATACTTCTGCAGAAAATGCAGAACCTGCTGTACCTGCTGACGCCCTTCCATAACCGCCTTACTGATTTCTTCCGTGTTTGTAGCGTCCACATAAGTCATCCGCGTCGTGTTAATTTTCCAGCGCCCCTTTGTAGGCTGTTCATAATTTCCTATTTCATTACGTTCAATGGTCCAGTCCCCGTTTTCTCTCGCTTCCTTTATACACCAGGACCAGCAGTTCTCTCCCGGAATGCCGAGTTCGCCTTTCAGCTTCTTTTCTTCGAGAGTTCCCACAAATTTATCCCGATCAATATTTCCCACTTCGAAGAACAGGCTAACCGGCTGCATAATACCGTCTTTTTCATCTCCCTTGACAAACTCTTCTCCTCCGTAGTAAGCCACATCCGCATCACCGGTACAGTCAATATAGGTATCCGCCTCTATGAGCGTCAAGCCTTCCTTCAGGGATGCCAGAACGCCCGTAATCTTTCCTTCTTCTGTAAGAACATCGCACACCTGGACATGGTAAAGAATTTTGGCTCCCGCTTCCTGAACCATCTCCTCCATCACTATAGCAAGCACTTCAGAAGAAAACGGCGTGACATGGCAGTGACTTCTGTCATAGTAGGAACTATATGTGGTCATCCCCTCTACCCTGGAAGGATGAATTGCTCCGCCCCGCTTCTCCATTCTGACACAAAGTTCATCGAAAATTCCTTTGACAATCTGTTCTGTGGGATCGTCATTATAACAAGTCATGAAGGGGCCCACCAAGCCTATGGTCGCCGTTCCTCCTAACATCTGTTCCCGTTCGATCAAAAGCGTATCTGCTCCATTTCTGGCAGAAGCCACTGCCGCCGCAAATCCGGCTGCCCCTCCTCCAATTACCAATACTTCCGTTTTTATAGTCCTGTCTATCTCTTTTATATACCTCATTCTTCCTTCTCCTTTTTGCTCTCCATATAATCCCAACACGTCTTCGCAAAAGCATTGGCTCCTATTTCACTGAGGGCGGGAATTCCCGTTTTCCCCAGCTCCCAGGCTCCTATTTTCAAAATAGGAACCTGGTATCTGCGGGATACCATGCCGATTTTATTTTGTTCCAGATAATGAAAATATTCATGGCAGAGAATGATATTCAGACCTTCATCATAAGAGAAACCATTATTTTCACACCAGAGCTTCACGGATCCTGCGTAAATCGTAAGCAGCTTCTTTCCTGACAGGTATTCACAGAAATAACGGTTTTTCCCTAATACATTGTCAATATCCTGGCAAACAATTCTGATCCCGTTTTTTTTCAGAATACCCATCATGTGTCTTACTTCTCCGCCCTCCAGTGCCAGAAATTCCCTGGCTTCCTTCTCCCCGGCTGCCCATGCATCGTCGAAAATTTCGGTGATCTTCTCCTCCGGGATCTTTTTTCTCACATAATCTGTCAGTAAAATCTGCATACTGTTTTCTTTATCCGGAAAGGGATATTGTTTCATATATTCTTCCTTTTCCTGCTAATCTGTTCTTGCGGATGTAAGAATCATAAGCGTATCGTCCTTCCGGACAGCTGCCAGTTCCACTTCCGCCAGAGACTTGATCTGTGCCTCATCCAAAAGACCGGAGAGATCCAAAATACGTTTTCCGAAAATAACGTACGTATTTGGCATCGTCTTTCCTCCGTCATTGTATTCCGTCATATTCTCCACTGCCTGGAGCAGCACAGACTCCCAGTTGTCCCCATTGGCCCCGTACACCTTTCCATTCTTTTTCTGCAGCCGGACAACACCTTCCTCATCCACGATGACCGTAGGCTTCGTTACAGATTTAAAAACGCCAAAAAATTTTTTCCTTAACACTTTATGCTGCATCGCATACATCATCCCATTGCTTACCGCCGTATAAACGGTATTCTCCGGCGCATCCATATGCTCCGCCGCTATTTTGCGGATCTCCTCCTCTGTCAGTTTCCGTTTGGTCAGATCCTTGGAACGGAGCTCCGTGGTTCCGATGGCGATAGCACGCACCATGTTCTTGCTTGTATCCACCTCCACAGACACCTCTACCGTCTCAGGGGAAGCCCCCGACTGAATCGCACGTTCCTCCGCCTCTCTGCGCACAGACAGGATATCCTCCTGTGTCGGATTCGCAATGGTACGCTCTACGGTATCGCGAATCATGGCCAGTGCCACCCCAATGGTGGAAATTACTGGTGCATTCTTTGCATTTTTGTGCTTCAGCCCCATTGCCTCGGCCAAATGCGGAACAACACTGGACGCTCCTCCTCCGCCGCCTACCAGCACCAAAGTCCTGGTATCCATACCGTAATCTTCAATCAGCCCTTCTACGACTTTTCTGTTCTTCAGAGCGGAAAGACGAAGCGCCTCCCGCGCTGTATCCTCCACGCTCATCCCCATGCTGTCAGCCAAAGGCTGCCATGCCTTTCTTGCCGCCTCAATACTTCCTCTTGCATAATCCCCCTCCGGAACATATCCAGCCAGATTGGCCGCTCCTGCCAGAGAAAGGGCAAACTTCTTTCCATTGGAACACTGTACATATCCATAGTCCGGATCCGTCTCAGATGGTTTCACGGTATGCAGAACAGGCTCTACGATTTCCTCGCTGTTCGAGTACACTTCATATGCAAGACCGGCAATGTGAACACTTCTTGGCCCCACGTCCACCAGTCTTCCTCTTTCGATCTGCATCATACTTCCGCCGCCTATGCCCACTGTCCTTACGTCCAGAGAGGTCAGATACGTCTTATGGCCGCCTATCTCCGCATATTTGACCATTACTTTTCCATCCTTTACACAGGAAATATCTGTGCTGGTACCCCCTACTTCCAGAAATATTCCATTGGTGAGCTTTTCGTACATCAGCGCCCCTGCCACACCTGCTGCGGGGCCGGAAAGTATGGTCAGAATCGGTCTCTTTCTCACCTCCTCGACAGTCATAACGCCGCCGTCACACCGCATGACCATCAGAGGTGTTTTGATCCCTGCCCGCTTGATACTGGTCTCTGTCATCGTAGCCGCATCCAGCATTTTCGGCATAATACTTGCATTGACCACCGCAGTCCGCGTTCTCACCTTCAGTCCGTACAATTTGGAAATCTCGTTGGTGGCCGTAGCCGCCATACCATTTTCCCGGCAAATCTCAGATACCTTTGCCTCGTTCTCCGGATGATCCACACTGAAAGCCTCCGCCGCCACCACAGCTTCACAGCCTTTATTCTTTAATCTCAGGACAGCTTCCGCAGCGTCTTTACAGAACCTGTCCAGATCAGTTCCGCCCTCTACATACTCATTTTCCGAATGGAGGCTTTTTGCCGCCGTCAAAGGGATATCCCCCATAAGCGTGTCGCTCTTCGACTTCGTGCCTTCGATGCCTTTTCCTATGGTGACGATACCCACTCTGACTACGTCGCCCTCCAGCAGCGCGTTCGTTGCCTGTGTTGTACCGTGCGAGATAAACGCCACATCCTCCGGCCGGACATTATTTTCTTCCATAATCGCCTGCAATACCTGCACAATACCCGCGGCCACACCTGCTTTGTCACTGTGTGTAGTCGGCACCTTTACTGTGCTGATCAACTCAAACGTATCATTGTTGATCAGCGCTGCATCGGTAAAGGTTCCTCCTACATCAATCCCAATTCTTACCTTCATTCAAACTTTCCGTCCTCTCTGCAAAATTTTTCCTACATGTAAAGAATCACGGTAGCCACAACGCCCGCAATTACAGCCGGATAAATCCACGGAAGCAGCTTCTTGGTAACGGAAGTCACCTCTTCGCCCGTATAGCTCGTCACCCATACATTGTGCGTATTGGTCGGGCAGCACAGCAACTGCATAACGGACACAGAACAAAAGCCGCCCATAATTGCATTTGCAGGCAAAACGTTCATATTTACCATCAATGCCGCAATACCGGCTCCAAGCCCCCACATATTGAGCGGCCCGCGATACAGGCACAGCGGAGCCAATATGATAAAGAACGCCATAAACCCTACTACTGAGCTCGGAGTAATCACACGCATAACAGGATCCAAAGCTGTCGCCACCGAAGGTTCATTGATCGCTACCAACAGCATACCGATTCCCAGCATTAGCGTTACAGACGGGGCGGCAGCCGCAAAACCGTCAAACAATGTCTTTGTCAGCATATTCATCGTCTGCTTCCAGCCTGTTTTGACGCAGGTAAAGAGGCACGCCCAGATAATAGAAAACATAAATGCCGGAATCAGGGGGATTTTAAAACCAATAACCAACACCAGCGGAACAATGGGAGTAAGCATCGCAAACACTCCGGTTACTCCTTTGATCTGAGGCGAATCATTTTCCGCCTCACCGATCGGGGCAGAAAACGCATACTTTCTTCCCACCTTGCGCAAACGCAGAGTAAAGAAAACAACTCCTGCGATAAACGCAACAACAGCGCAGATCAGCTGAATGGTAAAGGTATCATCAAAAGTAGTTCCAACAATAGCTGCCAGGGAATTTACATTGGAAAGGTTCACATTATTTCCTACAGTATAGGCAAACAACATGGCAGCGGACGCCGTAAATTTGTCGACTCCCACAGACACCAAAATCGGAATTACGATGGTACCGATCATAATTACGGTTCCGAGACCATTTACTACGGAGAACAAAACGGAAGCTACGATAAAGAGAACCAGCGTCACGACCAGAGTTTTATCTCCTCCGAGCTCGGCGCCTTTTTTAATCATAGTTTCGCTGATCCGGGTCTTTTCCATCACCATCCCCAGCCAGGCAGAGAAAATGGCCACCATGATTGCATCTCCGAGACGCAGTACCCCCGCCTGCATCACAGTCTGCAAAAAGCCTACTGAATTGCCGTCCGTATCCGTAGCGACAGCAGGAACGCCTCCGATGATACAGATCCCCACCGCAAGGACAAAAAGCGCCAGAACTGTCGGCATTTTACGTGTAACCATCAACCCCATAATGAACAGCATAAATAATAAAATCAATATACCTTGTAACATAATTTAATGCCTCTCCTTTTTCTTTTTTTTATAAAAAAATGATTCACACCTGCGCAGACCATGTGAATCATTCTTCATACTATTGATATTGGAGAGATCAGAAAGTACTTTTTAACCTTCCGGCAAAAGCTGCCGATAATTTTCGATCAGGATTTTTCTGGCAAAAACGTCATAAATCTGTTTTCCCGGCTCACCTGACTTCCGGATGACCGGCTGAAACGGAAATTCCCGGGACACCCTTTCCACAATCTTTTCCAGTTCTTCCACCTGTCCGCCGATAAAAATATCCTTTACCGGAAAGAACAGCAGGGCGCTCTTAATGACCTGAACCAGTTTTACTGCCAGCGCCTCAGGCGACAGCTTCCTTAACATCGCTTCCTGTGCCAGTTCGACCCCCCGCCCGGAGCGATGCTCATATCCCGCATAATTTCCGCTTAAAACGGCCGAACTGATATCAAAAATAGAATCGTCGGAATTATGTATCATTTTGCGGTTCAGTACAAAGCTTGCAGTAATCCTCTCTCCAATATTCACATATGCATAATCTGTACACTTTGCATCCACGGCTTTCAGGTAATAGTCCAGGCTATAGCGGTTCAGCAATTCTTTCTTTACGGGAACACCGTATCTGGTATTAATTGCCGTCTCCAGGCGGATTACATCGGAAGAAAGCGATGTGGAAAATTCTGTCATCAGGTCATACTCCGGCAAATCGTCCTGGCACAGCAATCCCAGACCAACCACCTTTGCCGGCATGGCGGTATTCCCCTTCTGAATATTCTCAATCAAATCACCAATCACCTTCAAAAGTCTGTTGCCTGCCGCATATCTGTTTGACAAAACTTTTTCCTCCAGCAGATTACCTCCCAAATCAAAAATCCGGGCCTTCACGCCGTCCCTGCGTATTTCCACTGTGATGACACAGCCGTAATTCGCTTTCATCTGAAGAAGAATCGGTTTTCTTCCCCCCGTCGATTCTCCTTCCCGCACCGCTTCTACAATCTCATCCTTCAGAAGAAGAGAAACCGCCTGACTCACTGTGCTGGGTGAAAGTCCGCTTTTTTCAGCAATCTCGATTCTGGAGATCTGTCCCTCCTTTAAAATGTATTCCAACACCTGAACTGTATTATTGACTTTTACATCCTTCAAAGATTTCTTATTCATAAAATTGTCACCTACTATTTTTTTATTTCAAAATAAGTATATACCCTTTCCCCTTCATTTTTCAATATTTTCGCGACAATTTTTCTAAATTTTTTCTTAAAATCTCTAAAGTCTGAATGCCTTGTTTGGAAAACTTATTTTTAATTTCGAATTAAGTATACCTTCTTATTGGCAATTTGTCAATTATAAATTTGATTTTATATCTTTGTGTTTGTCACAATTGCTACGATTCCCCCACGATTCACCCACGCAAGCGGTCTTTACTCCGCAAGAGGCGACAAATACACATGCGGGTGGAGGGCTATGAATTACAGCCAGTGTTTTAAAGTCTTTCGCGCATCCGCCTGGTTATACATAACTCTGTCCTTCCGTCCCTTTTTCTGCTTCTAATACTACCCGGATCCTCGTACCAAGCTGCGTCCGTGACAACACCTCAAAATGTCCGTGATGCTTGTCAATGATCCACTTCGCAATAGAAAGTCCCAGCCCGGTACCCTGGAAGCGCCTCGCATCATCCGCACGGAAGAAACGTTCAAACATTTGCGCAACATCCTTTTCCGCCATGCCGATGCCGGCGTCCTGCACCTGCAGCCAGGCGCGTCCATCCCCGGTGCGCCCGACGCCCAAAAGGATTTCTCCTCCATTTTCCGTATATTTTGCGGCATTATCAACAAGAATCCGCACCGCCTGCTTCAGCATGGCGGCGTCCGCCCGGATATAGATTTTCTCTTCCGGCATCTGATAGTGATACGGGTGATTTTCGTCGATCATCAGAGATTCCTCGTAAACCTCCTGCATCATATCATTAAGAGACACCGTTGTCATGGTAAGCTTCTGCCTGCCGCTGTCGCCGCGCGCCAGGAACAAAAGCTGCTCTACAAGATGCTGCATATGATCTGATTCATGCTGGATCGCATTGATCGACTCATCCAGCACCTTCTCATCCTCTCTGCCCCAGCGCGCCAGCATATTTGCATATCCCTGGATCACTGCGATCGGCGTGCGCAGCTCATGTGAGGCGTCGTTCACAAAACGCGCCTGCTGCCGGTAAGAATCACGCATCCTGATCAGCAGGTTATTCATCGCCGCCTCAATCCCCTGCAGGTCGGCGTCCCCAAAGGAAAGCAGGTCGGCGTCCTCCGGCTGCAGGCTGGAAATCGCCTCCTCAATCTGCTGATATTTTTCCTCTGTGAACGTCATTTTACTCAGTTCGTCCGCTTTGAGAGCGATTTCGTCAATCGGCGCCAGAATTTTGCGGATTTTCCGTTCTTCGCTGCCATAGGAAAAACAGATATTCAATAACTGGCAAACAAAAATCGTCAGCACAACCGCCCCGATTACCTGCGCCGTCGGATAAAGGGCAAGCTCCAGTAAAATCTTACCGGTGCCCTCCTGTACCACATAAGTCACATTTTGCAAATACTGCGTCTCCGCAAAACGTCTCACATAATCAAGACGGATCTCCCCAAAACAAACAAGTTCCCGATCGATGATCCACCCTGCAAAAAGCAGCACAAAAAGAAGCAGGTCCATTCCGACATACAGCCCCAGCTTCTTTCCAATCCATGACCTGTGCATTTTTCTTGCAATGGAGGTCATCCGCCTGGTCTGTACATTCATTTTCCCCTGCTTTGCACGTTTCGTATCTTTTTGCTTCTGTTTCGGATTTTTCTGTTTCTTTTTCATCGTTCCAGATTTTTCTGCTTCTTTTTCATAATTTCGGATTTTTCTGCTTCTTTTTCATCGTTCCGGATTTTTCTGCTTCTTTTTCATCGTTCCGGATTTTTCTGCTTCTCTTTCAGCGTTCCGGATTTTTCTGCTTTTTATCGTTCCATATCTCTCGTCAAACCGTGATATTTTATCCTCATTTATCACTCACATCCGATTTGATCACATACCCGACTCCGCGCACCGTCTGTATCATTTTAATGTGAAACATTTCATCAATCTTCGCGCGCAGGAAGCGGATATAGACGTCGACCACATTCGTCTCCCCGACATAGTCGTAGCCGCAGACCTTATTGAGCAGGACATCGCGCGTCAGCACAATGTCCTGGTTCTCCAGAAGTGTTTTCAGCATCTGAAATTCGCGGTTTGTCAGACTGATGTCGGTCCCATCGTATGTGACCTGATGACGTTTTTCCGAGAGCGCCAGTCTGCCCCAGCGGTATACGCCCGGTTCTTCCTCCGTGTGATTTTGTGTAATATTTCCGCCATTTCCATGAAGCTTCAATGCCACGCGGATCCGCGCCAGCAGTTCCTCGATCGCAAATGGTTTTGTGATGTAATCGACCGCTCCGGCGTCCAGGCCCGCTACCTTATCCATCACAGCGTCCCGCGCTGTCAGCAGGATCACCGGCGTCGGCTTTTCCTGCTGCAGACGCCGCAGAACCTCCAGACCGTTCAGTCCGGGGAGCATGATATCCAGCAGGATCAATGCAAAATCGCCTGCCAGCGCAATTTCCAACGCCTCTCTTCCGTTTGACGCCTTGCTGACCAGATAACCCTCGTGCAAAAGCTCCAGCTCTACAAACCGCGCCAGCTTTTCTTCATCCTCAACTACCAGAATATGTGCTCCCATGATGCCCTCTTTTCCTTACAGCTTTTTGAATTCATCCTTCGCTTTGTCAGCCATTTTGCTCGCCTGCTCCATCACCCTGTTTGCTTCATCGAGATTGTCTTTTCCCTCAAAGGAATACTGACATCCCAGGAACAGACCGACGATGATTGCCGGAACGAGAATCTGCCACATCAGAATCATAGCAATAACCACTAAAATAATCGGCACGCGCAGGATCTCCTCTCCTTTTCGTTTAATGCAGAGCGCATTATCGCGGCATTTGCGGAGCACGATCCCGACAAGACGTCCAAGCTTGCGGAAAATATTGTCTTCGGACTCCTTTTGCTCCTGCACCTTGTCCTTCACTGACACATATTGCGTCTGCTCCTCGTAGCTGGTGGAGTAAGTCTCCCTGGCTGGTCCCTGCGTTTTTCCGTTCTTTTCCAGATAAACCATTGCATCCAGCAGATCCCAGTTACTTGCCTCCAGCGCTTCCTTTGCCTCTTCATATGTGACATTTGCGCGTTCTCTTAATTTTTCCACTTTCTCTAATTGTTCCATATTCTTCCCTATCCTTTCCGAATGATTTCTTCTTTGATGATGACTACTTTACCAGAGTTTTCTTAATCATTCTTTGAAGGAAGATTAAAAACAGATTAAAGCTACTCTGCCGGTTTCTGATAAAATCTTCCGGAGAGCTGTTCCGTACGGATCGCGTTGACGAACGCCTCCGGGTCGGTTTCCCTGATAGCGTTCATTACTTTTTTGGTCTCGGCGTAAGATACAACAGAGTATACCACGTTGCGCTCACAGTGTCCATAGGAGCCCTCGCCCTCCAGAATAGTCGCACCGTGATGACTTACCCGGAAAATTGCATCGCTGATTTCCTGCGGTTTATTTGTGACAACAAACACGGTCAGCCGCTGATATTTCTTATAAAGAGCATGCAGCACCTGGGTGGACGCATACTGAAAAATAATGGAATACAGCGCCTTGTCCCAGCCAAACAAAAGACCAGCCGCGGAGAGAATGATAACATTCAGCCCCAGTACGAGGTTAAAGGATTCCACACCCTTTTTCTCGGACAGGTAAATCGCAATAAAATCCGTTCCTCCCGTCGTCGCATTCATTGCGAAACAGACGCTGATCACAAAGCCATTGATCATACCGCCGAAAATACTGATCAGAAGCAAATCATATGTGATTTTATAGCCCGGCACCATATCTGTAAAAATACCGGTGAGAAAAATCATCAGGCAGGAGTATAGTGTAAATTTTTTTCCGATATAGCGGAAGCCGATATAAATCGGCAGAGCGTTCAGCAGCACGTTTACCAGCGTATATGGAAGTTCCACTTTCCAGAACATCTGCGCAATGCGCTGTATCAGAATCGTAAGCCCCGTTGCGCCGCCCGGATAGAGACCGCCGGTGCGCACGAAGGATTTAATATTGACTGCCATCAGCAAAGACGCAAGACAGATTACAACAATTCGTTTTCCATCCTCTTTCACATCAAATTTCATCACAGTTCCCTCTCATATCATATGTTTCTTCCAGCTCAAAATACATCACATATAATTTCCCACAGAAAATTTATAAGCCGCGCGCGTGAAGCTCCCCTGCAATTTTCTCATAAGTCGGTACCGGTACATTCCACTTCTGTCCCATGCGCACCACCTCGTATACCAGACCGTCGATCTCTGAAGCTTTTCCCTGGCGGATATCACGCTGCATAGACGTGGATGCCTCCGGCGTCAGCGCATCCAAAATCCCCAGGTTTGTCTTTACAATATCTACTGTAAAGGGAATCCCCATCGCCGCAGCCAGCGCATCGACCTCACCGATCAGCGCCGCAAAGGTATCGCGGATCTCTCCGGGCTTCTGCATATCTCCTGCCATTGCATTGTAATACTGCCCACACGCAGCTGCCGGTGATACGTAGGAAAATTTCTGCAGGGCATCCCGCCGGATATTTTCTGAAAGGATCGCCGTAATCCCGGAATCCTCCAGATCCTTTTTCACCTGCTCAAGCTCCGGGCGGTACTGCGACGGCTCGCGCACGCCAAATACCACGCGGAAAATGTCTCCATTCTGCCAGATGCAGCCCGGCCGCTTAATTTCTGCGGCAATGTAAATGCAGCCGTCCGTCACAAGCAGCTCCGGGAGCTTTTCCTGCAGACGCCCGCCCGTTCCATA
The DNA here is from genome assembly GCF_905201705.1 of uncultured Marvinbryantia sp. Lineage (GTDB taxonomy): Bacteria > Bacillota > Clostridia > Lachnospirales > Lachnospiraceae > Marvinbryantia. The sequence goes on from NZ_CAJKOX010000040.1 coordinate 21,705, forward strand.
AATGTTTAAAATCGGAATCACGACCGTCTCCGGCTTTGCCACTTTTTGAATGAAGGGTACTGTATCCTCCAGAGAATATCCCTTCACGCAGACAAAGATCACATCCGGCTGTTCGTCGTAATGCTCCATGTCCGCCGCCTTCACTGGTTTTACCGTGTAATTTCCCTTTCTTGTCGTCTCCATCTGCAGCCCGTTTTTCTGCATCGCCTCCAGATGAGCGCCGCGCGCGATCAGCGTCACATCCTTTCCCGCTTCTGTCATATAGGCGCCGATGGAACCACCGGTTCCGCCCGCCCCGATCACTATGTATTTCATATATCCTCTCCTGTTTCTCTTATTATTTTAAAACCCCGTACATGCCTTTTTCTATCGTTTCACAAAAATCTGACACCATCTTTTTGTTCTCTGTGTTTTCACAAAGATCCGCTTTGCCTTTCCATTTCTTATTTCATTCCTTCACAAAAGTCCGCTTTCTCTTTCCATTTCCTATTCCTTCACAAAAGTCCGCTTCCTCTTTCCATTCCTTATTCCTTCACAAAAATCTGGCACATTTTCATCGCCGCCAGCGCATTTTCATGGCTCTGCGGCGTAACGCCCGCACAGCAGGCGGCGTCCACCGTCACCTTTACCTCCGGCGCGAATGCCTTTGTCAGCATTGCGTTTGATATCACACAAATATCTGTACACAGCCCGACAAACTCTACCTCGGTGACGTCCGCATAACAGCCGTTTTCCCAGTCAAGCGCGTATTCTCTGGAACCAAATGTCACCTTTTCATAAATTTTCGCAGCCGACAGATCCACGATCTGCCTGATCTGATCGCAGATTTCCCAGCCTGCCGTGCCCTTTATGCAATGCGGCACCGGAAGATTTGCTCCCTCCTGTGTCTGCAGATAATCCTCCCCGTGCGTATCCATGGTGAAAACGATCCGCTCTCCATCCCGCTGATAGCTGCGGATTTTTTCTGCCACATTCGCCACGATCGCCTGCGCCTCGCTGGTGCCAAGCGCACCGTCAATAAAATCCCTCTGCATATCCACTACCACTAATAACTTCATTTTTCTTCCCCCTTTGCTCTGACGTCTCTGGTATTTTCTGTGATATTTTCTGCCGATGGTATCTGAATTTTCTGTGATGTTTTCTGCCGATAGCACCTGCATTTTCTGTGATGTTTTCTGCCGGTGACACCTGCATTTTCTGTGATGTTTTCTGCCGGTGACACCTGCATTTTCAACAATATCACGAGTAAAAAGCTCCCCACGTTTCTGTCGTGTAAGGAGCTTTTCCGGCGCCCTTGCCGGAATCATATAATGCATATGTGTCCATATGATTTTTCCGTGCCTGCGTGCTTTCAGAAGCGCAGAAAAAATCACATACTTATGTTACAGCTTTTCCTCCCACTCCTTCTCCCGGAAGCCGATCAAAACGCCGTCCTCCAGAATCACAAGCGGGCGTTTCACCAGCATTCCGTCGGAAGCGAGCAGCTCGATCTGCTCTTCCTCACTCATCGCGGGCAGCTTATCCTTCAGTCCCAGCTCTCGGTACAGCATCCCGCTGGTATTGAAGAATTTCTTCAGCGGCTGTCCGCTTTTTGCCTGCCACGCCCGCAATTCCTCCGCCGTCGGATTTTCCTCTTTTATGTGACGGTCTGTGTAAGCAATGCCGTGGGCGTCCAGCCACTTTTTCGCCTTCTGGCAGGTACTGCACTTCGGATATTCGATAAACAGCATTGGTATCCCCTCCTTTTGAAAACAGTATAGCATGTAACATAAAATTTTTCAATGAAAGTGTGGAAAACCCCCGCGTTTATCCTTGCAGGGCGGATTGCACACTGCCCAAAGCCGTGGTAGAATCAGAGTATAGTTACCCGGAAAATGTTATCTGAAACAGACGGAGGCGATGACGAAAATGGACAGACGTATATTTACGGTGCGTTTCGTCCGGGAAGGACGCGAGGCGCAGGTGGAGGAGGGGACGACCCTGCTGGCGGCGGAAATTGCGGCCGGGCTGGTGCCGGATGCGCCCTGCGGCGGACAGGGGAAATGCGGAAAATGTAAAGTAAAGCTGGACGGAGAGATAGTTTCTGCGTGCAGAACAGTGATAACGGGCGATTGCGCGGTGGAAACGCTGCATGACGAAGAAAAAAGCGCGAAGATCCTGAAAAATGGAAATATCCGCAGAGTGCCCTGCGAGCCGGGCAGATTACCCGGAGGGGCAGCACGCCCTCTGCTGGCGGCGGTAGACCTGGGCTCTACCTCTGTGGTGGCGTATCTTTTGGACGCCGCAACCGGAGAAACACTGGGGACGGAAAGTATCTTAAATCCCCAGCGCCAGTTCGGCGCGGATGTGGTGATGCGCAGCGGTTATGCCCTGGAGCACGGAGCGGAAAGCCTCAGCACCTGCATCCGGCAGGCAATCGATGAGCTGCTTGGGCGGCTTGCCGCCGGCGTCGGGCAGGAGAGCGGAGATATTGTGCGTATTGTGATGGTGGGGAACACCTGTATGCATCACCTGTTTCTGGAGCTTCCGGTGGACAATCTGGTGCACGCTCCCTACACGCCCAGCGTGACAGATGCCGTCACACGGAAGGCTTTGGAATGCGATATCCATGTGCATCCGGAGGCAAATTTAAGCTGGCTTCCCAATATCGGCGGCTTCGTGGGAGCGGATACAGCCGCCTGTATGCTGGCGGCGGAGTTTGATAAAAGAGAGGAGCTGACGCTGCTGGTCGACATCGGGACAAACGGGGAAATGGTGCTGGGAAACCGTGACGGTTATACGGTCTGCTCTACGGCTGCCGGTCCCGCCTTTGAGGGCGCGAAAATCTCCTGCGGTATGCGGGGCAGCCGCGGCGCCATCGACCATGTTAAGATTGAGGACGGAAAGCTGAAATTCCACGTGATCGGGGAATGTGCGCCCGCAGGCCTGTGCGGCTCCGGGCTTCTGGACGCAGCTGCCTGCCTTCTGGAGCTGGGGCTCATCGACGAGACCGGTTACATGAAGGAGCCGTATTTCTTTTCGGAGAATGTCAGCCTGACACAGAAGGATATCCGTGAACTGCAGCTTGCCAAGGCGGCAATCGCCGCCGGAATCCGGCTTCTCTGCCGGAGGCGGGGCGTAAAACCGGAGGAAATCCGCACGCTTCTGCTGGCGGGGGCGTTCGGAAACTATCTTGCCCCGGAGAGCGCCTGCGCAATCGGGCTGCTGCCGCTGGTTCTAAAGGAGCGCATCATTCCGGTTGGGAATGCCGCCGGAGCGGGAGCGCGGCTTGCCGTTCTGTCTGAGGCGGAATTTGCCCGCAGCCGTGAAATGGCTGCCCGCGCGGATTTTCTGGAGCTTGCGTGCGAAGCGGATTTTATGGATGTGTATGTGGACGAAATGAGTTTTGCAAAGGAGGATTTCTATGGAATATAAGGACTGGGAAAAAATGGCGCTGGAGATTGGATTCAGCTATGCGGCGCATTTAAACTGCGATACGATTGAGCTGCGGCAGGAGGTGCGGGACATGTGCGGCGCGAATACCTGCGGCATGTACGGAAAGAATCTTGCCTGTCCGCCCGCCTGCGGCACACTGGAGGAATGCCGGAGGGCGCTGGAGGGACACCGGGAAGGCATCATCGTCCAGACTGTGGGCGATATAGAGGACAGCCTGGACTTTGAGGGAATGCAGAAGGCGGAGGCTCTTCACAAAAAGCATTTCTACGAAATGGCGGAAAAGCTGCGCAAGATTTGTCCGCAGGTTCTGCCGCTGGGCTGCGGCTGCTGCACCGTCTGTAAGACCTGCGCCGGTCCGGAGGGAAACTGCCGCTTCCCGGAAAAAAGAATCTCCTCCCTGGAAGCGTTTGGAATCGTGGTCAGCGATTTATGCAAAAGTAATGGAATCGGCTATTACTACGGACCGCAGAAAATAGCGTATACCTCCTGCTACGTACTATGAAAGCCCCGTCTCCATGCAGGAGTGCGGTGGGAGCTTGCTCACACGGGCACTCTATTATTCCTGCTCCCGTTCCTCCTCCATATCAATCAGCCGGAAGGAAAGCAGCAGATACAGCAGCTCGTCGGGGTCCGACAAATCGCTTTTCAGAATATGCTGTATCCGGTCCAGCCGGTACAGCAGCGTACTGCGGTGGATAAACAGCGCATTTGCCGTTTTTGTCGCACTCTGCTGGTTCTCCAGGTAGCACCGCAGCGTCTGGAAAAGCTGGGACTGATTTTTTTCTGATTCATATTTTAAGGTAAGAAGCTTCTCGTGACATACCATGTACGCGGGAAGCTTTTTTGTGGTCTGCTCCAGCAGATAGGTCAGGGCAATGTCATTAAAATGATGAATCCACTGGTGCGGATGTTTCCGGGAACCGACCCCCATAGAAAGGGAAGCCTGCACGTACTGCCTGTGAAAGTTGAAATGTCCCAGCATCTTCCGGCTGTATCCGGCGGTCAGAAAGCTGTCGCGGATAAAGCCGGCTAATTTTTGCTCGATTTCCGACTCCGACAGATGACAGAGATCCAGATTGATATACGCCACGATATTTCCTTTGTGCGTTACGGCGCAGGAGGCGGGCACCATGTTTTCGATATAACTGCAGATGGAACGATGGGTCAGATTTTTATAATCCATCTGCTCCGTTTTCAGAAAGAGGCAGAGGTAATAATGGGAAGAAAGCCACCCGCAGGCGGTGAGCTGACGGCTGATTTCCACATAATCCGCGCTGGAATCTGTCAGAACGGCCCGGAAAATCTGACGGAGCTGGCGGCGGGCGTCGTGGCTGTCCACGATATTGGTGGACATCGCATGGGAAATGACCCGCGCGAGGTACTCCAGAATAAAACCGAAGGTATCGTCGAGCGGAATCTCGCCCGGAGTGACCAGCAGACGGTAAAGCGTCCGGTCAAATTTCCGGATATTGACGCAGAGACTGGGACCGGCAATCCCGTTTCCGGGATAATAGAAATATCCGATCCGGTGGAAAGCCTCCGCGTAAGCGGGGTCCTGCTTCAGCGCCATAATCAGGTCGGCGGTGTTCTCCGTGGAGCCGAGTACCGGGGTGGCAAGCTCTCCGAAAGGACTGTTTCTGGAAGCAATGATAGTGAAATCCATGCTGATGACTATGCTGGGATTGGATATGATGGAGCCGGTGAGGTCCAGCAGATTCTGGATGGAACCGTTCATCATCCGGGATTCAAAAAGCGCCTGGTTCCATTCCTCATATTTGCGGAAAATCTGCGTTACTGTCTCCGCCAGCGCCTCCGGGTCTGCGCCCGGAACCAGACAGAGATTCGGGGTTTCCTTAAGGAGCGCGGAATCGGCGGGCTCCGTCACAATCAGCAGGCTGTGCAGGGGATTTTGCAGAAAATCCGGGAGGATTTCCGGCGCAATCCAGACCAGATTGCCGGTAAAGGGCGCGTCCGGTCTGTGGCAGACGCCGTATTTCAGACACGGAGAGGTGGTGAGACGGGTGGAAGCGTCTGTCTGGGGGTACGTTTTCTTTAAATGCCATACAATCAGGCGGGGACTTAAATCCATAGCGAGGCTCCCTTCTTTCTTTTTATCATACCGCCATGCGCGGAAAATGGCAAGAAGTGTTTTCCTACAATTTGTAGGAAAACAAGGGTGAAAAAAGGACATATCTGCAAATAGATAATCGCAAAAAGCTATGTTACAATGGGCTTACAGAAAAGAACAGGACGTCCTTAAAATTGTGGAATATGGAGGTGTAATATGATTATTATCGGGGAAAAAATTAACGGTTCTATCCCGGCGGTAGCGGAGGCGATTGCTAACAGAGACGCTGAATTTATCAAAAACCGCGCCCGTATGCAGGATGAAGCGGGAGCGACCTTTATCGACTGCTGCGCGTCCGTGCCGGAGGCGGAGGAGGTGGAAACGCTGAAATGGATGATTGACTGTATCCAGGAAGCGACGGACCTTCCGATTTCCGTGGACAGTCCGAGCGCGCGGGTGCTTGCAGAGGTGATTCCGTACTGTAAAAAGCCTGGTCTGGTAAATTCTGTTTCCGGCGAGGGCGATAAGATGGAAATCATTTTCCCGCTGATTGCGGACACGAAATGGGAGGTCATCTGCCTGCTCTCCGACGATACAGGAATTCCAAAGACAGCGGCGGACCGGCTGCGGGTCTTTGACCGGGTGCTGGAGACGGCCGGGAAGTATCACATCAGTCAGTCCAGAATGCATATCGACCCGCTGGTGGAAATGCTCTGTACTTCGGAGGACGGCATTGCCATGAACGTAAAGGTTATCAGCACTGTGCGGAAGCGCTGTCCGGATATCCATATTACGGCGGCGGTCAGCAATATATCCTTCAATCTTCCTGTCCGGAAGATGATTAATCTGGGCTTCACGGTACTCGCCATGAACGCCGGGCTGGACAGCGCCATCCTGGATCCCACCAACCGGGACATGATGGGAATCATTTACGCTACAGAGGCGCTTCTGGGCGAGGATGAATATTGCATGGAATATATCAGCGCATACCGGGAAGGTATTTTCGGACCGAAGAAGTAGATGCCGGATGGCATGAATGCGCTTCTGCGAAAAAGAATAAAATTGCAGGAAATACAATTCCTGCGGGTATTTACAGGATGCAGTGCAGACACCCATGCACGGTTTTGTGTCCGTGGGAATGAAAAAATGCCAATAAAATGACAGGAGGTATTATATATGGCAGGAATTCAGGAAGTATACGAACTTGTAGTAAAGGGAAAGGCGAAGAAGGTTGCGCCGGCGGTGGAAGCCGCGCTGGAAGAGGGCTGCGAGCCGGTGGCAATTCTTAATGAGGGCATGATCGCGGCGATGGATGAGGTCGGCGTGAAGTTTAAAAACGGTGAGATTTTTGTCCCGGAAATGCTGGTGGCGGCAAAAGCGATGAAAAACGGCGTGGCGGTGTTAAAGCCGTATCTTTCCTCAGGAGAATCCGGAGCGGCGGGCAAGGTCATTATCGGAACGATTGCGGGCGACCTTCATGATATCGGCAAGAATCTGGTAGCGATGATGCTGGAATCCTCCGGATTTGAGGTAATCGATCTGGGCGTGGATGTTGCCAAAGAAAAATTTGTGGAAGCGTTTGAAGAAAATCCGGATACGAAAATTATCTGCTGCTCTGCGCTTCTGACGACGACGATGCCGGCGCTGCGCGACACGGTTGCGCTGCTTAATACGCTGCCGGAGAGAAGCAGGATCAAGGTCATGGTGGGCGGAGCGCCCATTAATGCGAAATTTGCAGAGGAAATCGGTGCGGACGCTTATACAGAGGACGCCGCTTCCTGTGCACAGAAGGCAAAGGAGCTGACAGCGGCTTAAAATGGAAAAAAGGAGGGCTTTACATGCTAACTGCAAAACAGAATATGATTGAATGCATGAAGGGAGGAAATCCGGACCGGTTTGTCAATCAGTATGAGGCAATCGCGCTTCTGTATCATCCGTTTATGTTTGCCAGTCCGCTTCTTCAGAAGGGAATGGAAAATGTGAAAAACGCCTGGGGAGTGACCAACACCTTCCCTGAGGGGACGCCGGGTTCCTTCCCCGTACATACCCCGGATAAGATTGTTGTCCAGGATATTGAGCACTGGAAGGATTACGTGCACGCGCCGTCACTGGATTTTTCGCAGGAGCAGTGGGATCAGTGCAAGGCGATGTACGACGCAGTTGACGGGGAGAAAGCGTTTAAGGCGGCTTTCGTGGCGCCCGGTCTGTTCGAACAGAGCCATCATCTTTGCGAAATGGTCAGAGCGCTGACATATTATATCGAGTATGAGGATGAAATGCACGATATGATTAAGTATCTGACGGAGTGGGAGCTGAAGCTGGCGGAGGGTATCTGCAGCCACCTGCATCCGGATATGCTGTTTCATCACGATGACTGGGGCGGACACGACAGCACCTTTTTAAGTCCCGGTATGTTTGAGGAATTTTTCCTGGAGCCGTACAAGGAAATTTATGGTTATTATAAGAGCCACGGCGTACAGTATGTGGTTCATCACTCTGACAGCTATGCGGCGACGCTGGTTCCGGACATGATTGAGATGGGCATCGATGTATTCCAGGGCTGCATGGAGACAAACAAGGTAGATGAGCTTCTGGTAAAATATGAGGGCAAAATCAGCTTTATGGGCTGCATCGAAAATGCGGATGTGGATTTTGAGGACTGGACAGATGAAAACTGCGAGAAGGTCGTCCGGAGAGTCTGCGACAAATACGGCATGAAGCATTTTATCCCCTGCATTGCCCAGGGCGGTCCCGGCTCCGTATATCCGGGTGTGTACATGTCCCTGACAAACGCAATCGATAAGCTTAACAAAGAAAAATTTGGAATCGAAGATCCCGATTCCGCACGTATCCCGATAAATATTATGTTCTGATATCAGACAAAAGCTGCGCCCGGTCATTCAGACCGGGCGTCGTACTATTCTCTCCGTTCGCAGCAGCTTTCGCAAATCCATTTAAAAATTATCCCTTGACGCCGCCCGCCGAAACGCCGCCGACAATATTGCGGGACAGAAACAGATAAACAACAACAACCGGAAGAATGGAAAATACGATCATCGCATAAACCTGTCCCATATCAAACTTCAGAAAATCTGCAGAACGAAGCTGCGCGATAAGGATCGGGAGCGTTTTCTTCGTATCCTTATGCAGGATCAGAGCCGGAGTAAAGTAATTATTCCAACTGTTTACAAAGGTAAAGATCATCTGTACCGAAATTGCCGGTTTCATCAGCGGAAATACGATCGTATTGAACGTATGGAATTCTCCGGAGCCGTCGATCCTCGCTGCCTCCACCAGTGAAAGCGGCAGGTTGCTCTGCATATACTGCTTTATGTAATAGAAGGTAACCGGAGCCGCGATCGTCGGCACGATCAGTGGAATAAAGGAATCCTCCAGCTTCATCTTCTGCACAAGCTGTACGAAGCCGAGCGCCGTCACCTGTGTCGGGATCATCATGATCATCAGGATAAACGTGAACACGAATTTTTTTGCGCGGAAGTTATACGCATGGATCGCATAGGCGGTCATCGTGGAGAAATATACGCTCAGAACCGCGCTGCATCCGGCGATGATCGTGCTGTTGATCAGACCGCTCCATACCGGCAGCGTGCCGTGCATCAGTTTATCCCAGTTTTCAAGCAGGTGGGTGCTGGGAATCAGCGTAAAGCCCTTCGTCAGCTCACCATGGGATCTGGTGGCGTTGATGAACAGCACATAGAACCAGAACAGGCACAGAACCACCATGAAGCAGAGCACCACATAGGCAATCACTCTTCTTGCACCGACACTCATGCCCTTTTTCTTTTTACTATCTTTGTCCATATCCCCGCCTCCTATTCTTCACTGGCATTCGTAAACCGAAATACCACCAGACTGAGCGCTCCGGTCACAATAAACAGGATTACCGACAGCGCGCCCGCCATACCGTAATTCTTGCTGAACAGATGCTTATTCAGATACATAATAAGTGTCATGGTAGATCTCATAGGATCTCCCTGACCATTCGTCAGGATCTGCGGAACATCAAACATCTGCAGACCGCCGATCAGAGAGGTAATCATCACATAAATCAAAATCGGCTTCAGAAGCGGCAGCGTAATTTTGAAAAACACCTGGGTGGAAGTGGCTCCATCCACCTCCGCCGCCTCGTACATACAACTGTCTATTCCAAGCATCCCCGCAAGAAGCAGGATGGTCGTATTCCCAAACCACATCAGAAAATTCATCAGTGCAACCAGAGAGCGCGCGCTCCACTTATTCGACAAAAACTTAAACGGCTGGCTGATGATCCCAAGGTTCATCAACAGTGAATTCATGGGTCCGCTGTCGGAAAACAACGTAAAAAATAACATCGCAAAGGCGGAAGCCATGATCAGGTTCGGCAGATAAATCACGGTCTTGAAAAAGTTCGTGCATTTCAGCCGCAGAGACGGATCGGAAAACCATGCGGAAAGCAGCAGCGATACGATGATCTGCGGAATAAAGCACATAAGCCACATGATGATCGTATTCCTGAAGTAGGTGAGCAGATCGCCGTTGCTAAGCAGCGTTTTATAGTTTTCCAGTCCCACAAACGTCGGACCGATCTGTGTCAGTCCGGAACGGTAATTTTCAAAAAAACTGTTGTAAATGGTTGTTACAAGAGGTATAAACTGAAAAATAATATAAACCACAACAAAGGGAATCAGAAAGATATAACCCCACTTATTGTAGCTGACCGCTTTTTTATTATTTCTTTTTTCTTTCATAAGCAGATATCTCCTATCATACCTTCTTTGAAAAGTATGAGCATACTGTTCACGCCAGCCTCAAACACCTGCTGCGACGCGAAGCGAATTTTAAATGGATTTGCAAAGGTTGCTGTGAACGGAGTGAACAACAGCACATGGGCGCCACACCTGCCCAGGCAGGCATGGCGCCGATTTACTTATTTTGTCCGATATTCCTTCCGGATGGATTATGCCTCAGGTTTTGTCAGCTCCGGATATTTCTCGATAACTGCTGTGTAGAACTGCTCCAGCGCTTCCTCATATGTTGCATTTCCTTCAAAGTAATTCTTCATAGCTGCCTGGAATTCCTCGTTGCAGCCCTGATCGTAAGAGGAAAGGTTGCTCAGATCGATGCTGTCGATTCCTGCGAGGAACTTCGAGATCGGGTTCTGTCCGCCAAGGATCGCATCACCGAAGCTCTCGTCTGTTGCCAGCGCTTCCATCGCGCCCTTGTTGTTTACGAAATCGCCGTCCGCTTTCGCAATTTCCGTCATAACGTCTGCATTGCAGGTCATCTGAAGCATGATATCCTTTACAAGGCTTGCGTTGTCGGTTCCGGTCGCGCCGCAGATCCATGTGCCGCCCCAGAAGAAGCCCTGCGGTCCCTCGGTGGTCGCCCAGCCGCCTTCGCTTGCGATAGAGCCTTCGGTGTCTCCCGCCATCGAGAAATCATAGAACCATGCCGGTCCGAAGTAGCAGAATACTTTGCCTTCCGGATAAAAGCCCTTGGACCAGTCGTCGCTCCACAGCTCATAGGTGTTGGTCTGTCCTGCATCTACCATTTCTTTAGACATATCCACCCATGCTTTCAGGTTGTCGTCTACATGAATGGTCGTTCCGTCTACCCATTTGCTGGTCACGTTGTTGGAGAATACGCGGTATGCGTCGTTTACGGTAGAGGTCATATAATATCCGGCATTCTTCATGGTCTGTGCCGTAGCCTTAAAGGTGTCCCAGTCAGAAACAAAAGCCTGCACTTCATCGGGATCGTCTGTTCCGAGAACCTCCGTCGCAATCTCACGGTTGTAGATCAGAAGTCCCGGGCAGCCCTGCCACGATACGCCCTTGAGCACGCCGTTGGAATCCGTTACGATATCCTGTGTGTAGCCAAACTGCTGGGAAAGATCATCGGCAGTAATGCCAAGTTCCTCCACGCTCATGGTATATTCTGTATCTACATATTTCAGAGCGTAGTCCGCTTCGATCAGGAACAGGTCAATCTTGTCGTCCGCCGACGCGTCAGCCTGCGCCAGGAGCTTCTCGTCCAGATTGTTCTGATATGCGTTGTCATCGTTCGGCGTGATCGTCCAGACAACATCTACGTCACCGATCTTGCCATGCGTAGCGTCAACCTCCTCATAGCCCGGATAATGATCCGTGATACGGCTCTTAAATTCCTCGTTCCAGCAGTAAATATTAAGCACTTTGCCCTCTGCTGTCTCTTCCGCCGCTGCAGGTAAAACGGTGCCGACGGTTAAACCTGTCATCATTGCTGCTGTCAAAATAGCGCTGATCATTTTCTTCTTCATAAATTTACTACCTCCTTAAAATTTTGCTTTTTGCATTTATCTCATATTACAGCTCGTGTAATAGAAATATCTCAAATGATTCGTTCCTTTGCTCCGTCTTTGGGATATAGCCTTTTTACGGAAGCCCCTTTGAAAAGTGTCCCGTCCACGGTAAACTTGTCGATCAGAGTGGTCTTTGGATTCTCGATCAGATCCACCAGCTTCTCCGCCGCGATTCTTCCGATCGCCGCCGTATCCTGGCAGATGGTGGTCAGCTTCGGCTCCAGAACGCTCGCCACGGTGATCCCGTCGTACCCGGCAATGGAAATATCCTCCGGAATGCGAAGCCCTCTGCTGCGGATTTCATTGATCCCGCCGAGGGCGGAAAAGTCATCCGGGTAAAGGATACAGGTGGGCGGACTTTGAAGGTCCAGAAGACGCCCCGTTGCGACTGCAGCGGCATCGGCGTCCCGGTACGGAACGGTCCGCATGTATTCATCCGGAACAGAAATCCCCATGCTCTGCAGGGTTCTGTAAAATGTATTTACGCGGCTTCTGGTTACGGAAGAATCCTCCCCGTGAATGTAGGCGATCTTCCGGTGCCCCATACTGTATATGTAGGAGACAAGCTCCTCCATTCCGCGGATATTATTGGATACCACGGAAATCCTGCCGTCAAATACATGGTCAATAGTTACTAAAGGAATGTCCGACCGGACAAGCTCCTGTACTTCTTCCGAGTAGAAATCCACACAGGCGATCACCACTCCGTCCACGCCGCGGTAGCGGCAATGCTCGTAATAGGTCATCTTCCGTCCGGAAACATTTCCGTTTGTAAAAGTGATATCATACCCCTTTTCTTCCGCAGTGCTCTTGAAGCTTTCCAGCACATGATTAAAAAAATCATGCGTCAGACCGCTCATCGCTTCGTCCATAAACAGTACCCCGAGATTGTGGCTGCGTTTCGTTTTCAAAGCTCTGGCGGAGGAATTTGGCAGATACCCCATCTCCGAAGCTGTTTTCAGAATATAATTTCTGGTTTCTTCGCCGATGTCTGCGTAGCCGTTGATTGCTTTGCTGACGCTGGCTACCGAAACATTGCACCGTTCGGCAATCTCTTTCATGGAAACCATAAGCCTGCCCTGCTCTTTCTTCTCTGTTTTTCCTAAATCGTTTTCGTACGCTCATTTTATTCTCTTTCGTACAAAAAATCAAGCTATTTTTTTCGATTTTTGTGCGTTTTATATATTTTCGCTCAATTACACAAAAAGATCGCCCCGTTTTTATTGCTATTACGCAAAAAAATTATATATTTTAACGAAATTTTTCGTAATGAGTCGCAAGCATCCCATCCCAATTTTTCTGCCTTTATTTTTAGAAAAAATATTGCATTTTTTCTTTATTTCTTATATACTGGAGGCAATAAGGGACTAATATTCTTTTTTCACAAATTATTTTCTAAACTATTTCGTTTTCGTATATTATTTTTCTGTATTTTCCTAAATCGCGATAAAAACGCAGGAGGTTTCACTATGAATTTCGGTTATTTTGATGATGCGGCAAAAGAGTACGTTATCACGACGCCTGACACTCCCCTTCCATGGATCAATTACCTGGGGACGCAGGACTTTTTCTCCTTAATTTCCAATACCTGCGGCGGCTACAGCTTCTACAAGGACGCAAAGCTGCTGCGCATTACCAGATATCGCTATAATTCCATTCCGCTTGATTCCAACGGAAAGTATTATTACATTAACGACAACGGAACCATCTGGAATCCCGGAACAATGCCCTCCAAAACCCCGGCAGACTCCTACGAATGCCGTCACGGGATGGGCTACAGCCGGTTCCGTTCCTCCAAAAACGATCTGGCGGCAGAACTTCTTGCCTTTGTTCCCGTTGACGCCGCCTGTGAGATTAATCACATAAAATTGAAAAACAATTCTTCCGGGAACAAGGATATTTCTCTTTTTTCTTATGTGGAATTTTGTCTTTGGAATGCCGTGGATGATATGAACAATTTCCAGAGAAACCTGAGCATCGGCGAGGTGGAGATAGAGGGAAGCACGATCTACCACAAGACGGAATACCGCGAGCGCCGGAGACATTACAGCTTCTTTGGCGTCAACACAGAAGTCGATGGCTTCGACACCAGCCGCGATGTTTTCCTCGGTCACAATGAGAGCAACGCGTTCCCGCAGGCTGTAAGAGAAAAGAAATGCCGCGGCTCCATCGCCAGCGGATGGTATCCCATTGCAAGCCACCAGATCAATCTCACGCTTGCGCCGGGTGAGGAAAGAGATTTTGTCTTTTTGCTCGGATACTGTGAAAATCCGGAGGATCAGAAGTGGGAAGCCCCCGGCGTCCTCCGCAAAGATGGCGCCCGCGCGCTCCTTAACCGTTTCTCGACCACTGAGCGGGTGGAAGCTGCTTTTAAAGAGCTGAACGCTTACTGGGACGACCTTCTCTCCAGATTTTCGGTGGAAAGCGGCAATCCGCACATCAACCGTATGGCAAATATCTGGAACCAGTATCAATGCATGATCACATTCAATATGTCCCGCTCCGCCTCTTATTATGAAGCGGGCACCGGACGCGGCATGGGCTTCCGCGATTCCTGCCAGGATCTTCTCGGCTTCGTCCATCTGATCCCGGAACGGGCAAGGGAGCGCATCCTCGATATCGCCGCCACGCAGTTTGAGGACGGAAGCGCCTATCACCAGTACCAGCCGCTCACAAAGAAAGGCAATCTGGATATCGGAAGCGGCTTTAACGATGATCCGTTGTGGCTGATCGCCGCGGTATCCGCGTACCTGAAGGAGACTGGCGATTTCCAGATTCTTGAAGAAATGGTTCCCTTTGATAATCAGGAGGACAAAGCGCAGCCGCTCTTTGAGCATCTGCACCGCTCTTTTACTTTTACCCGCACGCATCTGGGTCCGCACAACCTTCCCCTTATCGGGCGCGCAGACTGGAACGACTGTCTGAACCTGAACTGTTTCTCGAAAGAACCCGGGGAAGCCTTCCAGACCACGGGACCGTCCGAGGGTCCGGTTGCGGAGTCGGTGTTTATCGCAGGCATGTTTGTAAAATACGGCAGGGAATTTGCCGATATCTGCCGCCGTACCGGAAGACCGGAGCTTGCAGCAGAAGCACAGAAAGCGGCGGAAGAAATGTATCAGGCAGTCCTTGACGCAGGCTGGGACGGCGCATGGTTCCTTCGCGCCTATGACGCCCAGTCGCAAAAGGTCGGCTCCAGAGAATGCGAGGAAGGGCAGATCTACATCGAGCCGCAGGGCTTCTGCGTCATGGCAGGGATCGGCGTAAAAGAAGGGCTTGCGGAAAAAGCGCTGGATTCCGTAAAAGAACGGCTGGATACAAAATACGGTATTATGATCCTGCAGCCCGCCTATACCCGGTATTATCTGAATCTCGGAGAAATTTCCTCCTACCCGCCTGGATATAAGGAAAACGCCGGTATCTTCTGTCACAACAATCCCTGGATATCCATCGCGGAAACCGTGATCGGCCGCGGCGACCGGGCATTTGAGGTTTACCGGAAAACCTGTCCGTCTTACCTGGAAAGCATCAGCGAAATCCATCGGACAGAGCCTTATGTCTATTCCCAGATGGTTGCGGGCGCGGACGCTTATTATCACGGTGAAGCGAAAAACAGCTGGCTGACCGGCACCGCCGCATGGACCTTTGTCAATGTTTCCCAGGCGATCCTCGGCGTGCAGCCCTCCTGTGACGGTCTGATCATCGATCCCTGCGTGCCGTCGGATTTCGGAAGCTTCCGGCTGGTCCGCAAATTCCGGGGAGCCGCCTACTACATCGACGTGCAGAAGCCGGACGGCGTGCAGAAAGGCGTGCAGAAGATAATCGTTGACGGCAGGGAAATAGAAGGAAATCTGATTCCGCTTGAGGAGGGAAAGACGGAGTATCATGTAACCATTTATATGGGATGATGCCGGCTATCTTTTTTGCTCACAGATATACGCGGTAACACTGTCTGTTCCCGCCAGAAAATCCTCCGCGGTCTGCACTGCCCTGGTATCCGGCTGAAGCTGTCCGGGCAATGTGCAGGCCGCGGAGATTGCTATACGTCTCATATTGTTTCTTTCCATACATAAAATCTCATCTCCGCATCGGAATACAGCGCAAGGCTGACCGAAATTTCCAGCATCCGGCTGTTCAGCCGGTGATACATGACGGCGGGTTTCCAGGGGATGCCAAGCAGATACTCACGCTCGCGTCCCGTAAGGCAGGAAAGCATCCGCGAGAGACGCGCTTCCCGGTCCCGCCGGATCGTTCCAAAGGGACAGGAGACATAAACGTTTTCTTCCCCGCTTCTTAAAATCTCTTTTTGCAGCAGCGCCCAAAGCGCACGCTCCGAAAGCCCTTCCGTGCTGATTTCCCGCGCATGCTCCGGCAGGCTTTCCCGCAGAATGCCGCGCTCCGTCAAGTGCCGGTACACCGTTTTTTCCACCCGCTCGCGGGGCGTTGGAAAGGTGAGCTGTTTCATAATAGCGTCCGTCGTATAGCCCAGATCGCAGAGGTGGCGGATCGCATCGCCGCTGGCTGCGTCATGTACAAAATCCGCCAGCGCCTCCTGGAAATACTTTTGTGGTTCTTCCTTTTGCTGCTTTTTCAAATCGGAAGTCTCTTCTTTTAAGTTTTTCACATCTCCCACCACCATTTCTCCTGCTTTGAACGCCCGGCTGTATTACCCGATCAGTATAGCATAAAAAGCCCTGCATTTCCATAGCGTCAAAAATATCCGCATTTCACTTTCCAAAATCAACAGGTGAATCTGCAAACAGGGGACGCTCCATTTCTGAAGCGTCCCCCGTATGTCATATATTCTCACTGCTCTTTAATTGCTGTGCCCTGCCGGCATATTATCCCACATTCATCCGCACGTAGCGCTCTGTGTAGGTCTCGCCCTCCTCCGGGATAACCATTCCATTCGTACCCCATACGAGATAGAGGTTTTCCAGTCTGTCCTCGTCGACCGCAAAGAGCAGGGTGTACTCCAGGGTTTCCCCTGCTTCCAGATCGCGGTAGAAGAAATGCGGATTCAGTTTTCCTGCATACGGCGACTGGTCAAAGTAAATTGCCCTGCCATCATAGCCAATGCTCTCCGACCACCCGTTAAGCGGCATTGTCGAGGTAGTGTCATACTTATAGTTACTCTCTTCAACCGGCTCCAGATATGCCATCTGCGGAGCACCCGCCCAGAAATCGATCGCCGCGTCGCTGATATTTTCTGCGGTAAGCGTAACCTTTAAGAATTTACGGTTTACATTTTCCGTTGTCTCCTCCGCATCGTCTTCGCCATCACCGGTAACTCTTGCATAAGAAGTTGCCGTGCCGTCCTCATTGATCTTCGGCGCAAGGTCCTCATCGTAATTAAAAAAGTTTTCCTGCGGATAATCTGCAATGGAGTCGATGACCTCTGCACTCTTTACCGCAATCCGGGTTGTGTTGACATCTTTTTCCTGCTCCGGATCCACAAACATATTCTTTATCTCAAAGCTCTCCCCGACATCATAAATATATTTCTGCGGCACGCCGGCTTCCAGTTTCGCCTGCTGCTCCTCATTCTCCTGCGCAATGCTCTCCTCGATCATTTTCTCCTGCGCTTCCAAATCCTCTGCACTCATGTATTCCAGCGTTTCCTCCTGCTTTGTGAACTGCAGTCCTTCCGCCACCTTCACCAGCTCTTCCATAGAAAGATCGTTTCCGCCAAAAAGAATACATACAAACCCATCGTTCTCATTGAACAGATAAATGCGCTTATCCATATACTTTGATCCTTTGGCTGCAGCGCCTTTCAGTGTGATCAGGTGCGCCTCCATACCGTTGATCGTGGTTTTTTCGATATTCTCAACGTTGTCCACATCCAGCAGCCCCGACTGCTGATCCAGATAGTTTGCCGTGACGGTATATATGGTAAAACCATTCTGCCAGGAGCCATCCGCGCACCAGGTGAGTTTATGCCCCGGCTGCTGCTCATATCCCTCCGGAACATATCCCGGCTCTGTATCTATCACATTTGGCGTCAGCTCGTAGTTAAATTCCAGCTTGTAGCTCAGCGTATCCTCGCTCTGCTCAACCGTTTTGGAGAACATGCCATTGATTGCCATGACTGTGACGGAGGATACCGCAAGAACCGCCGCCGCTGCCAGAGCCGCCCAGCGTCTCGGCATCCGTCT
>NZ_CAJKOX010000041.1 GCF_905201705.1 uncultured Marvinbryantia sp.
AATTCGCTTCGCGAATGGGATTTGCTCACACCTGAATCATGTTCTCACGCCTCAAACAGCAAGTGTTTGAGGCTGACGTGAACAGTAACGATTCTCCTTACTTGATAAAGCGGTCGATTGCCTTGTTCAGCTCCTCTATCGTCTCCATGTCTCCGGTCTCAACAGCATCCACCAGACAATGCGCAATATGATCCTGCAGGATGACCTTTCCTGTGTTGTTGATTGCCGCCTTCACTGCCGAAAGCTGGATGAGTACCTCGCTGCAGTCCCGCCCGTCCTCCACCATGCGCTTGATGGATTCCAGGTGCCCGATGGCACGCGAGATGCGGTTCAGCACGGATTTCACATGCTCAGGGTCGTGCGTGTGGCTGTGCGCCCCGTGCGTGTGTGTGTGTGTGCCGTCATGCGTATGCGTGTGTGCACCGTCATGTGTGTGCGTGTGTGTGCCATCATGCGTATGCGTGTGTGCACTGTCATGCGTATGCGTGTGTACGCCGTCATGCGGGGCGGATGATTCCTCCGCCCCGTGTGTGTGCTCTATGACCGTACCGTCTTCTAATATATGTGTATGCTTCTCCGGGTTTGCGCCCTGTTTGCTCATACTTTTTTCAGCCTTTCTTTTTTACCGTTTTCTTCGCGGAATCCTTCTTCGTTTCTTTCTTAGCCGTTTTTTCGGATACCTTCTCCGGTTCCTTCTTTTCCGGCTTCTCAGATGCCTTCTCCGGCCCTTTCTTTTGCGGTTTTTCAGATACCTTCTCCGGTTCCATCTTTTCCGGCTTCTCAGATGCCTTCTCCGGCCGCTCTGCCGCTTCCATCTTCCGCATCAGTTCGTCCTTCAGCGATACCTTCTCGGGAGCCGCCTTCGCGGTTTTCTTTGTACCTGCCGCCTTCTTCTCTTTCGCCGCCTTATTGGACGCCGCTTTCGGCTCCGCCTTTGCATAGGAGAAGATGCTGATTCCCATCGGCGGGATCTTTACAGTAATGGAATTTTCCTGACCGTCCGCTTCCTCCTTCTTCGACTGCTTGACGCGCGGGTTTACATTGCCCTCGCCGCCGAATTCTGCACGGTCACTGTTAAAGATTTCCTTATATTTGCCCGGATATGGAACGCCCACTTTGTGATCCGCGTAAACGAGCGGCGAGAAGTTGCAGACGATCAAAAGCATCTCGTCCTTCTTTGCCGTATTTCTGGTAAATACCAGCAGATTCTCGTTCGCATTGATCGCGTTGATCCAGGTGAAGCCCTCCGGCTCATAGTCCATCTCGTAAAGCGCCGGATGCGATCTGTAAAACTCCAGAAGCGCTTTATAATACGCCTGCATCTGTCGGTTCGGCTCCTGTTCAAGATCCTCCCAGTCGAGCCCCTTCGCCTCGTTCCACTCCTTATACTGTGCGAATTCCTGTCCCATAAAGAGCAGCTTCTTGCCCGGATGCGCCATCATGTAGCCGTATGCCGCGCGCAGATTTGCAAACTTCTGTGTAAGGTCACCCGGCATTTTGTTGATCAGCGAACACTTGCCATGCACCACTTCATCGTGCGACAGCGTCAGAATGAAGTCCTCACTGTACGCATAAATCATACTAAATGTCAGCCCGCCATGATTTCCGGCGCGGTAGATCGGATCAAGCGACATATAGCCGATGAAATCGTTCATCCAGCCCATATTCCATTTATAGTCAAAGCCAAGACCGCCGTCATCCAGCGCGCCCGTGATCTTCGGCCATGCCGTCGATTCCTCCGCGATCAGGATCGCACCGTCCCTGCGCTTCTTAAAAACAGAATTCAAATGCTTCAGAAACTCGACTGCCTCCAGGTTTTCGTTGCCGCCGTACATATTTGCGACCCACTCGCCGTCGTTTTTCCCGTAATCGAGATAAAGCATGGAAGCAACCGCGTCCATACGGATACCGTCCGCGTGATATTTATCCGCCCAGAACAGCGCGTTGGAGATGAGGAAGTTTTTCACCTCCGGTCTGCCGTAATTATAAATCAGCGTGCCCCAGTGCGGGTGGCTGCCCTGCCGCGGGTCAAGATGCTCATACAGACAGGTACCGTCAAACGCGGCAAGTCCAAAAGTGTCGCGCGGGAAATGCGCCGGCACCCAGTCCAGGATCACGCCGATACCCGCCTCGTGCATATAATTCATGAAATACATGAAATCCTCCGGCGTGCCGTAGCGCGCGGTCGGCGCATAGTAGCCCGTCACCTGGTAGCCCCAGGAGCCGTCAAAGGGATGCTCCATCACCGGCAGCAGCTCGATGTGCGTGTAGCCCATCTCCTTTACATATTCCGCGATCATCGGAGCAAGCTCGCGATAATTGTAAAAATCACGGTTCTCCGGCTTTTTCCAGGAGGCAAGATGCATCTCGTAGATTGCCATCGGCTGCTTCCTGGAATCTGTCTTTTTCCGCTGCTTCATCCAGGCGTCATCTGTCCACTGAAACTGCGTAAGATCCGCAACGATGGACGCCGTCTCCGGGCGGAGCTGCGCCGCGTTTGCGTAGGGATCCGCCTTCAGATAGGTGATGTTTCCCTGCGCCTTGATCTCGTATTTATACATTTCTCCGACGCTGATACCCGGTACAAAAAGCTCAAAAATACCGCTGTCCCAGAGCCGTCTCATAGGAAGGCGTCTGCCGTCCCAGAGGTTAAAATCCCCCACCAGGCTGACGCGCACAGCATTCGGCGCCCACACAGCAAAGTGAACGCCCTTCACGCCCTGCACCGTCATCGGGTGCGCCCCCATTTTTTCATAAATATCGTAGCAGATGCCGGCATTGAAGCGCGCGGTTTCCTGCTTCGTCAGCACCGGCTCAAATGCGTACGGATCAATATATTCCAGGGAAGTCCCATTGTCAAAGATCACATACAATGTATACTTCGGAATCTGCTTTCCCGGAATCAGCACCGCAAAGAAACCGGCCTCGTCCTCCATCGTCATCTCATAAGATTCCTTTTTTCCGGTAATCTGAACAATGATGCGCTCCGCTGTCGGGATAAATGCCTGGATCAGCACTCCGTCGTCCGTCAGGTGCGGTCCGAGGATCGCGTGCGGATTGTCCTCCTCCGAATATGTCAGCGCCTCGATCTGTGCCCAGTCCATCAAATCATACAGCTTGTCCTCTCCCATAATACCCTCCTGCAAGTTATCATAATTTATTTCCCCATATATTCCGTATTCTTTTCTTATATAATAAAATATTCACAATCTTTTTTCAACTCCTACTTTATAAAAATCCCTTTAAACCAAATTTCCAGATTGCTCTGCTCCTTGATTTAAAGGGATTCTGTTGTTATATTTATTCATCTATCGCATGGATAAAAAGTCCGCTGCGCAGCTTCGGCTCGAACCAGGTGGATTTCGGCGGCATCAGAAGATGCGCATCCGCCACCGCAAACAGCTCGGCCATAGAGGTCGGATACATGGCAAACGCCACCCCGCCGTAGGTATCCACTCTTCGCTGCAGATCCGAAAGTCCGCGGATCCCGCCGACGAAGTGGATGCGCTCGTCCGTGGTCGGATCGGAAATGCCGAGCATTGGCTCTAAAATCTCCCGCTGCAAAACAGAGACATCCAGCCCGTCGATCGGATGATCGCTGCGGTACTGCTCCTTTATGCGCAGCTCATACCACACGCCGTCCAGATACATTCCCATGCAGCCCTTCTCCTGCGGTCTGCAGGGAACATTTCTGCGCTCCATCCGGCAGATCCCGCCCTCGCAGGTATGCTCCATTACGCTGTTTTCCCGCACCTCGCATTTGCTGCTGATCTTTTCCAGAAATTCCGCCGGCGTGCTGCCGTTTAAATCGGCGGCAACGCGGTTATAATCCATAATACGCAGCTCGTCGTCCGCAAAGAGGACGGACAGGAAGGAATCGTACTCGTGGCTGCCGTCCGCCATCTCGCCGCGTTTTTTTGCTTCCTCACGGCGCATCAGCGACACACGCACCGCTGAAGCCGCGCGGTGATGACCGTCCGCAATATAGATCTGCGAGATTCCGGCAAAAGCTTCCCGAATGGTCTTTATCATCGTCTCGTCAGAGATTTTCCAGCCGCGGTGCGCGATGCCGTCCTCCGACACAAAATCAAAGATGGGCGTCTCCTGCTTTGCCCTTTGCATACAGGAGCTGATAACCTCATTTCTGCGGTAAGCAAGAAAAATCGGTCCGGTCTGCGCGCCGCAGGCATCGATGTGACAGATGCGGTCCTGCTCCTTCTCAGCGCGAGTGTTTTCGTGCTTCATAATGACGCCGTTTACATAGTCGTCCACGGCTGCACACGCCACCAGCCCGGTCTGCGCACGCCCCTCCATTTCCAGCTCATAAATATAATAACATGCCTGCGCATCTCTCGAGAAGCTTCCCCCGGAAATCATTTCCCAGAGAAGGTCGTGCGCCTTCCGATAAACCTCCGGCGCATACACATCCACCTCATCGCCAAACTGCGTCTCGGCGCGGTCAATGCGAAGAAAGCTCATCGGCTCGCGCTCCACTTCCAGCTTCGCCTCCGCACGGCTATAGACGTCGTAGGGGAGCGCCGCGATCCGCGGCGCAAGCTCCGTCCTCGGACGGATTCCAAAAAATGGTTTGATCTCTGCCATTTTCTCCCTCCGCCTATTTCAGCACGCGCACTTTAAGCACACCGTCGATTTTTTTCAGCTTCTCAATAATTTCCGGCGTGATCGGCGTATCAAGGTCGAACAGTGAATACGCATATTCGCCCTTGCTCTGATTTGCCATATTTGCGATGTTCAGGTCAGCCTCGCCAAGCACGGACGCAAACTGTCCGATCATATTTTTGATATTGCGGTGATTGATCGCCACGCGGCATACGGTATTGCAGATGCCCATGTCACACTCCGGATAGTTCACGGAGTGATGAATATTTCCATGCTCAATGTAATCGATCAACTCCTTCACTGCCATCTTCGCGCAGTTATCCTCGGATTCCTCGGTGGAAGCTCCGATGTGCGGCGTCACGATGCAGCCCTTTGCCCCCGCTGTCGTCGGATTCGGAAAATCACTCACGTAGCGTTTCATCTTTCCGGTGCGCAGCGCATCCACAACGGCTTCCTCATCCACCAGCAGATCGCGCGCGTAGTTCAGCAAAACCACGCCGTCCTTCATCTTGTCGATCGCATCTTTGTTGATCATTTTGCGCGTGCTGTCCATCAGCGGTACATGGATAGTAATGTAATCACACTCGCGGTAGATTTCATCTACTTCTTTGATGTGCCTGATATCGCGTGACAGATTCCACGCCGCATCCACGGAAATATAGGGATCGTACCCGTAAACCTCCATGCCGAGACGCGCGGCGGCATTTGCCACCAGCACGCCGATCGCGCCAAGACCGATGATACCGAGACGCTTCCCTTTAATTTCATTTCCGGCAAAGCGCTTCTTTTCCTTTTCGGCAGATTTAGCGATCAGTTCATTCTGACGCTCGGACTGCACCCAGTTGACGCCGCCGACAATATCTCTCGACGCCAGCAAAAGTCCTGCCAGCACTGCCTCCTTCACGCCGTTTGCATTCGCGCCCGGCGTATTAAATACGACGATTCCGGCTTCCGCACATTTCTGCAGCGGAATGTTATTGACGCCCGCGCCCGCACGCGCGATCGCTTCCAGCTTTTCGGGCAGCTCCATGTCGTGCATCGCCGCGCTGCGCACGAGAATGGCGTCTGCGTCATTCATATTATCCGTCTGTACATAAAGTCCTGAGAAGCCATCCAGTCCCACCTGCGAGATCGGATTTAAGCAATGATAGTGGAACATTACAGATTCGCCTCCTCAAATTTTTTCATAAATGCGACCAGCGCCTCCACACCCTCGATCGGCATCGCGTTGTAAATGCTTGCGCGCATACCGCCGACGCTGCGATGTCCTTTTAAATTTTCAAAGCCTGCCGCCTTCGCCTCTTTGACAAATTTAGCATCCAGCTCCTTATCGCCCGTCACAAACGGCACGTTCATCAGAGAACGGTCCTTCTTTTCTACTGTTCCGTGGAACAGTTTGCTGTTGTCCAAAAAGTCGTACAGGATCGCAGCCTTTTTCTCATTGCGCTCCTTCATCGCTTCCAGACCGCCCATTTTTTTCAGCCATTTGAACACCTTCCCGCAGATATAAATGCAGTAGCTGTTCGGTGTATTATAGAGAGAATCATGATCCGCGTGTGTCTTGTAGGTGAGCATCGTCGGAGTGCCCGGAAGTACGTCCTCTGTGATCAGGTCTTCGCGGATGATAACGATGACCATACCTGCCGGTCCGATGTTCTTCTGGACGCCGCCGTAGATGATGCCGTACTTCGTGACATCCACCGGCTCAGACAGGAAGCAGGAGGAAACGTCCGCTACCAGCGTCTTACCCTTGGTGTTCGGCAGCTCCTTGAATTTTGTACCGTAAATGGTGTTGTTCTCGCAGATATAAACATAGTCCGCATCCTCGCTGATCGGAAGGTCCGAGCAGTCCGGAATGTAGGAAAAGGTCTTATCCTCGGAGGAAGCGATCTTATTCGCTTTTCCGTATTTCTGCGCCTCCTGGTACGCCTTCTTCGCCCACTGGCCGGTAACGATGTAATCCGCCACCCTGTTCTTCATCAGGTTCATCGGGATCATCGCAAACTGCTGCGAAGCGCCGCCCTGCAGGAACAGTACCTTATAGTTATCCGGGATGTTCATCAACTCGCGCAGATCCTTCTCCGCCTCCCTGATGATCCCGTCAAAAATCTCTCCGCGGTGGCTCATCTCCATCACAGACATTCCGCTGCCGCGGTAATCCAGCATCTCGTCGGCAGCCTCCTGCAGCACTTCCTCCGGCAAAACCGCCGGACCTGCAGAAAAATTGTACACTCTTTTCATAATTCTCTCCTCCTCACTTCTGTCTCACACTTTGCACTTCCGAAAACCTGCTAAATACTTACGATACCACGGATTTCTCCGTGCTTCGCACTTTCGAAATCTACACATCGTCCTGGTCAAAGGCTTCCTCGATCGGAGCCCCTGCCGGAACCATCGGGAATACCTTGTCATCCTGATCGATCTGACAGTCGATCAGCACCGGTCTGCCCATTGCGATCGCCTTTTCCAGCGCCGGCCTGAGTTCTGCAAGAGCACTCACGCGAATGCCGGCTGCGCCGAGCGCTTCGGCAACCTTTACAAAATCCACTCCGTCGTTTAACACGGTCGCGGAATAGCGCTCATCATAAAACAGCGTCTGCCACTGACGGACCATGCCCAGAACATGGTTGTTGATCACGACCTCAATGATCGGGATATTGTAGCGCGCCGCCGTTGCCAGCTCGTTCATGTTCATGCGGAAGCATCCGTCTCCGGCAATGTTGATGACCGTCTTTTCCGGGCGTCCCATCTTGGCGCCAATGGCAGCTCCCAGACCGTAGCCCATCGTACCAAGCCCACCGGAGGTTAAAAGTGTATGCGGTTTCTTATATTTGTAATACTGCGCCGCCCACATCTGATGCTGTCCGACATCCGTCACGATGATCGCGTCGCCTTCCGTCACTTTATAGATCTCCTCGACGACCGCCGGACCGGTAAGCTGTCCGTGATCGTATTTCAGCGGATATTTCTCTTTCATTTCATGGATCTCCTGCAGCCACTCGTCATGGTTGTGATCCTCAATGAGCGGATTCAGACGGCGGAGCACCTCGCGCACATCGCCCTGGATGCTGCAGTCTACCATGATATTTTTGTTGATTTCCGCCGGATCGATATCAATATGCAGAATCTTCGCATTTTTCGCAAAGCGGTTCGCATTGCCGACCACGCGGTCGCTGAAGCGGATACCGATGGCAATCAGCAGGTCGCACTTCGTGATGCCAAGGTTGGAGCACTTTGTTCCGTGCATACCGGTCATGCCGGTGTAGCGCTCGTCTCTTCCGTCAAACGCTCCCTTCCCCATCAGCGAATCGCCGACCGGCGCGTGTACCTTATCCACAAATTCCTTCAGTTCTTTTGCCGCGTCGGAGATCACCGCGCCGCCGCCCACCAGAACAAACGGGCGTTTGCAGTGATTGATCAGCTCCACCGCACTGTTAAGATCCGCCTCGCGGATATAATCGGTCTTGCGCTCGATTGGCTCCGGCGTCTGCTTCTCATATTCTGCGGTCGCCGCTGTCACGTCCTTCGGAATATCGATGAGGACGGGACCGGGTCTTCCCTCCGCCGCAATGCGGAAAGCGTCGCGGATGGTATCCGCAAGCTTTGCAACGTCCTTTACAATATAATTATGCTTCGTGATCGGCATTGTCACACCGGCAATGTCGATTTCCTGGAAGCTGTCCTTTCCAAGCAGCGGAACGCCCACGTTCGCCGTGATCGCCACGATCGGAACGGAATCCATGTAGGCAGTCGCGATACCGGTTACCAGATTGGTCGCGCCCGGACCGGAAGTGGCAAGGCAGACGCCCACCTTGCCTGTCGCCCGCGCATAGCCGTCCGCCGCGTGGGACGCCCCCTGCTCGTGCGAAGTGAGAATGTGGGTGATCTCTTTGCCGTGCTTATATAATTCATCGTAAATGTTCAGAATCGCTCCGCCCGGATAGCCGAACACGGTATCCACGCCCTGCTCCTTCAGACATTCGATAACGATCTGTGAACCTGTTAATTTCATATATATCCTCCTCTGTCATAATTTTCATGATGCCACGGATTTTTCCGTGCTGCGCACTTCCAAAATCATCATTTGATTTCCAGAATCGCTCCGCGGTTGCCGGAGGTTACCATCTTTGCGTAGCGGGCAAGATAGCCGGTCGTGATCTTCGGCTCTCTCGGCTGCCACTTTGCCTTCCGCGCTGCCAGCTCTTCATCGGAAACTGCGATATCCAGCTTGTTTTCCGGAATGTTGATTTTGATAATGTCGCCCTCTTCCACGAGCGCGATCGGTCCGCCGACCGCCGCCTCCGGGGAGACATGACCGATGGAAGCGCCTCTGGAGGCGCCGCTGAAGCGTCCATCCGTGATCAGAGCGACGGAGGAGCCAAGTCCCATGCCCGCGATCGCAGAGGTCGGATTTAGCATCTCACGCATTCCCGGACCGCCTTTGGGTCCCTCATAGCGAATGACAACGACATCACCAGCCACGATCTTACCGCCCTTGATCGCCTCGATGGCATCCTCCTCGCAGTCAAACACGCGCGCCGGTCCCTCATGCACCATCATCTCCGGTACCACTGCGGAGCGCTTTACAACGCCGGAATCCGGCGCCAGATTGCCTTTGAGCACCGCAATGCCGCCAGTCGTGCTGTACGGATTGTCGATCGGACGGATGACCTCCGGATTGCGGTTTACGCAGCCGCTGATGTTTTCCTTCACGGTCTTTCCGGTTGCCGTGATCAGATCGGTGTAGAGCAGGCCTTTTTTGTCCAGCTCATTCATCACCGCATATACGCCGCCTGCCTCATTAAGATCCTCCATGTAGGTCGGACCTGCCGGCGCCAGGTGACAAAGGTTCGGGGTGTGTGCGCTGATCTCGTTTGCGATATCCACGTTCAGCTCCACGCCCGCCTCGTGCGCGATCGCCGGAAGGTGCAGCATACTGTTTGTAGAACATCCGAGCGCCATGTCGACCGTCAGGGCGTTGCGGAACGCTTTCTCGGTCATGATGTCGCGCGGACGGATATTTTTCTCAAGAAGTTCCATCACCTTCATGCCGGCAAGCTTTGCCAGCTTGATGCGCTCGGAGTATACCGCCGGGATCGTGCCGTTGCCCGGAAGTCCCATGCCGAGCGCCTCCGTCAGGCAGTTCATGCTGTTTGCCGTATACATGCCGGAGCAGGAGCCGCAGGTCGGGCAGGTCTTGCATTCAAATTCGTAGACGTCCTCTTCTGTCATCGTGCCCGCCGCATAGGATCCGACCGCCTCAAACATACTGGAAAGGCTTCTCTTTTGACCCTTCACATGACCGGCGAGCATCGGACCGCCGCTCACGAAAATAGTCGGGATATTTAAGCGCGCCGCCGCCATCAGAAGCCCCGGCACGTTCTTGTCACAGTTTGGAATGCATACAAGTGCGTCAAACTGATGCGCGATCGCCATGCACTCGGTAGAATCCGCGATCAGGTCGCGCGTTACCAGCGAATATTTCATGCCGACATGCCCCATTGCAATGCCGTCACAGACTGCAATCGCCGGAAACTCGCGCGGCACACCGCCTGCGAGCGCAACGCCCATCTTGACTGCCTCGGTGATCTTGTCGAGGTTCATATGCCCCGGCACGATCTCGTTATAGGAATTTACAATGCCGACAAGCGGCCGTCTCATCTCTTCATCCGTCATTCCCAGCGCGTTAAACAGGGATCGGTGGGGCGCCTGCTGCATCCCCTTCTTTACTGCATCACTTTTCATTGTTCTTCCTCCTCAGATCCGTTCTTTGATCAGCCGCCCCATCTCGCGGCAGCCTACCTGCGTGCACCCCTCAGACATGATATCGCCCGTGCGGTAGCCGTTCTTTAATACCTGCTTCACCGCCTGCTCGATGGCGTCCGCCGCCTCGTCCAGGTCAAGCGAGAACCGCAGCATCATCGCCGCCGACAGGATCGTTGCGATCGGGTTTGCGATATCTTTTCCGGCAATATCCGGCGCGGAGCCGTGGCTCGGCTCATACAGACCAAATTTTGTCTCGTTCAGGCTTGCGGAGGACAGCATTCCGATGGACCCCGTCACCATGCTGGCCTCGTCCGACAGGATATCTCCGAACATATTTTCCGTGAGGATCACGTCAAACTGCGCCGGATCGCGCACGAGCTGCATCGCGCAGTTATCCACCAGCATGTGGGAAAGCTCCACATCCGGGTAATCCTTTGCGACCTCCTCCACGACTGCTCTCCAGAGACGTGAGGAATCGAGCACGTTTGCCTTATCGACGCTCGTCACTTTCTTTCTTCTCTTTCTCGCAATGTCAAATCCGCGCTTTGCAATACGGCGGATCTCATTTTCGTCGTAAGTCAGCGTATCGATCGCTTTGCGCACGCCGTTTTCTTCCACCGTTTTGCGTTCGCCAAAATACAGACCGCCGGTCAGCTCGCGCATGATCATCATGTCAAAGCCCTCCCCGATGATCTCGTCGCGGAGCGGACACGCCGCCTTCAGCTCCTCGTACAGGTACGCCGGGCGCAGGTTTGCAAACAGATTTAACGATTTGCGGATCTTCAGAAGCCCCGCCTCCGGACGCTTAGACGGTTCCAGCTTATACCACGGGGACGTCTTTGCATCTCCGCCGATGGAACCCATAAGCACCGCATCGCTCATTCTTGCCGCCTCGATCGTCTCGTCCGTGAGCGGCACCCCGTGTACGTCGATCGACGCACCGCCCATCAGCAGCTCTTTGTAATCAAGCTGAAATCCGAATTTTTTTCCCGCCGCATCCAGCACCTCGCGCGCCTGCGCGACAATTTCCGGTCCGATACCGTCGCCCGGAATCACTGCAATCTTATAATTCATAATCCTCACTCCTCATGCCCTTTTATAACATCGGATCTCTCCGTGTTTTACGCCCTGTCATTTTGCGCAAACGGGGACACAGCAGAATTTGCCATGTCCCCAGCTTATGTCTGATTCTGCTGCAATTACTGCGCGTCTGCCTTTTCCACCTCTGCGATAGCAGATTTGCGCATCGGAATCCTGCAGTTTTTGTTGCTGCCGAATTCCACAATTACATCTTCATCCGTAATATCGATGACTACGCCGTAAAAGCCGCTTGTCGTCACAACGCTGTCGCCGACAGCCAGCTCCGCAAGCATCGCGTTGACCCTCTTCTGTTCCTTTTTCTGCGGACGGATCGCCATAAAATACATTGCTGCGCCGATGATCACTACATAAAATACCAGGAGCAGGATGCTGCTCGTCCCGGATGCCGCTGTAGCCTCTGTTAATAAATACATAATAGTTCCTTCCTTTCCATAAATGATGATGCTCATACCATCATACACAAAATCAGGCGGTTCATCAAGTCATTTTTTCAAATCCTGCCAGTTTTTCCGCTTTATATTCCAAAAAACGCCCTTCATCCAGCGCGTCGCGTATCTCTTCCATCAGATGATTGTAGAAATACAGGTTGTGCAGCACGCACAAACGCATGCCGAGCATCTCGCCGGCCTTTAACAGATGGCGGATGTACGCCCTGCTGTAGTGACGGCATGCCGGACAGCCGCATCCCTCCTCGATCGGGCGGTCGTCCAGCTTGAATTTTTCGTTGAATAGATTCAGTTTTCCGTGCGCTGTGTACACATGTCCGTGACGTCCGTTGCGGCTCGGATATACGCAGTCGAAAAAGTCGACGCCGCGCTCCACCGCCTCCAGGATATTTGCCGGCGTACCGACGCCCATCAGATAGGTAGGCTTATCCTGCGGCAGATGCGGTACCACCTCGTCAAGAATATGATACATTTCCTCGTGCGTCTCCCCGACTGCGAGTCCGCCGATCGCATAGCCGTCCAGATCCATTTTAGATATCTCGTCTGCGTGCGCGATACGGATATCCTCGTAAACCGCGCCCTGGTTGATGCCGAAAAGAAGCTGATTTTTATTAATCGTATCTGGCAGGCTGTTCAGGCGCGCCATCTCTGCCTTGCAGCGCGCCAGCCAGCGCGTCGTGCGTTCCACCGATGCCTGCACATATTCCCTGCTCGCCTTACTGGACGGGCATTCGTCGAACGCCATGGCGATCGTGGAGGCGAGATTTGACTGAATCTGCATACTCTCCTCAGGTCCCATAAAAATTTTCCGCCCGTCAACGTGCGACTGAAAATATACGCCCTCTTCTTTGATCCTGCGAAGCCCCGCCAGCGAGAATACCTGAAAGCCGCCGGAGTCCGTCAGGATCGGCTTGTCCCACACCATGAATTTGTGCAGGCCGCCGAGCTGTCTGATGATATCGTCCCCCGGTCGCACATGGAGATGATACGTATTGGAAAGCTCCACCTGGGTACCGATCTCCTGCAGATCCATCGTGGAAACCGCTCCCTTGATCGCTGCCGCCGTGCCCACATTCATGAACACCGGCGTCTGAATTGTTCCATGAACGGTGCGAAATTCTGCGCGCTTCGCCCGCCCTTCTGTTTTCTTAATCTGATACATTCTTTCCCTCTTTGTTTTTTCATAGAATGGATTCAGATTACCACATCCGTCCGCAAAAAACAAGAGTAACTATTTTATAGAATTTTAACAGTATCTGTAACTTGCACTCTCCCGAAAATTGTCGTATACTGTAAACCGACACGAAAATACAGCAAATATAATAAATAAGAAAAACGGCATTCGCCGTATTAGAAGAAGGAGGCTTACTCTGACGAATATGGTTCAGCAGAATTTGTCTTACAGACTTGGGATCGATATCGGTTCCACAACTGTAAAAATCGCAGTGTTAGATAAGGATGACACACTTTTATTCGCGGATTACGAGCGTCACTACGCAAATATACAGGAAACGCTTGCCGCGCTTCTTTCGAAAGCCGAGGAAAAGCTCGGCATACTGGAGGTTTCCCCGGTGATCACCGGTTCCGGCGGACTTTCTCTTGCCAAGCACCTGGAGGTTCCGTTTGTGCAGGAGGTTATCGCCGTATCGACAGCGCTCTCGCACTACGCGCCCCAGACCGACGTTGCCATCGAGCTTGGCGGTGAGGATGCAAAGATCATTTATTTTGACGGCGGCAGCGTGGAGCAGCGTATGAACGGTATCTGCGCGGGCGGCACCGGCTCTTTTATCGACCAGATGGCATCCCTTTTGCAGACCGACGCATCGGGACTGAACGAATACGCAAAGCATTATCAGTCGCTCTACCCCATCGCAGCCCGCTGCGGTGTTTTTGCAAAATCTGATATCCAGCCGCTGATCAATGAGGGCGCGACAAAGGAAGATCTGTCCGCATCCATTTTCCAGGCGGTTGTCAACCAGACCATCAGCGGTCTTGCCTGCGGAAAGCCGATCCGCGGTCATGTTGCGTTTCTCGGCGGCCCGCTGCACTTTCTGTCCGAACTGAAGGAGGCGTTTATCCGCACCTTAAATCTGGACGACGAGCATGCGATCACGCCGGAAAATTCACATCTGTTTGCGGCGATCGGCTCCGCTATGAACAGCGAGATGGTCGTCTCCACGGACACGCAGGCTTTGATACATAAATTATCCGGCAACATCAAGCTGGAATTTGAGGTGGCGCGCTTAGAGCCGCTGTTTGCCTCCCAGGAGGATTACGACGCCTTTAACGAGCGACAGAACCAGTACAACGTTGTCACGGACGATCTGAGCACCTACGAGGGCTTATGCTTCCTCGGCATCGACGCAGGCTCCACCACCACAAAGGCGGCGCTCGTCAGCGAGGACGGCTCGCTTTTGTATTCATTCTACAGCAACAACAACGGCAGTCCTTTAAAGACCACCATCCAGGCAGTACAGGAAATCTACGAGCATCTTCCTGCAAACGCGCGGATCGCCTACTCCTGCTCCACCGGCTACGGCGAGGCGCTGATCAAGGCGGCGCTGCTTCTGGACGAGGGCGAGGTGGAGACGGTATCGCATTACTATGCCGCCGCTTTCTTTGACCCGGAGGTGGACTGCATCCTGGATATCGGCGGACAGGATATGAAATGCATCAAGATCAAGAATCACACGGTCGACAGCGTGCAGCTCAACGAGGCATGCTCCAGCGGCTGCGGTTCCTTTATCGAAACCTTTGCAAAATCCTTGAATTACAGCGTCAGCGACTTTGCGCACGAGGCGCTTTTCGCCCAGCATCCGATCGATCTGGGCACCCGCTGTACTGTATTTATGAATTCCAAGGTAAAGCAGGCGCAGAAGGAGGGCGCATCCGTCGCCGATATCTCCGCCGGACTTGCTTACTCGGTCATCAAGAACGCATTATATAAGGTAATTAAGGTTTCCGACGCCTCCGAGCTCGGGAAGCACATTGTCGTGCAGGGCGGCACCTTCTACAATGACGCGGTGCTGCGCAGCTTCGAGCGCATCGCAAACTGCGAAGCGATCCGTCCCGATATCGCCGGCATCATGGGCGCTTTCGGCGCCGCTCTGATCGCGCGCGAGCGCTTCGAATCCGGCAAACAGACGACCATGCTTCCGATCGAGAAGATCAACAGCCTGCAGTTTACCACGCACATGGCAAAATGTAAGGGCTGCACCAACCAGTGCCGTCTGACCATCAACCGCTTTACCGGCGGACGCCAGTTCGTCAGCGGAAACCGCTGCGAGCGTGGTCTTGGAAAAGAAAAGAAAAACAGCGATATCCCGAACCTGTTTGAGTATAAAAACAAGCTGCTGTTCTCCCGCGAGGTGCTGGAGAGCGACCAGGCTGTGCGCGGAAAGGTCGGACTGCCGCGCGTGCTGAACATGTACGAAAATTACCCGTTCTGGCACCGGTTCTTCACCGACTTAAAATACGAGGTCGTGCTCTCTCCGGCAAGCACCCGGAAAATTTACGAGCTGGGCATTGAGTCCATTCCGAGCGAATCGGAATGCTATCCGGCAAAGCTGGCGCACGGCCATATCGAGTGGCTGCTCCATCACGGGGTAAACTTTATCTTCTACCCCTGCATTCCTTATGAGCGCTGTGAATTTCCGGACGCCGTCAACCACTACAACTGCCCGATCGTTACCTCTTATGCGGAGAACATCAAAAACAATGTGGAGGCGCTGCGTGACCCGAAGATTGATTTCCGCAACCCGTTTATGGCGCTCACCAGCCTGGAGACTGTCACCGGACAGCTCATCAAGGCATTTCCGGAGATTCCGGCGTCAGAGGTGAAGGCGGCTGCCGCCAATGCCTGGAAGGCGCAGGAGGAAACGCGCCAGGCAATGTACAGAAAAGGCGAGGAGACCATCGAATGGCTGAAGAAAAACAATAAGCACGGCATCGTGCTGGCGGGCAGACCGTATCATATTGATAATGAGATTAACCACGGGATTCCGGAGCTGATTACCTCTTACGGCATCGCCGTACTGACTGAGGATTCCGTGTCGCATCTGAACCAGCCGGAGCGTCCGCTGCTTGTCAGCGACCAGTGGATGTATCACAGCCGTCTCTACGCGGCGGCAAATTACGTAAAAACGACGGATTTTCTGGACCTTATCCAGTTAAATTCCTTTGGCTGCGGTCTGGACGCGGTTACTACCGACGAGGTGAATGATATTCTGACCGGCTCCGGCAAGATTTATACCTGTCTGAAAATCGATGAGGTAAACAATCTGGGAGCGGCGCGTATCCGTATCCGCTCGCTGATTGCCGCGCTGCGCTCCAAGGAAAAGCAGCATGAGCAGCGCACCATCGTTCCCGCCAATATGAACCGCGTGCTGTTTACCGAGGAAATGCGCAAGGATTACACGATCCTCTGTCCGCAGATGTCGCCGATTCATTTCCGCATACTGGAGCCTGCGCTGCGAAGCTGCGGCTATCACATCGAGCTGCTGCAAAACGACGGAAAGCACGCCGTGGACGTCGGACTGAAATATGTAAATAATGACGCCTGCTACCCCTCTCTGATGGTTGTCGGACAGATTATGGATGCCGTGCTCTCCGGAAAGTATGATACATCAAAGACGGCTGTTATTATCACACAGACGGGCGGCGGCTGCCGCGCCAGCAACTATATCGGCTTTATCCGCCGCGCGCTGGCAAAGGCGGGGCACCCGGAGATTCCGGTAATTTCTCTGAACGTTTCCGGGCTTGAGACAAATCCGGGCTTCAAGATTACCGTTCCGATGGCGGTAAAGGGCATGTACGCCGTTGTTTTCGGGGATATCTTTATGCGCTGCCTCTACCGTATGCGCCCCTACGAGGTCATTCCCGGCTCGGCGAATGAAATGCATCTGAAGTGGGAGGCGGAATGCATTAAGTTTCTGACGCAGAAGCATCCGTCCCATCACGGCTTTGCAAAGCTCTGCCGCGAGATTATCACAGATTTTGATAATCTGCCCATCCGCGGTATTCCAAAGCCCCGCGTGGGCGTTGTCGGCGAGATTCTGGTAAAATTTATGCCGGCGGCAAATAATTATCTGGTAGATCTCCTGGAATCGGAGGGCGCCGAAGCGGTGGTACCGGATTTGCTTGATTTCCTGTTTTACTGCTTCTATAACTCGAACTTTAAGGCACAGGAGCTCGGTATGAAGAAGAGAACGGCGGCAATTTCCAACGCCGGAATCAAGCTTCTGGAATTTATCCGGAATACCTCCGTGAAGGAATTTCAGAAGAGCCGTCATTTCGATGCCCCGACAAAGATTTCACAGCTTGCGGAATACGCAAAGCCGATCGTATCGCTCGGCAATCAGACCGGCGAGGGCTGGTTCCTCACCGGTGAGATGATGGAGCTGATACATAGCGGCGTGAATAATATCGTCTGCACGCAGCCCTTTGGCTGTCTGCCGAACCATGTGGTCGGCAAGGGCGTTATCAAGGAAATCCGCAGGCAGCATCCGCTCGCGAATATCGTGGCGATCGACTACGATCCGGGCGCCAGCGAGGTAAACCAGCTTAACCGTATTAAGCTGATGCTCAGCACCGCCCAGAAAAATCTGCGCGCACAGCGGCAGGAAGAAGCGGCGGCTGCGAAGGATGCATAAATAATAGTCGTTTCGAAAAAAGCGATAGAGGATTTTCCTTTATCGCTTTTTTCATATTAATCAAGCGTCGGTGTATCGAAAAACATATTGTATTTAGAAAGTTTTTTCGGATTTTCAATAAAAACTATTGATTATCTGGCTGTTTTTGGATATATTAATGATAAAGGAGGCGATATTATGATTATCAGACCCCACTATTTAGAAATGCTGAAAACTTATCGTGACGCGCCGCTGGTAAAAATCCTTGCCGGTATTCGCCGCTGCGGAAAATCCACGATTTTAAAAATGCTGCAGGAGGATTTGATAAAAAGTGGCGTTCCCGCCAATCATATCCTCAATATGTGTTATACCTCGGAGGATTTTGCAGATGGTATGACCCACAGGGATATGTATAACGGCATAAAAGAAAAAATAACGGATGACGGGCGTTACTATCTTTTGCTTGACGAGGTACAGGAAATCACCGGATGGGAAAAAGCCGTCAACAGTCTGCTCGAAAACAACAATACCGATATCTATGTAACAGGCTCCAATTCCAGACTGATGGCAGGTGAAATATCCACCTATCTCACAGGGCGGTATGTCTCGATTCCCGTATTTACGCTGTCCTTTGCCGAGTATATGGATTTCAAAAAAGCAGACGGACGCACTCCGAAAGAACTTCTTACCGAATATATCCGCATGGGCGGTTTTCCGATTGTTGCACTGAGCAATTTTGACGAGGGTCCTGCCTATCAGATTGTCGAGGGAATTTACCATTCCGTTATTACAGGTGATATAACGAAACGGCACCATATTA
This sequence comes from uncultured Marvinbryantia sp., assembly GCF_905201705.1. Lineage (GTDB taxonomy): Bacteria > Bacillota > Clostridia > Lachnospirales > Lachnospiraceae > Marvinbryantia. The sequence continues at coordinate 18,384 of NZ_CAJKOX010000041.1, forward strand.
CGAATTTTGACTTGTTCAACCGTGTTGTGAAATATGTAATTGAAAATGTCGGCAAAACCTTTTCCGCAAACGCTATTGTAAAGTTTCTGAAAAGCGAGGGACGTTCTCTCTCGGTAGAATCCGTCTACAACTATCTGGAATGGCTGGAAAAAGCTTTTGTGATATACCGCTGCCAGCGCTATGACCTGCAAGGGAAATCCGTACTGAAAACGCAGGAAAAATTCTATCTCGCCGACGCTTCTCTGAAATACTGCATGATGGGTTTCAATCCGAAATCTGTTGCCGCAATGCTTGAAAATATCGTGTACTTTGAGCTTCGCAGAAAAGGTTACGAGGTCTTTATCGGCAAGAATGAAACGAAAGAAATCGACTTTGTGGCAGTGCGCCGTGACGAGCGTATCTATGTGCAGGTATGCCGCAATCTGCCGGAGGAATCCGACCGCGAGGTCGCCAATCTGCTTGAGATCAAAGACCACTACCCCAAGTATGTCGTCACACTTGACGAGCTTGCCGCAGGGAATATCAACGGTGTAAAAATCATGTATCTGGCAGATTTTTTGTTAAGTGAAAAGTATTAAACAAGGTATTGACCGCTGTTTTGTTTCCATAGAAGCTGGTCGACAAAAGCAGCGGTCGCTATGCTCGCAAATTTTTTAGTTTTCTGTGTCCTGCAATCGCTGTACGATACTCTCCTTCTGCGTCCGCCGGTATGCCGCGAACGGTACTATCACCGCAAGGACCGCCAGCAGGGGCAGCATGATCAGATAGGCAAGGAAGTTCGGGCGGTAGGCGAAGAACATGATCACGTTGTTGAGCGCTGTCATGATTGCCCAGGACAGCACGGTTCCCAGTATGAGACTGATGACGCCGGATATCAGCACGTAATACAGCCCCTCTTCCACCAGCATCCGCTTTAGCTGCCGCTGCGTCATGCCGATGCTGCAGAGTATGGCGAATTCCCGTTTGCGGGCGATGATTCCCGTAACGATGGAGTTTATGAAATTCAGCACCCCGATAATGGCGATTACCGCGCTGAGAGCGATTCCGATAATGCGTATTGCCGTAATCATGCTGTCGAAGCCTTCCATCAGCGACGCCTTTGTCAGATAGCCCATTTCCGGGTTTATGTTTTCGCAGTAGTTTTCGATTTCCTGCACGAAGCTGTCAAGCTGTGTTTCTTCTACTGTGTAGGATACGCCGAAGCACCAGCTATATGGGGATGTCTGTACATCCTGTTTGGGCAGCACTGCACGCACACCGTTGACAGGGCTGGACTGGTCTGTCATACTGGATGGAATCTCCACGATTGCCATCACCTCGTACTCTTTTTCTTCCAGATTTGTAAAACGGTAATCGACAATATTTCCCGCCTCGTCTTTTATCTCTATAGCTTCCGAATCATCCGTTACCGTGAGAACCTTCAGCTTCTCACCCGGACGATAGATGCGCGCGCCCTCTGTATGATCGCCGATAATTTCCGTCAGCAGCACATAGCCGCCCTGCGAAAATTTTTCGATATCCAGCTCTCCGTCCAGCACCTTTAAGTTGGACAGGATATCCGTGTCGTATGCATATATGTCAGCGTTAAGCTGCCGCTGCTCCTTCGCCGTATTAATTACACTTGTCCCCCAGTCGCCTTCCCTTAGAATGCCCTGGTCCTCAAAGCTCTGGTAGCGCTCCAGTCCCGTCTCGTCCAGCGAGATATAGGTTCTGTTGAAAATCTGCCACAGCTCGTTTTTGGAGAGGACGCCCGGCTGTGCGTCCGCCAGCTCTATATATGCCTCATCTACCCCGGAAGACATCACTGTTCCGCCTCCGGTAATATAGGTCGGCGCCAGCAGGACATCACCCAGCAGCCGCTGCTCCAGATAGGCGTCGATGCGGAAGCTTCCGATGCCGGTCAGCACCACGCACAGCAGCACCATGCTGAAGGACAGAGACAAAAGAACAAGCGTTGTTTTCTTTTTGCTGCGTCCGAGATTGGAGAGCGCCATACGGTGAATCCGCGCCCCCGTCTCGGATTTCTTTTCCTTTTTGCGCACACCGCTGCCCTCTGTATAGCGGACCGCCTCCACCGGCGACACGCTGCCGGCTATTTTCCCCGGCTTGCGGCAGCTTATAAAAACAGTGATAAGCGCAAATACGATACCGAACAGCGCGACCTGCGGACTGAATTTCATTTCCACCCCAAGGCTGTCATAGCCGGTCACCCGCAGCATAAAGGGAAATACGATTCGGGACGCCAGATAACCCGCCGCCAGACCGACTGGTATTCCAATGGCCGAGAGCACCAGTGCCTGCCGCCTGATCATTCCCTGTATCTGACGCCCGGTGGTGCCGACTGTCTTCAGCAATCCGTAAAAACGGATATCCTGAAAAACGGAAATGTAAAAAATATTATAAATAATCAGATAGCCCGTAATCAGAATAACCACCAGTGCACCCACGAGAATTACCACTGAGAACGGGTCCGCCGCCTCCGCGCGGTTCTGCATGTACGCCCAGTTCACCCCATACCCTAAGGTGACGTCCGGATCGTAGCCCGCGTCCTCAATGATGGAACGCACCGTCTGCTCAATATCCGCCGCGCTGTCAAAGTACAGACCGACCGCATACAGACCGGCTCCGGCTTCGTTGGGATGCGATTCGCCCCACGCCACAAAATCCTCGTCGGTGAGACTTCCCTTCAGTTCCTTCCAGTATGCTTCTGATATATAGAGCTCGGAGGCGTGACTGATCTGACTGCCCTCATACCAGCCACAGACCCGGAAGGTTTTGCTGATTTTCTCCCCGTGAAAGGTAAATTCCAGCAGGATTTCCACGCCCGTCTCATACGGCAGCTTCAGCTCGTCCAGCACGTAGGTGTCGACGATAATGTCCTCCTCCTTTTCCGGCATCGCACCCTCCGCCAGCGTGATAAAGGAGTTCTCCAGCTCCTCCTCTCCCTGCGCCAGCCGCAGCTCGTACTGGCGTCGTGTCAGATTTTCCGCTTGACTGATAAAGATATTCCAGGTGTACGATCTCACCCGCTCATCCGCTGTCACCTTTTCCATCTGCTCACGGGTGGCGGCTTTCAGACCGGCATGGAATCTGCCGCCCACCTCCCGCATGGTGGATTCCTGGGTGACGTCTATCATGCCGATTCCCATCGCCGCCAGCGTCGTAAAAAGCATACAGGTGAGCGCGATTGCCGCGACTGCAAAGATATTACGCATCTTATTGTTTTTGAGGCTCCGCATGGAAAGACGGCGCACCACCCCGCTGTTGTTATTTTTCATGGCGCGCTCCTCTCTGCATCCGCTCTCTGGGCGCATATGCCTCCGGTGTGCTCTGTCCTCCGGTAATCTTCCCGTCCTCAATGCGGATGACGCGGTCGGCAAGCTGCGCCATCGCATCATTGTGCGTTATCATCACGATTGTCTGGTGAAACTGCTCGCCCGTCAGCTTCAGAAGCCCCAGAACCTCCTGCGATGTTCTGGAATCCAGATTTCCGGTCGGCTCGTCCGTAAACTGTACCCCTATCCCATTATGCCTTGAAAATAGGGGCTTTAACGGTATGTACATTTGTGTACTGTGTACACTTCTCTTCAGAAAAAGGCAGGGCTCTTATACCCTACCTTGATCTCCCTTAAATACTATGAAAAATTTTCTTTTATCCTTTGATTGCTTTTATCCAACACACAAAAGTACTCTTTTTCTTTTTTGTTTCCGTAACAGAATCATAGACTTCTTTTTCTTGTAATTTGTAACTTGTAATGTACGATACTTCTTGTAATCGTTTAGCAAGCCTTTGGCTTTCTTCGTTATTAGGTAATTCAACGCTATGTTTTTTACTTCTATCGCAAAATCCTGAATACCATTGTGAAAGTTCTGAAAAACAATTTTCAAAATCAGCCGCTTCTAAAATCGAAAGGCATTTAAACATCAACGTCTTTTTCCCTTTTTCATCTACATATTCCCAGGCTGCTGTAAATATCGATTTGTTAATCGTCACATTTGAATCAACTAAGTTTTCAGCAATTTTTGCAGTCATATAATTTTCTCCAAAAGCATCCAACAGAACTTCTGCATTAGAAAAGTCGAGAATAGGCGAAAGCAATAGTGTTTCTAATAATGTTTCTCCCATTGGAATCTTTTCCATTACTTCCATATATTCCGCTTGATTATACAAAATAAAATCTGGACATAAATCAGGATAGGCATCTTTAATTTCACCATATTTATTAACATCAAAAGGAATATATTTTTTCTTAATCAAAATTCCAACTTTCTGTCTCTCAACCTTCTCTATTGGAATATCAAATTCTAATTCCAACTGAGGTAATAGTTTTTCAAAAGCAGAATCATCAATTGTACTTGTAATAAGTTCTTCGGCAAACACTTCATTTAAACACTGATTCTCTAAAAATGTAAGTTGATCACTATTTGTTTCAATGTATTGAAGTAGTTCTGGCGTAATCTTATATCTGTCCCAATAACATTTGATATTCTCCCATTTCAGACTTACTTTTCCTTTATCCAATAACTCATCCCAAAGAATTTTCACGTCCTTATCAAAATCAGAATCGAACTTTCCACAACATTCAGAAATATCATCTACGCAAAATTCTTCATGATTCACTAATTCCAAACAGATTTCGGTCTCTTCTGGAGCATTTTCCAACATTCTTTCTAACAAATCCATAATCTGTTCAACATCTTCCTTAGTATTATTAGGTGCTAATATAATTTCCTTCACATACTGTTTCAAATTTTCTTGTATGTATTTAATTAATGGTTCATATCCTAGTGAAATAATTGTTGTATAATTTCGAGTATCTAAACCAGAAAGCATTGTATCATTTTCAAATTCCACAATCCTACGTATCATCGTATCATTTAACTCATAGCACTGATTTTCAAAAACATATCTCAAAATTTCCTCCGAAACATTTGCAATAGAAACATTCGTAAAAACAATTCCAAGTGTTTCAATTAAGGAAATCACCTTTTGATCTTGAATAGATGATAGCTGCTGTAATATATCTGGATTTTCCTCTATAAAACCACTCATCTCATTATTGTCATTTAAAACAAATAAGCGTTCTGTATCCACGTTATCAATAAGTAACTGTAAATAAAAAATTTTCCTTTCGTATGTTATCGATATATCCTGGACAATATCATTCCACATATCAGGCCAACGTATTGCTAATAATTGAATCAATCTCTCTTTATATTGAGTTTGCTCAATAAATTCATCTATAAACTCCCAGCTTTCCACTGTTCTATCAGATAATTGATCGATTAATATCATACATTTTTCATTCTCATTCTCTTCAGACAATAAAAATTCCAAAAGAATAAAATTGAAAATACTTTTTTGTTCGAATTCATACGGTTGTAAACGCTGTATAACCATTCCAACTTTTGTCAAATTATAATTATATGGTAGCTTTTCCATATTTTTTACTGCCAGTATATAATTCATATCTTCTTTTGTAATGCTTGTCCCCTTAAAATAATTGATATAGTTTGCGTATTTTTCATCAATGTATCCTCTTCGAAGCATAAATACGAGCAATTTATTTTCAGCAACTTTTTCAGATAGTACATTATGGACTCCAAATTTTTCTATCAGCTTTTTAAGTGACCAGCCTGAAAGTTCATGTACATTCTTCTTCAAATCTTCAATTTCACTCTTTATTGAACTAACACCTTTTTCTTGGATAAATTGAAAATTTTTAATTCTTTCATAATATAGTTGAAAAACTTCTTGAAAATCACTCACAGATTTTTCCGACTGGAAACAACTCCATGTATAATACTCAATTTCAACATCTTTTAATTCCGCAAGTTTCGATAATTCAAACGAATCCTCCATTATTTTACTTACTGAACATTTATCCCAATAGCTTTTATTAATACTATATGGAATGCCTTGCCAATTCACCATAGCACCAAGCATAGCTGTTTTAAGTTCTTTTATGTGTTCTAAACAGTCATCATGATATTTTTCTAATTCCTGTGTAAGTTCATCAACTTCATTATGCCATTTCATACATTGTCCAGAGATATATCTTTGCTTATCCTCAAAAGCTTGTTTCACAACTCCTCTCTCCATTTGAAGTTCTGCAAACTCCCGTGGATACAAATTTTTAAAAATAATCAATGCCATCATTGTTTCATCTGACAATTTCAGTTCCTGATCAGTACGAATCGTTTCCTTATAGATGACAAACTCATTGTATATATTCTGAAGAATTCGCATATCTTCAACATATGGAGATACGTCTAATATAAATTCCTGTGAGATTTCATGAACAATCCCTTTCTTTTCAGATTCCTCAAGTTTTTGTAAAAAGATTTCCCCTGAATTCGTAGAATTTATAATTGGGATTACAGGAATAATAAATTCAAAGAACTTTGTTCTGTCTGTGTCCGTAAATATATCATCTCTAATAGCATAAACAAAAACGATGCGCCCCTTAATCCCATCGTAATTATTCAATAATGTATTCAATTCCCGAAGATGGATAAAAATAGATGGATCTTCTAAACGATCTAGATCTTCAAAAAACACAATTCTATACTTTGTCTCTTCAAAAAAATATACAATTTCATCCATATTTTTATTAAATACAGTTTCCGCTGCAGTTTCAGAATTTTTCACAACTGTCTCTGTTGGCAATTTTACTTCATTTACTTTAAAACGAAACAGCACCAAACGATATGTTCGGGCAATAATTGCCAATATTCCCACACAAAAAGCAAGGAAAATAATATCCGAAACCATTCCTTTTAATCCAAATTTTCCACCTGCCTCTTCTATTTTTTCGATTATCATTTGAAAAGTATCTGGAAAAAATATAAATTCCATCACTCCCAAAATTAAAAATATCAAAACCAAATATCCCCAGACACGTTTCCAATTAATTTTGTGCAGCTTCCGATATCTGCTCTGCGGTATCTTTTTATAATTGACTTTATAAAATAATTGCTTCAAAATTCCTAATTCTATTTCATCTTGTCCCAATGAAATTTTCTTAGGATTCCCGTTCTCATCAGTTTCATTTTCAACAAAAGTTGCCATTGAAACACGAAGAGATTTATTTCTAATCATTCTATGTTTTTTCAAATATGTATCAATGATACTACTCTTTCCTGCACCATATGGACCTGCCAGTGCAATATTTTTAACTTTCTTTTTCTTTATCGCCCAATGTAATGCTTTTAAATATTCAGCTCCATTTTCAATATCATCAATGGGCGCCAAGTCTGTAAATTCATTTTTCTTTTTCTCTTGTATTCTTTTATTTATTACTTCACGAAATTTTTCCAAAAGTACTATCGTAGAAATCCCTCCCTCAAATTTAACTTATAGCACTATTGTATCATGAAATATCTAAATAACAAAATGGAAAGTCTTACTTCTCTTTCCATTTTGCTTTATCCCCACAACTACCAGCAGGCACGTTCTTCACGCCCCTGCCAGCCGCTGATTATTTTCTTCATTAAAAATTCTTGATCAAATTCAAATCTCTTTTATTCAATGCTTTCCGCATTGCTTCATTTTCTTTCCGTAATGTCTCGTTCTCTCTTTTTAATTTTGCCACCTGCTGTTCTAATTGCAGGATACGGTTGTCCATTGCCATATCTAAAATCTTTCTTCTCTTATCTACCATGCCAGCCTGCAGCTGCAAGGCACGATCTACTGCCTTTCGCACTTCCGGGTTCTTATAAAAAAATCCTCTGGACAGTCCGGTCTTTTGCATCAGTTTGGGAACGGTCACTTTATCCTCTTCTTCAATCATCTCCTGAATTGCCAATTTTGCCCGCTGGATTTTTTCCACACTCTGCTTATGATTGACCTCCAGCATCTTATCATATTTGCTCATACTCTTTCCCCCATCCTGCCAGGTTCGCCCGGATCATCCGGCTCATCTCTGCTCTGATTTCTCTTGTTTCATCTGCGATGATCTGAAGACTCATCTTTCGATAAAATTTCACATTCTTTACCGATGTATGCCCCAGTAGTTTTGCGATAGTCCAATCATCCAGATGCATCTCTGTCAAGCGGATTCCATACACATGGCGGAACATATGCGTTCCAAAGCCGAATAATTCGCCGTTATCATCCCGCAGGTCTTTTTTCTGAATAATGTCCATCACTCTATTTTGAACGGTATTGTACTGCAAAGGTTTCCGGGTATTTTTCTCATCTACAAAAATGTAAATCGTATCCCCATACATTTTCTCAGTGTACTCAATTGCTTTTTCGATCAGCAGTTCCAATTCTGCACTGATGGGTTTCACAAATGTGTTTGTTTTCATCTGTCTGATCTGAATCATGGGATGCCCATTCTGGCGATACAAGCAGTCCCTCTGAAGAGTTAACGTATCGGAGATTCTTGTCCCTAACATTTGGTGAATGACCATGAGTCGCTCAATCTGTTCATCCAGTTCTGCAAGCACTGCATTAAAACGAATAAGCTCACTGTCTGAATAAGATTTCAATTTAGGCTGTACCTGTTTTGGAAAATCACTGGTCAGGAATAAACTTTCCAGATGTGGATATCCATATAACTTCCCGATGGTTTCCAATATCCCTCGGAGTCTTGTCAGATCCATGCGGTAATTGTTCACGCCCTCTGCTTCTGTTGCAAGGTATGTCAGATATTCTTCCAACAGTTCCCGATCCAATTCTTCTGCGGAATGAATGTCGGGATATTTTTCTTTCAAATATTTGGATAACCTCCGGATGGCTGTCATTTCTTTGCTGATCGTTGCAATCGCTTCATGATGTAAATGCTCATAAACTGCTTTTTTCGTTTCTTCTCGCAAATCCGTTTGAATAATCGTTGTGAAATTCAAAGTCTGATAATTTTTAATTAGGTTCTTTTTATAAGGAATGTCCAGATTCTCTAATTTCCAGATATCTTTCTCAATTTCATCCTGTTCCTCTTCCTCTTTTGTAAATTGATATGCCTTCCGCGCATAAGTGATGAGGCTTGATGGAATTATCTTTTCTTTCCCATATACGCTGACTTTCTGCATTGTCAATTTCTGTCCATGTTCCAGGAGCCAGCTTCGGATTTTTAACAGCCATTGTTCCCACTCCAGTTCATGCAGGCTGTCTGCCTGGATGCGCTGATCCTTTACCATTCTGCAAAATCTCTGATAGATTACTCGTTCCTGTATCATCGTTCCCAATGCACATTGTCTACTTCGATTCTCAATAAATGAACGAAATTCTTTTTGAAGTCCTTTTGTTGGAAGCAGACCAAAATCAAAACAATGGGATTCTTTTACATTCTTTTTCTGTTTTTCATCTGCTCTGGCATAGCAGTTCAAATCTGTTAGATATAATTTTTCATCCATGGAACTCTCCTTTCATCAGTTCCGCCGCAAAGCTGTGGGTTTCTTCCTGGAAGTATGCTTCACTGGCTTTTTCCAGTTTCTTTGGCATATAGTCCACATACTGTCTGGTCATTTCTTCATATTCATGCCCCAGATAATCCCGCACTGCCTGGAGGGAAATTCCGCTATCATAATACAGCGTAGCCAGATTATGGCGGTAATCATGGGATTTGAAAATATATTCCCCGTTTGCAATCTGATATTTCTCACAGTATTTCAGCATCTGATACCGGAAGGTTCCATAACGGAAAGCGCCTCCTGTCTGATTCTGAAACAGATATTCTTCCGGTCCAATCTGATATTTCTTTTTATACACCTGTACCAGTTTGTACAATGCTTCCGGAATGGGAATCCGCTTATAAGTTTTCATTTTTACCTGATAGACCTTCAGCCAGTAATCTCCATCCTTTTCTTCATAACCATCACCTGTCAGGGTACACACTTCGCTTCCCCGGATTCCGGTACACCATAGATGAAGGAACATCAGTCGAAGATGTTCTGGGAATTCTGCCAGCTTAGACAAAATTTCCGTATATACTCCTTCTGGTACGCTGCGGTCATTGTGGACATGCACTTCTTTCTGAAGATAATATTCATACCGGAAGGGAATCTTTTTCAGATATCTTTTTACTACGAGGAAGTTGTAAAACTGCAGGATCATAAAAATTCTTCCATTTGCTGTTTTTTCACGAGTATCCTGTCTTTGAATAGATTCCAGATATCTCTGAATTTTCTCTGCCTCCACTTCATAGATTGGCTTTTCTTCTCCATTAAAATGTACCAGGAATGTACGAAGTTCCAGCAGCTTGATTCGGATGGTACTGATAGATAAATCTGTGATTCCAAACAGATACCGCAGATATTTTTGCAAAATCTTTTGATTCTCCAAATTTGTCACTTCTTTAAAAGACACCAGCTCTACAGGTTTGCTGGGGTTTATCCGTTCTTTAGAAAAATGGAAGCGTTCTAAAAACCACACATTCGCATTCCAATTGATTTCCGGAGCCTGTAAAAACAGAATTTTTCTGCTCATCCGCAAAATACCAAACACAGCATTTTTCTTTTTTTCACCCAAATCTTCCGAGAGTTTCAAAGCAAACTTCTGTTCTTCCTCCAGCGTCATGGTTTCAATGTCAGACACTTGATTCACTACACAAAATTGATATAATCTTTGCAGTACCAGCAATTTTTCTTTTCGTGTCCAGCCTTCATAGGTATGGATCACCTCTTTCAATACCGTAAAAATCTGCATTTTCAACTTTCTCGGACACTCCAGAGTAAAATTCCATACCAGTTCCTTCCCATCTTTACTCGTCAGAAAGGATTCTGCAACTTCCACATCCGGATAATGGGTTAAGCACAACCACTGATCACGATACTCTGTAGTATATTTTCTCTGTCCTGCCAGCGTTTTTAGTTCTTCCTTCATCCGATGGAGGAAAATTCTGTCGAATCCCCGAAGGCAGGTAATCGGTACATGAACGGTTTCGTTTCTTTCCAGATACCCTTCATACCGGACTCTTAGAGCTGCATTCATCTCCGAAATATCAGTAATTCCCTCTTCTATCAGGAACTTCTTTACCCGGTTTCGTATTTTCCCATTTACCTCTGTACAGGCATCCACCTGCTCACAGATTTTTTGTTCCAGTGCTTCCCGCTTTTTCTGATCTTCATATACATATAATTGATAAGCGGGCATGTCCTTCACCTCCTACAGGAGTTTCTCCACATCATAAAGTACGGAATGTTTTGCATAATATTGGTCGCTGGCTTCCATAAGCTGGTCATCTACAATGTTCAGATATTTGATGGTCGTGTCGGTGTGTTTATGTCCATACGCCTCACTGATCATTTCCAGCGGCCATCCGGCATCCCGTCTCATATTCCCGAAATATCTCCGCAACATATGGGGTGTCGTATGGATACCCGTTTTTTTCTCCATCCGTTCCAACATTCGGTAGACCGCATCCACCTGCAATGCTTTCCCTTTCGTCTCCCCTTCGATGTTTACAAACAACATCTGCTGATGCTGCAGAAGTTCCCGGTATTTTGACAGATAAAACAGTAAAAACTGAAAGGTGGCATCACTAATCTTAGCTTTTCTGTAGGCGGCATTCTTTGCCCTTGCCCTGTTCTCATTGTCATCCCGGAAAAATACCCGGATAGTATGTCGCTCATAATCAATATCCCTGGTATAATTCACACCTAGAATCTCACCGATCCGGTATCCTGTCTCTGCCAGCAGCATGATAAGAAGCTGATCCCTGCAATTGGTACACTGCTTCAAAAGTTCTAAAATCTCATTATGCTCTGCCGGACGGACATTTCGTTCTTCCTCTTTCAGATATCCATTGAATGACCGGAACCGCAGTTTTCTTTTCACGCCGATAGAATCATGGGTGGTAAAGCTGTCATAATATAACACCTTCAGTCTTTCCATATCTGCTTCCAGTTCTAAAAAGCAGAAAAACCTGAACACGTCTTTTAAATACGCATTACAGGTTTTATTGCTTGGCAGTTTCTCTTTCTTGTCATTCAAATGATTTCCAGCTTTCAACCAGTGGAGAAATCCCACATAATGTTCATATTGTTCCTGGAATTCCTGTTCCGCCACTTGGGACAGTTCCAATTCTGTTTCATTCAGATATTCCAAGTAAAACCGAATGGATTTTGCCCTTCTGCCAACAGTATTCGGGGAACGGTTTGCTCTGATCAAATGCGTCAGATATTTTGACGGAAGCAGCACCATCTGCCAGCTCTGGTGATCCCGGATCAAGAAATACTCCTTTTTCCCTTCCCAGATATGTTCCACTGCATATCGTGCCATTTTGCTCACCGTCCTTTCCTCTAACGCTATACACAGTATATCCACTTCATGCCAAAATAGCTATTCATCAATACCAACAATCCCTCCAAAACCACCTCAAAAACTGTACTAAACTTTTCCTGTAAAAATGTCCAAAAATGAAGCACAAGCAACAAGGCTGGAAAGGGGATTTTTCCTGTTATAGATAATATTCCACGCCTTTCCGGCTGCGGATAAAATCCTGCACCTCTCTCAATTCTTCAGCCATCTGACAGGGTGGAAGGGCACACATCACATCTTCATGATACTTTCCGCCTTTTACAGCCCGAAAATCTAAAATAGAAACCACACAGGTATCTGTTTCTGTCCGGATGGCACGTCCAAACCCTTGCCGCAGTTTCTTCTGCATATCCGGCACAATGATCGCCTGGATATAATCTTCCAATGATTCATAGGTTTCTTTCTCCGCCTCGCTGATAGGATCTGGCACTGCAAAAGGCAGCTTCACAATAATCAGCGAAGATACCATATCCCCCGGAAAGTCCACCCCTTCCCAACAGGAGCCGGCTGCAAACAGCACCGCATTCTCCATCGTCTTAAACCGCAGGATCTCTTCCTGGGAATGTCTCCATACTTCTACCATCGGAAAGGGAATCCCATCCCTTAATATCTGGTACACGCTTCCCATCAATGTATAGGAAGTGAACAAGACCAGCGTATGCCCGTAAGTAGAACAGATCAGGGAATGGATCTGGCCTGCCACCATCTCAACTTCTTCCCTGCTTCCCCTTTTACACTTCCGCAAAGTTTTTGGAAGATATAACAGACAGTTTTCTTCATACGCAAACGGGGATTCTGCCACATAAGACTGTACATCTGTACGTCCTTCCAGTCCGGTCATCTGCAAAGTACGTGCAAATCCTTTTCCTGCTTTCAAAGTTCCACTGGTCAAAATAACAGACAGTGCCTGCTCCCGATCCCAAAGCATTTCCCGCAAGAGCTGTGGAATCTCCCGGCTGGCTGCGCATAAGACCGGAATCTTTTCTTTATCCATACGCAGATGGAGTACATACTTAGAATTTTTCTGTAAAAAACACTCCAGTACTTCTTTTGCCTCCTGAAGCCTGTTTAACACCCACTTTGGCACTACTCCTTTTAGCTGTTCCATCATTCTTTCAATCATCTGGATTCCCTCCCATAAACAAAATTCGCATTCTCCGGTCAACTGAAAATTTTCCTTTATACCATGGGAAAACATGTGACTTTCCCTGATAATCGTAAAAATACTATACATCCCGGTTTTTAAAGTTCGGGCTTCCACATTTTGATGTTCCCGTTCCAGATAATAAGCAATCTCCCGGATATCATCCATACATAAATTCTTCCCAAACATCTGCCTAGCCGCCTCCGGAAGTTTATGCGCTTCATCCACTACCAAAGCCCGGTAATCCGCCAGCAATGGTTTATACTCTTCCCTCCGGTGGAATGCATCTGCCAGTAAATAATTGTGATTACAAATCTGAAGGAACACATCCTGTTTCTTGGATTCTTCCAGATACCTCTGATAGCGGCACATCTGTCTGCCTGGACATTCCCTTGGACAGAACTTCGGCACACACACCAACCTTCTGTCAAACCCACTCAAATCCTTTACGATATCCATATCATAATGTTTCCGCAGAGACAGCAGTGCTTCTCTTTGGACTGCGTTCTTCTGCTTGTAACGGATAGCCTCGATTCTTTGTTCCAGCCTGTTATCACAGACAAAATGTTCTTTTCCTTTCCGTACCACTGCCCGAAGTGGTGTCTGAATAATGCCCTGTTCTACCAAAACTCTTGATAAAAACGGAACATATTCGGACAAGATCGCTTTTTGCAAGGCAATGCTGGAAGTGGATACTACCACCGGATGCTGTTTTGGCAGGCTGTTTCGTTCCATTAGTATGGAATATTTCCGCATCAACACACAAGCTACCAGATAGGCATACGTCTTGCCAATTCCTACCCCTGCGTCACACAGCGCAATTCTTTCTCCCAGCAAGGTATCTAACATTTCATGGCACAAGCGGATCTGTTCTTCCCTGACCGCCAGTCCCTGTTCCGGAAGCAGCACCCGGAAAATCTTCTCTACTTCCTGATGCGCTCTCTTTTGATATTCAACTTTGTAAAACATATTGTTTCTTCTTTCCGCATGACGTTAATACCACAAGGATACGGCTGTAGGATCTCCCACAGCCGCATATATCTGATATCAACGACACACTCTTTTTGATTTCTTATCGTTTTTTCTTTAGCACCGTATTTGTCCTCGACTCCCCGGCTGCCGCACCACATCTATGGCAGGGAACATTACAGGCGGATGCTTCGCTTCGCATCGCTCGCAGATTTTCTGAAAGTCTTGCTGATTACAACTTGGAGTCCATCCTCTTCCTTGTGGGAAGAAATTCGTATCATTATCCCCCGCAGATGATCCTGGCGAAAGACCTGCGAAAGTCCATTCACAGCTATAAGGACTCGCTCAGAATGAGAACAGGCACTGACAGTTTTCTTACGAAATGATCCGCCCTAGTCTTGGTACAGACCTTGTCATAACAATCCTGCAGTGCTTGCCCCCATCCGTCCTGGCGCTTATACTGTCACGCTTCTATCTTTGGGAACGTACCTGTAATGCTGGTATGCGGTTGTCAAGGAACGAGGGCCTATTACCCCTTTCATATATAGAGCCGATGAAAACCGCCTTTTTTCTTCACCCTTTCAAAAATTTTTTAATTTTTTTCTTCAGACGATCCATTCGTGTATAAATCGTCTTTTTCGGGATACCTGTCTGCTCTGCAATCTCCTGGATAGAAAATCCCCACATCTTCAGCAGTAAAATCTGCAAGGTTTTCTTATCCGATTCCAGAAGAATCTGCAGCAGTTGTTCATTTTCCACGCTGTCAAGTAACTGTTGGATCGTGAGTGCCACAGGAGATTGCTCTTCCAGCTCTTTGGTATATAGCTCTTCCTGATTTGGTGAAAAATGTTCCCAATATCTTCGCTCTGTATTAAAATCCTGCCAATCCAGTTCCCGAAGTCTTTGAATCACACTCTCACTTACACCAGATTCCCGTAAAATCCGTTCTTCTTGTTCCTTCCATTGTTTCCATTTCCGTTCTTCACTCGCTTTATGAAATATCACCTTTCTTTACCTCCGATCTGAATTTTTTGAAATCAAATCGGAGTGGCGGTGATCTTGCCCTCTCACATAGAAAAAGGATTAAAAACCAGAATTCTGTCCACAAAAAGAAAAGTGTCGCAATTCTACTTCGAATTGCGACACCACCAAACGCTATATATAGAACTAAAACTCCTTCTTTTGTTGTAAACTTTCGTAACACCTACATATCTTTCTTACCTTAAAGATTAATATTCTTCTGTGACCTTTACCCTCATTTTTAATCTCGTTAAAGTTTAATTTTATTACAGAACTGGTTGGAAGAAAATATTATTTATTATTTTCAGTCTCTCTTACACAACTATTTGCTCCGTTTTTTGTACTTAGTTCAATGGTATAGTTAGAACGATGGAATACTGATAGATAGTCATCCCTCCAGAGGAGTGGCAAGGCTTTTTTAATTGGTATAGCCCATGGTACTATGAATAACAAAAATTGACATAACGATATCCTCCTATAATACCGCCCTCGTGGGCAACCAATTTCTTATAGGATTATCGTAAAATACAATTTTGAAGATTTTATAAAGATTTGAAAAATGGGCAGCTTAAAAGCTACCCATAAAATCAATATGGAATTGAAATTGTAACCTGTGCGCCGCCTGTCTTCTCGGAATTGCTCAAATCAAGCTGTCCTCCATGCTGCTGGACAATGGATTTTGTGATAAACAGACCCATTCCAAAGTGCATATTAGAGCTACGGCTGTGATCTGCCATGTAAAACTGTTCCTTAGCGTGCAGCAAATCTTCCTGCGAAAATCCAGGACCAGCATCTGTTACCGTGATTTTCAGATGCTGCTTACCGCCTATTATCGAGATATGAATGGAACTGTCCTGCGGGGAATAATCCATTGCATTATTTATCACATTCATAATCGCTCGTTCTAACAGCAACTTATCCGCAGACAGTACATCTGGCAAGTGTTCTAATTCCATCTGCAATCCGATTTTTTTCGTCTGGCACAGGGCATCGATCTGCCCCCGCAACTGTTCCACATAGGAAAGCACATCAATATCCTCCATGTGAAGCTGATAGCCGGACGCTGCCCGTGAAATATCAATCAGCGTCCGAATGTATAACTGCATCTGTTCGGAACTACTGCTGATATATTCCGCATATAAACGCTGTTCCTCATCCAGCTCTGTTTCGCTGATAAGATCAGCATTTCCCTGAATAACAGTTAGGGGCGTTTTCAAATCGTGGGCAAGCGCAGCAATTTGTTCTTTCTGCATATGCTCGGCTTCCCACTGTTGCTCCAAAGAAGCTTTCAGACTTTCTTTCATATGAGAAAAAGAAAGTAGCACATCTTCAAATTCTTTGATGTTTGAATGTCCAACCTCAAAATCAAGGTTCTGCTTTGCCACTTCCGAAGTTGCTTCATACAAAGGATCAAGCTGCAATCGTAACTTTTTAGCAAATCTGGTTGTCAAGAACAGACAAACAAAAATTCCTCCCGCTGCAATCAAAATAATCAACAATATATCTGGAGACGGCAAATGCGTATTCATCCACTCATTTGTATATTGAGCACCAATATAGTATTGCAGGACAACATACTCATTTTCACGAGTGACAAGCAGGTATCTTTTTTTCAGGTTCTGGTCGATAACACCTGTAGTCGCATACCGCATAGCGTGTTCCAGCTCACCTTCATCTAAAGTAGTTTCGATAATCTGATAGCTTTTGTCTAACAGCACATATTCAATTCCCATTGGAATTTCAACTTCAGATAAATCTGGCGTAGCTGCAAGAACCGATGCAAGCTCATTTGACCGTATTTCCGAATAATCTCCGTATGTGGTAACCCCTAAAGCCGTGCTGATGTTCATAAGCAGAAACGGAACAGCAACTGTGCCAAGCAAACCACCAAACAACTTAAATAAAAAGTGCCAAAAGGCTGTTTTCAGTGATGACTGTTTTTTCATTCCCATTTGTACCCAATCCCCCATACAGTTGTGATCGGCTGAATACAATACTGGTTCAGTTTCGCCCGGATATTCTTAATGTGAGTGGCAATCGTGGAATTATCACTTTCTCCGTCCAAACTGAAAACAGCCTCATAAATCTGTTCCCGTGTAAACACCTGTCCTTTATTACGGGCAAGAAATTCACAGATCATATATTCGCTTTTGGTAAGGGATATGATTTCTCCGTCTACCTGTACTGTTTTAGCTGATAAATCTATTCTTATGCGTTCAAAGTTCAGGCTGCTATGGCGTTCCCTTTGTTCCCTGCGTATATGGGCATTTACTCTGGCCCGCAGCTCCGGGATGCGAAAAGGCTTCGTCAGATAGTCATCCGCCCCCAGGCCAAGACCAAAAGTAATATCATTTTCCATTGTTTTAGCTGTAAGGAACAGAATCGGACAATCAACTATGGCATGATTATTTGGTACACCCCGCAGAGTAGCAAAGATACGCAGGTTCTCTGTGCCGGTCAGATTGGGATAAAAACCGGGGGACTCAATCAGGCTTCCGATACGGGGCAACAGCTTCTTTTCATTCCCTTGCAAAGACTTTCCCCAGATTTTGACCTCCCCGGAAGTCGGCTTCGTTAAGCCCAACAGCATTTTCATGGTAGTGGTTTTTCCGG
>NZ_CAJKOX010000042.1 GCF_905201705.1 uncultured Marvinbryantia sp.
CTTTTTATCAACCACCTTTCTTGGAATTCCCTATATTTGAATTATACAGGAAGCTCCATTCTGTCAAATGAACAATAAAATTTGCTTTTCCTCAATACATCGCTTCAACATCAGCCAATTTATGATTTCTAACTATTTCACTAATGTACTTTATACCCGGATTCTATATACAAATGAATCAATTCCCACATTTCTTTGCGGCTGGACGATTTTACTTCCTCATAATTGGGATACGCATGAAAACACAGGCTTTTCTTGCTTTTTGACACCCAAAATTCAAGTTGCTCCCTCTTCTGGTCCATACTAATCAGCGCACCTCTCTATGGTCACTTCCGTATAACTGTCCAGATTTTCCAGATATTCTCCGCCTGTTTCTATCCTTCCCAGCGGAATAAGCTGTGGAGAGTTGCGGAAATCCTGATAGAAAAACGCAAGGTTCCCCCAGGGGGCGTAATAGGTCAGATCCCCTGCCTGCGGCGTACACTCTCCCGGCGCATTGCTTAAATCCAGTTCTGAATCCAGATAACTGATTTTTTCCGTACCATTATAGTCCTCAAATCCAATCGTCATTGGCAACCGCTCCAACAAATCATCACTGGCTGAATTTTCATACAGCTCGACAATCATTTCTCCCTCATCCAGAACAAGTCTGATTTTTCTGCTGTCTTCCATTTCTGTTTCCTCCGTATTCTGTGCTGCGGGTAATTCTATCCCCAGGCTGTCAATCCAGTTATCTATTTCCGCCTGCGCTGTATCCATATCCCCACGGTATATACCAATCGGTTCCAATACTTCCGCCGAATCCGGAAGTGCTTCTGTAATATCCCTTACGCCTGCTGCAATTCCCCCGGTTCCATGAGCACAAAACGGTATGACGGTTTTCCCCGAAAAATCATATTCCTCAATAAAGGAAAATACTGCCATCGGTGCAGTATACCACCAGTTAGGGAAGCCCAGAAAAACAACATCGTAATCATCCATATTGTCAACATGCTCTGCCAGCTCCGGACGGGCATTCTCCGCTTTTTCGTCAGAAACTCTGTCCATACACGCATCATAATCACTGGGATAAGGTTCCGCAGCAACGATGGAAAACAAATCCCCGCCGACACACTGCTGTATCCACTCCGCTATCTGCGCAGTGTTCCCGGGCGGAAGTACACTGGCGGAAGAGGTTGCGTCCACCCCGCTATAGTCCGCCGTATCCCCGACAGATTCATAATGGGAAAGCGCAGACTGGATTGCCGCTTCCTCATCCTCCACTACCGTATTGTCCGCCCACGTAAAATAAGCAATCAGAATATTCCCCTGATCTGTTCCTGCATCGGTCTGGTTTTCTTCCTCCTCCGCTGTTACCGGACGGGTGTTTTCTTCTCCGCCAAAGGCAGAAAGCTCCGTTTCATTTTCCGCCCCTTCTGTCTTAGCGCCGCAGGCTGCGAGGGAAAAAAGCATACCTGCCATACAAACCATTGCAACAAATTTTTTCACTTCTGTCACCTCTTTGAATTTATTTATGCCATATCATTATTTCTTTTCATCCAGCAGCATCACCCCGTCTGCAGGATTATGGTCAATCGCCCCTACAATGCGGTGCGGAAGATAAGGTTCTTCCAGATAAGCAATATCCTCCGCAGTCAGTTTTACTGCAAGCGCATCCGCAGCATCGTCAAAATGGCTCGCTTTCGTTGCGCCGATAATCGGAGCGGCAACGCCCTTCGCCCAATGCCATGCAAGAGCAATCTGCTGCATCTTTACCCCGTAATGCCCGGCAAGCTCCTGTACACGCCTGACAATCTGCATATCCTGTTCCTCAGTACGGTCATATTTTCCCATAGCAACCCGGTCTGTCCTGCTGCGCAATGTATCCGTATTCCATTCCGGGCGGGTCAGATGTCCTGCTGCCAGCGGACTGTAAGGCATCAGTGATACTCCCATCTGCCTGCACACCGGAATCAGTTCTCTCTCATCCTCACGGTAAAGAAGGTTATAATGATTTTCCATCGCCTGGAACTGCGCCCAGCCATGATCACGGGCGGCAAGCTGCATATTATAAAACTGATAACCGTACATAGCGGATGCCCCCAACGCCCGCACCTTGCCGCAAAGAACCAGGTCATCCAGCGCTTCCATCGTTTCCTCCACAGGCGTTTCATAATCAAACCGGTGAATGATATATAAATCCAGATAGTCTGTCCTCAGACGCTTCAGCGTTCCGTCAATCTCCCTGTGGATTGCCTCAGAGGACAGCCTGCCGGGATTAAAATAAACCTTTGAAGCAATCACCACCTTGTCACGGGCAATATTCTTTTTCAACGCTCGCCCAAGATATTCCTCACTGGTTCCGCCAGAATAGCCATTCGCCGTATCAAAAAAATTGATCCCAAGGGAAAGTGCGTGTTTTACAATCTCCTCTGTCCCTGCTTCATCCAGCGTCCAGTCGTGCATGGTTCCGGCTTTGCCGAAACTCATGCAGCCAACACACAATTTCGAGATCTGAATATCTGTCTTTCCTATAGTTGTGTATTCCATCTTGTTACCCCTTTCTTTTTGTCGATTATATCGGATTCCTATGCCTGCTGCATCACAAATAAAAGTACAAGATGCAGCGGATAAAACCAGTAATATCCCCACTTTATCATTTTGCTTTTTCTTCCCATTTCCCCGTTATACATGAGAAAAAACGGGATTGCCAGAAAAACTCCCAACCGGCAGTATAACGGCGTATCCACCTGGTACACAGCCAACTGCAGCAGATAACCGCATGCTACTACGGTAAATGAGAGTATTTGCATTCGGATATTCTTATGAAAAATCCCAAAACCCAGAATCCAGAAAACCGCAATATAATTCCAGTCAGCGGAATACGCCAGCAAGCAGCAGACGGTAATAATCAGGCATTTTAAACCTTTCGGAAGCCCTTCTTTCTGATATGCAGAAAGCGCAATCAATCCCATGAGCAGAGAAACCATAACGTCTGTTGATTCCCATACGGCAAAAATATTATGCCCAAAACAAAGGTTGTAAGGAATATGGGATATGACGGCAAACAGTAACAGCCTTCTTATATACCGTTTCAAATCCGATGTATAATGGTAACCTTCAGCAATAAAAAAACACATAATGGGCGATGCGATCCTTCCTGCCATACGGATATACCAGAACCCTGTTGAATTTGCCGGCCAAAATACGGTTGCCCAGTGATCCAATGCCATAGCGCACACTGCAATCAATTTTAATGAATTTGCATTCAAGGATACCCTGTACTGTACCGTTTCCAATTTTGTAAACTCTGCCATTTCATACATTGCATTCATTTGTCAATCTGTCTCTTTCCATTTTCTTCTATTTTCAAAAGTGTGGCTTGAAACCTTCCTAATACCAGTCGTGCTTTTCTCCCCTGTCAAGCGCACGAATCTGCTCCATCTCATCATCTGTCAAAGCGAAGTGATACAGTTCCGTATTTTCCCGAATGTGATCCGGATTACTGGAACCTGGGATTACCACAACGCCTTTCTGCAGATTCCAACGCAGAATTACCTGTGCGGAAGATACATTATGATTCGCTGCGATTTTTGTAATTACCGGATCGCCCAGCAATTCAGCGGTATGTCCCCTGCCTCCCAACGGATACCACCCCTGCATTACAATCCCCATATTCTGAACAAATGGAATAACCTCATTTTCCTGATAGTAGGGATGAATCTCGTTTTGTACGAGCGCAGGCACTATGTCCACCTGGGGGATGAAATCGGTCAGCTCCTCTATATACCAATTAGATAACCCAATGGAACGGATTTTCCCTTCCTCCACAAACTGCTCCATCACTTTATAGGCTTTTACATCGTTGTCATCCGGATGATGCAGAAGCATCATATCCACATACCCAATATCCAGCCTGTCCAGACACGCCTGAATAGATCGCTCCGGATTTTCCATTTCACTGCCGGGATAAATTTTTGTAATTACAAAAACGTCCTCCCGCTGCATAATGCCTTCGCTGATCGATTCCCGTATCGCCTGCCCTACCGCCTCCTCATTGCCATATGCAGAAGCAGTATCAATCAGGCATACTCCATTAGCCAGGGCGGTTTTTACCGAATCAACACATTCGTCCCCCTGAAGGCTATAAGTTCCCAATCCATTGATAGGCATTTCATAACCGCTGTTAAGCGTCACTGTCTTTGTATCAAAATCAAACTCTGCTTTCATATTGTCCTGGTCATCTGCGAATAATCTTTCTTCTTTTTCCTGTGAACCTCCCGCTTTTTGTTCACTGCTGTCTTTCATCTCGTCTGCGCTTATTCTATCTTTTCCATATATAGCCAGACCAAACAGTAACAATACAGCAAGTACCGTTCCAAATATTTTCTTCATTATCCAACCTCCCCGCTGTACAGCCTTCCCTTACAGTAACTTTCTTCCCAGCTCATATGCCTTTTCCGGAAATTCTGACTGCTGTGTCATAAAAGGCGTCCCGCAGCCTCTTCCGGAGATGATTCCCATATCCTGCAGGTTCAGATACCTGACCAGTGTTTTATAATGTTCTTCCAGTGCGTCAAATGTCCATCCATCGTTATTCCATGCTGCTGCAAGCAATGCTGATTTCATATGCTTTCTTTGTATGCTTCCGTTAAAAGCACAAAACCTGTCAATCAGAATTTTAAGCTGTGCGGACATTCCATAATAGTAGAGCGGTGTGACAAATACAAGCATATCGGCGCTCAGTATCTCCTTTTTTATCCATTCCATATCATCCTTCTGCACACATGGACCATCGTATCCGCAGGCAATGCACCCTTTGCATGGGTTGATATGACAGTGTGCGGCATCAATGATAACCACTTCATTTCCTGCTTCCTTTGCGCCTTTTGCAAATCTTTCCGCAAGCATATTTGACGACCCTCTTTTATTCGGGCTTCCTTCCAATATTACAATCTTCATTTCCTTCCCCTTCTGTTACAGGTTTACTCCATTATCTTTTCCCAATACCGGACACTTAAAAGTTCCAGCTTATCTGCAGCATTTTCCATACAGAAGATTTCTTTTTCCGTAAGTTTTATCTTCTCCGCCTTTACCACATCGGTTACATGGGAAGTTTTTGTCACTCCGACAATAGGAAGTGTCCCTTTTGCCATAGCCCATGCAATCGCAATTTGGGCGGTACTTGCATCATGGGCAGCGCCGATCTCTCCCATCACATCCGTCAGTTTCTTTATTTCCGGCATGATCGGATTATATACCTTTCCACGTTCACTCTCCTCCGGAAATGGATGCGCTTCATCATATTTTCCGGACAATGCCCCCTGCTCAAGTACCATGTACGCATAAAAAGTGATTCCCTTTTTATGGCAGTAATCTAGAATCCCGCTTTTTTCAGAAGAGCGGTTTAATAAGCTGTAATGATTCTGTACGGCGGATATTTTAAGACCTTCTTTTTCCAGAATTTCTTCTGCCCGTTTCAGCTCCGCAAGATTGTGGTTAGACACTCCGATTTCTTTGATCTGCCCGCTTTTTGCAAGCGGAATCAGCATAGGCGTATATTTCTCAACGTCCATCGGATTGTGAATCCAATATATATCAATGACATCAGTATGCAGGCGTTCCTTACTGCCATTGAGCATATTCTGCATGGCCATTGGCGTACCATCCTCAATCTGCGGTGTGAATTTTGTAGAAAGAATCAATTTCTTCCGTTCCGTATCCTTTGTCAGTTCTCCCAGAATGTTTTCAGATACGCCCATCCCATAAACAACTGCCGTATCCCACAGATTCAGTCCATTATCCATTGCTGCCTCATATACTTTCTTTAAGTCTGATGCAGTGTAATGGTTCCCGAATGTCCCATCATTGCCCCATGCCCAGGCTCCCAATGCCGCTTTCGGTAAATACTTCATAAATCATTCCTCCTCATCCGTCACGGTATTACTTTTGTTTTTTCCCCATCCCATGCAGTTTCCGATCACTTCTCCCGTTCTCAGGTATTCATAGGTTGGCATTTCAAAAAGTACCGGTTTCAAAACACGATAATCAATTTTTCCTTCATCTGTGAGAACCTCTTCATTCACATATGTATTTGTTATTCCACAGATAAAACTTTCAAATCCCTCTGTACGGTAAACATCTTCTACAAAGCACTCCATAACAACAGGAGATTGTTCAATCATCGGTGTTCCTGTTTCTCCCATACAAAAATCAAACAGTCCCGATTTATCCGCTTTGGCTCCGCTGATACACCCGGCATAATCAGCAAGCGGTAGCAATGCTTCATCTACAATATTGATACTCAGCTTTTGGTTTTCCCGAATCCCTTTATTCGTATAATGGTTCTTTGCAAGGCTGACCATCACACGGTCATGTCCGATAATCCCTACATGCCCTGCCAGTACCCAGTTTGGCTTTCCTTCCACCATTGCCCCTACCACTACCAGCGGCGTGGGATACAGGCCAATGAGTGCTCCTATACTTTTCTTCATATCATTCTTTTCCTTTCTGTGTTTTGTAGCGAAGATAGTCCAGATCTTCCAGCCGTTTTTCCTGGAAATGAATTTCATCCAATGTCTGATCCCGCTTCTGCTTCAGAATCCTCATTCTTTCAGCCGTTGTAACATCCCCACGAAGGTATAATTTCATATACTGTTCGATTTCCTTCTCCTGAAATCCTATATTGTGGAGTGTCATAATCATTCCAAGACGCTGCAGATCCTCGTCATCATACTGCCAGTTCCCCATTACTTTTTTTACCTGATCGCACAGATTCCACTTTTCATATTCTTTCAGAATTTCCATTGGAATCTGGTACCGCTCGCTTGCTTCCTGAATTGTCATAGACGATTTATCACCCCTGTCTGTAAAATAATTTTATTAAAAAAATAGATGCCCTTCCGGACATCTACAATATAACATTCTTCCTTTCTTCATGTCTAATACCTATTCTAAATTTTCAGAAATGCTCATTTTGTATTTCTTTAAAAAATCAATAAATTTATATACCGCCTGCGACGCAATCTGATTTTTCTTCCACACAATGACTGCCCCTGTTTCTACCGCAGGCGACAGCGGCACAAACCGCAGATTATCATACTCTATCCCAAGATGGAAACAAACAGCGCAGCCTATCCCCCTCTCTACCATCACAGCAGCATTGTTAATCAGGTTATAGGTTCCCACTATCTGTATCTGGTCAAAATAATGGTCAAACCAGCTCGCCAGTTCGTTCTGAACCATCGGACGTTTTACCATGAGCAGGGGAACCTGCAGCAGATCCTCTGGTCTGATATACTTTTTATCTGCCAGCGCCGAATCCTTCCGAACCAGTATTCCCCATCTTTCACGCCCATCCAAGCGGACAAAATTGTATTTTGATATGTCTACCGGTTCTGTCAAAAGTCCAATATCCAACAAGCCCTTATCCAGACGTTCCTTAATATCGTCTGCATTTGCCGTATAAAAATCATACGAAACCGCAGGGTATTCTTCCCGAAACAGTGAAAGAATCTCTGCCAATTCATGCACGCCTTTTGTCTCGCCGCTCCCGATCACAATCTCGCCGGATATACTTTCTTCTTTATGTTGAAATTCCTTTTCCGTTTTATCCGCCAGCGCAACAATCTCCTGCGCCCTTCTTTTTAAAAGCATACCATCTTCCGTTAAACGGATACTATGATTACTTCTCTGGAACAGTTTAACATCCAGTTCCTGCTCCAGTTGCTGAAGCTGGCGGGAAAGCGTTGGCTGCGTAATATGAAGCAGGTCTGCCGCTTTTGTAATGTTTTCTTCTCTGGCAGCCATTAAAAAATATCTTAACACTCTTATCTCCATGAACGTATCACCTCACTGTGTTAAATATATCATTGCCGCTTAAAAGAAACAATTACTTTTTCCCATTTATGTACTCTATCGTTTTTTTTGCAGAAAAACTTCTACACCTCGAAGAGCAAGATTCGCCGCGTATTACAGAAACCCCATTCGGGGATTTCTGCATACCGACAATCTTGATGGGGATTCCAGTCTACGCTCCGCTTCGGTCCGCGCTAAACGGACATCCACTGGATGTCCAGCGCCCCCATACCCTCGGATAATGCACATTTTATAAAAATGTGCAAGTTGGCTCCTGTTAAAAACAGTCGCAGCGTGATTCTATCTATCACGAAAATCTCATGATTTTGTTAAAAATATTTTTCTCTACTATCCATATGCTCTTCCCAATCGGCTTATATATGAATACAATTTTACGGAAAGGAAACATGAAATTTTATGGCAAGACCGAGAAAAGAACCAGAAATAACTTACACGCACCACATCAACCTCCGGCTTACAGATGTTCAATATGAAATTATATCTGAGAATGCCCGGCGAGCCGAGCTATCACTCTCCGAATATATACGCCGCCAGTTAATGAAAGGGAAAGTCATTGCAAAATACGAACTTGTGGCAGATCTGCCGGAACTAAAGAAACTGATTTTTGAATTTGGAAAGATTGGGAATAACCTGAATCAGATTGCCCGCCACTTTAATACTGGCGGCATCCATTCACTGGAAATGCGTAAGACAATCGGACAAGGACTTTCTGATATTTTTAAAATGAAAGAAGAAGTGTTGAAAATGGCAGGAGATTTTCAACAGGTCAGAAAAATTTAGTCCTACCTTCTGATAGTATCAAACGTTAAAAAGCCAGAAAGTTCCATTACTCACTTTCTGGCTTAAATGCTAAAAGAAATTAAATAGCTGAATGTACTTTGTATGGTCATTTACGGAATATCTTTCGTTAAATGGCATAAAGCCATTCTTTTCACTCTGGTAGAAATTCAATAGCTTTATCTTATCCTCACATTCCAGAAACACGATTCCCCCGCCAATATCGTGCTGAACTTTCTCCAGAATTTCAAATGTCAGATCCATCAATTCATTTCCATTGATTCCCTTTCCTTCATCCACAGCATAATTTTTTCCAAACTGTGCAATCAGAAAAGCGGATACCGTATAGCTGTCTGATTCCGAATCCAGTATTGCATATCTGCTTATTTTCTTCCGCTTAGAATTGGATAAATTTGCGCTTCCAATCTCAACCGCTTTATGGGCCAGTGTAAAAACCGCCGCTATCTTACCATGTTCATTTACTACAAAATATGTAACGGACAATTTCTTCCTTGCAAACTCGATTGCATTATTTACTACGAATTGTTCAATTTCCGGATTGATCGGACAGGAAAAATCGGAAAGACACTTTTTCAGTTCTGCCTCTCCGATTGCTCCCAGCATATCTAAAATATTTATCGTATCGAACTGTCTCATTTGCCTGCTTCTCCCTTTGCCATCAGCCGCCGGATCGCATCATAATCTGTCAACGGCGGTTTTACTGGTGCAGACGGCTTTCTCTTAGGCTTATTCTCTGAAGCTGCCAGCGCATCTATAAAGGCTTCCGCCTGCTTCGGATCGTCAATACGAACTTTTGCAAAAATACTCGATGTAGCCATAATCGCACCTCCTTCTCCAAATGGCTTATAATAGTATATGCTGAAAAGACAATAAACCATATCATTTGTTTTACTGCCTTTTCTTTAGTTTTATTCTAAATCAGATTTTTCTGGACGTCAACCACCATATTTTTTTATTATTTTATGAAATTTTAAAGCTGCTTTTCATTATCTGTACACCAGATCATTCATCACGCATTCTTCTGCCATCGCCGTCAGCATATTCATATGCGCCGTCCACGCAAGTGGATCAGCTTCTTTATCCGGTGCCGGATGTTCCTGCTGCAGCCCCGCCACTAAAATCTCCATCCGTTCCTGTGCCGTTTTCTCAATCTCATCGAGATGCCTTTCCAGTTTTCCAGTCAGCATCATACTCTGATACCAGTTGCTTCGGTTTTCTTTTAGAAATGACCTACGCAGCATCCCCTATTTTCCTATAGAATTTTCGCTGCTTTCTATTGTCAGATTCGGAAACAGGTAATCTCCTTTGCGGTAATATGTCAGTTCCATTTTCATCCCTCCAGTTTTGCTTTTATAAATTAATGCATTAAAGTCATTATAAATGATGACAATTGGCTTTTCAACCGCTATCTTAAACTTTTTATCTTTTCTTCGATAGATCCATCTGAAAGTGCATCTACCAATGCGTCCACTGTACGGAACACAACCTCCCTGTCCTTCTGCTGCAGTCTCCGCATCCTTACCGACATTCTCTGCATATCTCCGTCCTTCACCATGACTTCCATATCACCCACCAGTTCACTGGCGCTCATTCCCAATGACTGCGCCAGCCGCCGGAATACCTCAATGGACATATCGCTCTGCCCGCCCTCTATTCGGCTCACTGTGTTCAGGCTGACATCCGCCATTTCCGCCAGTTTTTCCTGCGACCAGCGAAGCGTCTGCCTGCGTTTCCTTATTCGTTCTCCTATTTCCATCAACCGCTGTGAAACGACACGATTTCCCACTCCAATACCTCCTGCCTATGTAATTTCCACTAGAATTTCGAGTTTTTCCTGATTTCGTCAATCAAAACGTCCATTGTCCGCAGCACGATCTCCTGTCCGTTTTTATCCAGCCGACGTATACGGCAAGCCATATGATAAAGCTGTTTTTCTTCCGACGGTACCGCCGCTGTTTTCCCAAGCAGTGTATTTACATCAGTCTTTAATGCTTCCGCGATTTTTTCAAACACCTCAATAGATGTTGCAGACTGACCACCTTCAATGCGGATTACCGTATTAACGCTGATCCCGGCTTTTTCTGCAAAATATTCCTGCGACCAACGAAGTTCCTGCCTGCGTTTCCTTATGCGTTCCCCTATCTCCATTAACCCTTGCGAAACCACTCGACTACCCAATGCAATGTCTCCTTCCCTGCGATATTCTCCGTAGCTTTGCGCCATATGCCGCAAAACCAGCCTTTTTTAACTTTTGTTTTCCACCTACAGAACCCACCAGCAACTTCCTCCGGATGCTTGGCAACGAAAAAACAGCCAAACCGGAGAGTTTCGCTGCTTTTTAGGAATATCTATTCACTTTTTATTCTTTCTGCCTTCTGCCATTACTAAAACAATCATTCTGAAAATATTT
Source organism: uncultured Marvinbryantia sp. (assembly GCF_905201705.1). GTDB lineage: Bacteria > Bacillota > Clostridia > Lachnospirales > Lachnospiraceae > Marvinbryantia. Next base: position 11,066 of record NZ_CAJKOX010000042.1, read on the forward strand.
TCTTACTCTTCCCGACTAACCGAAAGATACCCATACACACATACCGCACCAGATAAACGGCTGCCATAACCAACCTCCATGCTAAAATCATACCGCCGATCACACCGCCAATTAGCAGATTTATTACCAGTATACCTACTGTACCGCCGAGGTCAAACCCTTTCGGGATTACCCACACAAACATCCGGTGTACGCCAAACGGAATCCCCATAAGTACCCACAATTTTAGATAATCGCAAACGCTATTTTCCACGCACAACGGATAAAATAACGCCGCCAGAAATATTGCTGCCACAACCGGGACAATCACTCTTTTTGTAAATTCATACACCATCATATCAGCCACCTCCATACAGGTCATGGTTCACTTCCGCCTGATAGTAATGGTTCATCGTCATTGTGGCGTTATAAAGCGTTGTCAGCAGATAAGCCTTGATATTCCCCACCTTTGCCGTATTTTTCTGCAGACTGAACAGCACATACTCGATGTGCGAATAATCCATCTTCATAAAGTGGCTCTTAACAAGCGTCACAGGTTTTTCTACCCCGGCAATCCGCAAGGTGCTGTCATCTGGCATCATCAGGACTTCCACGACCAACTCCACAAGTTCGTCCACCTCTTTGCTCTTGTGGCATGGGTACTCAATACGCTCCCGGATCAATTCCCGGTAAGCATCCATTTTCCCTATCGCATCCATCCCATCCGAATGTCCTTCCACTTCTGCAGATAAGATTGGATTGGATAAGATTTTCTCAGTCTCACTCAGATCAGTCTCGTTAAACTCTGTATCACTGTAATCAGTCTCACTATATTCAGTCTTGTTAATATCAGTCTTATTAGAGTATGATTTTGGACCTTCTTGAAGTTCGGTTTTCATACTTCCAGAAGTTTGATTTTCATACTTCTGGAAATACGATTCTGGAACTTCCTGAAGTTCGGTTTTCATACTTCTTGAAGTTTGATTTTCATACTTCTGCGTATTTCCGGCGTTTTCCGGCTGTTTTTCTTTTTTCTCCGGCTCCGGACAGTCCATAATCATAAAGTTTTTTACATAGATCACGTTCGGTTTTCCAAGCCCCAGCCGTTTCTTCTCAATTAGCCCGATCCCTTTCTCCGTATCAAGCTCTGCAATGTTCCGGATTGCCTTCTGCCTTGCACAGCCAAGCAGTTCCATGATTTCCTCCACAGTGAAAATAATATATACCCGATCCTCTTCGTCAAACCAGCGGTTCTTGACGCTCAGGCTCATACGGTCCAGCATCAGACCGTATAAAACCTTTGCCTCGCAGGAGAGGGACTTGAAGCATTCTGCTGTAAATAGTACCTTCGGTACGCGGTAAAAATGGTATTGTTCCGCTTCCATCCCCCGAAAGTAGTCAAACTGGATTTTCTGCATCTGCCGCACCCTCCCTCTGCTGTTTCTCTTTTTCTGCTTCGTTCTCTATTTCTGCATAAACACGAAAATATCTTTTTGTCCCCTTGTTCGTAAATGGTTCTGAAACTGATTTTACCTTTATTTCCTTATGCCGTTCCAGAAAGCCCTTAAACCATTGAATATCCTGAACCGTCCCCTGCATCCTAATCTTCAGCATACATATCCTCCCAATCCACGTAGAAGCAATACTCCGGATACCGGATTTTAATTGCCTCCCAAAAATATCTTGCATAGCCACAGCAGAATAATTCTTCTACGGTATAGCACTGCACTTCCTTCAACTGCCCCTCCATATCCGAATCGTCATAATTGTAAATGCTCGGTATTCCGTTACAGTACAGATTGAACGCCATCCGGATAATCCTCACGCTCCCGCTGGTCTGCCACCCTTCCCGTAAGCACTCCGGCTTCACATTGCCTGTTTTAAAATCATAAATCCTCTTCACATGATCCCTCGTATCCCTGTCAATCCCAAGACAATAGATCAACGCCATGTGGTATACATCCTGATGCCTGCACTTCGGCAGATATTCCTTGTAAAACTTTTCGTGTTCCCTGTTCTTGAAAGTAATTGTGCGGGAATCGTTTTTCCCTGCCCTTGTCGCTGTGTTTGCCATTTGTTTTTCCTCCAATCTTCATTTTGCTTTTGACCATAACAAAAAAGGACACTTCCCTAGAATTTCTCTTAGAAAAATGTCCTTAAAGTACAAAACTTATTTAGTTGACTTATGCTCCAATCAACGTATTATCGCACATTATCACGCATTATACGTTGTAAATTTGTTGCAATTTTGTTGCAAAATCTGAATTGAAGTACCGCAAACCCGCATAAATACTGGCTTTATTTGTCCAAACTCTTCATCGTGGGAAACAGCAAAACATCTCTTATTGCCTGTGAATCTGTAAGTAACATACACATGCGGTCGATACCGAAGCCGATACCGCCTGTGGGCGGCATACCGATTTCAAGGGCATTTAAGAAGTCCTCGTCGGTAGTGTTTGCCTCCTCATCGCCCGCTGCCAGAGCTTCCTCCTGCGCCTTGAAGCGCTCTCTCTGGTCGACCGGATCGTTCAGCTCAGAGTAGGCATTCGCCATCTCCCAGCCATTCATGAAGAATTCAAAACGCTCTACATATTCCGGATCCTCCGGCTTCTTTTTCGTGAGCGGGGAGATCTCGATCGGATGATCCATCACAAAGGTCGGCTGGATCATGTGCTCCTCTGCAAATTCCTCGAAGAACAGGTTCAGAATATCGCCTTTTTTATGACGCTCCTCATATGCCACGTTGTGCGCTTTCGCAGCAGCTCTCGCATCCTCCAGCGTATGGATCTCATGAAAATCCACGCCGGCATATTTCTTAACCGCATCTACCATCGTGATGCGCTCAAACGGCTTGCCGAGATCCATTTCCACGCCATTGTAAACGATTTTCGTGGTTCCGAGAACCTCCTGCGCCACATAACGGTACAGGTTTTCCGTCAGATCCATCATGCCGTTGTAGTCAGTATACGCCTGATACAATTCCATCAGCGTAAATTCCGGATTGTGTCTGGTGTCAAGTCCCTCGTTGCGGAACACTCTTCCGATTTCGTATACCTTCTCCAGACCGCCCACGATCAGGCGCTTTAAGTAAAGCTCCAGTGAAATACGCAGCTTCAGATCCTCATTCAGCGCATTGAAATGCGTCTCAAACGGGCGTGCAGCCGCACCGCCGGCATTTGCAACCAACATTGGCGTCTCCACTTCCATGAAGCCCTGCCCATCCAGATATCTGCGGATAGCAGAAAGAATCCGTGAACGCTTGATGAACGTGTCCTTTACCTCCGGGTTCATGATCAGATCCACATAGCGCTGACGGTAACGCAGGTCTGTGTTCGTAAGCCCATGGAATTTCTCCGGCAGGATCTGCAGGCTCTTGGAGAGAAGCGTAATCTCCGAGGCGTGAACGGAAATTTCGCCGGTTTTCGTCTTAAATACCTCCCCCTTGATGCCGACAATATCGCCGATATCCATTTTCTTAAATGCCTTGTATGAATCCTCACCGACACTATCGCGCGCCACGTAAGACTGGATATTCCCCTTCAGATCCTGAATATTGCAGAAAGAAGCTTTTCCCATGACACGTTTGGACATCATACGTCCTGCCAGCGTAACAGATTTTCCTTCCAGCTCTTCGAACCGATCCCTGATATCCTGGCTGTGATGTGTACGATCAAATTTTGTAATTTCAAAAGGGTTGTTACCGCTCTCTACCAGCTCTGCCAGCTTTTCGCGGCGCACCTTGCGAAGCTGATTTTCATCAACCTCCTGTACATTCTTCTGCTTATTGTTCTCCTGTGCCATGCTTGCCTCTCCTATTTCTTCCTATATAATGATTATGATCTCTGAATACCAAGTACGCGGTACTTGCAGATACCAACCTGTGTCTCTACCTCAATCTCCTGTCCGATGCTCGCACCGATCAGCGCTTTCCCTACCGGAGATTCGTTGGAAATCTTACCCATAAGACTGTTTGCCTCGGTGGAACCTACGATCTGGTACTCAATTTCTTCTTCAAATTCTTCATCATAGAGCTTTACAGTGCAGCCGACATTAATTTTATCCAGATCAACATCGTCCTCCACAACTACCTCAGCGTTTTTGAGAATCTTTTCAATCTCCTCAATTCTCGCTTCAATATCGCGCTGCTCGTCCTTTGCTGCGTCATACTCCGCATTCTCGGATAAATCTCCCTGCTCCCGCGCCTCCTTGATTTTTCCGGCAACTTCTTTTCTGCGAACGACCTTCAGATCGTGCATTTCATCTTCTAATGCCTTTAACCCCGCATAAGTTAATAAGTTCTTTTTTCCTTCCATTGCTTTACACCTTCCTGTTTATATACTGCAAAAATACTGGTCTTCCCCTTGATGCAACATTCAAAGTATTATATATCATGAAACCGGCGCTGTCAAGCGCAACCGTCCGATTGTTTGATGCGCAACCGTCCGATTGTTTGATGCACAGCTGTCCACATTCTGACAAGTCAGATCTCCACCGATCCTGGCGTTATCCCAACAACTCCAGCAATTCCTCCAGCTGCGCGATACTGTTAATTTCGTTTACTCTCCGGCGCAGCGCAGCGCTGTGCGGATAGCCCGCAGTGTACCACGCCACATGCTTGCGCATCTCGCGGATTCCGGTGTATTCTCCTTTATACTGAACCTGCAGTGCAGCGTGCCGCAGGATCATGCGCTTTACCTCTGCCGGCTGCGGCTTTTCCAGGACAAGACCTTCTTTATCATATGCGTTCAGCGCCTGAAATATCCACGGATTCCCGCGCGCTGCCCTTCCGATCATAATGCCGTCGCAGCCCGTCTCTGAAAACATTTTCTGCGCTTTTTCCGGGCTGTCCACGTCGCCGTTTCCGATCACGGGAATCTTCACCGCTTCTTTTACCTGCCGGATAATATCCCAGTCGGCATGCCCGGCATAATACTGCATACGCGTCCTTCCATGCACGGCGATCGCCGCTGCGCCCGCCGCTTCCATGCGCTTCGCAAATTCCACAGCATTAATGTGATCGTCATCAAAGCCCTTGCGGAACTTCACCGTCACAGGCTTTTTGATCGCCCTCGCCGTTTTCCGCACAATTTCCTCCGCAAGCGGCGGATTTTTCATCAGAGCCGAACCTTCGCCGTTGTTTACTACCTTCGGAACCGGGCAGCCCATATTAAAATCAAGAATGTCAAACGGCTGCTCCTCGATCTGCTGCGCCACCTCGCAGATCAGATCCGGATCGCTCCCGAAAAGCTGCAGCGAAACGGGATGCTCGTCCTCCGCAGTCTCCATCAGCTTTTGCGTATTTTTGTTGTGAAAGGAGATCGCCTTCGCGCTCACCATCTCCGTACAGAGCAGCCCAGCTCCCATCTCTTTGCAGAGCATACGAAAAGGCAGGTCCGTCACACCTGCCATCGGAGCAAGAATATAGGGATTTGCAAGCTCCACGCTTCCTATCTTCAAGCTCATTCATCTTCCTCCAGAAAGAATACTCTGTAATACATTTCCAGCGCTTCCAGCAGATCCTGCTTTGTCCGCTGAAGCTCGCGGATTTTTAAAACGCTGCCGATCTCGTCATAAAAGAAATCATCCGAGGCTGCTTCCGTGCGGAACTGCAGCTCCCCGTCCTGGTCAAATTCCAGCGTAAGGATTCCGCCAACGTCATGCGTGTAAAGCACACACATAATCTTCAGCTCATCCTTCACCTGTTCGGGAAGCGCTTCAAAATCCTCATTCAGATAATATTTTTCATTGTACGCGCTCGCCGCGCACAAAACCACATTTTCTTCATACATCCTTTATATCCTCTTTTTAGCAATACTGGTAAATGCCGCGGACGGAAACCTCTCCAGCATATACCTTCGTGAGGATCCCATCCTCTTTTTCCACCAGAAGCTGTCCCAATTCATCGATTCCTCTGGCAATGCCGGTGTATTCCCCGGCGGGATCGAGCACGCGCACCTGCCGGTCCATATTGGCAAGAAACTTCTGATACTCACCGACAAGCAGCGACATATCCTGTGTCCCGATAAATTTTTCATAGTAATCTTCAAAATATTTCATACAGGTACAGATAATTGCGCCGCGATCAACCGGATGACCAAGCTCAAGCTGCAGCGAGGAGGCAATCCCTTTTAGTTCCTCCGGAAATTCCGTAATGTTGGCGTTGATTCCTGTACCGATCACTACATAATGGATCCCTTCCATCTCCGCGCTCATCTCCGTGAGCGTGCCGGACAGCTTTTTTCCGTGAATGACAAGGTCGTTCGGCCATTTTATCTGAACGTCCAGCCCGGTGACCTCGCAGACCGCCTTTGCCGCCGCCATCCCGACAACGAGCGTCAGCATGGACGCTTTCTCCGGCCTGATCTGCGGCCGGATCAGAATACTCATGGCAATCGTCGTTCCGTGCGGCGTGATCCATGCCCTTCCGCGCCTCCCCTTGCCGCCGCTCTGATAGTCAGCGACCACCAGCGTGCCGTGCGGCGCGCCCTGCTCTGCAAGCTTTTTCACATAATCATTTGTGGAATCCACGGTATCGAGATATACCAGCTCCTGCCCCGCCCATGCAGTCTCCATGCGGCTTTTCAGCTCCGCGCCGGAAACGGTGTCGGGCGCTGCCACCAGACGATAACCTTTGTTCTGCACTGCCTCGATCTCGTAGCCCTCCTCACGAAGCTGCTGGATTCCCTTCCAGATAGCAGCCCGCGTCACTCCGAACTGCCCGCAAAGCTCTTGTCCGGACACATAATCCTTCTTCGCGCGCAGTGCGCTTAAAATCTTACTCTTCATAATATCCGTTATTCTCCAAGCGTCGCCAGCATGACGGCTTTGATGGTATGCATTCTGTTTTCCGCCTCCTGGAATACCTTTGAGCGTCCGCTGCGGAACACCTCGTCCGTCACTTCCATCTCCGTAAGGCCAAAACGCTCTCCCATTTCTTTGCCGATCCCGGTGTTCAGATCGTGGAAGGACGGCAGACAGTGCAGGAAAATAACATTCTCGCTTCCATTGTCCATGACTTCCTTTGTCACCTTGTAAGGCGTGAGGTCGCGGATGCGCTCCTCCCAGACCTCGTCCGGCTCGCCCATGGAAACCCACACATCCGTGCAGATAACGTCCGCGCCCTTTGTGCCCTCCATCACATCCTCCGTCAGCGTGATGGTAGCGCCGGATTCCTCCGCATATTTCTGACATTCCTCCACCAGCTCCTGCGCCGGGAAGTATTTTTTCGGCGCGCACGCCACGAAATCCATACCCATCTTTGCACAGGCGATCATGTAGGAATTACCCATATTGTAGCGCGCATCTCCAAGATACACCAGTTTGATGCCTTTTAATTTCCCGAAATTTTCCTGGATAGTGAGCATGTCCGCAAGCATCTGCGTCGGATGGTACTCGTTCGTCAGACCGTTCCAAACCGGAACACCGGCGTAGCGCGCCAGCTCCTCCACAATTTCCTGCCCATAGCCGCGGTACTCAATGCCCTCAAACATACTTCCAAGCACCCGCGCCGTATCCTCGATACTCTCCTTTTTACCGATCTGCGAACTCTTCGGGTCGAGATAGGTGGTGCCCATGCCGAGATCGTGCGCTGCCACCTCAAAGGAGCAGCGTGTTCTTGTGCTTGTTTTTTCAAATATCAGCGCAACATTCTTGCCGCGGTGCACATCCACCGGAATGCCTTTTTTCTTCTTTTCCTTCAAGTCCGCGGAAAGCTCCAGAAGACTTGAAATTTCCTCCGGTGTAAAATCCTTCAATGTTAAAAAATTACGTCCCTTTAAATCCGTCATTTTATTTTTTCCACTCCTCAGTTTCCACTTTTCCTGAATACCCAGATCCGCTATCTTCTCGCCCGCCTGCTGCACAAGACGCTCTATCAGACTGTCCGGGCGCTCCGGCGTTTTATCGCCCTCACGCAGGACACGAAGCGCATCCTGGTATCCGCGCTCCATATTTTCCTGGCATCGCACGGCGGAAAAATCCATAATATTGCCAAGATCCTCCTCCGGCGCGATCGTGATAATGTTCGCATTTTCCGGTATGGATACCGGCCGCTCAATACCGATACCATAAATCCGGATAACAATGATGTTTTTGATGCCTTTCTGCAGCAGTGTGCCGACCGGCACATTATCCACAAAGCCGCCGTCCAGATAGCGCTTCCCCTCAATCTTTTCGCTCTTGAAGATTGGAGAGATATAGGCGCTGGCCAGCAGATAATTTACCATGTCCTCCTCGTCCGCCTCATTCATGTGGATTTCCAGGGCCTTGCGGTCTGTCACAGAGACCGTCCGCACATAAAAATCAATCCTCGATTCCCGTATCTTCTGTGTATCCACATTTTCCTTCAAAAGCGCGCGCAGCGGCTCTATCTCAATTCCCCTGTCTTTGAGAAACTCCCGCCCGATTTTTAAAATCTCCGAAATCGGAAGCCTTCCCTCAAACAGCGCCTGCATTGCACCATCGTCCACACCGTCCATAATACTGGAATATCTGATATTTTTCCAGAGCTTTTCCGCCCGGTTGATATCATCCATACAGATCAAAGCTCCGTTCAGAGCGCCAACGGAGGTGCCCGCAACTGCCTTAATTTTTACGCCCGCCTCGCGCAGGGCTTTCCAGGCACCTACCTGGTAGGCGCCTTTGGCACCGCCGCCCTCAAGCACGATCCCGTATTCCCGGTTTAAATCTATTTTCGGCATAAATGCTTCTATCCCTTTGCTTCCCTATTCACTCTTTGCAATTTCCGCAGCAGCCTTTACAAAACCCGCCATATTCTGCAGCTCGGACGGAATGATGATCTTGGTCGCCTGCCCATCCGCCACCTTCGTCATTGCCTCAAAGCTCTTGAGTGCAAGCACGCTGGAATCCGCGCCCGCTTCTTTCAGGAAACGGATACCGTCGGCATTCGCCTGCTGTACCTTTAAGATCGCCTCCGCCTGGCCTTCCGCCTCGCGGATCATCTTTTCCTTTGCCGCCTCGGCGCGCAGGATCGCCGCCTGCTTCTCCGCCTCCGCGTCCAGAATGATCGACTGCTTCTTACCTTCCGCGATCAGGATAGCGGATTTCTTCTCACCCTCTGCCACCAGGATCGTCTCGCGGCGCTCACGCTCCGCCTTCATCTGCTTCTCCATCGCCTCCTGGATGGCTGCCGGCGGGATAATGCTCTTCAGCTCGACGCGGTTTACCTTGATGCCCCACGGATCAGTCGCCAGATCGAGCGCCGCGCGCATTTTCGTATTGATGACATCTCTTGAAGTGAGCGTTTCGTCCAGCTCAAGCTCTCCGACAATGTTTCTCAGTGTGGTAGCCGTCAGATTCTCGATCGCCATGATCGGGTTCTCCACGCCGTATGCGTACAGCTTCGGATCCGTGATCTGGAAGAACACGATGGTGTCGATCCGCATGGTTACGTTATCCTTTGTGATAACAGGCTGCGGAGCAAAGTCCACTACCTGCTCCTTTAAGAGCACCTTGCGCGCTACACGGTCAATGAGCGGCACTTTAAAGTGGATGCCAACACCCCAGGTCGTCTGATAGCCTCCCAGACGCTCAATCACATATCCATATGCCTGCGGAACTACCTTCACGCAGGAAGTCAGAAGCAAAAGCACGATCAGAACCAGTACCAGAATAATCCCTATAGTCATATTTTTGTCTCCTTTTCTTTTACAATCAGTTTTACGCCTTCTATCGCGGCGATCTGCACGGTGCTGCCTGTTCTGATGATGTGTCTGTCATCCGCAGAACGCGCGGTCCATTCCTGTCCGCGTACCTGCGCTTTTCCGACGCTCTTCAGATTGTCGATGTCTTCTGTGACACAGGCAATCTGGCCGATCAGCCCGTCTGCGTTCGTCCGCTCACGCTTGCGGTTTACGCAGCGCACGGCAAACGGTCTGGTGAAAAGCAGCAGTATAAAGGACACGGCAAGAAAAACGCCGCACTGCACCCACACATTTATACCGAGCATGCAGACTACCATCGCGGCAATCGCTCCGCCTGCAAACCAGATGGTCGTCAGTCCCATCGTGATCACCTCAATAATCAGAAGCAGGGCAAACAGAATAAGCCAGTATATCGGTTCCATAGAAATCCTCCTCTCCATGTATCGCCTATGGGATTATTATACACCAAAGGAGAGGGAAGGTAAACAGAAAAATAGAGGACATTGCACTCAGGAACTTCGTTCCTTCGTTTGGGACGTTCGTCCCATAAAAATACCGCCATGGATGGATGTATGCGTGCAAGCACCGACTCCCTCTGCTCCGTCATGCGCACTCAGGAACTTCGTTCCTTCGTTTGGGACATTCGTCCCATAAAAATACCGCCATGGATGGATGTATGCGTGCAAGCACCGACTCCCTCTGCTCCGTCATGCGCACTCAGGAACTTCGTTCCTTCGTTTGGGACATTCGTCCCATAAAAATACCGCCATGGATGGATGTATGCGTGCAAGCACGCACATCCGTCCATGACGGTATTTTTGCATGACTCATTGTTTAATAAAATTGATGGTCTCCGATCTGCTGTCCCTGACCGCTGCCGGCGTTGAAGTAGAGGGCGTCTCCTACGGTGCCCTCACCGTTGAGCGCAGCGGCTGCCGCATCGTAGCAGTCCTGCGGAGCGTTGCCGATTACCTGGTCGAGCCAGCCGGAACTTGCCGGTGTGAACTGCCCGCTTTCATAGATAACGCCGGAAATACTGTCCGCGAAGGAGGAGCTGTTGACGCGGTTCATAACAACCTGACCGACCGCAATCTTTCCTTCCTCACTCTGGTTGCCTGCCTCACAGTAGATAAGAGCTGCCAGGAGATCCAGGTCGCTTGCGCTGTAGCTTGTATCGGTGGAACCATCGGCCTCAGTGGACGGATCAATGTATTCGTCTCCGCCAAGTCCATCGTCCTCGCCTTCGTCCCAGACGCCAGTCTCTTCATCGCCTTCTACATATGTATCGTCTGCGTATGCGCCCTCGTCGCTCCACGCTTCCGTCTGCACTTCCGCTTCTGTATAGTCTGTCGTGCTGTAATCTTCCGTTTCCACATAGCTTTCTGTCTCTACATAAGCTTCTGTTTCCACGTAACCTTCGGTCTCCACATAGTTTACCGTTCCGTAATCTACATCTTCCGCATAGCTTTCTGTTTCCGGATAGCTTTCTGTCTCTGCATAGGCCTCAGTTTCCATATAATTTACAGTACCATAGTCCACATAGCTTTCCGTTTCTGTATAATCTTCCGCTGCAGCGTAACTGTCGTCTGCATAGCTTTCTGTTTCCGGAACGGTTTCTGTCTGAACCGGTGCAGTCTGCGGGGCGTTCTGTGTGCTCTCCGTCTGCGCCGGTGCCACATATGCATCTGTAGCGATCGCGGTGTCAAGCACGGTGGTCATTTCCACATCCTCTGCCGCCACATATCCCATACTGCCGTCCGCAAGCTCTACCTCTACCCAGTTTGCCGTGCTTCCAAGCACCTCGTAGCCCTCGCCCTCATTCAGCGTGCCGATGACAGAGGATAAATTTTCATTATCGGAAAATACCTTTACGCCGTCGTAATTGGCAACTGCGCCCAGGACACCGTAGATCGATTTTAACTGTTCCGCCGTATCGCCAAACGCAAGATACTCCGTTTTTACATAGCCGGAAATATTTCCGGATTCAACCAAGGTCCAATCCGCATCCATGCTGCGCACGATCACGCCGGCGGCGCCCGGAACAAAGCCGATCACTTTGCTGTCCCCGGATGCAGATTCGCGGATCAAAAGGTCAGTCTCTACGTTTGCAACAGCAATGTTTTTGCCGCCGCACTTATCCGATACAGTGGCTGCAGATGCCGCGCCGCCCACTGCTGCTGCAAGTGTGAGCGTGGATACGGTAGTGCAGAGAACCTGTTTCATTCTTCTTTTCATAGTCAATAAAACCTCCTATGTACAGGCAAACTTACCTCATTTTCGCCCGTTTGTTACAAATTTGTTAACTTTATTACGCACTCATTTTATAACAGTTAATAATTTTTGTCAATAGAAAGATTGTACAAAAATGCACGGCAGCTATCATAAACTGCCGTGCGCCCTGTTTTCCATATGAGCCGAAACGATTCTTTTTCTCTGCCTTTTTGCCTCAAACATCAGTACCGCCGCGGAAACCGCCGCGTTTAGGGACTCCACTTCCCCGGACATGGAGATTTTTATGCGGGCATCCGCGCTCTGTGCCAGCTCTTTTGTAAGTCCTTTTCCCTCATTTCCGATCAGAAAGGCGCAGCCCTTCCGGTAATCCTGCGCGGTGTACTCGCCGCTTCCCTGCAGGTGCGCCGCATAGGTGCGGATACCGCGTTTGCCAAGCTGCTCCAGCACCGGCGCAAAATCCTTTACGTACAGAAAAGGCATACGGTAGATGGAGCCCATGGTGGAGCGAATGGTCTTTGGATTGTAGATATCTGCGGTGCCGCTGCTCATAATGATCCCGGCTGCTCCTGCCGCCTCCGCGGTACGGAAAATGGTGCCGAGATTTCCCGGATCCTGAATATCCTCCAGAAGCATCAGCATAGGGTTTTCTTTGCGCAGCATCTGAGACAGGGTATATTCCCGCTGCCGGATGACACAAAGAATCCCCTGCGGCGTTTTCGTGTCGGATGTAGATGCAAAAACGCGGTCCGTCACGATCTCCGGCTCCGCTCCCTCTAAAAGAGCGCGGTTTTCCTCTTTTTCATAGAAACTCTCGGATACGTAGGTCTTTACAAGCCGATCCTTCGGCGTCTCGCGGTACATCCGAACGCCTTCCGCCACAAAAAGCCCCTGTTCTCTGCGCGCCTTCGCTTTCGTGAGAAGCTGCACAAGATTTTTTATCTGTTTATTTGACGTACTGTTAATCATAATTATACCGAGAGGGCATATGCCACTTCCCACATATATTCCCCAAGATCCTTCTGCATTGCCAGCGCCTCGTCGATGTCAAAATCAGTGAAGTCGCCGTGACGATAACCGACCACGCGGTTTGTCTTGCCCGCGCAGAGCAGATCCACCGCATATGCGCCCATCATGGACGCGTACACGCGATCCTTGCAGGTCGGACTGCCGCCGCGCTGCATGTGTCCGAGAATGGTTGCGCGCGTCTCAACGCCGGTCGCCGCCTCGATACGGCGCGCCATGGACGTCGAATGACCGATGCCCTCCGCATTGATGATGATATGATGCTTTTTGCCGCGCTTTCTGTTTTTCAGAATGTTGTTGATCAGCTTCTGCTCGTCGTAATCATATTTTTCCGGCACAAGAATATCCTCCGCGCCGTTCGCAATGCCGCAGTAGAGGGCAATATAGCCCGCATGTCTGCCCATTACCTCGATGATGCTGCAGCGCTCATGCGAGGTAGAGGTGTCACGCACCTTATCGATCGCTTCCATTGCCGTGTTGATCGCGGTATCGAAGCCGATGGTGTATTCTGTACAGGCAATATCCAGGTCGATGGTGCCCGGAACGCCAATGGTGTTGATGCCAAGAGACGCCAGCTTCTGCGCGCCCGCAAAGGAGCCGTCGCCGCCAATGACTACCAGTCCTTCGATGCCATGCTTGCGGCAGACTTCCGCGCCAAGCTTCTGCCCTTCCTCCGTGCGGAACTCCGAGCAGCGCGCCGTTCCGAGGATGGTACCGCCGCGGGAGATCGTGTCGGACACGTCGCGCGCCGTGAGGTCGCGGATCTCTTCATTTAAAAGTCCGCTGTAGCCTCTGTAGATGCCTTTTACCTTTTTTCCATTATATATCGCTTTTCTGACTACCGCACGGATCGCCGCATTCATGCCGGAAGCGTCGCCGCCGCTTGTCAGTACGCCGATGGTGTTTACCTCTTTTGCCATTTTGAAGCCCTCCTTCGAAAATTACGATTTGCCTCTGCCCATAGTGTAATGCATTTTGCGTGTATTTTCAAATAGTTTTTACGTTTTCACTGCCAAATTTCTCCGCCAGCGCCGCAAGCAGATCCTGGTCGGCATTCACGGCCCAGTTTTCAGACAGCTTTTTGACGGAACGCGGGGAGCGCACGTAAATCGCCACGCGGTCCCGCCCGTCCGAGCCGCGCAGGATACGGTACATTTCCTGCTCGCCCGCCTGATAGCTCGCCATATCCGGGAACTGTATCCACACCTCTTTCGTGATATCTGCGAATGCCGTAATACTCTCGCAGATCAGCTTGCTCGCCTTGTCATCCTCCGCGGAAACTCTTCCGGTGATAAATACTTTTTCGTCGACATTTAAAAGCTCGCGGTTTTTCTCGTAGCTGCGCGGAAATACCACCACCTCAACCGTTCCGAGCAGATCCTCCAGTGACAAAAACGCCATCGTCTGATTAGTCTTTGTGTATTTGATCGTCTTGCCCGTGATCATGCCGCCCACCGTCACGCGGCTCTGATCCTGCACCAGCGGGATCCCCGTCTCCTCATCCGGCTGAAAATCCGTCGTGACATTGGTAATGCGCTTGCGCCACAGCTCCTCGTAAGCCTCCAGCGGATGTCCGCTGACATAAAAGCCAAGCACCTCTTTCTCAAAAGCAAGAAACTGTTCTTTTTCATACTCGCCCACATTCGGCATGGAAATCTCGTAGTGTTTTTTCTCCTCCTCACCCATAAAGTCGAAAAGGTTCATCTGACCGGTGAGCGACGTTTTGCGCTCCTGGTTGACCGCGTCGCACACCTGCGCGTAGACCATCATCATCTGCTGGCGCGTTCCGCCCAGGCTGTCGAGCGCCCCCGACTTGATGAAGCTCTCCAGCGTGCGCTTGTTGATGTCCTTGCTGGACATGCGCTCGACAAGATTTTTCAGTGAGGTATACTGTCCGTTTCGCTCGCGCTCCTCCACAAGCGCGGCGATCACCGGTTTGCCGATGCTCTTGATTGCCGAAAGTCCATAACGGATCTTGCCGTTTTCCACGGAAAACCCGCTCTCTCCGCGATTGACGTCCGGCGGCAGGATCTCAATTCCCATCTGCCGGCAGGTCAGATGATACGCTGCCACCTTCGGCGGGTTATCGATCACCGATGTCATAAGCGACGCCATAAATTCCAGCGGATAATAATATTTCAGCCACGCCGTCTGATAGGAAACGACCGCATAGGCCGCCGCGTGCGATTTATTGAAGGCGTACTTTGCAAAGTCGATCATATCGTCGTAGATCTTATTTGCCACCTGTTCTGAGATGCCGTTTTTGATGCAGCCCGGCACTCCCTCTTCCTCGTTTCCGTAAACGAAATTGCGCCGCTCCTTTTCCATGACGGACGCCTTCTTCTTCGACATCGCACGGCGCAGAAGGTCGCTTCTGCCAAGCGTGTAGCCGGCGAGATCCCGCACGATCTGCATGACCTGCTCCTGGTACACGATACAGCCGTAGGTCGGCTCCAGGATCGGCTGAAGCTGCGGGCAGTCGTAGGTGATGGTCTCCGGATGGTTTTTTCCGCGGATGTACTGCGGAATAAAATCCATCGGTCCCGGACGGTAGAGGGAAATTCCGGCGATCATATCCTCCAGGCTCTGCGGCTTCAATTCCTTCATGAAATTCTTCATGCCGCCGCTTTCAAGCTGAAACACGCCGTCCGTCTTTCCTGTGCCAAGCGAATTTAGTACATCCTTATCGTCATAGTCGATCTTATCCATATCCAGCACTTTTCCGGTATCCTTTTCCACCAGCCTGGTGGCGTCCTGGATGACCGTCAGCGTGCGCAGGCCGAGGAAATCCATCTTCAGAAGCCCAAGCTCCTCCAGCGTCGTCATGGTAAACTGTGTGGTGATGGAGCCGTCGCTTCCGCGCGAGAGCGGCACGTACTCATCCGCCGCCTTCTGGCAGATCACGACGCCCGCCGCGTGCATGGAGGTGTGACGCGGCAGACCCTCCAGACGCTTCGACATGTCGATCAGCCGGTGCATCTGCGGATCTTCTTCATAAATTTTGCGCAGCTCGCTGTTCTCCTGCAGCGCCTTGTCCAGCGTGATATTTAATTCCTGCGGCACCATTTTTGCTACGGAATCCACAACGGAGTAGGGGATGTCCATAACGCGCCCGACGTCGCGGATAACGCCGCGCGCCGCCAGCGTACCGAAGGTGACGATCTGCACAACGCGGTCCTTGCCGTATTTGCGCACTACGTAGTCAATAACCTCCTGCCTGCGTTCAAAGCAAAAATCAATATCAATATCCGGCATGGAAACGCGCTCCGGGTTGAGGAATCGTTCAAACAGCAGGTTGTATTTGATCGGGTCAAGCTTCGTGATGCCAAGCGTGTAGGATACCAGGCTCCCCGCCGCCGAACCGCGCCCCGGACCGACGCTGATGCCGTGGTCGCGCGCGTAGCGGATGAAATCCCACACGATCAGGAAGTAATCGACATAGCCCATCTTCTTGATAATGCCAAGCTCGTAATTGAGTCTTTCCTTCAGCTCCGCGGCTTTTTCCGGCGGATAGCGCAGCGCAAGCCCATCGAAGCAGAGCTTATTGAGATATTCCCACGCCGTGTAACCCTCCGGCACATCAAAGTGCGGCAGCTTTGTGACGCCGAACTCGATCTCCACGTTGCAGCGATCGGCAATCTTCTGCGTATTTTCCAGCGCCTGCAGCGCATACGGAAAAAGCTGCGCCATCTGCTCCGGCGATTTCACATAATACTGTCCGCCCTCGTAGCGCATACGATCCTCGTCCTGCAGCTTCTTGCCGGTCTGGATGCAGAGCAGAATGTCGTGCGCCTCGGCGTCAGACGCCAGCGTGTAATGCACGTCGTTCGTCGCCACCAGCTCAATGCCGGTCTCCGCGCTCATGCGCAGAAGCTGCTGGTTGACGATCTGCTGGTTGGCGATCCCATGATCCTGCAGTTCCAGGAAGAAATTGCCCTTGCCGAAAATCTCCTGGTACTGCAGCGCGATCTTTTTGCCCTCGTCGTACATGCCGCGCACCAGATAACGCGGTATTTCCCCCGCAAGGCAGGCGCTCAGCGCAATGATGCCCTCGTGGTACTGCTGCAGAATTTCCTTATCGACACGCGGTTTGTAATAGTAACCCTCCACAAAGCCCGCCGAGACGATCTTGATCAGATTGGCATAGCCGACGTTGTTTTCCGCCAGCAGCACCAGATGATAGTAACGGTCCTCACCGCCGGTATTCTCACGGTCAAACCGGGAATTTGGCGCAACGTACACCTCGCACCCGAGGATTGGCTTGATACCCTCCGCGCGCGCCGCCCGGTAAAAGTCGATCACGCCGTACATTGCGCCGTGGTCGGTGATCGCCGCGCTGTTCATGCCAAGCTCCTTCACCCGCGCCACATATTCTTTTATTTTATTCGAACCGTCCAGGAGGCTGTACTCCGTATGGACATGTAAATGCGTAAAATTCACGTTTGTACCTCCGAATGCATTGCAGCAAAAAACCGCCGTAAAATAATATACCCATAGTATACCATTTTACAGCGGTCTTTTCATCTCTTTTTTGAAATTACTATTCACAGTGAATAGTAAATCTTAGCTGTTCATCATATAGGAGATCAGCTTTTCGATGTCCTCCGGCTCGTATGCCAGAATCTCCAGCTCCGGAATCTCTCCGTTGGAGAAGATGTTTGCCAGGGAAACGTACTGGCAGAGCTTGGATTTGAGGTTCAGTCTGTCGCCCTCACCCGTTACCAGCTCGACCTTACCCTTGCAGCTGTCGATCACTTCAAAAAATCTATTGATATCGGTAATATTCTGTACTTTCATACGTTTACTCCTTCCTTTCCCTCTTGTTTGTTACTTTTTTATCATACCCCACAAATTGCGTATTTACAAGGGGTTCCGGAAGATTCTCCCTTTTTTACAAGTGATTCGGGAGAGCGCTGTTTTTACTTCAGTGCAATTACCTCAATTTCCAGCAGAACATCTTTCGGAAGTCGTGCAACTTCCACACAGGAGCGCGCCGGATACGGCTTTGTAAAATACTCCGCATAAATCTCATTGATTCTGCCAAAATCATTCATTTCCTTGATAAATACCGTTGTTTTTACCGCCTGCGCCATGGAAGTCCCCGCCGCTTCCAGCAGGTTTGCAAGATTTGAAAACGCCTGTCTTGCCTGTGCCTCCACGCCCGCCGGGATTTCACCGGTGGCCGGATCTACCGGGATCACGCCGGAGGTGTATACCATCCCGTTCACCTCGATCGCCTGGGAATACGGTCCGATTGCCGCCGGTGCCTTTTCTGTGCTGATTACCTGTTTCATCGCTGTTTCCTCCTTGATAAGTTTATTTTATTTTTCGGATCGAACGCTCCGTGATTTCCACGCGCCCCTCTTTTAAAAGCCTGCCGACGCCGCGCTTAAAGGCGTTTTTGCTCAGTCCGAGCTCGCGTTTGATCACCTCCGGCGACGCTTTATCGCCAAACGGAAGCACGCCGTCAAATTCTTCGATCACTTTCATAATGTTTTCGGCGTCTTCGTCCATCTGCAGATATGCTTTTTCACGCGCCGAAAGATTCAGCTTTCCATCCTCTTTCACTTCCGTGACACGCGCCTGGATCGTATCGCCGATAAAGAAACGCCCCGCCGCCTCTTTTCTGGGAATCAAGCCGGAATAGCGGTTGTCCACCGCCACAAATACGCCGAATTCCTCGCTGATCTGGTAAATGGTTCCGGTAACGTGGTCATCCTTCTTATAGGAAGAATCGGTACGAAGGTACGGATAAACGTTCATGGTTGCGCAAAGGCGACTGCTCTTATCGATATAAAGCGCAACCAGGCATTCCTGCCCGGCGCGCACCTTTGCCGTCTGCTGCCTGAACGGAAGCAGAAGATCCTTTTCCAGTCCCCAGTCGAGAAACGCGCCGATGGACGCAACCTGCGCCACCTTCAAAACGGCAACCTCTCCAACTGTCAGCGCCGGTTCCCTTCTTGTTGCGATCAGACGGTCTTTGGAATCCTTATATAAAAAGACCTCCAGCTCGGCTCCGATCCCGGCATCCGACGGAACCTCTTTTTTCGGGAGCAGCACACGCTCCTGCGGGTTTTCCTTTTCTCCAAGATAAACCCCGAAATCTGCCTTTTTCAGAATCGTTAATTTCTGTTTCTTTCCTAACTCCAGCATAATCCTCTCCCTGCCCTGATACTTTTGCTCTGATCCCCTCATTGAAGCGCTTCCGCAGAAAATTCCACGACCGCAAATGGTTTTTCATCACTTCCGCAAAGGCTCACCGTACAGCGCTGCGGCTCTGTGTGCACAAACGGCACGATAATGTCGTGCAGAACAGCAGCCTTGCGGTATTCCACACGAATCTGCTTTACTTCAAAATTTTCCGGCAGATACTCCTCTGCCATCAGAATATACTGCCCATTATTCACGTGATGATTGGTGTCCAGATGACTGCGCATCACCGGAAAGCTGTCCTTCTCCGTGCTCTCCTCCGGTACGGAAATCTTGCGCGAAAACGCTCCCAGCGGCAGCGCCTCTTCCATCTCATACGCCGCCAGAACATCCTTGTCAACCCGGCACGGATGCCCGCTCTCCACATTCAGATAAATCCACACGGAATCCGCGCTCGCCAGTGTCTTTCCCTCACCATCCAGCATCCGGAAATTACGGTTGCCGAAAAATCCTTTAAAATCATACGGCCACGTTTCTGTAATAATCTCTTCCCCAAGCTGCGGCAGCCTGTCAATGACGATCTTCCAGGATGCCAGAAGCCATGCCCGGCGCCGCTCGCCAAGCCTGTCCAGTCCCACGCCAAGCTCCTCTGACTGAAACGTGCTGCAGTCCTGGAAGTAGTTCACCAGACCGGGCAGCGTAAGCTTCTTATCCTCGCCGATCTCGCTGTAGCGGATACGGCTGCGGTATTGATAACTCATGCAAATCATCCCTTCTGTAATATGCAGGTGTAAAAAAAGAGCTGCTTCAGCAACTCTTTATACTCCATATCAGCTGTAAACGCATCCAGTTTATCACACAATTTCACAATGTGCAAGGGAACATTCTCGCGTTTTTGTCCAACTTACTGTTCACGTCGTTCACAGCAACCTAACTTACGGATCGTCCCTTACGGCCCGCAGCCTTGCCGCCTGATCAAGAATTTCTCTCCGCTCCTTTTCCAGAAAAAGCACATCACTATGGGCAAAATAGCGGTCACATCCGTATTTGCTTATAAACTCTGCCGCTGATGGATTCTGCAGCAGATCCGATGTAAGGAGCGTCAATTCCATTCCTTCGCCAAATGCCTGTTCCGCAAAGGAAAATCCCCTGTCCAGAGCCGCTGATACCTCCTGCACACATACGGACAATTTTTCCTTCTCTGCTATCCAAAAACTTTTCAGTATTTCTGTCATCTCTTCTTTCTTCCTGCATCGTATCTCCCGTATTTTCTGATCACAGGAACGTATCACATGCTGTACAAATTTTTCTTCCGTTAATTCTTCCTCTGCGACAAGCTCTGCCTGGCTTTTGACCAGAAACGCTTTCTCCCGCTGTTCCATCCATTCATGAAATCCTTCTTCCGTATGTTCCCACTGTTCCAGCGCATCACTCAAATGACGTACGATAAGACTCTTTCTTTTATATGTTTCAAAATATGTGTTCCAGCCGTCAACGATCATTCCAGTTACCGCCAGGCGCTCATCTGCATTTCCTTTTGCTGCCAGACATGCCAATTTCTGAAGCTTTGTCTCGCTGCAGCTTCCCTGCAAAATTTCCATGATCCTGTAATCCTGCAGATATTTCCTGTACAGCACATAATAGGAAGAAAAATCTCCTGCAATTGCGGGATCCCGGATATATTCCGGAATTACTTTGTACGCATCCTCGATCCCCATTTCTTCATAGCTTTGAAGAATCACAGATAAATCTTCCCATCCTCTTGCTGTGACAAAATGTTTCTCCGCTCCGGTATCCTTCACATAATAAAACCTGTCCGGATGCATATTCAGCCACGAAAGAATAGCCGGATGAACGTTGTGTCCATATGCATATTCCTTCCATACCTCGTAGTCTTCTTTGATGTCCATCATGCGGACGCGGTCCAGCGTGACAATATCAAATTCTCTTGCCGTATGATTATATTCCTGCGGATTTCCCGCTGCTATGATCACCCAGCCCTTCGGCACTCTGTGCGCCCCAAAGGTCTTATTTTGCAAAAACTGAAGCATGGTCGGGATTAAAGTCTCCGATACGCAGTTGATCTCATCAATAAAAAGAAGTCCTTCCCTGCATCCGGATCGTTCCATGCACTCATACACGGACGAAATAATCTCGCTCATCGTATATTCTGTTGCTGTAAAGGTTTCCCCCTCATACTCTTTTTTTATAAGAACGGGGAGCCCCACTGCGCTCTGCCTCGTATGATGCGTCATTGTATAAGCTACAAAACCGATGCCAAGCTCATTTGCAGCCTGATTTACAATTGCCGTCTTTCCGATCCCAGGCGGTCCTATCAGCAGGATCGGTCTCTGCCTGACCGTCGGTATCCTGTAATTTCCCACATCATCTTTTCTCAGATATGCCTTTACTGTATTTTTGATCTCTTCTTTTGCTTCCTTAATATTCATAGCTCCTCCAGATCAAACTTCTGTGCCCATGCAGGCGCTTTCTGATACCCGCTTTTTTTATGATAAAAAATAAATGCCGTCTGATAATCTGTTTTTTCTGTGGGGTAAATACCGTCTCCGTCTGTAAAATACATCAGACATTTCAGATTTTTCAGTTTCTTCTCCCTGCGAAGCTCTTCCACATAACGAAAAACAGGCTGAAAATCCGTATCACCTCTTCCATGTATCACCAGATGAGCCATATATTCTTTCCATTCCTTTTCACAGCTAATGTGCACCGCGTCCTGCACCATCAGATCACACTGCAGGATATATACATTCATTTTACGAAAAAAATTCTCCCCGTCACGGAATATACTGTAAACTTCCTCCATAAAACGGCGTACGGTATCCGTCTTGCAGGAGCCTGATGTATCAATTGCAATCACAAGCTCCTGAAGCTTCCTCACCTCACTGTATTCCGGATGCTCTACAAGCAGCATATTGCCGTAATGTTCCAATCCAAACAGATAAGGAATATAATCGATTTCTTCCATATCCATCTGCATTTCTTCTCCTGTCTCGGCAAACCGGCGCAGAAAACGGCGAAAATCTGCCCTTCCGCCCTTATGGATATGCAGCGCTTCCAGATCACTGTCTGATTTTCCACCGGATTTACGGAGGCCTCCGCCGGATCCGGCTCTGCCGGTTTTTGAAATTCGATCCCAGTATTGTCTCACATCTTTTGCTGTTTTCTTCTTATCCGATAAATTCCAGTATCGGTGGTCATCCACCTGATACTGTGCTTCCATTTCTCTTAATGTTTCTTCCGAAAGAGAATTTTGAAGCAGTACCCGGTAAATAAGTTCCGGGCGTATTTCATCCTGGTCTTCCTGACGTATGGTATCATGTTCCCGGATTGTAGGAAGCTTAGGCTGTGTGCCATTTATTTTTTGCGTCAAACGCTTTACTGCCATGTCACAGGCAAGATTCCACAGACGCTTATCCGGCATGGACGCCGTTATCGTATGAAGGAACAGGTCATGCATCATCATATGCAGAAGTAAATGCTCTGTCTCATCCATGGAAATACAGAATTTTTCAATCAAAAAACCGGGATTGAAATAAACCGTATTCTCCCTTTTGTACAGATGAACGTCTTTGCTTTTCCTGAATTCAAGCCCACACAAATACGGACGGAAAAAAGGATATTTTCCGCTCAGTGACAATATGGTCAGATCCCAGATTCTTTTGCAGATCCGTTCCTCTTTATTTTGAATATCTCCTATATTCTCAAAGGTTTCTTTTGGACTGCTTTCTTTCTTTTTATCTGCATCGCTGCAGCGCTTTTGCTCAAGAAGAACGGCTGTTATTTCTGTCCGGTGTTCTTTTCCTGCTTTTGCAATCATTTCATCTATGATCGTTTCCGTCATCCATCCTGTGGCAAGGAGGTTCCGCAATTTATCTGCAGCATTCTCGCTGATCAGAACACTGGCAGCAGGCCGGATCCTCTGACGCAGATAAAAGCCCAGACGTTCCTTCCATTCCCCTTCGGACTTATCAAAATATTCCAATGCAATTTTCAATTTCTGCGGCGGCTGTTTTGTCTCCAGAAACTTTTTCTTCCATTCCTCCATCATTGGCTCCCGACAAATTCTGTTTTCCTGCCCATTATTGTAACAAATATCTGCCGGATTGACAATCTATTTGACAGCATGCGAAAAACCGTGCATAATAAAAGTTACTGTTCACTCCGTTCGCAGTAACCTTCGCAAATCCATTTAAAATTCGCTTC
>NZ_CAJKOX010000043.1 GCF_905201705.1 uncultured Marvinbryantia sp.
AAGTTAGACCTTCAGATTGATCTTTTTCAATTGCCTTAACTAAATGACATTGGTTGTGAACCGTCCCAAGGCTCTCGGCGATATCCGGGGTGTGACCTACATTTACGGAATGTTCTATCGGTTTGGATTGATCGATGTGCCAGAGAATGTGAAAGAGAAGAGTGGTTGAACATGTTTTTATAAACATACATTAAAAAGTGACTGAAAATTCAGATAATGTATCCACAAACCATCTTGTAACAGGGGAAGTTTTATGGTACGATAAACATAATAGGGTTATTATACGCTGTTGGAAGGCGGGTGAGACTGGGCAGAACTGACAGCTTCAGGATGGGGAGATCAGGCAAGTCAGAACTGCTTAGACAGATCCAGAACGGCTGGCCGGGAAAGGAGTGTGGATAGAATGGGTATTTATTTAAATAGCCGGAGTGCATATAGTTTATTCCGCAGAGAATACGCATCAACTTATTTTGTGGATAAGACGGATATACTTGCTGAACTTGTGCCGCTGGTGGAACTGGAAGGGAATGAAATGGAAGAAGCTGGTCCTAATCAGGGAAAGGGGCCCAAATATGTAGCGATCACCAGACCGCGCCGGTTTGGTAAGACGGTTATGGCTAACATGATTGCTTCTTATTTCGGAAAAGGCGCAGACAGCAGCAGGCTTTTTCGAAATTTGAAAGCTTCAAAGTATGACTGGTATGAAGGACATCTGAATAAACACAATGTCATCCATATTATGTTTAATGAGATGCCAAAAGAAGGTAATTCCTATAGTCAGTATATTGCACGGTTTGAAAAAGGATTACTGACAGATTTGCGAAAAGCATACCCTGATGCAGAAATAGAAAAAGACGATGCCATATGGGATGCTTTGATGAAGGTGCATGAATACTGTGATGGGGAGAAATTTATTTTTGTGCTGGATGAATGGGATTATATTTATCACCAGGATTTTGCTGCTGAGAAAGACAAGACCAGATTCACGAAATTTTTAAGCAATCTTTTAAAGGATAAAGCCTATGTGGAGATGGCATACATGACGGGTATCCTGCCGATTGCAAAATATTCCAGCGGCTCAGAATTGAATATGTTTTTTGAGTATTCTATGGCCACCAGGGTAAAATACAGTGAATATTTCGGTTTTACCGATGAGGAAGTGGATGTTCTGTATCAGAGGTATCTGGAGACAGAGCCAGATCCGGCTGTGACCCGTGAGGAATTGGAACTGTGGTATGACGGATATCAGACGGCAGGCGGCCAAAAGCTGTATAACCCCAGGTCTGTAGTCGGTGCGCTTAGTGACAACCAGTTGGGAAGCTACTGGACGAGTTCGGGCCCTTATGATGAGATATTCTATTATATAGGTGCCAATACGGATGCTGTCAAGGATGATATCGCCGCTATGGTAGCGGATAATCCGGTTCCGGCCAGAGTACAGGAATATGCTGCTACATCGATGGAGCTGGGAACAAAAGATGAGATATTCTCAGCGATGGTAGTGTATGGTTTTCTGAATTATAAGGACGGGTACGTTTCCATCCCGAACAAAGAGTTGATGGATAAGTTTGCGGAGGTGGTACAGCGGGAGCCTTCTTTGGGAAATGTATATAAGTTGACAAAAGAATCCGGGCGGATGCTCGCAGCGACGAAAGCCGGCGATACAAAAACCATGACGGAGCTGATGGAGTACGCGCATAATACGCACAGTCCGCTGCAGACATACAGCAATGAGGCGGAGCTGGCGTCTATTATCCGGTGGGTGTATCTGAAAGCATTGGATTCTTATCGTATTGAACGCGAGGACAAAGCGGGCCTTGGCTATGTTGACTTTATCTTTTATCCGTTCGTGAAAAATGATGACTGTATTATTATTGAATTAAAAGTGAACCACACAGCGGACGAAGCGATACGGCAAATCAAGGACCGTCAGTATGCGCTCCGGTTTGAAGGGCGCTGTGCGCCAGTGGCGCACGTTTTAGCGCCGACCGAAGTGAAGCGTAGAAAGTTCGGGGAGAATCCGGAATACACGGGACGTATCCTTGCGGTGGGGATTGCCTATAACAAGGATGATGAGGATAAACGACATGAGTGCAAGGTGGAGGTCCTGCGGGAGAGGCTAAAGTAAGGGAAGGATGCTGAAGAATGATAAAGTACAAAGCTTCTGAACGTAAAGTTGATTTATATGATATCGGAGATGGATTGATGTTAATGAACATCATTCTGAAAAATCAGGATGGGCAGATGAGGTCAATAGATACCTATATCGGAGCAGACAGAAATGGCTTTTCATGTGTAGGTCATACAGAGGGACTGGATGAACCTGGAGTTATTTTCAGCTATCCGGGATATGTCAGGATGATTGAAGCAAATCTATCGTATTACCTGAATGCTTTTTTCAATAACATCAAGTAAGAAAGGGTAGCCTGGCTGAAATGTCAGGTTATTTATTCCCGAGAGCAACGAGCCAGACAGATGTAGAAGAGGCTGGTGCGCTGTTGATTATTGGTTAGCATGATTTGCCTTGCAGAAGGCTGAAGGAAGTAAAGGGGGAAGGACAGAAACAGAACCTATGCTGCAGATTTTTAATTACAATGCCGGAAGGGGCGACTGTATGCGCCTGCGATATGTCGGCGCATCTGGAAATTTTCGCAATATTATAATAGATACGGGCGTTATGCGCTTTGGAAACAGGCTTGCCGGTATCTGCGCAGAGATGTCTGCTGCCGGAGAGTGTGTTGATGCGCTTATACTGACGCATGTGGATGACGACCATATTGGAGGACTGCTCAGTAATCTGCGCAGGAATGAAAACTTGCCGGTTACAGAAGTGTGGATGAATCACGGGGATGTGATTTCCGGCCAGACAGAATTATCTGTCCGGCAAAACGATGAAGTATATACGAGACTGATAAAATGCGGTATACCTGTAAAACCGGCTGTGGCAGGCAATACTTTTGAAACAGATGGTGCGGTGTTTCGGATTTTGTGGCCGGTGGAATCTGCGCTGCACAGAGAGAAGAATGTGCAGGATTCTGTACCGCTTGGAAGGACATCAGATTATGGATATAGCTTCCGGGAGCTGATGGCTCTCCCGATAAAATACAGCGATACAAGTGTAAACAATCATGCCAGTATTGTATTTGAATTTATTTACCGTGACTGCAGGATGCTATTTACGGGAGATGCATGGTCAGCGGATGTGCTGGCAAACATCAAAGATGGAAACTATGACCTGGTTAAACTGCCGCATCATGGCTCGGTAAAAAATATTTCCGAGGAGTGGAGCGGCAGAGTCAATTGCAGAAATTACATAATCTGCACGGAAGGTCTCCGGCATCCGGACAAGCAGACGATTGCAAAACTGCTCAAATGGTATGGGAATATAAATATCTATGGATCTGTGAACTGGTGGAGCAGATTTTTAACAGAGGAAGATCAAAAATATAAGGTACATTTTGTGGAGGGGGAAGAGATTTTATGGGAGACACCGGTATGAGGCTGCTGGAAGATCTGGAATGGAGGACGCAGGAGTATTCTGCACTTATTACGGATGCAAGGAGAACTTCATGCGGCAGCGGTGTTTTATACTATTCCGGAAATGGCTCTATGTTCTTCGTGTTTACCTGCGCACATGTGCTGGAAGCGCTGACAGACCCGATTGAGGTTCACTTTTTGCTCCCGATAGACAGACAAAAGGAAGACTATCGGGAGTGTTGTATTTTTGCGGGGCGTGAACAGGTTGTATATTCTCCGATTGATGAAATAACAGAAACAGGAAATATTAAAAAGCATTCTGTTGATGCGGCTGTCATCTATCTAAAGAAAGATGACGCATTGCCGTTGGAAGCAACGCCTTATCTGATCGCAGAGGCAAGAAAAGGCGATAAGGTTTTTTCACAGGGTTTTCCAGGTGGGATAAAGCAGGGAATTCCACTGCTGGAAATAATGGATACGACACGTGGAACCGTTCTTCATAGTCTGTCGGATAGAAGAGAATTTACCTTCAGAGCGGAAGATGGATATCTTGATCAGGGCAACAGAGTTTATGAGCTGGAAGGCTTTTCCGGAGCGCCTGTCTGGCATGGAGAAGAGGAGAATTTCAGCGTTTTGGGACTGCTATCGTCTGGCGAGGGAGAAACGGTGTATCGCGGCAGGGTGTCGTCAGTAAAAATGGGGATAATAAGAAGTATTATGAAAAACCATTTTAATATACTGCTTGAAACCCGGATTATCGGGATTCCGGAAGAGGACGTTGCATGTGGGAAAACGCAGCTTCTATATGATGGGACAACCCGGCTTCCGCAAAAACAGAGTATGTACGACGACTGGCTTGGCATGCAGACGGAAAAAGTGCGTGCTTACATAGATGATATAAAATTCCAGAAGGCGATAGCTTTTGCAAAGGAAACGATGCTGGACGAGCGGTTCGACCAGTGCAGCGCGCATATGATAAAACATCACATGCAGCATATGCTTTACTGCTTTGAAGCATGTTATCTGGATGATGAATATCATATTCTTGAAGAAGAGATGAGGCAACGGGGACTTTTAAAGGGGCATGATCCGCTGCGGTGGCTGACTTACAATTTTGGAAAAAAGAATTATAAAGAAACGATGGAATATGCCAAAAAAATTTTGGGAGATGGCACAGACAGCGAGAATGTACGTATACTGGCGGAAGTGTTTTATGATCTCGGAAGAGCGTATGAAGAAAATGCCGCGGCGGAAGATACGCTGGGGCATATGGTCGATGAGCACGAGAATCTGAAACTGGAGATTACCGAGCCGGATGAAGAAGCATTAATTTATCAGATGATAGGATTTGTATATGGGGAGCGCTATAAACAATACACCAGGTCTGTTCGCTGCCTGAACCGTGCTTATCGGATCGGGAGCGATTATGCAGTGCTGGAAAGTCTGGCGTGCGCATACTATTTTCTGGCAATCCAGGAGGCGACAAGGGAGGATGGTACGGTAGATACGGAGCGTATAAACCGTGCTGCCTTATATAAGGCACGGGAGTGTTTTCTGATTATTTTGGAAAAAGCGGATGAATTATATTTATCAGCGATATTGAAGAGGGAAGGATGCGTGTTATTTAACACGTTCTTTTTCCTGCAGGATACATATCGGATAATAACGATTTATCCGCTCCTGAAAAAATATGGACCGTTATTTGGAGAAATCGATCAGCGCGACCTTGAGCTGAAGTATGCAAGAACTTTATGCCAGGGTGGAAAAATAGACTTATCTGTTTTTTCTGCCTTGTCGGAAGCGGATAAAGTGCTTATTGACAGCCTGGGTGCGATGAATGAAATGATGCGGACATTTGAGTTTAAAAATCCGGCAATGCTTAAAAGAACGCAATGTCTGGAGAGGGATATGCAGCGCCTGATTGCTGCTGTCGAGAATAATATAGAGAAAATCGACCAGAGAGAGCGGATGGCTGTTGTGGCGATGCTGATGAATCTATATGGATGGGGAAGACGTATCTTTGGCTGGAACGTGACGGCTGACATGGAAAGACATCTGGTATTTATCAGAGCGGAAGGGAATGAGAAAGCGATAACTGCTTTTGAAAACTTTCTGTTTGAAAATAGTCATACGGTTGAAGAAGCAGAAGCAAAAGTGGTGGAAAGCTGGAAAAATAATCCATCTCTGGAATTATGGCTGGAAATTCTTCAATTCTATAAAAGAAACTGGATGCTGGAGAAAGCGGATGCCATGTTTCGGGATCTGTTTGAAAACCATGCGGAATATGTGAAGGATGAACCGGAATATGCCTACAGAGCATATATTGATTATATCATTCAGTATCGGCGTGATATAAAGGAAGCACTGAGATTTTTTTCTGTACATAAAAATGAGATGCAGGATAAAAATATCAGGATCTTCTGGGAGCATGAATTAATGCTGTATACGAATTCCTTTAATCATCCGGAGCGTTTTGAAGAGGAACGGATATCCTTCGTTGAGGAGGGGTTACTTCTGCCTCAGGAGTATCATCGTGTGGCGCTGATTGCATATATGTGCAACCTGAATGCGAAAAAAGCATGGGAGCATTTTAATGCAGATAATGCATTTTTCGGCATTCTTGCACAGTCTAAGGGCAGTACGTATCTGACGAGAGAAGGAGCCA
The DNA here is from genome assembly GCF_905201705.1 of uncultured Marvinbryantia sp. Taxonomy (GTDB): domain Bacteria; phylum Bacillota; class Clostridia; order Lachnospirales; family Lachnospiraceae; genus Marvinbryantia. Next base: position 6,143 of record NZ_CAJKOX010000043.1, read on the forward strand.
TGTTTTTGATCTGGCAGCGAAAATACCCTCCGCACAGAGAGACGACCTGGAATGGAATGCTGGAAACAAGGGTTAATAGTGTAAAGGATACTTACAGGAGAGAAAACTGGCATGTGCGGGTGCAGGCAATAAAAAAGAAACTTGGTTTTGATGTCAACAGATGCATTGCGATAGATGCGTGGGGTTTATATATGATTGCGATAGAGGACAAGCTGGATACGTTAGAGCAATTTGATAATGTTTATATTACGCACAGCTCTGTCTCAAGAATGCTGGAGGAAATGTGCCATTATGAAAACCGATATCTGGAGAGTATCATTGCCTATCTGGAAATACTCTCCAATGTAAAACTGCAGTCACCGGATTTTGAACATCAGTTATTGGTAAGAGAAAGGGCGGAATATTATGAACAGTGCAGCACGGTAGCGCTGGCACTGGAGCTGGGATGTCCTGCGGTGGTTGGAGAACCGATGCTTGATAATGACATGATAGTTAATTTTAAAAATATGATCATTAGACCATGTGATTATGATTTGTTAAAATAGAAAAGAGTCTGCGTTTCAAAAGGCAGGCGCTATCTGTTTCCAAAGCTGGGATATGCTGCATATGCTGATAGGGTAACCTAAGTATTTGGAGGTAAACTATGGCAGGCATTGCAGATGTCAGCGCGCTGATCCGGTCGCGTGAGGGGAGAAATTCCTACACGCAGAGCTATCTGCGCGAGAATGTTTTTGATGGATATTCGGACTGCTCGTCTCTGGTGTGGAAATGCTATGAGCGTGGTCTCGGCATCTTCGTCGGCACGTGGACCGGCGAGCAGATCGACAAAGGAACACTGGTATTGAAAAATACAGACGCCAGCAGGAAGAGCCTTTCGAAAAAGGATCTTGTAAAGATGCAGGAGGGGGACCTTGTGTTCTGGGGGCCGTCCCGCTACGATTCCCGTCATGTGGAGTATTATATGGGAAACGGCGAGCTTTCGGGACATGGGGCTGGCATCGGTCCAGTGCGGAAAAAGGCGACCGAGTACCGCCACACCTACCAGCTTCTGGAGGTGCGCCGTTATGTAAAGAGCGGCGGTCAGACGTCTGGCGGCAGCGATCCGGCGGACAGAAAAGAGCTGTTCCGCGGCAGATGTGTGGCGGACGATGTAAACGTGCGCGTCTGGGCGGGGACGGACTATGAAAACATTAAGAGTTATCCGAAGCTCTATGCGGGCGATATCGTGGAGGTAATCGACTACACACAGAAGGACAAATACGGCGAGGACTGGTATTATGTGCGCCTTGGCGGAAAATATTACGGCTTTGTGAAAGCGGAATTTATTATGAAGATCTGAATATAATGCATCAAAAAAGCCGGAAATACGCGGATACAGCGTTTTCCGGCTTTTGCAGCAGATAACGGGAATCGAACCCGCCTCCCCAGCTTGGGAAGCTGGTGTTCTACCAATGAACTATATCTGCACAGAGATTCGGTACTCTGACAGTATAGCGCATATTTTTTTTATTTGCAAGAGAAAATTGCAAGTTTTTCAAAACCTCAGTCCCGGTCGTCCCGGTTATAGAACCGTTTGCTTTCTTCCTTTATACGTTCGCGGAGCTTCTGACGTTCCTCGGAAAGACGCGCCTGGATAGCGTCTGTGCGCGCCTGCATGAAGGGGTAAGCGTCCAGGATACGTCTGTGCAGCATCGATTTCTGGGAGAGGATCTGACGGATCTCCCGGCTGATCTGTTCGGTGTTGTCTCCCGTGCTCGCCTCACCGACGCGGCGCACCATAGAGGTGACGATGTGGGAGAGCACATAATCCGTTGCCAGCAATATCAGAAAACAGATGCAGATGGCGTACAGCGCTGTTTTTGGAATACGCGCGAACAGGCGGAAAAGCGCCGGAGCGATCAGCTTTACGATCAGCACGCCGCCGATGCCAAACAGCACGCAGTTTCCGATCCAGATGCGCCCCTCCAGATTCATCGGGCGCGAGCTGTAGTCCCACCAGCGGGCATGGAAAACCTTTTCCATGTACCAGCTCACGAAATATTCCAGTGCGCTGCAGAAAAAGAAGCTGATGAGGAACGCTTCAAGGTAACTGCAATCGCTGCCCGCCGTGAGATGAACGGCCGCTGTGACGAGTACTGCGCCTGCACCGTAAATCGGGCAGTAAGGTCCGATAAGGAAGCCGCGGTTGATGAAGCGGTGGAACTGTATGTATTTCAGTGTGACCTCCATGATCCAGCCGGCGACCGAAAATACCATGAAAAGCAAAATAAAGTAGCAGAGTAATTCGATAGACGGGGAGTGTGTCTGTAATTCCATAAAAATCTCCTTTTTAAAAATTGTAAGTCTTTTACAGTTTACCATAGATTTTTCGGAAAAGCTATACTAATGCGATGCATAGAAACGGAAATTTTAGGAATACTTTTTATAGAACAGACAGGAGGTGTTAGGATGGCAAACAGAGGACTCGATTATACAGCGCTTGTAATTTCCGTAATTGGGGCAATCAACTGGGGTCTGATCGGAATTTTCCGGCTGGATCTGGTGAGATGGATTTTTGGGGATATGACCTGGATATCCAGACTGATCTATGTGCTGGTCGGTCTCAGCGGGCTGTATCTTCTGAGCTTTTTCGGAAGAGTCGGCAGCAGCGACGAAGTGCACGCATAGGATTCCGGTCATCGGAGCCTGCCAGGCTTGGCTTTAGCAGATTCATGTATCGACGAACGCCCCTTTCTGTGTTATGATAAAGAAAATATTATCATAAACGACGGAAAGGGGTATTTTCAATGGGAAATCCCTCAGAAAATAAATCAGACAGACAAAACGGGCGTCTGTGCCTTGGCATCCTTGCGCATGTGGACGCGGGCAAGACCACCCTGGCGGAGAGCATACTGTACCGGCAGGGAAGCATCCGCACCATGGGCAGGGTAGATCACGGCGACGCTTTTCTTGATACCTATGAGCTGGAGCGGGCGCGCGGCATTACGATTTTTGCAAAGCAGGCGCTGTTTTCGCTGGGCGACAAGGAGGTGACGCTGCTGGACACGCCTGGGCATGTCGATTTTTCAGCGGAGATGGAGCGCACCCTGCAGGTGCTGGACTACGCGGTGCTGGTGATCAGCGGTGCGGACGGTGTGCAGGGGCATGTGCAGACGCTGTGGCGCCTTTTAAAGCAGTATCAGATTCCCGCTTTTTTGTTCGTCAACAAAATGGATCAGCCGGGAACCGACCGGGATCATTTGATGGAGGAACTGAAGAGCCGTCTGGATGAGCGATGCGTGGATTTTGGCGAGGCATGGGAGAAGCTGCAGGAAAATCTGGTGGTCTGCGATGAAGCGCTGATGGAGAGCTATCTGGAGGGCAGAGAAATCAATGAGGAGGATATCTGTACGCTGATCCGGGAAAGAAACGTGTTTCCCTGCTATTTTGGCTCTGCGCTTCGGGGTGAGGGCGTGGGGGAATTTCTGGAAGGACTTTCTGAATATACCGATTATCCGGTCTATCCGGAGGAATTCGGAGCGAAGGTTTTTAAAATTTCCAGAGATGCCCAGGGAAACCGTCTGACACATATGAAGATAACGGGAGGGGCTCTGAAGGTGAAAATGCCGCTTGTAACCGGAAAGGATGAAGCCGGGGAGATCCTGGAAAAGGTGGATCAGATACGGCTGTATTCCGGCGCAGGCTACCAGACAGTGAGCGAAGCGGCGGCAGGAAGCGTCTGCGCAGTCACCGGACTGAACCATACGCTGCCAGGTGACGGCCTTGGCTGTCAGAAAAACAGCGGCGAGGCGTTTTTAGAGCCGGTGCTTCAGTATAGGGTGCTGCTCCCGGAGGGCTGCGATGTACATGGCGCGCTTTTGAAAATGCGCCAGCTGGAGGAGGAAGAGCCGACCTTACATATTCTATGGAACGAGTCAGCGCAGGAAATCCATGTGAAGGTTATGGGTGAAATCCAGACAGAAATCTTAAAAAGTATGATTTCGGAGCGTTTTGGTCTGGACGTGTCGTTCGGCGCCGGAAGCATTGTCTATAAAGAAACGATCTGCGATGCGGTGGAGGGGATCGGTCATTTTGAGCCTCTGCGTCATTATGCGGAGGTGCATCTTTTGCTGGAGCCGCTGAAAGCCGGGAGCGGTATGGTCTTTGACACCGCCTGCAGCGAGGATGCGCTGGACCGGAACTGGCAGCGGCTGATCCTCACCAATCTGCAGGAGAAAGCCCACCGGGGCGTTTTGACCGGGGCGGAGATCACGGATATGAAAATTACGCTGTTATCCGGGCGGGCGCACTTAAAGCACACGGAGGGCGGCGATTTCCGGCAGGCAGTCTACCGGGCGGTGCGCCAGGGATTGATGAACGCAGAAAGCATACTTTTGGAACCGGTCTATGAGTTCCGGCTGGAGATTCCCACGGACGCGGTGGGACGTGCTATGGCGGATATCACGCGAATGCATGGGACGTTTGAGGGACCGGAAACGCAGGGAGCTGTGGCGGTGCTGACCGGAAGTGCGCCGGTTGCAGCCATGCAGGATTACCAGAAGGAGGTTGTCGCTTACACGAAAGGCTGCGGACGCCTCTTCTGCAGTCTGAAGGGCTACGAGCCGTGCCATAACCAGGAGGAAGTTATCGCTGCTGTCGGGTACGATCCCGATGCGGACACGGACAACCCCAGCGGCTCGGTGTTTTGCGCGCACGGCGCAGGCTTTTACGTGCCGTGGGATAAGGTGCCGGACTATATGCACCTGGAGCGGGCTTATCAGCCAAAACGCCAGCTTGAGAGCGGGGAACGGCAGAACGAGGGGACGGACTATGCGGCAGCCGGGCGCAAACTACAGTCCTCTCTGGCGATGGATCAGGAGCTGGAGGAGATTTTCACCAGAACCTACGGCACCGGAAAAGAGGCGCGCAGCGGTTGGGGACGCAGTCGTTTTACTCCGGCGCGCACGGTGGATCCCGTTAATGCAAAAAAGCCGCGCAGGGAGCCACCCAAAGAAGAGTATCTGCTGGTGGACGGTTATAATATCATTTTTGCCTGGGAAGAGCTGCGTGAGCTTGCGCGCATCAATATCGAGAGTGCGCGCGGCAGGCTGATGGATATTTTGTGCAATTACCAGGGCTTCCGAAAAAGTACGGTTATTCTGGTGTTTGACGCCTACAAGGTGGAGGGCGGAACCGGCTCCGTGCAGAAGTATCATAATATTTATGTGGTGTATACCAGAGAGGCGGAGACGGCGGACCAGTATATTGAAAAAGCGGTGCATGAGATCAACCCGCAGCATCATGTGACGGTGGCGACATCGGACGCGCTGGAGCAGATGATCATCTGGGGCGCGGGGGCTTCCCGTATGTCGGCGGCAGGGCTTTTAGAAGAGATCGATGCGGCGAGCACCGAGATCCGTCGGGATTATCTCGGAGGGCAGAAAAGTACCGGAGAGAAGCTGTTTGATAAGCTTCCGGAGGATCTGGCGAAGCTGATGGAGGATATCCGCCTTGGCAGAAAAAGTTTGTAAAAGCGGGCGGAAGCATCCAATGCCGGCGAAACACACTGGAAGCGGAGATTTTCTGCATTCAAAAGAAAGGAAGAGGAATATGAGACAGGAAATTTTGGAGTACAACAAACAATTTGTGGCAAACAGAGAATACGAAAAATACCGTGCAGGGAAATATCCGGAGAAGAAGCTGGCAATTTTGTCCTGTATGGACACCCGCCTCACGGAGCTGCTTCCGGCAGCGCTCGGGCTGAAGAACGGCGACGCCAAGATCATCAAAAATGCCGGCGCGGTAGTGACCCATCCGTTCGGGAGCGTCGTGCGCAGCCTTCTGGTGGCGATCGTCGAGCTTGGCGTGGAGGAGGTTATGGTGATCGGACATACCGACTGCGGCGTGCAGCATATCGACGCGGATCTGATCCTTGGACATCTGCAGCAGCGCGGCATTTCCATGGAGAAGATCGAGATGCTCAAATACGCCGGAGTGGACTTTGAAAAGTGGCTGTGCGGCTTCAATACCATCCGGGAGTCGGTGGAGGACACCGTGCGGACGCTGCGCGAGCATCCTCTGATCCCCAGGGATGTGACGATCACCGGCTATATCATGAACACCGAGACGGGAGAGCTGTATCCGGTGGTGGAGTAAGGAAGGAATGTCGGGTGAATGGGTGACGAAATATGTCGAATGTTTACGATGAAATGTTCTTGATTATGCGAATCGGATAAAGCTATAATAGCTGTAATGATTGGAAATAATTGGAGGACAGACTGTTGGAAAAATTACATGTTGCAATCGCAGACGACAATGAGAGAATGGTGCAGCTGCTCGACAGCATTGTCAGCAGCGATAAAGATTTAGAGGTAGTGGGGAGGGCCGGAAACGGCGAGGACCTTGTAAATATTATCCGGCAGAAGGAACCGGACGTTGTGCTTCTCGACATTATTATGCCGAAGGTGGATGGACTGAGTGTGATGCAGAAAGTCAACCAGGATAACGCGATCAAGAAGCGCCCGGCGTTTATTGTGATCACGGCGATCGGGCAGGAAAAGATCACTGAGGACGCCTTTGAACTTGGCGCTGATTATTACATATTAAAGCCGTTTGACAACGAGATGGTGCTGAACCGGATCAAGCATGTCCGTAAGGAACGCGAGCGCAATTTTGCGGAGGTGCGCAAGGTGAACGCTTACGAGAGCAAGAGCGAGTACATGGAACGCAATCTGGAGACGGACGTCACAAACATCATCCACGAGATCGGCGTTCCGGCGCATATCAAGGGCTACCAATATCTGCGGGATGCGATCATCATGTCAGTGAACGATATGGAGATGCTTAATTCCATCACCAAGATCCTGTACCCGATGATCGCGAAGAAGCACCAGACGACGCCGAGCCGCGTGGAACGCGCCATCCGTCATGCGATCGAGGTGGCGTGGAGCCGCGGAAAGATGGATACCATCGACGAGCTGTTCGGCTACACGGTGAACGGTGGGAAGGGCAAGCCGACAAATTCGGAATTTATCGCGCTGATCGCCGACAAGGTGCGCCTGGAGTACAAGAACCGCTAGAAAAGACATACAAAAGAGAATGGAGCTTAAAATATGGTAGCAGTTTATTTGTCGCCGCTGTACATGCTCTGGAACATTGTTCAGCTTGTCTGGATCATGCGCTGGATGCAGGCGTGCCACGGGATTTTCCGGACGGTGGCGGCGCGGACGATTGTGGTACTTGTTTATATGTTTTTTGCGATGAGCCTGCTGGTTGCTTTTTTTCTGCCGGCTTCCAGGCTGCAGCGGGTGATGAAGCTGATCAGCAATTACTGGCTCGGCGTGCTGCTTTATATGACGATGACGATCGGTGCGGCGTTGATTCTGCATTTTATTCTGTATCGGATCTCTTTTGGAAAAAAGGCTTTGCTGTTTTCCAGGGGCGGTTCGGTGATCACCGGGGCAGTCTGCGCGGTGATCGTACTTGCGGTGAGCATTTACGGGATGATAAACGCGCGTACGATTCGCATGACGCGCTATGAGGTGACGATCGACAAGCCCTGTGAGGGGTTAAAGCAGCCGCTTCGCATTGCGCTGGTGGCGGATCTGCATCTCGGCTACAACATCAGCAACGGCAGCATGAAAACGATGGTGGAAAAGATCAATGCCGAAAATCCCGATCTGGTGGTGATCGCCGGGGATATTTTCGACAATCAGTATGAGGCGCTGGAGGATCCCGAAGAGCTGGCGCAGATCCTCTCAGGTCTTCAGAGCAGGTACGGGGTCTACGCCTGCTATGGAAACCATGATATCGAGGAGCCGATCCTGGCGGGCTTTACATTTGCCTCGAAGGAGAAAAAGCAGAGCGATCCGCGCATGGATGCACTGCTTAAAAAGGCGGACATAAAGCTTCTGCGGGATGAGGGAGTGCTGATCGACGATCTGTTTTATGTGTACGGCAGACCGGACTATGAGCGTCCGGGGCGCGGCATCGAGGTGCGCAAAACGCCCGCGGAGATCACGGCGGATATGGACAATTCCAGGCCGATCCTGGTGATCGATCACGAGCCGCGCGAGCTGCAGGAGCTTGCCGACGCAGGCGTGGATCTGGATCTCAGCGGTCACACCCACGACGGACAGGTATTCCCGGCAAATATCATTACGGACCTTAAGTGGGAAAATTCCTGCGGTTATCTGAAAAAAGATAATATGCACAGCATCGTCACCTCCGGCATCGGCGTGTTCGGCCCGTTCATGCGGGTAGGGACGAAATCAGAAATCTGTATCATAGATGTAAACTTTGCGAACGACTTTGCGAACGGCGTGTAAATAGCGCCGTTTTTTTGTTGCTCTTTTTGGAGAATGGGGTTATACTTAACTATATTATTACAACTTTTACGGGAGGTTTTCATGAAGAAGGTACTTTTTGTGGCATCGGAGGGTGTTCCGTTTATCAAGACCGGCGGATTGGCAGACGTAGTGGGTTCTCTGCCGAAATATCTCAGCAAGGAAGAGTTTGACGTGCGTGTGATTCTTCCGAAATACCTGTGTATGCGCGAGGATTTAAAAGAGAGTCTGAATTATGTGTCTCATTTTTATATGGATCTTGGCTGGAGAAGCCAGTATGTGGGAATCCTAGAGACAGTGTACGACGGCATCCAGTTTTATTTCATCGACAACGAATACTACTTTGCGGGCATGAAGCCGTATGGGAATATTTATGAGGATATCGAGAAATTTGCATTTTTCTCGAAGGCGGCGCTGTCGGCGCTTCCGGTGATCGGCTTCCAGCCGGATATCGTGCACTGTCACGACTGGCAGACCGGACTGATCCCGGTATTTTTAAAGGATAAGTTCCGTGAGGGCGAGTTTTTTGCAAACATGAAGTCGATCATGACGATACACAACCTGAAATTCCAGGGCGTGTGGGATATGAACACCGTGAAAAACATCACGGGACTGCCGGACTATTACTTCACGCCGGACAAGCTGGAGGCATACGGGGACGCAAACTATCTCAAGGGCGGTCTGGTATATGCTGACGCGCTCACCACGGTAAGCCCGACTTATGCAGAGGAAATCAAGACGCCGTTCTACGGGGAAAATCTGGACGGTCTGATGAAGGCGCGTGCGCATGATCTGCGCGGCATCGTAAATGGGATCGATTATGAGGAATACAATCCGGAAACGGACAAAATGATCACGGCAAACTACAATGCGCGCAATTTCCGCAAGGAAAAGGTGAAAAATAAGATTGCTCTGCAGAAGGAGCTGGGACTTGCGCAGAATGAAAAAACGTTTATGATCGGTATCGTTTCCCGTCTGACCGACCAGAAGGGCTTCGATCTCATCAATTATATGATGGAAGAAATGTGCCAGCAGGATTGGCAGATCGTGGCACTCGGCACCGGCGAGGAGCGCTATGAGAATATGTTCCGTCATTTTGCATGGAAGTATCCGGACAAGGTGTCAGCTAATATTTACTACTCCGAGGCAATGTCTCACAAGGTATATGCGGCCTGTGATGCGTTCCTTATGCCGTCGCTCTTTGAGCCGTGCGGTCTGAGCCAGCTTATGAGCCTGCGGTACGGCACACTCCCGATCGTGCGCGAGACGGGCGGTCTGAAGGATACCGTGGAGCCGTACAACGAGTACGAGGGCACCGGTACTGGCTTCAGTTTCCGGAATTACAATGCGCATGAGATGTACAACACCATACGTTATGCCCATTCTGTTTATGTGGACAAGAGACGTGAGTGGAACAGGCTGGTCGACCGCGCAATGGCGGCGGACTTTTCCTGGAAGACATCGGCGGATCAGTACGCGGAGCTGTATAACTGGCTGTAAAAAATAAAATATGAATAGAAAACCCTCCTTGAAGACATACTGGTAAAGTAACGATATGTTGACAAGGAGGGCTTTTTTATGGCAGAATTATCAGAACTCGATTTGCAGAACCTGCGCCACCTGATCGGCGGATTTTCCACCACACACTGTAAAATGACGGCGTATGCTTCTCAGGCAACCGACCCGGCAGTAAAGCAGTTTTTCCAGAAATCCGCGCAGAGCGCGATGGAATCCAAGCAGCAGCTTATGGGATTTTTACAGTAGGAGGGAAGCAAACATGGACGAGAAAACAATGGTATCCGATACCCTCGCAGGTATCAACGGCGAATTAGTGCGCTACGGCGAGATGATCCCGCAGACAGAAAACAAAGAGCTGAAACAGACACTCAAACAGATCCGCAACCAGTGCGAGATGTCCCAGGAGGAGATCTATCAGATCGCGCGGAGCAAGCAGTATTATGTTCCGGCGGCAAAGGCGACCGCGGAAGAGGTTGCGCACGTAAAATCCATTCTGACACAGATGGGCTAAGCTGGGGCGACTGTCCGGAGCTGGGTACTGTTCACGCCAGCCTTAAATACCTGCTGCGACGCGAAGTTGGTCCGGTGGGTTTGAGACGTGAGAACGTGATTCAGGTACAAGTATGACACATCCGTTTCTGAAAGATGGGGAACGGCGGAATATGACACAGGTTTCCCCTTGCTTATTACGGAAATCTGTGTCATACTGTACATAGGGAAAGAAACTTTGCAAAAAAGGGGGTCGTGGCTAAAATGAAGAAAAAAACAGGGGTGTTTCTGGCATTGTTTTTGCTGCTTGCACTGCTTCCGGCGATGACTGTAAACGCGGGCTTTCGCAGGGTAAGGGTGAAGGAGAACGGAACGTACCGTTATTACTACCGGTACTATACGTCGAAAACAAAGTATTTAAAGGGAACGAAGACATCAAATAAAGCGGCGGCGTACAGGCGCTGGGTATTTAAAAATATTAAGAAAAATGGAAAAACGTATACATATTGTTTCGATGAAAACGGTTATATGCAGGTGGGCTGGAAGAAGCTGACTACGAAAGCGGCGAAGGGCGTCTGGTACTGGTATTACTTTGACAACAGCGGACGGATGCTGAAAAATCGCACGAAAAACGGGCATTATCTGCAGAGCAATGGCAGGATGCTCACCAACGGCTGGCATGGCAGCACCTATTATGGCGATGACGGAAGTGCTGTGGCGGGCTACCGCGCGGACGTAAAAAACGGCTTTAAAAAGACGAAAAAAGGCACAAAATACAGGCAGGCGGACGGCACCTATGCCCAGAAAAAGTGGGTGTGCATCAAAGACAGCCAGGGGAAATATTACTGGTACTATTTCTATAGCAGCGGCTATATGGCCCAAAATACCTGGGTGGGTTCGCGTCATGTGGACAAAAACGGACGGATGGATCAACGGAAATGAAGATTGACAGTGGGCAGGAAAGCTTAAAGGTTTTCCTGCCTGCTTTTTTGCGTGGATTATGATATTTGGGAAATTTTTGCGGGCGCTGTCATACTGCTTCTGCCAGACTTTTGCGGATACTGCGCACTGCAAGCAGAAATGTGACAAGTTGATTGATGAGCATACCGGCGAAGAAGCCGCTGATGCCAAATACCGGGATCGCAAAGACAATGAAGGCGATGCGGATGGCGACGCCGGTGAGGTTGTGTACCAGTACCTGCGAGGTTTTGCCAAGCCCGTTCAGGATCGCAAAGAGAGCTGGATTTAAGTACATCAGCGGGCAGATCCAAGCGAGCGCGCGGATGAAGGAGCCGGCAAGCGCATTGTCAAAGAGCAGGTTTCCGGCAAAATCGCCGAGGAAAAAGAAGCCGAGAAAACACACGAGTCCGAGCGCGAGGCAGGACAGGCAGAGCTTGCGGATGGCGGCGGTAATGGCGGACAGCTTTCCGCAGGCCTGTGCCTCCGAGATGACCGGCAGCAGCATGGTGCAGAGCGAGGAGGTCAGCGCCGACGGGAACAGGATCAGCGGCAGCGCCATTCCGGTGAGCACGCCGTAGACGCTCAGGGCGGAAGAAGCGGTAAGCCCGGAGAGCCGCAGCTGCAGCGGGATAAGCAGCGCCTCGATGCTTTGCAGGACATTGACAAGCACGCGGTTTAAGGTGAGCGGCACCGAGATCATAAGGAGCTCGCCTGCGTAGTGCGCGGTGGAGTGCACTGGTTTCGGGAGCGGCGGCTGCGCGGCGAAATGGATCGTCAGAGCCGTAGCGGAAAAAAGTGCGGCAAAAAATTCCTCCAGTATGATGCTGTAGACAGCGATGGCGGGCGTAATAGCGATCCCCTTCTCTGTCCAGATGCGGCAGAGCAGAACGACGCTGCCAAGGCGCACCAGATGCTCCAGTATCTCGGAAATCGCGGGTATTTTTGCCTGTTTCAGCCCATAATAATAGCCGTTGATGCATGCGTGAAGGGAGCCGAAGGGAACCGCGTAGGCGAGCAGGCGCAGAAGCTCTGAGCTGCGCGGCTCTTTGACAAAATTTTCCGCGAGAAAGCCGTGGAAATGCAGCAGCAGGAAGGACACGCACAGGGACAGGGCGAGGGAGAGCGCCATGCCGATGTGGAAGATCCTGCGCGCCCCGCCGCGGTCGCCGGAGGCGGTTTTGGCGGAGACAAACCGCGAGATCGTGGTCTGGATGCCGGACACGGTGAGCGAAAAGGACAGCGCATAAAGCGGAAAAATAAGCTGGTAAATTCCCAGCCCCTCTGCACCGATCGCGCGCGAGAGGAATATTCTATAAAAAAAGCCGATAATGCGCCCGATAAGCCCGGCGGCGGTTAAAAGGGCGGCTCCCTTTAAGACGGTATGTTTTTGAGGCATGTGAGTATCATCCCCTGCAATTATTCTTCAGCGTTTTCCAGGAACATGTGCACTCGCCCGGAGCGACGGTGAAGAGTAATCTTTTTTTGCAATATATGTCAAGAAGTACCTTGACAGAACCGGAAATGGGTGCTATATTCTTTTTTGAAGAAATCCGAGTGATTTAGTCGGGTTTAAAAATAAAAGGATTGAAGGTGGCAGCGTGAAACTTTCCACAAAGGGCAGATATGGGCTGCGCGCGTTAATCGATCTGGCTCTGCACTGCGAACAGGAGGCGGTTCCCATCAGCAGCGTGGCGGCGCGGCAGAAGATATCAGAGAGCTATCTGGAGCAGCTTTTCGGAAAGCTGCGAAAGGCGGGACTGATCATCAGCGAGCGCGGCGCGCAGGGCGGTTACCGGCTGGCAAAACCGGCGGAGGAGATTTCCGTGGGCGATATCCTGCGGGCGCTGGAGGGCAATCTGGACGCCGTGGAGTGTCCGGGGCTGAAGGAGGATGCCGGATGCGAGGGCGCAGACTTCTGCGTGACAAAGTATGTGTGGCAGAGAATGAATGACAGTATAACAGAGGCTGTGGATGAAATAATGCTGGACCAACTGGTCCGGGAGAGCAGAAAGGCACAGTGCAAAAGCGGCTATGTTGCCGCACAATGTGAGAATTGAGGTGGAGAATATGAAAAAAGTAATTTATCTGGATAATGCGGCGACCACAAAGACGGCGCCGGAGGTTGTGGAGGCGATGCTTCCGTATTTCACAGAGTTTTATGGAAACGCGTCTACCATCTATGAGCTTGGCGGAAACAGCAAAAAGGCAATGAATGAAGCGCGGGAGACGATCGCGCATATTCTGGGCGCGCAGGAAAATGAAATTTATTTCACGGCGGGCGGCTCGGAATCCGATAACTGGGCGCTGAAGGCAACGGCGGAGGCGTACCGCGCAAAAGGCAACCATATCATTACCTCCAGGATCGAGCATCATGCGGTCCTGCATACCTGCGAGTATCTGGAGAAAAACGGATTTGAGGTCACTTATGTGGATGTGGATGAGAACGGAAAGATTAAGTTAGACCAGTTGAAAAAAGCGATCCGTCCGACTACCATCCTGATTTCCGTGATGTTTGCAAACAACGAGATCGGTACCATCCAGCCGATCAAGGAGATCGGCGAGATCGCGCACGAGCATGGCATCCTGTTCCATACGGACGCGGTGCAGGCGTTCGGACAGCTTCCGATCAATGTAGATGAGTGCCATATTGATATGCTGAGCGCCAGCGGGCACAAGCTGAACGGACCGAAGGGGATCGGTTTTCTCTACATCCGCAAGGGCGTGAAGATCCGTTCGTTTATCCACGGCGGAGCGCAGGAGCGTAAGCGCCGCGCGGGTACGGAGAATATTCCGGGTATCGTGGGACTTGGGGTAGCGGCAAAGCGCGCAGCGGATTCCATGCCGGAGCGCACCGCGAAAGAAATCGAGCTGCGCGACCATCTGATCGACCGCGTGCTGAAGGAAATTCCTTATACGCGTCTGAACGGCGATCGAACCGATCGTCTCCCGAACAACGCAAACTTCAGCTTTCAGTTTATCGAGGGTGAATCTATGCTGATCATGTTGGATATGGAGGGTATCTGTGGCTCCAGCGGTTCTGCGTGCACATCGGGAAGTCTCGATCCGTCGCATGTGCTGCTTGCGATCGGACTTCCGCACGAGATCGCACACGGCTCTCTGCGTCTGACGTTAAGCGAGGAGACCACGCTGGAGGATATTGATTTTACGGTAGATACGATCAAAAAGATTGTCGAGAGACTGCGCGGCATGTCTCCGTTATATGAAGATTTTGTGAAAAAACAGGCGGCTAAATAGACCTGTTCCGGATAAAGGAGGAAGAAAAATGTACAGTGAAAAAGTAATGGATCATTTCCAGAACCCGAGAAATATGGGTGAGATTGAGAACGCCAGCGGCGTGGGAACCGTGGGCAATGCAAAATGCGGCGATATCATGCGCATGTACCTGGATATCGATGACAACGGCATTATCCAGGATGTAAAATTTAAAACGTTCGGATGCGGCGCTGCTGTGGCAACCAGCAGCATGGCAACCGAGCTGGTAAAAGGCAAAAATATCCAGGAGGCGCTGCAGGTAACGAATAAAGCGGTTATGGAGGCGCTGGACGGGCTTCCGCCTGTGAAGGTACACTGTTCTCTGCTCGCCGAGGAAGCAATCCACGCGGCACTCTGGGATTACGCGGAAAAGCATGGCATCAAGATCGAAGGTCTGCAGAAGCCGAAATCTGATATCCACGAGGGCGAAGAGGACGAGGCGGAAGAGTATTAAGACAGCAGGAACCACAGGTATCCCGCGGAAAAAAATTGGACAGGCAGGATATTATATATGAAGAAAAAGGTGGTTGTGGGAATGTCAGGCGGCGTCGATTCGTCGGTGGCAGCGTGGCTTTTGAAGGAGCAGGGCTACGACGTGGTTGGCGTGACAATGCAGATCTGGCAGGATGAGGAAGAGCAGACGCAGGAGGAGAATGGCGGCTGCTGCGGGCTAAGCGCCGTGGAAGATGCGCGGCGCGTGGCGCAGACGCTGGAAATTCCCTACTATGTGATGAATTTCAAGGCAGAATTTAAGGAAAAGGTGATGGATTACTTCGCAGAGGAATATCTGTGCGGTCGGACACCGAATCCCTGCATCGCCTGCAACCGTTATGTGAAGTGGGAGGCGCTTCTGCAGAGAAGTTTGTCGATCGGTGCGGACTACATCGCGACCGGACATTACGCGCGCATCCGGCAGCTTCCGAACGGAAGGTACACCATCTGCCGTTCGGCAACCGCCGAGAAGGATCAGACCTACGCGCTTTATAATCTCACGCAGGAGCAGCTTACGCATACCCTGATGCCGGTAGGAGAGTACACAAAAGAAGAAATCCGTGCGATCGCGGAAAGGATCGGGCTGCGCGTGGCAAACAAGCCGGACAGCCAGGAAATCTGTTTTGTGCCGGACGACGATTACGCCGCTTTTATCGAGGATTATACCGGCAGGAAGCTGCCCGCCGGAAATTTTGTGACGGCGGACGGCAGGGTGCTCGGACAGCACCGCGGCATCACACATTATACGATCGGACAACGGCGCGGCCTGCAGCTTCCGATGGGGCACCGCGTGTTCGTGACGGAAATCCGTCCGGACACGAACGAGGTGGTGATCGGCGAAAATGAGGAGTTGTTTAAGCGGCATCTGACTGCCAACAGGCTGAATTTTATGGCGGTTCCGGGCATCGACGGGGAGCGGCGCGTGACGGCGAAGATCCGCTACAATCATAAGGGCGCTCCCGCAGTCATCCGCATGACGGGTGCGGACACGATCGAATGCGTGTTTGACGAGCCGCAGCGGGCGGCGACGCCGGGACAGGCAGTCGTTTTTTACGACGGAGAAAATGTGCTTGGAGGGGGAACCATCCTATGAGTATTCTGACAGATTGTCATCTGCACAGCAGCTTTTCGGCGGATTCGGAAGCGCCGATGGAGAACATGATAGAAAAAGGGCTTCAGCTTGGGCTGACCGCGATGTGCTTTACGGAGCATATGGATCACGGGATGCTGGATAACGGCGTTTCCTTTGAGGTGGATACCGCCGCATACCGGGAGGGCTTCCTAAAGCTGAAGGAAAAATACCGCGGAAAGATCGAGCTTCTGTTCGGCATCGAGCTGGGGCTGGAGGCACAGTATGCGGATTTTTTAAATGAATATTCTCATGCCTGGGATTTCGATTTTATCATCGGCTCCTCCCACACGGTAGAGGGAAAGGACCCGTATTTTGCTGATTTTTATGAGGGGCGCACGGAGGAAGAGGCATACCGGACATATTTCGAGACGATTCCCAAAAATCTGGCGGCGTTCTCCAATGTAGATACGTATGGGCACCTCGATTATGTGGTGCGTTATGGCCCGAACAAAAACCGCGAATATTCTTATGAGAAATACCGGGATGTGCTGGATGCAGCACTAAAAGCTCTTATTGAGCACGGCGTCGGGCTGGAGATCAATTCTGCCGGGTATAAGCAGGGCCTGTGCGCGCCGAATCCATGTATGGATATCGTAAAGGCGTACCGGCGGCTGGGCGGCGAGATCGTTACCATCGGCTCGGACGCGCATGCTCCGGAATGGATCACCGGGGAGTTTGGGCGCGTGCGCGAACTGCTCCTGGAGTGCGGCTTCCGTTATTACGCCGTTTTCCGCGAAAGAAAACCATATTTTTTAAGTTTATGAAAAATATGTCTTGAATTTTTGGGACAAATTGGGTAGAATGTTAATAAGGTTGACGTTTCTTTAACAAACATTGGAAACGGTAACATTCTGTGCGTATGCGCAGGCAAAAATATTACATTTATATTTTTAGGAGGAATTGCGATTATGGCAGTAAAAGTAGCAATCAATGGTTTTGGCCGTATCGGTCGTCTGGCATTCAGACAGATGTTTGGTGCTGAAGGTTATGAAGTAGTGGCTATCAACGATTTGACAAGCCCGAAGATGCTGGCTCACCTTCTGAAGTATGATTCTTCTCAGGGTAAATATGAACTGGCTGACAAGGTTTCTGCTGGTGAAGATTCCATCACAGTTGATGGCACAGAAATCAAAATCTACGCTATGGCTGACGCATCCCAGCTTCCGTGGGGCGAGCTTGGAGTAGACGTTGTTCTGGAGTGCACAGGCTTCTATACCTCCAAGGCAAAAGCTGAAGCTCACATCAAAGCTGGCGCTCGCAAGGTTGTTATTTCTGCTCCGGCTGGAAACGACCTTCCGACTATCGTTTACAATGTAAACCACGAGACACTGAAAGCGGAAGATACTGTTATCTCCGCAGCTTCCTGCACAACAAACTGCCTGGCTCCGATGGCAAAGGCTCTGAATGACTATATGCCGATCGAATCCGGTATCATGTGTACAATCCACGCTTACACAGGCGACCAGATGATCCTGGATGGTCCGCAGAGAAAAGGCGACCTCAGAAGAAGCCGTGCAGGTGCGGTAAATATCGTTCCGAACAGCACAGGCGCTGCAAAGGCTATCGGCCTGGTTATTCCGGAACTGAATGGCAAGCTCATCGGCGCTGCTCAGCGTGTTCCGACCCCGACAGGTTCCACCACGATCCTGAACGCAGTTGTTAAGGGACAGGCTACCGTTGAGGGCATCAACGCAGCTATGAAGGCAGCAGCTACCGAGTCCTTCGGTTACAACACAGATGAGATCGTATCCAGCGATATCGTTGGTATGAGATTCGGTTCTCTGTTCGATGCTACCCAGACTATGGTAGTAAATCTGGCAGACGGCACATCCCAGGTACAGGTTGTTTCCTGGTATGACAACGAGAACTCTTACGTAAGCCAGATGGTTCGCACGATCAAATACTTCAGCGAGCTGGCATAAGAGCATTTTATCAAGACCTATCAGAGGTCCGGTCTTAGGACCGGACCTCGTTTCATAATGAAACAAAAATGGTTTCTATAATAATGGAGGTTTTTAAATCATGGGATTAAATAAGAAATCTGTTGATGATATCAACGCAAAGGGCAAACGCGTCCTGGTTAGATGCGATTTCAACGTACCGCTGAAAAATGGCGAGATCACAGACGAAACACGTATTGTTGCGGCGCTGCCAACTATCCAGAAGCTGATCAACGACGGCGGCAAGGTTATCCTCTGCTCTCACCTTGGCAAGGTAAAGAACGGTCCGAATGAGGGAGAATCCCTGGCTCCGGTGGCAAAGAGACTTTCCGAGAAGCTTGGCAAAGAGGTTGTATTTGTTTCTGATTACAACGTAACCGGCGAGGCTGCAACAAAGGCAGTTTCCGAGATGAAGGACGGCGATGTGGTTCTTCTGCAGAATACCCGTTTCCGCGGAAAAGAAGAGACAAAGAACGGCGAGGAATTCAGCAAAGAGCTGGCAGACCTGGCAGACCTTTACGTATGCGACGCATTCGGCTCTTCCCACAGAGCACACGCTTCTGTTGCAGGCGTAACCAAATTCATCACCGAAAAGGGCGGCGAGAACGTTGTCGGCTATCTGATGCAGAAGGAGATCAACTTCCTTGGAAACGCAGTAGAAAACCCGGTAAGACCGTTCGTAGCGATCCTCGGCGGCGCAAAGGTTGCAGACAAGCTGAACGTTATCTCCAACCTGCTTGAAAAATGCGACACCCTCATCATTGGCGGCGGCATGGCTTACACCTTCCTCAAAGCAAAAGGATACGAGGTTGGAACCTCTCTGGTAGACGACGAGAAGCTTGACTACTGCAGGGAAATGATGGAAAAGGCAGAGAAGCTCGGCAAGAAGCTGCTTCTTCCGGTTGATACCACCATTGCAAAAGAATTCCCGAACCCGATCGACGCAGAGATCGAGGTATCCGTTGTAGACTCCAATGCAATCCCGGCTGATATGATGGGACTTGATATCGGAACAAAGACAGCAGAGCTTTATGCAGACGCTGTAAAATCCGCAAAGACCGTTGTATGGAACGGACCGATGGGCGTATTCGAGAACCCGATCCTTGCAAAAGGAACCATCGCAGTTGCAAAATCCCTTGCTGAGACAGACGCAACCACCATCATCGGCGGCGGAGACTCCGCAGCGGCAGTCAACCAGCTTGGCTTCGGCGACAAGATGAGCCACATTTCCACAGGCGGCGGCGCTTCCCTCGAATTCCTCGAAGGAAAAGAGCTCCCGGGCGTAGCAGCAGCAGACGATAAGTAGGCCGAAAGCACTTAGTGAATGCGAGCCGCAGGCGACGCATGAACTTAGTGCGAGGCGGTTCTGTGAGATTAATGAGTCTGAGCCGTAGGCGAAAGACGAATTTAGCGAACAGAACTTCCGCAGGGAACATACCCGTCTGGCATATAGAATATTTTATCTAAGGAGAGAATACGATCATGGCAAGAAAGAAAATCATCGCCGGAAACTGGAAAATGAACATGACTCCGAGCGAAGCAGTAGCACTTGTAAATACCTTAAAGCCGCTGGTAGCAAACGACGAGGTTGACGTTGTTTTCTGTGTTCCGGCAATCGACATCATCCCGGTTATGGAAGCTGCAAAGGGTTCCAACATCCAGGTTGGCGCGGAGAATATGTATTTCGAGGAAAAAGGCGCTTATACGGGCGAGATTTCCCCGAACATGCTGACAGATGTCGGCGTAAAATACGTTGTTCTTGGTCACTCTGAGAGACGTGAGTATTTCGCAGAGACCTCCGAGACTGTAAACAAGAAAATGCTGAAAGCATTCGAGCATGGCATCACGCCGATCATGTGCTGCGGCGAGTCTCTGGAGCAGAGAGAGCAGGGCATCACGATGGACTGGATCCGTCAGCAGGTGAAGGTTGGCTTCTTAAACGTAACCGCAGAGCAGGCTAAGACAGCCGTTATCGCTTACGAGCCGATCTGGGCGATCGGAACCGGTAAGACTGCAACTACCGAGCAGGCTCAGGAAGTCTGCAAGGGCATCCGCGACTGCATCGCTGAAATTTATGATGAGGCAACCGCAGAAGCGATCCGCATCCAGTACGGCGGATCTGTAAATGCGGCAACCGCTCCGGAGCTGTTTGCACAGCCGGATATCGACGGCGGTCTGGTAGGCGGCGCTGCGCTGAAACCGGATTTCGGCAAGATCGTAAACTACAACAAATAAGCGCGGGCATCAAAAAGCCTCAAAAACAAATATCTATAAACAAAACGCTATGCAGAAGGTTTGCCGGATGCATAGCGTTTTGTTTGCGGCTGCCATGCACCCGAAGGGAGCTGCCGGTGACAGGTCCTGTAGGTGATGAAGCTTTTACCGGGATATTCGCTGAAGGAGGGTGCTTATCTGTCGCCTAAACATTGCAGGGCAGGACGCCCTTTGCGCTTCGGATAATTTGGATTTTACATCATAAACTCCATTTTTTTCTGTTAAGCAAAGGGCGATTGCACATTGATTTTTCCAGGCGATATTTGTATAATAGCAATCATAAAGCGCGAAAAAGCACGAGGGCGTGCCGGTTGGCGCTTTTCCTTGACAAAATGGAAAGAGAGAGGCGGATGATTATGAAGATGAAAAATGTATGCAGAACACTGTTTGGCGCAGCGATGTCCCTGTCGCTGGCGCTTGGAATGATGACGGGAGCAGGTGCGGAGGAGAAAAAGGTGCTCAAGGTTGCGATGGAGTGCGGTTATGCTCCGTACAACTGGACGCAGTCCGATGATTCCAACGGCGCGGTGCCGATTTCCGGCAGCCCGGACTACGCTTATGGCTATGATGTTATGATGGCAAAGCATATCTGCGAGGAGCTTGGTTACGATCTGGAGATCGTAAAGCTGGACTGGGATTCCCTGGTACCGGCAGTGCAGGCAGGCACGGTTGACTGTGTGATCGCGGGACAGTCGATCACCTCCGAGCGTCTGCAGTCGGTAGATTTTTCCGAGCCGTATTATTTTGCGACGATCGTCACACTGGTAAGGAGTGATAACGCTTACGCGCAGGCGAAGGGCGTTGCGGATTTAAAGGGCGCTACCTGCACCTCTCAGATCAATACGATCTGGTATGACCTGTGCCTGCCGCAGATCGAGGAGGCAAACATCCTTCCGGCGCACGAATCTGTTCCGCAGATGCTGGTTGCACTGAACAGCGGAGCATGTGATATTGTAGTAACTGACCAGCCGACCGGCATGGCGGCGTGCGTGGCATATCCGGATTTCACGATGCTGGATTTTGCGGGCACGGACGATGACTTTGAGGTATCCGATGAAGAGATCAACATCGGTATTTCCATGCAGAAGGGCAACACGGAGCTGAAGGAAGCGATCGACAGCGTGCTGAGCGAGATGACGGCGGATGATTTCACAGAGATGATGGATGAAGCGATCGCGGTGCAGCCGCTTGCGCAGTAAGACAGATAGGAGATAATTATGACCAGTTTACCTGCTGACTTTTTTGGCAGAATCCTGTTTTTACTGGAGCGTTACGGCGGTTCTTTCCTGAGGGGCGCCGGGGTGACGATGGCGATCGCGCTTGTCGGCACGTTCATCGGCTGTATCATCGGCTTTGCGGTGGGCGTTGTACAGACGATTCCGATTACGAAGCGGGATGCGCTTCCCAAAAGAATTTTTCTGAAGGCTGTTAAAGTGATTTTGAGCGCCTACGTGGAAATTTTCCGCGGCACCCCGATGATGGTGCAGGCGATGTTCATTTACTATGGCTCGCAGTCGCTCTTTCATATCAATATGTCGATGTGGTTTGCCGCTTACTTTATTGTTTCAATCAATACAGGCGCATATATGGCGGAGACTGTCCGCGGCGGTATTCTCTCGATCGATCCTGGGCAGACGGAGGGCGCGAAGGCGATCGGCATGACGCATTTTCAGACGATGACAAGCGTGATCCTGCCGCAGGCGCTGCGCAATATCATGCCGCAGATCGGCAACAACCTGATCATCAATATTAAGGATACCTGCGTGCTTTCGATCATTGGCACGGTGGAGCTGTTTTTTGCGGCGAAGGGCGTTGCGGGAACCTTCTATACTTATTTTGAGGCATTCACGATTGCGATGGTCATCTATTTTGTGCTGACGTTTACCTGCTCACGCATTCTGCGCTGGGCGGAGCACAAGATGGACGGACCGGACAATTATGACCTTGCAAATCTGGATACGCTCACTCAGACGAGCGGTATGTATCCTTTTAAAAAGAGGGGGACAGGCGATGAGTGAAGCGATTATACAGGTAAATCACCTTGGTAAGGAATTTGGCAGCCACTCGGTTCTGCGCGACATTGATTTTTCCGTGCATCCGCAGGACGTTACTAGCATTATCGGACCGTCCGGTTCGGGAAAATCAACGCTGCTGCGCTGCATTAATATGCTGGAGATCCCCAGTACGGGCGCTATCCTTTATCACGGGAAGGATATCACTGACCGCGGGGTAAATGTAGAAGCGTACCGCGCGAAGGTCGGCATGGTGTTCCAGAATTTTAATTTGTTCAACAATAAGACGGTGCTCGGAAACTGCATGGTCGGACAGACGCGTGTCCTGAAAAAGAGTAAGGAGGAGGCGCGCCGGAAGGCGATCTTTTACCTGGAGAAGGTGGGAATGGCGGAGTATATCAACGCAAAACCGCGCCAGCTCTCCGGAGGGCAGAAGCAGCGTGTGGCGATCGCGAGAGCGCTTGCGATGGAGCCGGAGGTGCTTTTGTTTGACGAGCCGACGTCGGCACTCGATCCGCAGATGGTCGGAGAGGTGCTGCAGGTAATGCGCCAGCTTGTAAAAGAGGGCTTGACGATGATCATCGTCACACATGAGATGGCGTTCGCAAAGGATGTGTCGAAGAATGTGATCTTTATGACCGACGGTGTGATCGAGGAGCAGGGAACACCGACGGAGATCTTTGAGAATCCGACAAGCGAAAGGACGAGAGAATTTTTAAGCAGATTCCGTAATTCATAAAAAGAGATCCGGTGAGAGCCGGATTTCTTTTTTTGAGCAGCCTGATAAAGGAAATGCCCGCTGTCCTGGACAGGGAAAACGGGCATTATGTGAGAATGGGATGAATTTACAGCGCGGTAACGCGGATTTTTACAACAACCTTGCGGATTTCCTCCGGTTGTCCCTCACAGACACAGGGGCGGTGGATATCCTCCGGGAAGAAGATGCTGAAGCATCCGGGTGTAGAGATGACAAAGCTTTCTTTATTTACCTCGCCGTAGAAGTAGACGTCAGAGCCTTCCGGATGCTCGATTGGCTGATATTTTCCGGTGTCATTTACAAAGCCAAGTTTTTCTGTACCGGAAACGACATATTGCACGTCAATGTACTCCTTATGGGATTCGGGACGGACCTCTTCCTTCGGCTTTGTGGATGCGTCCATGAGGGTAGCGAAAATGTCGTCGCCCTGGATTTCAAAGCGCCCCGGCTCCATTGCGGTGAAATCATGGTCCTTCAGAAAATCCAGCGCCTTCTGAATGCCCTTCGGGTAGCAGAGACTCTCGGTTGCTGTGTAGATGGATGAAAAAATCATGGGGTGTTCCTCCTTTGTATGGTTATTTTATTCCTGCGTGGCTTTTGACTTTCAGTGTTCGCAGGTACACCTTCTGCTCTTCTGTGATGCGGTAGCTCTCGATCGCTTTCTGGATCGCTTTATTGTGCGTCCAGGGATCCAGCATCCTCTGCTGAAAATAGGGAAGGATTGCGTCGTACTGCTTGGCGAGTGCCGTGGCGAAGTACCAGGCGATCATCATGTTTACATAATATTCTTCAGAGTGGACGGCTGCGACCAGAGCAGGGTATTCGGACTGAAACTGTTCGTCCAGATAAAAGCGCATAAGCGTCCCGATACCGAAACGGATAGTGTATGTCTGACCGGAGGCGATCCACTGTTTGATTTTTTCAAAAAGCTCCTGCGGATATTTTTTAAATATTTTCGGGGCTATGAGGTCGCAGGTTGCCCAGTTATCTACATAGGGAAGAAAGGCATCCAGTGCAGTGATCGTCTGGTCGAAATCCTTCATGCTCTCGATCAGAAAGCCGTGCAGGTTGTTTTCCTCGTAGTAGGTGTGCGGCAGAATTTCCAGAAACGCCGCCGCATCCCCGGTTTTTATAAATTCCTTTGCAAATTTGCGAAGCTGCGGGGTGCGGATGCCGATAATCCGGTCGGGATCGATGGTCGGCATCAGACGGCTTTGAAAAGCCTTGTATTCCAAATCCTGCAGCCCAAACAGGGCGGTTTGGACGCGTTTTTCAAGAGTATCCATGGGTATGCTCCTTGGTCTGTTTTTTACATCGGGATTTCGTACGCTGATGTGCAGGCATAGCGAAAAGCCCGGCTTTTTCCTGATATCTAAAAAAAGAATATCATAAAATCCGTGCGCCTGCAAGCGGAGGGCACACGTTTTTTGACGCATCACATAAACTAATAGAGAATGAAGCTATTAGGAGTCTATATGAATTGTCAAACACGCGAATCATCCAATATGCCGCGCTGCAAAGACGCGCTTGCGGGTATGCCGCTCGCGATGGCGTACGTGACGTGGCAGCCGGCGTTTTGTGATACGTTTCCGCTCTGCAGGGCGCTGCAGACCGGCACCATTTTCCCGGAGCTGTGTAAACCATTCTGCGGAAGGAGAGGTGGACGCTGATGAGCAACTATATGATGCGCAATAATCCATCGCCGGTGCAGCGAAGCTGTGCGCGGGAATGCCAGCAGCCGATGCCGATGCCGCGGCAGGCAGGAGAAGGATGCCGGATATCATGCCCGCCGTCACCGGAGAATCGCCAGGCGGCAGGCAGCCCCAGGGATTACCGGATGGAGAGCCGTCGGATGCCCTTTGAGACGATGAGCCAGATGCAGCTTTTAAACTGCATCAATGAGGTAAGCTTCGCAGTGGACGATATCCTGCTTTATCTGGATACGCACCCGGACGACTGCGCAGCGCTCGCCTACAGCCGCGAGATGATCGCAACACGCAGGGAGGCGATGGCTGTTTACGCGAGACGCTTTGCACCGCTGACGATCGACTGCACGAACGACACCGAGAGCTGCCGGTGGGAATGGGTAATGCAGCCGTGGCCATGGGAGCCGATGACGAAAGGGGGATGCCGTTAAATGTGGAATTATGAAAAAAGATTGCAGTATCCGGTTAATATTACCACACCGAATGCAAAGCTGGCGCAGTTTATCATGAGTCAGTATGGAGGACCATATTGCAGTAACATATAGACACCAGAAAAAGCTTGTATTTATGCGGCTTTAAGGCATATAGAGATGGAATGATAAAGTATTATTTTTCTTATCCCAGACAATTTTTTCAACTACGGAGCGGATAAAAACACCCTTTGTTTCATAATCAACATCCTCATTTCGGAGAATATCATAAACGGTCTGTATGCGTTCCAGCATGGTCTGGCGGTCATGATCGGTATCGTGATCTGGCGCTGGGACAGGCTCCAGAAGGGCAGTCAGCCGTTTGCGCTCAGCAGCGAGGCGCTGTCTGTTTTCTTTGTATTCCTCCAAAGAATCAATGCCTGCTTCATAGGCTTCTTTTACACGCTGCTCCCGGACTGTCAGTTTTTCCAGTTCCTTGCGGTATAGCACGCTGTCGTCAAATTCCGAAGGGGCTGGGGCATATCGGGCGAATTGAAACTCCGCGCCGTTCAACAGCTTTTCAAAATATTCCAGTACTCCGGAAACCAATAGTTTCTCAGAGATGCCGGAGCTGTCGGAATGGATTCCTTTTGCGTATTTCCAGCACTGAAAAAAGGGATATTTCGCATGGTTATAGCCGAGCGAAGATCCGCATGTGGAGCATTTTACCAGACCGGAAAGCCAATGACGGCAGGTGGACACATTACGGCGTCTCAGAGGAGAGAATTCGGCGTCAAGACGTTCATTTGCTTTCTGGAAAATATCGTTGGCGATAAATGTTTCATGCACTCCGTCGCGCTCGATATCTTTCCAGATAAGTTTGCCTATGTAAAAGCGATTCCTCAGAATATAGGTGACATTTCGTTTCTCAAAAGATGAGCCGCGCTTTGTGAGCTGCCCGTGTTCATTTAGGCTGCGGGCAATAGAAGTCGTGTCACGGTGATGGTTGACATACTGGTCGAAGATGTATGAAACAATCTGCGCTTCGTCCGGGACAATCTCGAATGGAAGTCCGTAGCCAGGGGAACGATATCCAAGGCAGGGAGTCGACTGGTAGCCGCCGCGCATTGCTTTTTCCGTCATGCCGCGTACAACTTCCCCGGACAGATTGATAGAGTAGTACTCATCCATCCACTCAATAATACGCTCGATCAGACTGCCGAAGGGTCCTTCGATCAACGGCTCGGTAATGCTTATGACGTCAATATTATGCTGTTTTTTCAGCATTGATTTGTAAACGATAGATTCTTCCTGATTACGCGCAAAACGGCTGAATTTCCAGACGAGAATAGCAGAAAACGGGTGCTCCTCCGATTTGGCCAACCCGATCATGCGCTGAAATTCGGGACGCTTATCTGCTTTGCGTCCGGATATGCCATTTTCCGTGAAAATATATTCCGGAGAAACAAACATATTATGAGATTTGGCGTAGTCCAGTAGTAGCCGGCGCTGCGCATCGGGCGACAATTCTTCCTGTTTGCCCGTAGAGACGCGTATATAACAGGCAGCATAAACCAAACCGGATGTCTTTTTGTTCAACATAAAATCATCCTCCTGTAAAAAATATGAAAAAAGAGTACAAAAAATACACCTGTACAGGTGCCGGAGGATTGTGGTATAATCTTCTTGTTGAGGGATGATATACACAATGGCTCTGGCAGCCCGTATAGAATCTATGTAAAGCCGTTCGGTACGCCAATACCGGGCGGTTTTTGCTGGGTTAATATTGACAAACACGCATTTGCGTGCGATAATATATATGAACCACTGAAAGCGCGGATGCGTCGTAGGTGGTGTTTTCTATTTTGGATATATAACTAAGCCATATTTTTGCGAGCTGGCTTTAAGATTTAAAATGCCATTGGCAGAGAAAGTAGCCATTACATTTCCGACAAATTTATTATCAATTAACTTGCCAACACGATTTGGGAGTGCTTCATTTTGATATCGTGTCTTGTAGTAAAGGTGTACGAAAAAAGAGATAAAGTCACATATTTGAATGAAGTATGATTCTTTTGAATCTTTTTCCATAATATCTTCGATAAGATATTTAATCGGTTTATTAATATATCCGCCAAATTGAGACTGTATCGGATTGTATGCTCTAATAGCTCTTGCAGTTTTTCTCATAGGGCTGATGCGACCTTTGTCTGTAATAATTATGAAATTCCAGTCGCCGTTACTGTCGTTTTCTATGCGTTGAATATTGTATGTAAGTGCGTTTTCTAATATGGAGTATTCGCCAACTTTGATTTTAGTTTTGTCAATGATAACGTTAATTACGGAAATATCCAAGGTAGAAATTGCTAATGTAAACTTTTTCAAGATTTCAATTTTCTGTTCCCGCGTCCAGCAATAGGAACGATAAGGATTTTTATCTGTTAAAAATTGTTTTGTATGCATTTCTTCACTTACATGAAAACCGTATTCAGATTTTAACTGTTTACGAAATTTTTTGAACAGTTCATAATTCGTTTGCCAGGATTCTGTCGGCATGCTCATGCTGGTTAAAATAAATGCATTACTGGAATTGGTATTAAGACCATCATCACCAGTTTCATCACAATAAACAATTCGTGTATTCATAACTTCCCTCTTTTCTTTTGATATAAAGCAGCCAGACCAATTCAATCCTCAAACTTCTTCAGCACGGCAAGCTGTGGCTCGAAGAAA